>CAYNSB010000001.1:0-11649 GCA_964399625.1 uncultured Phycisphaeraceae bacterium
GCTACCAAGCTGCGCTACACCCCGGTTTCCAACGGGCCGATCATAGGCCGCTCGCGTGGGATGGGAAGCGAGGGCTCATCGCTCATCGGTTCGCGGCCACGGCGGCTTTGGTGAATCCGCGGTTTTGCGGGGCCGCGGCGGGTTTCAAGAGCAACCAGCAGCGAATGCGTTGAGGAAGCAGCCGAAGTCGAGGGCGTTGAGCACGGGCGGCGTGGTCGAAGTATCGCAGTTGGCGTAGCTCTGGCCCGCGGCGAAGGCATTGAGGAAGCAGCCGAAGTCCAGCGCGTTGAGGACGGGCACGGTCGTTGAGCCGTCGCAGTTGGGGTAGCACGCGTTGCACGTCGGCACGCTGATGCCCGCGGCTCGTTCGCACGAATCGGGGATGCCGTTGCCGTTGCAGTCCTGGCTCGTGCCGCTGGCGATGTCGACCGCATCGTCGATGCCGTTGCCGTTGCAGTCGTACCCGCCGATGCGGATGCAGTAGACATCCTGCTCGCCGTTCAAGGTCATCGACATCGCGAGGAACGCGCCGACCCGATCGGACCACATGTCGTAGTAGTCGCCGATCTTGTTCTGGCTGGGGAACCCGACGGTGCTGTTCCACTGTGGCGTGATGGGTGTGTTGCCCTGCCATGTGTTCCCGCCATCGATTGACGAAGCGTAATACGTGCGACTGAGCGTCGCGTTCAGGCTCTCGCGCGTGTCGTTCCAGATCACATCGATTCGGCCATCGGGCGCGACCGACATGGTGCCGAACCAGTTCCAGTTGTTCGCACCCTGCGCATCGTTGTTGACGCGGATGGGTGCCGCGAGCCATGTCGCGCCGCCGTCGGTGCTGCGCTGGAACATGACATCGCACGGGTCGGTGCCGGTCGGATTGACGGAGCAGAGGACGTAGATCCAGCCGTTTCGCGGGCCGCCGGAGCGATCGATCGCGATGCTCGCCTGCCCGAGCAGGCCGCCGGGGTTCGGACTTCCGGTCACGCTGAAAGCGATGTTGCCGCCCATCGGGAACTGCGCGATGCTGAACGTCGGCGTCGCGGCGCTGTTTCGCGCATCGGTCGACTTGGCGACCCGGAACGTCGTGGTGGTGCTGCCCGCGACATCGATGCCCGCGATGAACAGGTCTCCGAGCGAGTTGACATCTAGCGTTCCCCACACCGGGATGCCGGTGGGAGTCGGCTGCAGCCAGGTTGCGCCCTGGTCGGTCGAGCGGCTGAACGCCTGGCTCGCGACGCCGCCGATGCTCCAGTTCTGATAGAGGAATCCACTGCCGCTGGAGTTGGTCTGGTCGACCGTGAACCACGACTTGTCGCCGCCGAGCGCTTCGACGCCCGCATCGAACGTTGCGCCAAAGTCGAGCGAAGTGAACAACTGGCAGCTAAACCCATTCGGGCCGGTGTTGGTGAGGCTGAGGTAATAGAGCCGCCCGTTCTTGTCGCTCCTCAGCACGGGGTCGGAACGGAAAATGCCGGGGGTGAGGGGTCCGGGGTTGATCCAGGTTCGGCCGCCATCGCGGCTGTAGGCGCGCCCGGCCTGGCGAAAGTTGTTTGAGATCGTGTCAAACTGCCGCCAGCCGATCGCGATGCGGTTGGGTGCGGTCGGGTCGACGGCCATGGAGGCTTCGTTGGCGGCATCGCCGACGATGTTCTGGCCTGCGCCGTTGACGTTGACCTGGCTCGTGAGGTTGTCTGTAAACCCGGGGCGGCCCGGCCGAGGAGCGAGTACGCGCGGCGGCTTGTCGTAGGGTCCGCCTTCGAGGGTTACTTGTGCCGCGGCGTGGCCCGCGAGAGATGCGAGAATCGAAAGCGGAACGATCGAGGATGTCGCGGTGCGCATACGAAGACCTCTGAAAGAGATCCTCAGACTACTCCAAAGTCCGGAATTGTCCAGCAGTCCTTTGGAACCACCAATCCCTTACGGGCAGCCGCTCGCGAACTTTCCGAGGAAGCACTGGAAGTCGAAGATGTTGAACACGGGGGCCTGGGTGCTGCCGTCGCAGTTGGCCCAGGGGTCACGGCGCGCGTAACGGTTCAGGAAGCACACGAAGTCGTTGGCATTGAGCACGGGCGCGGCCTGCGAATCGTCACAGTTCGCATAGCACGGGAGTGCGATCGATACATCATCGAGCACCGCCGGCTCGCTCTTGCCCGTCAGCACCCACTGGTCGTATGCGATCTGACCGGCGTTGTTCGTCGTGTTCTTGTCGCGCAGGAACTCGATGTATTCGCGAGTCGTGGTCTGGTAGTAAACGACCACGCGAGCGGATGCCGCGCCCGCGGGAACGTCAAACAGCGTGTCATCCCAGTTCTGGCCGTCGGCATATGCGTACGAAACAGGGGCGGCCTGCACGGATGCGAAGCCCGCGTTGGTGAAGCCGCGCGGCGGGATGCGATTGTCCTTGTACCACTTGTTGTTGAGCGCGAAGTGATGGCTGGGCCCGACCGGGACACCGGTGGCGGCGGAAACCGCCGCGTCAACGCCCATCTTGCCTTCATAGACCTTGGTCGTGGCTTCGTCCAGCGTTGCGGCGTTGAAGTCGTAGCCGCCGTTTTCGCGCACCAGTTCGCCGTTGCCATCGAAGAACTTGACGTTGATCCACATGCGCCGGCCCTCGGCGTAGCCGGTGGGCAGCTTGTGGCCGCTCTCGTTGATGATGCGGACTTTCAGGAAGGTCTGGCTTCCCACGGTCTGGGTGCTGAGCTGCGTGTCAGAGGCGCGGGCGAGCATGTCCATCGCGCGTGAGATCGAATCGGCCACGGAGTCTTCGCTCAGGCTCGTCTGGTTGTCGGGATAGAGATTGCGTACTGCGCGAAGCACCCACGTGTTTCCACCGTTGAACTGGTGACGGGGCAGGTACTGCCGCACCTCGCCGTAACGACATCCCTTGCCGGTGGTCGTGGGCATGTGGCAATCCTGGCACGTGCTGACCGCGGGCAGGTTGCCGCCGAATCGACCGTTGACGTTCACGGGTCCCGCCGCGTACTGGCTCTGCGACCATTCGCTGAACGTGCGCTCGATGGGGAACATGTGCGTCTTGTCGCCATCTGGGTGAGGCGTGTCGAGCGCGTTGAGCGCGTAGGTGCCATCCGGCTGCTTGGTGAACGCGGGGTTCGACACATCATGACACGTCGCGCACATCTGCGAGCGGGTGTGAAGCGGAGACTGCAGCCACTCGTGGAAGGTGAACTCGGGACCGAGATCAAACGGCCCGCGCCGACGATCGAATGGATCGAGCACGAAGTTCGCCGAGTGCGCGCCCGTCGGCGGAGTCTGCAGCGCGGCCAGAATCCCTGCATCCGGCAGCGGGTTGCCCGGGTTCGCGACCGGGTCCACCATGCGGTGACAGAAGTTGCAGGTGACGCCTTCCATGTCGGTGTCAATCAGAGCGGAGCCATCCGGCGGCTCGCTGCGGCCCATCACCCATCCACCGGGCGTGTGGCAACGGAGGCACAGATCGCCCGCGAACGCGGCATCCTGATTCGCGATCGCGAGCGCCGCGTGGAACACCGGGTCGCGCGCGGCCTGGCCCATCATCGAGGCCGACCACGCGGTGAAAGGTTCGGTGTCCACGTTGAAGTCGCTGTGGCAGCCACGGCAGTCGAGCGCGGAGGCGACGGGTTCAACGAGGGTGTTGGGCTGGGTGCCGCCGAAGAAAAAATCTCGCACCGTGGTAGGGAGCGTCGCAAGCGCCACCGGCACCCCGATCGCAGCGCCGGCAATGATTCCCACCCAAGCCCAATCTTTGCGTGTTCCGAGCATCTCTCTTCCCCCGGGTGCGACCTTCAAATCTACCCGATCATGCCCGCCAGAAAAGGCGCGGGCACCGGAAACCGCCCCAGTCGCGCCCATCTGTGTGGGTGCCCGGGAGCGATAACAGTTTGATCCTTCAGCTATTGTTCTGTACGGCAATCGTGCTGCGTGGTTCCAACACAAGAGTCTAGGCAAAAACACCCCTCGGACAAACTCAGGGATTGCACCGCCCTTGGCGCATGAAAGAGGGGCCCGTAGGCCCCTCGTGTCGCCACTCTCGGTCGCCCGTTACAGACAGCCCTGCGCGTAGCGGTTGATGAAGCACGCAAAGTCATTGACGTTCAGGGCCGGGGGCGCGGTGGACGCATCGCAGTTGGCATACGGGTCACCGCTGGAGAAGCGGGTCATGAAGCACTGGAAGTCGAGGATGTTGAGGAGAGGCGTGCTCGTGCTGCCGTCGCAGTTTGCGTAACAGGTCGGCGCGGTGCCCGCGTTGATCAGGACGCTGGTGTTGCCCGAATCCTTGTTGGTCACGGCGATGTCGGTCATGCCATCCCGGTCGAAGTCGCCGAAGGTCAGCGCCTGGGGATTCGTGCCCACAGTGAACTGAACCGCGCCGCCGAATGTGCCGTTCCCGGCGTTGGCGAACGCCGAGATGGTGCCCGAATCCTCGTTGATCGTGATGAGCTCGAGGTCGCCATCCTTGTCGAGATCGGCGGTCCCGATGTGGCCCGGGTTCACACCGATGGTCGGGTAGTTCACCATCGCGGCAAAGACGCCGTTGTTGTTGATGAACACCGAAGCGAAGTTGAACGCGTTGCCGCTGGTCGCGACGGCGAGGTCGGCATCGCCGTCACGGTCAAGATCGGCCGCGACGATGCCGACGGGTCGGAGTTCGGATCCCACCGAGAGCGATGTGCCCGGGGTGAACTGGCCGGTGCCGCTGTTCACGAGCACGGAGATATTGCGATCGCCGTGATTGGTGACGAAGAGCTCCGGCCGGCCATCGCCCGTGATGTCCGCGGCAGTAATCGCACGGGGATCGGACCCGACGTTGACGGTCGAAGAGTTGAAGCCGCCCGCCCCGTTATTCAGCAGAACCGTGACGGTGTTCGAGTCGCGGTTTGCGACGGCGAGGTCCACGGTGCCGTTGGCATCGATGCGGGTCGCGGCGATCCAGCGCGGATTGGCCCCGACCGCAAAGGTTCCGCCTGATGTGAACGTGCCGGTGCCGTTGTTGATGAGCAGAAGGATCTGGCTGGTGTTGTGGAGCGTCACGGCGAGATCGATGTCGCCATCGCCATCGATATCGACGGAGCGAACGAAGTTGGGGCTCGTGCCGGACCCGGTGGGAATGTTCACGGGCGAACCGAACACGCCGCTGCCGTTGTTCTTCAGGATGATGATGCGATCGGGGGTGTCGGCCGCGATGGCAAGGTCGAGGTCACCATCGTTGTCGAAGTCGCCTTGTGCGATGCCGTCCGGGTTTGCGGCCGTCGCGTAGTTCACGGGCGGATCGAAACTGACCGCGGCGATGGCGCTCCCGGCGAAGAGGGCGATGGCGGCGACGGTGATAGAACGGTTCTTCATGGCAATCTCCCAGGGTGGCCCGGCACGAGTGTGGATGAATGGGGCCGCGAGCACTTCGCGACGTGCGAATGCCGTGGGGAGGGAGATTGCAACTCTGATGCCATGAAAAAGGGCACCAAAACCGGCAACTATTGGCCAGTTCACATGCCGCGCGGCCAGTGAGAGTCACCAGTGAGCTTCAGTCGCGCTTCGGGAACCGTGGGCGCGTGATGTAGACGTTGTCGTCGATGGTGGACGGATCGCCATCAGGACCGGCCGAGTAGAAGTACGGTTTGTTCGTGAGAGGAATGCCGCCGTCGGCATCCACCTGGCTGCCCGTGCCGTAATAGCCGTCGGCCCGCCGGATCGTGCGAAGGCCGTAGAACTTCTGGGGTGGAGCAAGGCCGATCACGACTTCGGTATCCACCGGTGAAGGGTTCGTCTGCAGCGTGATGTCCTTCACCACGACCCCTTTGAAGGTCGGATGCACGTAGTGGATCGGGTTGCCCCAGCCATCGAACACGGTGAGCAGCTTGGGCTGCTGGGCGTAGTTCGGCGAGTTGGGGGCAGGGTCGGTCTGGTCGGGGTCATACTCGCGGACGAGCTTCGAATCGAGGTTCTTGATCGCCGCGATCGCCTGCGGCACCGCCTGGCATTGCAGGACGAAGAGGCCAATGGCGTTGATGGGTTCCGCAGGGTTGCCGCCCGGGCAGTTGCGACCATCGACGACCGGGATGAGGTATCGGTTGCCGCCCGGACGCGGGTCCTCGACGGTCGCGGGCGGGATGTTCCCGGTTGCGGAGACGTAGGTCTCAAGCGCTGATTCGAGCGTCTTGAGCGTCTGCTCGGTCAGACGCTGCTTGCCGGCACCCGCCACCTTGCCCACCACGATGACGGTGAGCGCGACCAGCACCGCGATGATCGAAATCACCACGAGCAGTTCGTTGATCGTGAACCCGGCGCGTCCAGAACGTTTGAAATGGAGCATGGGCGGCTTCCTGTTTGAGATCATGCGACAGCATACCGCCCGGATCGGTATGCAAGACTATACGCCAGCAAGACCCCGGCGGATGCGTCTGTCACGCGGGAGCCCCACCACCCCCCCCGCCACCACCGGGCATCACATCGAACCCAGGGCCACTGATGGAGCCGAACATGGACTGCATCGCGCCGCCCGTTCCGCTTCCCGGTCCGCCCGCGGGCGCGCCGACCGGCGGGCGGGGCGGTAACCGTTGCGGCGGCGGAGCGATAGGGCCGGGGCTCAGCCGGACCTTGAAGATGTCGTCGGTGATGCGGTCGCGCACCAACTCCAGCATCTGCTGGAAGAGCTTGGACCCTTCGCGCTTGAACTCGGTCCGGGGGTCCTGCTGGCTGAACGCACGGAAGTTGATGGTGTCGCGCAGCACATCCATGGCGTAGAGGTGATCTTTCCAGGTGGTGTCCAGCGTCTGCAGCAGGATGCCCTGCTCAAACTGCACGAGTTCGGCGCGGACCACGCTCTCGACCCGGGCCCGGATGGCATCCTGCCGCTCCCTGCCCTCGAGGTATCGCATCCACTCAGACATTCCGACGTTGTACTTCGCGCGCAGGTGCGCCTCGAGCGCTTCATCATCCTTGCACTCGAGCGCGGCCTGAACTTCCTTCTCAAGACCGCCCGATTCCATCGCGGCGCGAGATGCCGCGATCAGATCCTGCTTGGCCTGCTGCGGCGGGCGGGACCGAAGAGTCTCGACGGTCCAGTTCAACCCGAAGCGGCGATTGGCCCAGTCGACCAGGTACTGCGCTGCCCCCATCGGGTTCTGGCGCATGAGCATCATGGTGACTTCCATCGAAAACTCGACCGGGCTCTCGACTTCGCGCTTCTCGTACTGTTCGCGCGCCTGGGCCATGATGACTTCGGCCGGCGGGCTCTCCCTGCTTTCGAGCGCGGTCGTGATCGTGTCCACGCTCAGGTCGAGACCGAACTTGTTCTTCATGGCGCTCACGAGCTGCTGGGCGCCGAAGTTGGGCACCAGGAACTGCGCGATGCCGGCGAGGTCCGCCTCGTCGATGCGGTGCTCGGCCGCGCTCGACAGCACATTGCGCACGTGACGGCGGCTGTCGGTCTGGCTCTCGAGTTCGCGCGGCGTCAGTTCAACGCCGAATCGGCCCCGGGCCCACGCGATGAGCCCCTGCACGTCGAAGTCAACCTTGACATCCGAGCCTTCTTCCGGGATGTACTCGCCGAGGGTGACATCGATCATCGACCGGGCCTCGGCCTTGGCCTCTTCGCGGATCCGCTTCTCGATTTCGTAGTCTTCAAGCCCGCGGAGACGCTCGGGCGCGACGGACACATCCAGACGCTGGCGAGCAAACTCGGCGACACACACGAGCGGATAGTCCTTCGCGAGGAACTCCCCGCACGCGTCGTCGATCGCTTCGTGGATGTAGTTGAGGATGATGCCCTTGGTATCGCGGCCCTCGAGCACCTGCTGCCGCAGCCCGTAGAACGTCTGACGCTGGTGCTCCATGACCTCGTCGTACTCGAGGATGTTCTTTCGCACCTGGAAGTTGCGCTCTTCGACCTTGCGCTGCGCCCGCTCCACGCTCTTGGAGAGCCACGGGTGCTCGATGGAGTCGCCCTCTTTCATGCCGAGCTTCGCGAGGAGCTTCATCTGCGTCTCGCCCGCGAACATCTTCATCAGGTCATCTTCGAGGCTGACGTAGAAGCGCGATGAACCCTTGTCGCCCTGTCGGCCCGAGCGGCCGCGCAGCTGGTTGTCGATGCGGCGGGCCTCGTGACGTTCGGTGCCGATGACGTGCAGACCGCCGACATCTTCCACCGAATCGAACCAGCGGATGCGGTGGAGCAGGAAACGTCCGGACGCGTCGAGCGCTTCGCGCAGCTCTTCGGCCGAGAGACGATCGACCTTGTTTCCCAGATAGGTGTGCTTCTCGGCCCAGTGGCGGAGCAACTCGAGCTCAAGCTCGGCGAACGGGACCGTCTCGATATCGCGCTTCTGCTTGCCGAGTTCCTTGGGGCCGATCTTGCGGAAGACCGCTTCGCGCAGCTCGTCTTCTGACGAGTTGACGGTGACCGTCGCGGGCGCGATGCCGCGCCGCAGCCAGTGATCGAGCAGCGCCTCTCGCGTGCACTTGCCGAGCTTGATATCCGTGCCGCGGCCGGCCATGTTCGTCGCGATCATGACCGCGCCGAGTTGACCCGCATTCTCGACGATGTGGGCCTCACGCTCGTGCTGCTTGGCATTGAGAACTTCGTGCTTGATGTTGTGCTTGTTGCCCAGCATTTTCGCGAGCGTTTCGCTCTTCTCGACGCTGGTGGTACCGACGAGCACGGGGCGGCCGACATCGTTGAACGCCTTGATCTCGTCGACGATGTGCTCCCACTTGTCCTTGGCGCGCAGGAACATCAGGTCGTCAAAGTCGCGCCGGACCACGGGCTTGTTGGTCGGGATCGAGACCACGTCGAGCTTGTAGATATCGTGGAACTCCTGCGCCTCGGTATCCGCGGTGCCGGTCATGCCCGCGAGACGCTTGTACATCTTGAAGAAGTTCTGGATCGTGACCGTCGCGACGGTCTGCGTCTCCTGCTTGATCGGCACCTTCTCCTTCGCCTCAACCGCCTGGTGCAGACCGTCCGACCACTGCCGCCCGATCATCGGACGACCCGTGAACACGTCCACGATCACCACGCCCGGCTCCACGCGCCCCGTCTGCTGGTCGGGCTGGTTCATGATGATGTAGTCGCGGTCCCGCTGGTACACCACGTGCGCCCGCAGCGCCTGCTGCAGCAGGTGCGGCAGGTCCATGTTCTCGCCCACGTACAGCGAGCCCACGCCCGCCGCCCGCTGCGCCTCGGCCACGCCGTCGTGCGTCAGGTTCACCTGCTTGCGATCGAGCTCCACCTCGTAGAACTGCGTAAAGCGAGAACGCTCCGCCTCGAGGCGCGGCAGCTCGGCCTTCGCCGCCTTGAGCTTCTCGTTCATCGCAGGAACCGCGCCCTTGTCCCGCGCCTGGCGGATATCGCCCTCGATGCCCTTGATCGTCTGCTTGCACTTCTGCACGCGATCGTCGTGCTCCTGCCAGGGCCCCTGCTTGTCCACGAGGTGGCGAGCGAGGCGGTCCGCAAGGTCGTACCGCGGGTTGCCCTCGTGCGCGGGGCCCGAGATGATCAGCGGGGTGCGGGCCTCGTCGATCAGGATCGAGTCCACCTCGTCCACGATCGCGAAATCACGCCTCCGCTGCACCTGCTCCTCCACGCGGCGCTTCATGTTGTCGCGCAGGTAATCGAACCCGAACTCGGCCGTCGTCCCGTACACCACGTCGCACCGGTACATCCGGCGCTTCTCGTCCTCGCCCTGCATGTGCATCGGGTGGATCGCGCCCACCGTCAGGCCCAGCGCCTGGAAGTACGGCGCCGTCCAGTCCCGGTCGCGCTGCACGAGGTAGTCGTTCACCGTCACGACGTGGACCTTGCGACGCTCCACCGCCGCCATGTAGCACGCCAGCGGCGCCACGATCGTCTTGCCCTCGCCCGTGCGCATCTCCGCGATCTTGCCCTGCCCCAGCACCATGCCGCCGATCAGCTGCACATCGAACGGGCGAGCGCGGAATGGCGGACGCGACTCCGGGAACGCCTCGCGCACCGCGTCGTAGAACTCCGTCGGGATCTCCACGCGACGCCACCCGGCGATCGGCTCGGCCCACCCGTTCCACTCTCCCTCGGGCGGGACCGCGGGCATCGCGTCCGCCTGCGCACGGACCGTCCTGTACATCTCCCGCGCTCGCTCGGGCAGCACGCTGGGATCAAAGTTGTGCTTGGGATCGAAGACGTTCCGGATGCCCACCGAGCGGTCCATCGCCTCGCGCGCGACGGCGAACACCTCCACGAGCAAGTCCTCGGACCTCTCGCCCTTCTCGCGCCGGGAGCGGAACTCGCCGACCATCTCGCGCAGCTGCGTGTCGCTCATGGTGCGCACGCGCGCCTCGAGCGCGTTGATGGCGTTGACCCGCTGCGTGTAGCGCTTCACGAAGCGCTCGTTGCGCGTGCCGATGATCTTGTTCAGGATGGGGCCGATGAGCGGAATGCCGTGGTCAGACATGGATGTGCACTCGAAGGACGGGCGACGGGCGCCCGGGCATTGCCTCGGGCGCGCGATTCTCGGACGCTGTGTGATGATGCCGAACTGGACGCCGGCGCGCCGGGCACGCCACGCCAACCAGTAAACGCCGAGCGCCCGAGGGCACCCGAGCGATCAAGCCTTGTAAGGCGGCGGCAGGTCCAACCGCGAAACGTGGACCCGCGTCATCGGGGCGGCTACCGCTGCCACCCCGGCGCTCAGTCCGCTCACGGGTCCACCAGCGAGCCGCACATGCGTCGGGGTCGCCACGACCCCGCGCTGCTCGACACGCTCGCTGACCCGACCGACCGTTGCCGCTCCGCAGGTCCGATCCGCGGAAATTGCCCGCGCCGCCGTTGTCAGCAGCAGCGTCGCGGGATGCCGCGAAAGGCCCACGATGAGTCCGAGGACCAACAACGCGGACAGACCCGCCAGGTTCAGGCGGGCGCTCACCGGCGTCGTTCGGCTCTGGTGATGATCTGGGGTGCTCAACGCGGCTCTCGGTTCCGTGCGATCCTGCCTAAGTATCGGCTCACTTTCACACCCGAGCAAGCCTCTCCCCGGATGAATTCCAACCCACCTCCGCCAGAGGCCCATTCTCTACCGGACGCCCGAACCCCTCGCCGATAACGCCATGCGTCCGCTCGCCCTCGCAACCCGGCGTCTACCGTCGCGCATGAGTCAGACGCCCCAGGAGCCCTCCCGCATGATCGCCTCCCGGCAGACGCTCCCCAGCACGCGCGACTCGCTCACCCACAAGTTCTCCGTGGGCCGCCACGAGGGATACCTCACCATCGGGCTGTACCCCGATGGCCGCCCGGGCGAGATCTTCATCAAGATGGCCAAGGAAGGCTCGTTCACCTCGGGCATGTGCCAGGCCTTCTGCCGAGCCTTCTCCATCGCACTGCAGTACGGGCTGACGATCGAGGACGCCGTCGTCCGATTCAAGGACATGCGCTTCGATCCCATGGGCGCCACGAGCAACCCGGACATCCCCGAGGCGTCGAGCATCGTGGACTATGTCGCCCGCTACCTCGAGCGCGAGTTCTCCGATCGCGCCTGACCCGACGCGTCCAGGCGTCCCGCCCAAAGCTCACGCTTGCAAAAAACAAAGCCGGGAGACCTTTCGGTCCCCCGGCCTGTGCTGTTCATCCAAATCCGGCTCGGCTCATGGGCAGCCGGCGCGGAAGCTCGACAGGAAGCACGT
>CAYNSB010000001.1:11749-112012 GCA_964399625.1 uncultured Phycisphaeraceae bacterium
GAAGTCGGCCGCCGTGAGCAGCGGAGCGTCCGTGTTCCCGTTGCAGTTCGCGTAGGGGTCGCCCGCGCGGAACTTGTTCAGGAAGCACGTGAAGTCGGCCGCCGTGAGCAGCGGAGCGTCCGTGTTCCCGTTGCAGTTCGCGTAGCACGGCACGTTCTGGGTCAGGCTCACGTCGTCCCAGTACACGCGATCGCCCTGGTTGCCACCGAAGGGCTTGAACATGATCACCAGGAAGCGCACGTCGGCCTCGGCGCCCACGGCGGGCTCGAAGGGCTGATCGTTCACGTTCGTGACCGTCTGGTCGGCGACCGTGATCGTCTTGGTGAAGAACTGCCACGTCCCGCCCGTGTCACCGAAGATCTCGTTGCTGTACTCGTACGCCTTGAAGAAGCGAGAGTCGCACGGATCGAGCGCGTTGAACGGGATCGCCGGGTTGAAGATCTCGAGCTTGGGCGATGCCCAGCCCGGGCTCTGGATCGCGTTGCCCGCCGGGATCAGGTACCAGCCGGACACCGTGATGTCGCCAGCCTTCCACTTGATCTTCGACATGTACGGACGGCAGACCGTCGGCGTCGGGTCGTTGTTGTACCGCGAGCCGCTCGTCGTGCCCTCGAAGTCGGGCGTCGCGCCGAAGCGGACCAGCATCGACTTGGTGCCCGAGTGCGCGAACGTGTTCACCTGCGTCGCGCCAGGCGTGCCGTTCGAGGGGTTGTTGTTGAACGAGTTCCAGCCCTCGGCCCCGGTGTTGGGGTCGCGGTTGTTCGCCACCACCCCACCCGGATCCGTGAACACGGGCAGGAAGTTGATGGTGTTCGTCTCGAAGCCCGGGTTGGGCACGAGATTGGGTTGGGCCATCGCGCTGCCGGCGGCGAGCGCCAACCCCAAGGTCGAAATCGTCAGGCGGTTCATGCTCGAAATCCTCCAAGAGCCCTCGCACATGGCGAGGCGAGCGTTGCCCGGAACGGGGCGCTCAAGGTGGTCTGGTCGTAAACGCTTACATACTGACACAGGACGCCCGTCCTGTCAATAGAGAACCGGCACTCCGCCACGGCAAATTGAGTGTCGATGCTCGCGCAGCAAGTCGCCTCTTACTCGAGAGCAGAACCGAAGATTTCAGCCAAAAACAAGCGGTCCGCTCGTCGATGACGTTGCACGCGTTCGGAGCGGAGTTCATGCTCCGGATGTGGGTTTGGTCCAATAACAAAACCACTGCCGTGTCATCGATAATCGACGCGGTGCGCCCGCTCATTTCAGATGGGACCTGACCTTGGTGCAACGACGCGACGTCGGACCGAAGCGCTGCGTGCAGGTGCGCGATTCAAAGTCGCGTCACAATGCACGCACACCACCGCCGCACGCGGCGTTGACTGGCGGACGTTCCGCGACCGGCGCTCTCCCCGATTCGAAAAACACAAGAAGCCCCGGACCACTCCGAGGCCTCATGGAAGCGAGGCGGACGGGACTCGAACCCGCAACCACCGGATCGACAGTCCGGTACTCTAACCAATTGAGCTACCGCCCCGGTGCTCGTGTCGCTCGATCGTGCCAGGTTTCACCCGGGCAGTCGCGAGCGGGGATTTGTATCGGCGTCGGCGTGAGTGTCAAGCCCGGCGCCGGCCCGATGATCCATTCTCGTTCAACGATCGCCAGCGCCCGCGAAGGGTTACTTCGCCGCGGGCTTGAGCTGGACCCGCCCCGCCTGCTGCAGCTTGAACGGGCTGCCGTCCACGCCCACCTGCGTGCCCGCGATCCACAAGAAGCCGCAGGCGATCGCCAGGGCCATCACCGCGACGAACAGCAGCCCCGTGTACACGTTCATCGACGCGGCACGCCGGGCACGACCGCCGGGCATCTGCATTCCGAAATCGCTCATCGCCTGCTCCTTTGGCCCGCGCGGGCGCGTCGGTTCAACGCAGCGCCAGGTTCTTCACCACGTCGCCCTCTTGCACGCTCACGTTCTTCTTGGAGAGATAGTCGATCTCGCCCAGCGACCACTGCAGGTCGACCTTGCGGATGACGACGTTGGCGATGAACTGGTCCCCGCGCGTGATCGCGAGCTTCATGTTCTCGCGGACCTGGTTGTTGCTCCCGATGTTGATCGTCGCCACGGGAAGGCCCGTCGCCATGTCCGTCTGCACGCGCGTCACGCGCCCGGCGACCGCGAACGTCGGGGTGTACGGCTCGCGGGAGCCGCCCGGGCTCGCCTGCGCCGCGGCCGCGCCGCCCTGCTCGATCTGCCGACGAGCCTCGGCGAGCTGCTCCTGCAGCGCCCGCACGGAGCCCTCCAGCACCTCGCGCTGGCTCTCGAGCTCGTTGATCCGGTCCGCGAGCTCGATCTCACGCTTCTTCCACGAGAGCTCGTTCTCGCGCAGCTTCGTCACCTCGCCGCTGTACGTCTTGATGAGCTGCGCCTGCGTGTCGGCCGTCGTGCCCAGCTGATCGATCTTGTGCTGCACATCGTCGGCGCGGGCCTCGGCCGCCTTCTTCTCCGACTGCAGCTGCGAGCGCTCGCCCTGCAACTGCGTGATTGTCGCCTGCAGCGACGTGACTTGGGTCGAGAGCGAGTTGGCCTGCTCGCTGAGCTTGGACTTCTGCGTCCCGAAGTCCGCCTGGATCGCGGAATTCACCGCCTCCTGGTTGGCGTACTTCGTCTGGGCGTCGCGCATCCCCTTCACGATCGCGTCCGCGTTCGCGGAGTACGCCATCGTGAGCGCCGCCAGAAGCACGCACAGAACGGCGGCGAAGAGCACCAACACCTTGGTCACTGTGTGCACGGCAAACTCCTGCGATCGCCGGACCCGTTGGGTCCTTTACCTTCGCTCCGACCACCCATCCCCGCGGATGGGTCTGGAACCCCGCGCGGGGTCCGGACTGGAGCGATGGACACCTCCTCCGCTCGCGCGCCGCCGTGCCGACCACGGCCGCACGCCCTCAGGGAGGTCTCCGAGGGCACACTATACGCCAAGGCAGCCGGTTCCGTTGCACCGATGGGGCCCGGGCGCCGGTTGTCCACGACTTATCAGCCCCGGTTTGGGGCTTGGTTGGAGGCGACTTTGAGGATCGCCGCCGCCGCGGACACTCGCACCGCCGGGTCGCTGTCACCCAGCATCTTGTCGAGCTTCGCGAAGTTCTCACCCCGGCCGATCTCGCCATACACGTACGCCGCCTGGGCGCGCAACGCCGCCTGCGGGTGCCCCGCGAACTCGTCGGCGAGGAATGAACCCTGCGTCCGCCCCATGCGCGCCAGCGCCCCCGCCGCTCCCAGGCGCAGTTCCGCGGGCATGCGATTGCCCTGCTCGTCCCTCGCCGCCGTCAGGTAGATCAGCGTGTCCATCGCCCCGCGATCGCGGAGCTGACCCAGGATCTGCACCGCGAGCGCGGCCGCCTCCAGGTCCTCGGGTCGGCTCGGGTACAGCGCCGCACGCACGACCTCGACCTGCCCCTCGTCACCCAACTTCGCCAGCGCCTCCGCGATCTGGAGCTTGAGCAGCCGGTTCTCGATCGGCGTCGCCCGCATGACATCCTGACGGACCGCCTCACGCAGCATGGGCACAGCCGAGGGGTCGCGCATCTCGCCCAGCAGGAACGCTGCGTGCGCCCGCACCTGAGGCGAAGGATCGGACAAGAGCATGTCCGCCAGCGGAGACAAGTCCGCCTTCACGCTGTTGACGTCCAACGCGTAGAGCGCCGATGCCCGCACCCGGGGATCCTGGTCCTTGGTCAGCGGCTCCACCTTGGGCGTCAGCGCCTTGAGCTTTGCCTTGCCCACGGCCATCGCCGCAGCTGAACGCACGCCGATGTTCTGGTCCGACAGCGCGGGCCCGATCACCTCGGGCAGGCGCCCCGGCGCCAAGAGCAAAGCCTCCATGGACGTCGCTCGGGCGAGATCATCACCACCCGGGCGTGCGGCCTCCATCAACTGGTCCAGCGCCCGCTCACGCAGATTGCTCACCTCCACGGGGTTCCGGAACTTGTCCAGATCCGCCTGGGTCACCTTGATCGTGGACTCGCCCGAGCCGAGCGGGCGCGCCCCGCCCCCACCGCCACCTTTGCACCCCACGAGCACCGCGCCGGCGCCCAGGGCGAGCACGATCGAGCACGCGAGATTCCGCCGCATAGGTGTTCTCCATCAGCGTGGGTTGGATCGCTCCCCACGGGGGCTCCATCGGAGCATCGACAACATCGCGAGCATACCGCTGGCGATCAAACTTCCCCACCCTAGCTTGTTTCCGATCTTGAAGAACGGCGTATCCGGAGACGGTGGACCCACCACTACATCGGCGACAAGAACGCCGTCCGTCCGATTCGCGGGCGGCGCTCCAGCCCCGGACGTTTCGACTCGCCCCGACGCGTCGATCGCGCACGAGATGCCGGTGTTCACGGCGCGAACCACGGGGATCCCGTACTCGGCCGCGCGCCAGCGTGCCGCCATGAGGTGCTGCCGCCTGCCCGCATCGAAATCCCCAAACCATCCGTCATTGGACAGATTTACGACGAGCAGCGGAGGCGGGTGCTTGGCGATGTCCGCCACCCATCCGCGGAAAAGTGTGCGAAGGTGTGCTGACTTGGTGATCTCGAAGCAGATGGGCGTTGCGAGGCGCACCGGCCGTCCGCGAGGACCATAGAGCCTGAACGATTCTGGCACCTCTCCGGCGGCGAGATCAAACTTCATCCCGCTCGCCGCGACGCCCATGACCATGCGCTCCAGCCACGGCCAGTGGTGGACATACGGCATCACCTCGCCAAACGGCGTCAGTTCCATCTTGTCGTAGCGCCGGCCCGAGAGTTCGCCACGCTCGATCAGGAACACGCTGTTGAACCGGCGATCGAACCGGAACTCCGCCTTCGCATCCGCCCCGCGCGCGATTCGCCCACCCTCAACCCCCAGCGCCCCCACCATAAGCGGGATATCGATCTCGCGCTGCAACGCGAACAACTCCTCGACCATGGCCGGGGCCAGCGGACGCCTCTCGACGCCGCCTTTCCCATCGGGCCATTCGATCGGTTCGAGCATCTCGCCGGGGAACATCGTCTCGGGCCAGACGATGAGGTCGGGCTTCGGATCCGCCGCGCCGGCCTGTCGCGTCAGTTCCACCATCCGCGCGAAGTCCCGCTCGCGCGATTCGATGGTCCAGCCGAGCTTGTTGTCCTGCGGAACGTTGGTCTGCACCACCCCGATGCGCACGGAGAATCGCTCCGAACTCGCGCTCGCCATCGACCCCGACCTCGGTCGGGTCGCGAACATCCATGGCAGCGCCAGCCCCGCCACGCCAACCACGGCAAGCGCCCCCACTCCGAATCTCACCGCGCGCTCCTGGGCCAAGGGCACCGCGCACGCCGCAGCCGCAAGCAGGCACACCAGGAACGACACGCCATAGGCCCCGACCACCGATGCGAGCAGCGGCCCGGGCGCGGAGTCGATCAGCGGGTGACCCAGCAGCAGCCACGCATACCCCGTGACGACCACCTCTCCACGGAAGACCTCGAGCCCCGTCCACAGCACAGGCGCGGCAATCCACAACGGCATCCAGGGCACGCGCCGTCGTGCGCGCGACAGCAGTCCCACGAACGCTCCCGAGAACAGAGCGAGCGCCACCACCATGGGGAAGTAGCCAAACTCCGAGATGTTGATGACCCACTGGCACTCGTAGGCCCAGAGGGGAATGACACCCAGCGTCACGCCCAGCGGCACACGCCAGCGAGAGAGCAATCCCGCGACCCGGCCGCGGGATGAAATCGGAACGTCACCGCTGCTCGCCCTGCGCGCGGCGATCCAGATCAGCGGCACCGGAGCAGCAAGCGCCCATCCCCATTGAGCCAACGGTGCAGACGCCGCCCACATGAGCACGGCGTGCACCAGCCCGGCCACGAACGCCAGACGGAACGACGTCGCGCGGCTCGCGACCGCTGCGTCTGGTTTGGGGTCTTGCGCGCTGGGATCCACGCGAACAACGTATCCGATCCGGCCCGTGCCGGACGTGGGCGATCACTTGCCCGCGTAGTCGATGACGCGTGCGAGTTCAGAGCGGAGCTCGCCCCGGTGCACCACGCGGTCCACGAGCCCCGCCTTCTCCAGGAACTCGGAGCGCTGGAAGCCCTCGGGCAGTTCCTGGCGGATCGTCTGCTGGATCACGCGCGGGCCGGCGAAGCCGATCAGGGCCTTGGGCTCGGCGAGGATCACGTCTCCCAGCATCGCGAAGCTCGCCGTCACGCCGCCCGTCGTCGGGTCCGTGAGGACGGAGATGAAGAGCCCACCCGCGTCGTCGAAGCGGGCCAGCGCCGCGGAGGTCTTGGCCATCTGCATGAGCGACAGCCCGGACTCCTGCATGCGGGCCCCGCCCGAGCAGCTCACGATGATGAGGGGCAAGTTGTCGGCCGTCGCCTTCTCGATCGTCCGCGTGATCGTCTCCCCCACCACGCTGCCCATCGATCCCATCATGAACGTGAGGTCGAGGCAGCACAGCAGAGCGGGGCGGCCCTTGATGAACCCCTGGCCCGCGAGGATCGCGTCCGTCTGCCCCGTCTTGATCTGCTCGGCGAGGAGCCGTTCGGAGTACGCCTTGAGATCACGGAACTGCAGC
Source organism: uncultured Phycisphaeraceae bacterium (assembly GCA_964399625.1). Lineage (GTDB taxonomy): Bacteria > Planctomycetota > Phycisphaerae > Phycisphaerales > UBA1924 > CAYNSB01. The sequence continues at coordinate 18,331 of CAYNSB010000001.1, forward strand.
GGGTCGCCCGGGACCAGATTGGTGAAGAGCGGCTGGAACGAGTCCGGGTCCGTGAGTTGGCGGACGCGCTCGACCGCGCCAATGCGGAAGTGGTGCTGGCACTCCGGGCAGACGTGGAGGTTCGCCTCCATCTGCTTGCGATAGATCATCTGGGCGCAGCTGGGGCAGCGGAGCCACAGCCCCTCGGGGATCGCCCCCGCGCGGGCCGGCTTCACATCGCTCCATGTGCGTGTGCTGGCCTTGTTGGGCTTGGTGGTCGGGCTCGATGCGGCTTGTGTCATAGCGAAAGCGTCCCCGCGAGCACATCCTGCGAACTGCGAAAGACTGACGGACTCAATGACGGAGCCTCATGCTCCGTCCGCACTCAGACAAGGTTAACGACGCGCGGGCAACTTTGCCATTTCTCGGACCTGCTGCGCCGTCTGCCGCGTGACGGTCTTCCACTGCGGCATGTACCCATTCCTCGTCTTATGCCAGATGGACTTGCACGAACTGCCGTCCAGAGCACAACTTACGATGCCCAGCGTGACGGGGCGGAGCACCACCGCGATGGGCCCGCTGCCGGGCTTGGACCGCTCAAAAGTCCGCGCAAGTACTTCAAGGACACGGGCTTGGACATCATCGACTGTTTCGCCCTCGGGCGCTGAAACCGACGTCGGGTCCTCCAGCCACTGCCGGTAGGCGGTCGGGCAGCGGTCGCTCAGCTCGATCTCGGTCATGCCCTCCCAGAGGCCCAGGTGGATCTCGGCGAGGTCGTCCACCACGCGGACCTTCGCCCCCGACGCCTCGGCTAAGTCCCGGGCGCTGGCAAGGCTCGCCTCGTCCGGGCCGCAGAAGATCGTCGCGAGCTTGACGCCTTGGAGCTGCTCGATGCACGTCCGCACGTGGGCTCGCCCCACATCGGCGAGGGGGACATCCGAGGAGCCACCGATGCGGCCCGCGATTTCCCACTGCGTTTGACCGGCCCTGAAGAGCAGGACCCGGATGGATTCGCTGTTGGACATTCAGCTCGAGAGCCCAGAGCGACTCTCAGGTTCCTAGCACTCCGACGCGCACCCGTCCGGGTCCCCCGGGGGGTGTGAGGCGGGACAGTCTAGCATCGACTGAACCTCGATCCACACGAGGAAATACGCCCATAACTGAGATTTGTTTGTATTTTGATCGGTATCTCGATCGAACGGTTTGCCCCGCTCAACCTCGCAACGTCCTCATAACTGATCCTCGCTCATTCCCCGGACGCCCGAAGATCGCAGAAGCAGAAACGATCACATCGCACCCGGCGGTTCGTACCTCGCCCGCCTGCTCCGGGCCGATCCCGCCGTCCATCTCGAGCCGCTGGTCTTGGCGGAGCATGGGGCGAAGGAAACGCACCTTGTTGAGCACCTCGGGCAGGAACTTCTGCCCGCTGAAGCCGGGGTTCACGGACATCACGAGCACCAGATCGAAAGCCGGCAGCAACGGGAGCGCTTCGTCCACGCGCGTCGGGGGATTGATCGCAAGTCCGGCGGTGGCGCCGGCGCGGCGGATCCGCTCGGCGAGCCGTCGTGCCGCATCTCCCTGGCGGCTCTCCACGTGGAAGGTGAGGTGATTGGCCCCGGCCTTGATGAAAGGGTCCACGAAGCGGTCGGGATCCGTGACCATCAGGTGCACATCGAGAAAGGCGTCGGGGAACTCGCGCCGGACCCACATGCACATGTCCGGGCCCATGCTCAGATTGGGCACAAAGTGCCCATCCATCACGTCCAAGTGCAGCAGGTCGGCCCGATGGAGCGGGTCGGAGGATCCGGCGAGCACACCCCGGCAGTCGTCGGCCATGTGCGTGAAGCTCGCCGAGAGGATCGAGGGCGCGATCAGCGGGAGGCGCACAGGGGCCGTGAACAGATTGCGCGGCGAAGGGGCGGAGGGGTTCGAACTCATGCGGGGCAGTGTAGAGAAGGCGCGGGGTACGATGGTGCCCCACGCATGAGCACTTCAGGCACGACGCCATTACCGCCCGCCCCCCCGCACCTGGCCGCATCCCTTCGGGCGAGCGGGCAGGAGCACCTCCTGACCTTTTACCCCCGCTTGGGTGAGGCGGGTCGAAGGAAACTCGCCGCCGCGCTGGAGGGGATCGACTTTGCGGCGTTGCCACGCCTGATCGCGGAGTACGTCACGACGGCTCCGGCGACGCACGTGCCCACGGATCTGCAGCCCGCGCCGTACTACCCCAGGGAGGCGGGATCGCGGGTTCGCCCCTGGGACCGCGCACGATACAAGGCCATCGGCGAGGAGCTGCTGCGCTGCGGGAAGATCGCGGCGTTCACCGTCGCGGGCGGACAAGGCAGCCGACTGGGGTACGAGGGGCCCAAGGGGTGCTACCCCGCGGGGGCCGTTACGAACAAGCCGCTGTTCCAGTTGTTCGCCGAGGGGCTTCTCGCGGCCTCGCGGAAGTATGGCAAGCCCGTGCCGTGGTACATCATGACCAGCCCGCTCAACCACGAGGCGACGCTGGCGTTCTTCGCGCAGCACCGGTACTTCGGGCTCCCAGAGGACGACGTGATGTTCTTCCCGCAGGGGGTCATGCCCTCGCTGGAGATGGGCACCGGGCGCGTGCTGCTGGCCGCGCAGGACGAACCCGCGACGAACCCCGACGGGCATGGGGGCGCGCTCAAGGCGCTTTTCACGAGCGGCGCGATCGACGAGATGCGCGAGCGCGGCGTGCGCCACATCAGCTACTTCCAGGTGGACAACCCGATGGTGCGGGTGATTGACCCGGTGTTCCTGGGCCTCCACGCCGAGGCGCCGGACTCCTCGGGCGAGATGTCGAGCAAGATGGTGACCAAGGCTTCAGCGGACGAAAAGGTCGGGGTCTTCTGCTCGTGGGGCGATGCCCGGCACGCGGGCGGCACGCGCCGCACGGGCATCATCGAGTACAGCGACATGCCCGCGGCGCTGGTGAAGCAGACGAACGCGGACGGGTCGCTGCGCTTCAACGCGGGATCGATCGCGGTGCACGCGCTCTCGGTGGATTTCGTCGCACGCCTGAACACGGACACGAACTTCGAGCTGCCCTACCACCGCGCGGAGAAGAAGGTGCCCTTCGTTGACCTTAAGACGGGGCAGCTCGTGAACCCCGAGAAACCCAACGCGGTGAAACTCGAGCGGTTTGTGTTCGACGCCCTCCCGCTGTGCGGGGCCTCGATCGTCTACGAGACGGACCGCAACGAGGAGTTCGCGCCGATCAAGAACGCGACGGGCGTGGACAGCGTCGAGAGCAGCAAGCGCCTTCAGAGCGAGCGAGCGGCGAGGTGGCTCGAAGCGGCGGGCGTGAAGGTGCCACGCAAGCCCGACGGGACGCTTGATTGCGTGCTGGAACTCTCGGCGTTGACGGCGCTCGATGTCGAAGATGTCGCGAAGGCGAAGCTGACGCGGGAGATTGCACGGGGCGCGATGCTGGCGTTGTAAGGAATGGTGTGGTCGTCCGAACCTCACGCCGCATGATCGAGCGTTTCAAACAGTTCCCGCAGGCGCTGGCGATGCAGGCCCGGAGTGCGCGCCTCGCGGGCGTGCCGGCGATGCTCGCCCACCCGGACTGGACGACGCCTCGACCGGTCGTGGTCTGGATGCACGGGCGCACGGTGAACAAGGAATTGGACCCGGGGCGATACCTGCGCTGGATCCGCGCCGGGATCGCGGCGTGCGCGCTCGATCTGCCTGGGCACGGCGAGCGCGCCGAGCCGGAGCGCCAGAAGCCCGAGGGCACGCTCGGTGTGCTGCGCCAGATGGTCGCGGAGATCGACGGCGTGATCGCCGCGCTGCGCGCGCCGGAGTGGAGCGGCGTGTTCGACCTGACGCGCGTCGGAATCGGGGGAATGTCCGCGGGAGGGATGGCGACGCTCCGACGCTTGTGCGATCCCCATCCCTTCACCTGCGCCGCGGTGGAGTGCACGACGGGAAACCTTGGCGATCTCTATCACCCGCGCGAGGGACGCCCCGGCTGGCCGGTGAAGCACGACCCCGACGAGGTGCGCGAACTCGACCCGATGGAACACCTGGCAGGAAACGGCAACGGGGGTTGGCGGGCGATCCCGCTGCTCGTGCTGCACGGCGAGAAGGACCGCGTGATCCCCATCGAGGGGCAGCGGCGATTCGTCGAAGCGCTGCGTTCGCGCTACGCGGAGCAGGGCGCGAGCCCGTCGCTGGTCGAGTTCCGCGCGTTCCCCGAGAACGGCTCGCCGGACGAGCACGCGGGCTTTGGGCGACTCGCCAACGACGCCAAGAACGCACAGGTCGAGTTTTTCAAGCGCACGCTTCGGGCGTGAGGCGGGCGGCGAGCGCGATCACTGCGGCCGTGAATCCAGGCTCGTGGGCGCGCGATGGGTGTCGCGCTCGACGTAACGCGCCCCCCAGAACCAGAACACCGCCGCAAGCAGGATCGCCCCCGACACGAACAGGAACCCGATGTTCATGTCGTCGGTCTTGTCGTTGATGTAGCCGATGAGCGGCGGCGAGATCGCATCGCCCAGCAGGTGGATCACCAGGATCAGCAGGGCGTACGCCGAGGCACGCACCGCCGGATGCGTCACGTTCGTGGGCACGGTGTTCACGGGCCCGACATGGAGGAAGATGAAGAAGATCGCGAAGAAGATCAGGACCCACGCCGCGGGGAACGGGACATAGAGCGCGGCGATGAAGAGCGGGAAGGCGAGGAGCGCGCCCGCGGCGGAGACCAGCAGATACGAACCCGAGTAGCGGTTCTTCAGTCGGTCCGCGAGCTGACCGCCGGCGATCGTCGCGAGCAGCCCGCCCACGACGAGGATCGCGCCGAACGTCTGGGAGACATCGGCGAGCTTGACCTGCCCGAACTTGGTCGTGACGTCGTACCCCATGCGAACGCGGGTGACATAGCCGGGCATCCAGAAGGAGATCGCGCCGGTCGCGAAGGTGAGTGCCGTGTAGCCAGCCGTGGTGAGCACATAAGACGGCGTGCGCAGAAGCGTGAGGTAGTCGCGTGGGCGCATCTTGTGCTTGGTGGGCGCGGACTCGTCCTGCCCTCCACGGGGTGGATCGGGGCGAAAGAGCGCGAGCGCGCCCAGCAGCAGCCCCGGAGCGACAACCGAGTAGAAGGCCATCTGCCAGCCGAAGCTGGCGCTAACCCGCGAGCCGATCACGTACCCGAGCGCGCTGCCCACGGGAATCGCCATGTAGAACCACGACATGGCCCGCGCACGGCGTGAGAGCGGGTAGAGGTCGGCGATGATCGTCGGCGCGGTGGGCCCGTACGCGGCCTCGCCCAGGCCCACGAACACTCTGGTGATGATCAGCGCGAGGAACGTGTGCGCAAGGCCCGAAGCGCCCGAGGCAAGAGACCACAGCGTCACGCCCGCCGCGACGATGAGCCAGCGGCGGGTGCGGTCCGCGAGCCAGCCGAACACCGGGGCCGCGAACAGGTACGAAACGAGGAACGCCGTGGCGAGCAGCCCGGTCTTGCCCTGCGCGTTCTCCGGGTCGTTGGGGAAGAAGTGCTGGCGGATGACGGGCTCGATCGCGGCGAGGATGAAGCGATCGATATAGTTGAACAGGTTGATGAGCAGGAGCAGCAGGAGCGACCAGCGCGCGCCGGGAAAGGACGGCGGCTCATGGTGGGCCGATCCCAACTGCGGGGGCGTCGTGGGCGGTGCGCTGGGAAGGCTTGCGGGCATCGCGGGGAGGGGAGGTTAGAAGGGTCGATCGCGCGACGCTCAGCCGCCATCACCCGGTTGGTCCTTGGGAGCGGTCGGCGCGTCCTTTCGGGGCGCGTTGTCCGCGTCGCGGGGTGTGGGCGGGATGGCGGGCTTGAGCTGAGCGGGCGTGGCGGCGCCAGCGCTCTGCGTCTCGTACCCGCGTGACAGCCATTCCTTCACACCGCCCGCGTACAGACGGACACCCTTGTACCCCACCGCCAGCAAACGCTTGGCCATCCCGCGTGCGCTCGCGGAAGCGGGGTCGTCGCCGTAAACGACGAGCCGATCGAACTTCTCGATCTCCGGGTCGGGGTCCTTCTTGGGATCGACCTGCGGCAGGCGGAGGTTCCGGGCCCCGGGAATATGCCCCGCGGCGAAGGCCTTCTCCGGGCGTGGATCGATCAGCAGCACCGCGGTGCTCTCCCCGCGATCGCGCCGATCCACGAGCGAGCGAACCTCGGACAGGCGCGCGAACTTGATGTCCGTGTCGCGCGTGTTCTTCTCGCACCCACCGACGGCCAGAGCGATCGCCGCGAACAGGACAACAATCACCGCGCCGCGGCGTGGCGCGAACCGGTACGGTCTGGCGGGCGTCTGACCCATCGCGGCAATATAGCGGGCGCGACGCCCGCGGGAGCGCTCATGGTCCGTTTCATCGCGTGCGTGGCGAGTGTGCTCGGGTGCCTGGTGCTGTTGAACGCCGCGCGAGCGCAGCCGCCCTCGGCGAAGAAGGGCGACGTCCGCCATGTCGAGGCGCGACTCGTCGCGGAGCACACCGCGTTCTACGCGGGCGACGGGAACTGGATCGGTATCCACTTCAAGATCGCGCCCAAGTGGCATCTCTACTGGAATGGCGTGAACGACTCGGGCTTCGCCCCCAAGGTGAAATGGCACGCGCCCGCGGGTGTGACCATCGGCGAACTCCTCTGGCCCGCGCCCGTCCGGCACATCTCCGAGGGGGACATCCTCGATCACATCTACGAGAACGAGGTGACGCTCATCGCGCCCGTGACGCTGGCGCCCGAGGCGATGGGGGGCGACTCGATCGAGATCAAGGCATCGGTGGAGTGGCTCGTGTGCGAGGAGGTGTGCGTGCCCGAGGACGCGGAATTGTCGCTGAGCGTGCCCGTGCGCAAGACGCGCGAGGCGCGGCAGCCGGGGCCGGATGCCGGCGCGTTCGGCGCCGCGCGCACACGGATTCCTTCGCCACTGCAGCCCACCGACGCCCGCGTTTCGGTGGATATCCGGGGGTCAACCGCGACCATCAAAGCCCGTGATGGCAAGGGTTTGTCGTTCTATCCGCTCGATGGCTGCTCGAAGCTTGCGCGCCCCATCGAGGGAGCAGTGTCTGACGGAAACGAGCTGAACGTCGAGCTCGACGGCAAGGGAAAGCCCGTGTCGCTGCGGGGTGTTGTGGAAGTTGGCGCGAAGGAGAAGGGCCAGTCGCCTATCCTTGTTTCCGTACAGATTCCGGCAAAGTGAGCGAACCATTTGGTTCGCGCGGCGTCGGACTCGCCAAGGCGTGGACCTGTCAGGGGCGCGTTGCCTCTTGCGTCGGCCCACGCCAACGGAACACGAACACGGCGTGCCGCACCGGATGAGTGATCCGGGCGGACGCGCCGGACGCCCCGAAGCGGAATCGGGTGCAGGAGAGTTCATCGATGAAGAGCCTGTTCAATACCAAACTCGTCGCGGTCCTGGTCGGTGGCATGGCGCTCATGGGCGCGTCCTCGGCGCTCGCCCAGGCCCCGGCCGCGGAGAAGCACGAGAAGCCCGCGGCGGCCCAGCCGGCCGACAAGCACGCCGACAAGGGCGCGCACGCGGACAAGGCGGATAAGAAGGACGAGAAGAAGGCCGAGGGCGCGAAGGTCGGCGAGAAGGCCCCCGCCTTCGAGCTCAAGGACACCGAGGGCAAGACCGTCAAGCTCGAGGACTTCAAGGGCAAGATCGTCGTCCTTGAGTGGTTCAACCCCGACTGCCCCTTCATCGTGAAGCACCACGAGGTCAACAAGACCATGGTGAACACGTTCAACTCCTTCAAGGACAAGGGCGTCGTGTGGCTCGCCGTCAACTCTTCCGCCAAGGGCAAGGAGGGCAACGGGCTCGAGCGCAACGCCAAGGCGAAGAAGGACTGGACCCTCCCCTTCCCCATCCTCATCGATGAGGCGGGCACGGTCGGCAAGGCCTACGGCGCCAAGAACACGCCCCACATGTTCATCATCAACAAGGACGGCGTCCTCGCGTACAACGGCGCCATCGACGACAACAACTCGATGAAGGAGGCCGGAAAGACGAACTACGTCGCCAAGGCCCTCGAGCAGCTCACCAAGGGCGAGACGGTCACGACCGCCGAGACCAAGCCCTACGGGTGCTCGGTCAAGTATTGAACCGAGCGGCCAAACGCGTGCCCATCGCCCGCGTTGAACCATGAATTCCAGGAGACCCGGAGCGATCCGGGTCTCTTGCTTTTTCGGGGCATCCACGCCGCGCTCCAGCGAACATACGGGCGTTCGGGCCGATAAGGGGATAGCGTTCCTGCGCTCGACGGAAGGGACACGGAGGTTCGATGGAGCTTCTGGGCAATCTTGGCTCGCTCGTCGTGGTCGTGATCGCGTTCGGGTTCATCATTTTCATCCACGAGCTCGGGCACTTCCTCGCGGCACGCTGGGCGGGCGTGCGCGTGCTCGCGTTCGCGCTCGGCTTCGGGCCGGCGCTCGTGAGCTATCGCAAGGGCCTGGGCTGGCGGCGCGGCTCGAGTGAGCCGGAGTACGCGCGCATCCTCGCCGATCAGAAGCGCGAGGGACGCGCCGAGTCGCCCTCGCGGGCCGCGGGACTGAGCCCAACCGAGTACCGCCTCAACGCCATTCCCTTCGGCGGGTACGTGAAGATGCTCGGGCAGGTGGACGCGGACCCGACGCAGGTGAGCGATGAGCCCGACGGATACCAGCGCTGCCCCATCTGGAAGCGGATGGTGATCATCAGCGCGGGCGTGGTGATGAACATCCTCCTCGCGGGCGCGCTGTTCATGCTCGTCTTCAAGGTCGGCCTGAGGACCGAGCCCGCGGTCGTCGGCGTTGTCGCGCCGGGATCGCCCGCGGCCCGCGCCCTCTCGCGAGCGAACATCGATGGCGCCGGCGGCGGGAACGTGGGCCTGCGCCCGGGCGACCGCATCCTCTCCATCAACGGACGCGAGCCGCGTCACTTCAACGACGTGACCATGGCCGTGGCGATGACGCCGCGCGACCGCCCGGTGCGCATGCTCGTCGACCGCCCGGGCGCGGGCGAGCTGCGGTTCGAGATCACGCCCGAGCCCGGCGTGCAGACGCGTCTGATGGAGATCGGCATCGCCTCGCCCATGAGCGCCCGCGTCGTCACGCTGACGGACGCGCGGGACGTCGAAGTCTTTGCGCAGATGATGCAGCAACTGGGCGTCCCCCAGCTCCGTCCCGGCATGCGTCTGGTCCGTGCGGGCTCGATCACGAGCGTGCCCGGAGCGCGCGCGCTCGACGAGGCGGCCAACGCCTCGGAGGGACGCCCGTTCGAGGTGGAATTCGAGGGCCAGGGCGGCGAGCGCGTCACGCTGACGCTCACGCCCCGAGCGCGCCTGCAGACCGCGTTTGTGCCGCTCGATGAGGACACCCCAACGCCGATCTCGCACCTGCTGGGGCTGGTGCCCGTGCTGAGCGTGGCGCCGACTCCCGGCGCGGGCGACACGCGACAGGGCCTGCACGACGGGGACATCTTCGCCCGCGTGGGCACGCGCGAGTACCCGACGATCGCCGAGGGCATCGCGGAGATCCGCAGCCATCGCGGCGAGCCGATCGAGGTCGTTGTGCTCCGGAAGCAACAGGACGGCTCCCGAATCGCGGTGCGATTGGACCCTCCTCCGCGCGTGAAGAAGGAGGGCAAGGGCCAGATCGGGTTCGCGCCCGAGGACTCGCGCGACGCGGGCACGTGGGTCGCGCTGCCGCCGGCACGCCTGTACACGGGCGAGCGGATCAAGGGGGAGTCGGGCGTGGTCCCCGCCGCTGCGGGCGTGATCGACACGCCGGGCACGCGCATCGTTTCGGTGAATGGCGTGAGCGTTTCGGATTTCACGGGCCTTCGCGAGGCCCTCAAGCGGGCGACGCTTGAGGCGTTTCGGGCGGGCACGGGGGCGACACTGACGCTGCGCCTGGAGCGATCGGCGAGCGGGGCCGCGGACACTGAGGACACACGCGACGCCGCGTGGCCCGTCTCCGCGAGCGACGTGAAGGATCTCCACGCGCTGCGCTGGGCGAGCCCAATTCCTGAGTCGCTGTTCGAGCCCGAGACGTTCGTCGATCGCGCCACGGGCCCGATCGACGCGATCGATCGGGGCCTCGCCGAGACGAAGCGCGTGATGGCGATGACCTACGTGACGTTCGCACGCCTCTTCGACGGGACGGTCAAGGTCGAGCACCTCAAGGGCCCCGTGGGCATCGCGCACATCGGCACCAAGGTCGTGGACAAGGGCGCGATCTGGCTCCTGTTCTTCATGGCGCTCATCAGCGTGAACCTGGCGGTGATCAACTTCCTGCCGCTGCCCATCACCGACGGCGGTCAGTTCATCTTCCTCGTGATCGAGCAGGTGCGGGGCAAGCCCGCGCCCATCGCGGTGCAGAATGCCGCGACCTTCGTGGGGCTGCTGATCATCGGCACGATGTTCCTGATCGTGACGTACAACGACGTGCTGAACCTGTTCTGAGCGCCTCGGGCCAGACCGCTCGACGCGCGTGCGGATACGCTCGTTCCCGTGTCGAGCGTGCTCTCGCTCATCCTGTTCCTGCTCGCCGGGCTCGTGCTCGCGTGGGTCGGCGTCGTGCTCTTGACCATGCGGATGCTCACGCGTCCGCCGCGGCGCGGGTACGCGAACGCGGTCGCTCGCGGGAGGCCCGGCGATCCGTCGGAATTGCCCAGGCCCAGACGCTTCGAGGAGTGGACGTACTCCAACGGAGCGCAGATCCCGTGGACGACTCGCGTGTGGACGATCGAGGGCGATGAGCCGCGCGGTCCGGTCGTGATCTTCTCGCACGGGTGGGGCGAGAGCCGACACGCCGTGCTCGCCCGAGTCGAGGCGCTCGCCCCCGCGTCCGCGAGAATCGTCGCGTGGGATCTCCCCGGGCACGGCGATTCGTCGCGTGGACGATGCACGCTGGGCGCCGGGCAGGAATGGATCGTGCTGAGTGATCTGCTCCGAAGGATCCAGGGCGAAGATCTCGAGGCGCGGCGCGCCCGGATCGAGGCGCTCGACGCGACGCAGGAAGATGAGGCCGACTGGGACTCGGCGCTGTCCTCGGAAGCATCGCGCCATGCTCCACACGTCGTGCTCTACGGGTTCTCGTTGGGCGCGGGGGTGAGCATCGTGTGCGCCCGTGAGCTCCGGCAGCGCGTCGCGGCAGTCATCGCCGAGGCGCCCTACCGGCTCGCGCGCACACCCGCCGCGGCCGTGATGCGTGCCCGCGGATTGCCGTCAACGTGGGTCTTGGGCCCAGCGATGTGGATGCTGGGCGCGTCGCTGAACTACGGCCCGCGCTGGCGTGGGTTCGATCGCGCCCAAGAGGCTGAGGAACTGAAGTGTCCTCTGCTCGTGGTGCATGGCGCGAATGACGAGATTTGTCCACCGGACGATGGACGATCGATCGGCGCCGCCGCGCCGCTGGGGCGGGCCGAGATCATCCCCGGCGCTGGGCACAACAACCTGTGGACCGAACCCGTCCATGCCGAGCGAGCGGGCGAGACGATCCGTGGGTTCCTCCGCTCGATCGCTCCTGCCCCGTAGCATTGGGCATGCGCCGCGTTCATGACTCCCCCACTGTCGATCGCGTGATGGCCGAGTACCGGGCGCGGTCCTTCCAGACGCGCTCCATCAAGACGAGCGCCAAGGTGCAGGGCCTGCTCATCGCGATGGGTCTGCTCGATCTCACGACGCTCGAGGGCAAGGACTCGCCGGAGAAGGTGCGGGCCCTGTGCCGCAAGGCCGTGCGACCCCACGCCAGCGACGAGCACGATCTGGGATACCGCGTCCCGCCCGCGGCGGCGGTGTGCGTGTACCCGAGCCTCGTCGCCACATGCCGAGAGGTGCTCGAGCGCGCCGGCGCACGCGAGCGCGGCCCCGGAGGTGTGTTCGTCAAGATCGCATCCGTCGCGACCGGCTTTCCGTCGGGGCAGTACCCGCTGGACGTACGATTGGACGACACGCGCCGCGCCATCGCCGACGGCGCGGATGAGATCGACATGGTGATCAATCGCGGGGCCTTTCTCGCCGGTCGGTACGACGAGGTGGAGGAGGAGATCCGCGCCGTCAAGCGTGTGTGCGTGGAGGAGGGCGCCAGGGCTCGTGACCACAAGGGCTCGAACGGAGCCGTCGCGCTCAAGGTGATCCTGGAGACGGGCGAACTTGAAACGCTCGACAACGTGCGCCACGCCAGCGACATCGCGATCCGCGCCATGGCCCAGGTCGACGATGAGATGAAGATCGCCGGCGGTGAACGGCCGCCGGACTTCATCAAAACGAGCACAGGCAAGGTGCAGCCCGCCGCGACGATGCCCGTAAGCCTGGTGATGCTCGAGGCGATTCGCGACCATTGGCTCGCGAGTGGGCGCGTGGTGGGCTTCAAGCCCGCGGGCGGGATCCGCACCGCCAAGCAGTCGCTGCACTACCTCGTGATGGTGAAGGAAACGCTCGGCGACGCCTGGCTCGATCCGGATCGTCTGCGGATCGGCGCATCGTCCCTGGCCAACGACATCATCCGCCAGCTGCTCAAGATGAAGGGCGGGAAGTACGCGGCCGGGTACGACGTGAGCGAGGCATAGCGGCGGCCTACCAACAACGTCCGAGAATATCGATTCTTTCGGCGATCTATCGAATCTGTGTCGCCATGAGATCCTGATGCCAGATTCTTCTGGCACAGGTTGCATCCATGTCGTAAGGTTAACCGCATCTGCTTTGTAGAAAGTGGCGGAGCATTCCATCTGAGAGGAACGGTCGATGCGGTCATACATCGCGGCGATTGCAGCCCTGACGTCGAGCGCGGGCCTGGCGTGCGCCCAATCGCTGTACCTTGAGAAGTTCGACAACGGCGTTCCGCCGTCAGGTTGGACCGTGGTCAACAAGAGCCTCCCGCTTCCCGTGGGCTTGGTGCCCGCGTGGGACTTGGGCGTCTCGGCCCTCATCATCGCGCAGGGCTCCACGAACACATCACCCGACCAGGCGAACTATGCGTACACGGATTACTCCGCCGGGTCGACGCAGAACACCTCGGTCGTGAGCGCGTGGCTCATCACACAGCCGCTGACCGTGGAGAACGGCAACGCGTTCACGTTCTGGACCACGACGTATGACACGATTTTCGGGCAGCAGAACGTCGCGGACGACCGTCTGCAGGTGCGCATGTCGCCCTCGGGCGCGAGCACGAACGTGGGCGCCGGGCCCAACGATGTGGGCGATTTCACGGTGCTGCTCGCGGACATCAACCCCACGTACCAGTTCCGCGGGTACCCCGTGACGTGGACCAAGTACGTGCTGCCGATCAGCGGGCTTTCCGGGCCGACGCAGGTCAGCTTCGCGTTCCGCTACTACCTGACGAACAACGCGATCAACGGATCGTCGGTGGGCGTGGACACGGTCGAGCTGCTCGCCAGCACGCCCTGCTACGCGAACTGCGACGGCAACACGACCGCACCGCTGCTCTCGGCGAGCGATTTCACTTGCTTCCTGACCAAGTTCCGGGCGGGTGATGCGTACGCCAACTGCGACGGGAACACCACCGCCCCGCTGCTCTCGGCAAGCGACTTCACCTGCTTCCTGAACAAGTTCCGCGCCGGCTGCCCCTGAGCGGCTGATCCGCACGCCTCTTTTCAAGTCCCCGTCCGCGCCCAGCGCGGATGGGGCGCTTTCGCGCGCGCCGCGGGCGAGCGTTCCCGCCGGATGCTCTCGCTACCATTGCGGACTGGCCCGGGAGTCGGCATGAGCAGCGAACGCACCAACGGCACGGCGACAGTCACGCCCCACACGGATCTGCCGCGCGGCACGACGCGATGGGATTACGCCCCCGCGCCCGAGACGGTGAAGGTGGAGATCGCGGACCGATACGGGCTTTTCATCGGCGGCGCGTTCGCCAAGCCGCGGTCCGGGGAGCACTTCGCCACCACCAACCCGGCCAACGAGAAGACGCTCAGCGAGGTCGCGCACGCGGGCAAGGCGGACGTGGACGCCGCGGTCCGTGCCGCCCGCGCGGCGCTGCCCGCTTGGGCCGGGCTCGCGGGGAGCGAGCGCGCCAAGTACCTCTTCCGAATCGCGCGGCGCATCCAGGAGCGGGCACGCGAGCTCGCGGTGCTGGAGACGATGGACGGCGGCAAGCCGATCCGCGAGTCGCGGGATGTCGACGTGCCCACCGCGGCGGCGCACTTCTTCTACCACGCGGGATGGGCGGACAAGCTCGCGTACGCGTTCGCGGGACGAACGCCGCGCCCCGTGGGCGTGTGCGGGCAGATCATCCCGTGGAACTTCCCGCTACTCATGGCGGCGTGGAAGCTGGCCCCCGCGCTCGCGTGCGGGAACACCTGCGTGCTCAAGCCGGCCGAGACGACCCCGCTCACGGCGCTGCGCCTGGCGGAGATTCTGCGTGAGATCGGGCTGCCTCCGGGCGTGGTGAACATCGTCACGGGCGACGGGCGAACCGGCGCGGCGCTCGTGGACCATCCCGACGTGGACAAGATCGCGTTCACGGGCTCGACCGACGTGGGCAAGCGGATCGCCAGGTCCATCGCCGGCGGGCGGGAGGGACGCCCGTCCAAGCGCCTCACGCTCGAGCTGGGCGGCAAGAGCCCCAACATCATCTTCGAGGACGCGAGCCTCGATCAGGCGGTCGAGGGGATCGTCAGCGGGATCTATTTCAACCAGGGGCACGTGTGCTGCGCGGGCTCTCGCCTCTTCGTGCAGGAGAGCGTGCTCGACGAGGTTGTCGCGAAGCTGAAGATCCGCCTCTCCAGCCTGCGCGTGGGCGATCCGCTGGACAAGAACACGGACCTGGGCGCGATCAACTCGCGTCCGCAGCTGGAGAAGATCGAGGGATACCTGCGGGTGGGACGCGAGGAGGGCGCGGAACTGCACGAGGTGAACGGGCAGTCGCTCCCGGAGAAGGGATATTGGTGCCGTCCGTGCTTCTTCACGGGCGTGCAGCCGAGCCACGTGATCGCGCGCGAGGAGATCTTCGGGCCCGTGCTCAGCGTGATGAGCTTCCGCACGCCCGAGGAAGCGCTCGTGCGCGCAAACAACACGCCGTACGGGCTCGCGGCGGGCGTGTGGACGGACAAGGGCAGCAAGATCTTCGAGATCGCGCGCCAGCTCAAGGCCGGCGTCGTCTGGCTCAACACCTATAACCGGTTCGATCCCGCATCGCCCTTCGGCGGGTTCAAGGAGAGCGGGTTCGGGCGCGAGGGGGGCATGCAGGGGTTGAGGGCGTACGTCGAGCTCTGAGCGTGTGAAACGAGGCAGACTGCGCACGGCGTGCGGGGGTCTTGGCCGCGCGCGCAGCGGGTGCGCCTCGCCAGATCGTGGAACGTGGGCGACACTCCTTCGGGGGCCCGCGAGGGTCCTCGTTGGGGGGCCGGCGTTGGCCGGTGTGCGTCGCATGGGCGTGTACATCCGAAGCGTGCCCGAAGTCTCGATCGAACGGACCGATGGTCGCGTGCGCATCGAGATCCCCACGGCGTGCTCGATCGGAGACCTCATGGCGCTCGTGGGCGGCACGCTCGCGGGGCTGTGCATCGTCATCGCGATGGCGATGGTGGGCGCCGACCAGGCATGGACCCGGACGCCGCAGCACGCGATGCTGCTCGATCCGAGCGCACTGCTGGCGGCCCAGGTTCCGCTCGCCGGCGGAGCGTTGCTCGCCTCGGCGATCGTGGTGGGCATGCTGGGACTGATCATCGTTGCGCCGGTGGCCCTGGAGATGGTGCTCGGACGAGAGATCATCGAGATCGATGGCGCTTCGGCGCGCATCGGGCGCTGCCTGGGCGTGCTGTGCACGCGCCGGATCGTGTCGTGCGCACAGATCGAGTCGCTCCGCGATGTGGAGCCGCCCGGCACGTGGCGCCGAAAGCTGCTCGCCTATCGCCCCATGTGGCACGGGCGGAACGGGCGTCTGGAGCTCGTGCTCGCCGACGGGCGAAAGCTGCGGTTCGCGACGGTGGAGCCGGGCACGAACCTGAGGCTCGTCCGCGCCGCGGTCCGGCGCGCCTTGGAGGAGGTCCCGGGGCGCGACCTGCAGGGCATCGAGTTGCCCGGGGCGTGGGCGAAATAGACTTGTGCGGATCTCGCCCCGAACCGGGAGCCGCGCATGCCCAGCCACAGCCCGTCCGATCCGCAGCGATTGGAAGTGACCAAGACCTACAAGCTATTCATCGGCGGCGCGTTCCCGCGGAGCGAGAGCGGGCGCTCGATCGCGATCGCGGCGCCGGACGGCCGCGTGCGCGCGCACATCTCGCATGCTTCCCGCAAGGACCTGCGCGATGCCGTGGAGGCGGCCCACAAGGCGCTGGGAGCCTGGTCGAGCGCGACCTCGTACAACCGCGGGCAGGTGCTCTACCGACTCGCGGAGATGATGGAGGGGAAGAAGTCGGAACTGGCGGAAGCGATCGCGGAGGGCGCGGCAGGGCGGGGCGCCACGAAGCGCAAGGGGTCGCGCGGCGCTCCCAAGCGGGCTGGGGCTCCGGATGCCCGAGCGGAGGTCGAGGCGGCGATCGAGCGCGTGGTGTGCTTCGCCGGATGGGCGGACAAGTACGCGCAGGTGCTCGGGTGCAACAACCCCGTGGCGGGCCCTTACTACAACTTCACGACGCCCGAGCCCACGGGCGTGGTGGGCGTGATCGCGCCCGACGGGCCTTCGCTGCTGGGGCTGGTCTCTCTCGCGCTGCCCGCGTTGTGCGCGGGCAACGCGGTCGTTGCGCTCGCGAGCGAGTCGGACCCGATCCCCGCGGCGGTGTTCGCCGAGGCGTGCGCGACGAGCGACCTTCCCGGTGGGGCGCTGAACATCCTGCTCGGGCGTCGCGACGAGCTCGTGCCCCAGTTCTCAGGGCATCGCGACGTGAACGCGATCCACGCCGCGGGCGTGAGCGCGGAGCAAGCCCGGGTGCTCCTTGAGGGCGCGGCCGAAAACGTCAAGCGGGTCACGATCCGGGGCGCCAAGGGCAAGAACGAAGCCGGTGTGGACTGGTTCGACGCGGAGGCGTGCCACAGCCCGTGGTGGATCGAGTCGTTCGTCGAGATGAAGACCGTGTGGCATCCCAGCGGGGCCTGACGCGTCACGCCTTGGTCTTTGGGCCCGGCCGACCCAGTTCGAAGGCGCGGATGATGCAGTGCCCGCCGATCGCGAGCAGCACCGCGGCGAGCAGGAACGCCAGCAGGGCCAACGCAAAGCCGACGGTGCCCGACGCAAGACGCGTGAGCAGATCTCGAGCGGGCGCGTAGAGCACCGAACCGGCAAGAACCACGACCGGCAGCAGCAGCAGCACGCCGCGAATTGCCAGCAGCCACGCGCGGCGCTCGCGCACGAGCACGAGCCCGGCCGCGAGCGCGAGCATCGAAAGCGATGCCAACGCTCGGAACGCGAGCAGCGGCGTGAGCGAGTGCCCGGCGAGGTTCCGGCTCGCGCCTTGCCAGCCCAGCGCTGAGGCGATGAGGATCGTGCCCGCGATGCACGCCAGCCCCAGGGCTGGCCCCTCGTCGTTGCGTCCGGCACGAGACCATCGCACACCCAGCACGCCGGCAACGCTCGCGACGACCTCGAAGCCCATGAGCGTCAGGGCCGGCTTCTCGTCCTGCTTCAAGTAGGGGAGCAGCCCCGCCGCGAGCGCGATCGGCACGGCGCTCGCCATCACGAGCACGCTCGTAATGAGCACGATCGTGCGCACGCTGGCGGGCGGCTGTGGCGGGATGGGCGTGGATGGTTCGTTCAAGGGCGGAGACGGTACGCGTTTGGTCGGTCGGAAGATCGCGCGGGAACCGCGCTATGGGCACGAGAACCTGCCGGAGCCTTATCGACCCACGGCGCGTCCAAATAATCGAAACCGGTGGTGAATCGGCGGCCCGTTCGTGTCGATGGTCCCGTGGGATCCTCGGCTCGTCCGGCGTTCGGGCGTTGAGAGGGTTGTCAGGGCGGGGCGTTAGGAAGACGCACATGTCACCCCAGGGCAGGGAAGCCAGAGCGATCGACACGAACGACGTCCGGGCCGAGCGCACGGACGGCGGACCGATGGCGGGTCCGGCGGACGGGCTAAGCGTTCGCCGGATGTACAACCGATATCTGCAGCAGTGGGCGATGGATGCGCTCGTGCTGCGGCGCACGGGGCGGGATCGCCCTGGACTGCGGACGGCCGCATCGGCAGGGCCTGTGCGCCCGGGGCGGATCGGGGCTCACCCGGAACGCCGTCGAGCGGCGTGAGCCTGGGACACACGGGAGCGGGACATGAGCGGGATCACGTCAAGCACGGGCGTCTTCAGCGGGATCGATTCGGGCAAGATCATCGATCAGTTGATCCAGATCGAGTCTCGTCCGAAGCTCCTGGCCCAGCAGCGTGTCCTGCAGTTGCAGCAGCAGCAGGCGGCGTTCCTCGATCTGAACGCGAAGCTGAACGCGGTGAAGACCGCGGCGGGCAATTTCCGTCTGAACAAGACATTCCAGAGCGCGGCGGCGACCAGCTCCGACGCCGACGTGCTGTCCGCGACGGCGTCGGCCGGGGCCGCTCCGGGCACGTACCAGTTCGTTGTTGATCGACTCGTGTCGACGCAGCAGGCGCTGTCGCGCGGTTTCGTGGACACCACTTCGGGGCTGAACGCGGGGAGTTTCACGTTCGAGTCCGCCCGGGCGCGCCTCGATCGCGAGACGTCGCTCTCGGAGCTGAACGGGGGCGCCGGGGTCACGCGCGGGAGCATCACGATCAGCGAGGCCGGCGGCGGCGTCGCGACGATCGACCTCTCGAAGGCCTCCACGGTGAGCGAGGTGCTCAACGAGATCAACACGGCGACGGACGTTTCTGTGACCGCGAGCGTGGACGGTGGAAGGTTCGTGATCAAGAGCAAGTCCGGCGCGGCGCTCACGATCGCCAACGCGGGCACCGCGAAGACCGCCGAGAGTCTGGGGATCAAGACCACCTCGGCGAGCGCGACGGTCACGGGCTCCACGGTGTACGCCCTGGGAACGAACACCGCGCTCAACTCGCTCAACGACGGCAACGGCGTGTTCGTGAACTCGCAGGGCGGCAACGGCAGGTACGACTTCCAGATCGTCGTCGGCGGCACCACGGTGAATGTGAACGTGGGCACGGTGTACGGCAGCGACGGAAAGGTGACGGAGTCGGCCCCCACGACGGTGGGCGGCGTGATCACGCGGATCAACGCCGCACTCAAGACCACGCTGGGCAACGAGAACGCGAAGGTCGCGATCTCCAGCGACGGCTCGGGGCTGACGCTCTCGGACACTTCCGGGCGGACGCTGGAGGTGAAGGAGAACGCGACGATCGCCGGCTCATCGACCGCGCGCGACCTGGGCCTGCTGACCTCGGGCAGCGTGTCGGGCCCGGTGGTGGGCCAGCGGATTCTCGCGGGGCTGAACTCGACGCTGGCACGCTCGATCAATGGCGGCTCGGGCGTGGCGGGCGATGGGCGCTTGGTGGTCACGACGCGCGACGGCACCGAGCGGATTCTCAACGTGAATCCGAACTCCTCGCTCAGCGACATTCTCACGGCGATCACGACCCAATCGTCCGGCACGGTGGTCGCAACGCTGAACAAGCAGGGCACGG
Organism: uncultured Phycisphaeraceae bacterium; assembly: GCA_964399625.1. Classification (GTDB taxonomy): domain Bacteria; phylum Planctomycetota; class Phycisphaerae; order Phycisphaerales; family UBA1924; genus CAYNSB01. The sequence continues at coordinate 37,857 of CAYNSB010000001.1, forward strand.
GCATCCTGCTCACCGACACCACGAGCGGCGGCGGCAATCTCATCGTCACGGGCGCGACCGCCACGTCGCTCAAGATCGCGACGGCCCCGGCGGGAGTCGCGGCGTCGAGCGTGGAGGGCGGCAACCTTCAGCACCAGTACACGACCGCGGGGACGACGCTCGCCTCGCTCCGCAACGGGCAGGGCGTGGGCGTGGGCGCGTTCAAGGTCACGGACTCCACGGGCAAGACCGCCGACGTCAAGGTCACCGAGTCCGTGAAGACGCTGGACGATGTGATCCTCGCGGTCAACGCCGCGGGGACGCGCGTGCGAGCGCGGATCAACGACAAGGGCGACGGGCTGCTGCTCTACGAGGACTCGGCGGGCGCGGGCACGCTCAAGATCAAGGTCGCGGACTCGACGGGGTCCGTGGCGACGAATCTGCGGATCGCGGGCGAGGCGAGCGGCACGGGCGCACAGAACGTGCTCGACGGGTCCCAGGAGACGACGGTCACGTTCGATCCGGGCGATGGGCTCGACAAGATCGTGCAGAAGATCAACAACGCCGCTCCGGGCGTGGTCGCCTCGATCGTGAACGACGGGTCGGCATCGGCGCCGGCGCGCCTGTCGCTGACCGCCAAGGGCTCGGGCTCTGCGGGGCGGTTCGTGCTCGATACCGGCTCGTTCGATCTGGGGCTGGCGACTCTGGACGAGGGTCACGACGCCAAGGTGTTCTATGGATCGAGCGATCCGGCGAAGGCGATCCTGCTCACCAGCTCGCGGAACACGCTGGACCGCGTGATCCCCAACGTGAGCATCGATCTCAAGTCCGTGAGCGCGTCGCCGGTCACCCTCAGCGTGACGACCGACACGGACAAGATCACGACCGACGTGAACACGTTCCTGTCGGCGTTCAACACGCTCATCGACAGCCTCGACAAGCAGACGAACTATGACGCGAACACCAAGAAGAAGGGCCCGCTGCTGGGCGACTCGACCTCGCTGACGCTCCGGACCAACCTGTTCTCGCTCGTGAACGGGACGCCCATCGGGGTGACGGGGCAGTTCCAGCGTCTGGCCGACGTGGGCGTGTCGGTGGACCAGAGCGGGCACCTGAGCCTGAACCAGGACAAGTTCCGCGCGGCGCTGGAGAAGGACCCGACGGCGGTGGCGAGCCTGTTCGCCGCGCGCGAGGCGGCTCCCGCGCAAAGAACGACGGTCTCCCCGGGCATCACGGTGGTGGACCCGAACGCCAAAGTGACGTACAGCGTGCAGGGAATCATGACCCGGTTCGAGGTGCTGTCGGACGGGTACCTCAACTCGGTGGATGGACGCCTGACGCGCCAGGACAAGACGCTCAAGGACCAGATCGACGCGCAGAACAAGCGCATCGCGGACATGGACGTCCTGCTTGGCAACAAGCGGCAGGTCCTCCAGAAGCAGTTCCTGGCCATGGAGGAGGCGATCGGCAAGCTCCAGACGCAGCAATCGGCGCTGGGGCAGATCAACGGCTGAACCGCTGATCTCGGGCGGAGCGGCGTGAAGTCGGGCGTCGTCCCGGCCGATTTCTAGGGGCGATGAGCATCGAGCAGAGCACCGCCAACGCGTACCTTCGCACGAAGGTGATGACCGCAAGCCGCGAGGAGCTGCGGCTCCTGCTCCTGGACGGAGCGCTCAAGTTCGCGCACCAGGGGCGCGAGGGGCTGATCGCCAAGAACTACGAGCAGTCGTACACGGGCATCTCGAACTGCCGGAACATCGTGCTCGAGTTGCTCACCACGATCAAGCCCGAGCACGACCCCGACCTGTGCGACAAGGTGAAGTCGCTCTACGCGTTCATGTACTCGCACCTGGTCGAGGCGAGCATGGAGAAGAGCGTCGCCAAGCTCGACGCGGTGATCAAGCTCCTCGGGTACGAGCGCGAGACATGGGTGATGCTCATGGAACGCCTGGGCAAGGATCGCCAGGCCTCACCTGCGCCCGACGCCACGCAGGCCCAGCCATCCGCCCGCCGGACGCTCTCGGTCGAGGCGTAGCGCGACGCGGCGACCCAAGACGCTTTCCAGTCAGTGCAAGCCCGCGCTCGCGGGCTCGCTGAGGCGCGCCACCAGGCTCTCCAGAACGAACGAGATCGGCACGTTGGCGTCGATCGTGCGCTCGGCATGGGCGATGGCATCGAGCCGCTCGGCCGCACGCTCGCTCTCGGCGGGCGAGCCGGAGGCACGCAACGCGTGACGCATGTGATCGGCCAGAAGGCGGATCATGTGCTTGGCCCCGGCCTTGTTGGCCGCGTCCTTGCTCGCGCCCTCGTTGGCGTCCACCCACCTCTGGGCCCAGTCCTCGGCGAGCTTGGTCATCGTCGGGGCAAGATCGAGCGGGAACTTGGCTTGGGCACCCTTGCCCACGCCGTCCAAGCCCGCGAGCATGGGCGAGAGCGTCTCGTGCCACGCGGCGATGCCCGTGGAGAGCGCGAGCGCCATCGTTCCCGGTGAGCCCTCGGCGAAGCGCCCAAGCCACTCCAGGGCCGGCTTGGCGAGCGACGATGTGTCCAGATGAGCGCTCGCGAGCCAGGCCTTCATCGCCCGATCGTCCAGCGGCGCAAAGGCGACGCGCTGCGCCCGCGAGCGGATGGTGGGCAGCAGGTGCTCCTCGCGGCTCGTGATGAGGATGATGACGCGCCCGGGCGCGGGCTCCTCCAGGGTCTTGAGCAGGGCATTCTGTCCGCGGGCATCGATGAGCTCGGCCTCATCGATCACGAAGACCTTGTGCGCGCGGGCCCCGCCGCCCGAGCCGGTGCGCGTGGAGGGCTCGATCAAGAACTCCTCGAGCACGGCCTTGGCGATCGTGCGTTGCTTGCTGTCGCGGATCTGCGGATCGCGCGAGATCGAGGCGAGCTCCTTGGTGATGACGTGCAGGTCCGGGTGAGTGCCGGCGCGGAGCAGGGCCTGGGCGGGCGAGTCCGGATCGGGCGCGACGCGTCCGGACAGATCGGGCTCGCTCGTGGGGTCGAGGAGGATCGCGGCGAATGCGAGGGCCGCGGTCATCTTGCCCACGCCCGGCGGCCCATGGAAGATCCACGCGTGGTGCAGGCGCTTGGAGTCGATCGCCGCGCGGAGGATAGAGATCGCGCGGTCCTGCCCGAGCACGGCGTCGAGGGCCACGGGCGCAGGGGTGCGAAGGCCCGGCGACGCAGCGGCCGGTTTGAGTTCCACCTCGCGCGGGGCCTTCCGCTTGGGCTCCTCGGCGGGCGCACGCGAGGACTTGCGGGGGGCCGGCTTCTCGGAATCTTTCGTCGGACGCTTGGCCACGCGTGAGGGTAGGGCGGGATCAATCGTCCTCGTGCTGGCCGTAGTCATCCACGCGAGAGCGTTGCTCCTTGATGTGGAGTTTGAGGCTCTGCACCTCGAGGCGGAGCTTGTCCAGGCCCGTGCGGTTCATCTCGTCCATCGCGTCCCGCCGGGACTCGTTCTCCTGGCGGGCGTGCAACTCCAATTCCATGATCTTGAGCTCGAGTTCCAGCTTCTTGAGGGCAAGGGCGTTGAACTGGTCCTGCTGCTCGGAGCGCCGTCGGTCGAACTGGCGCTGCTCCTCGGTCGTCTGCTCGCGCTGACGCAGGAGCTGCGCCTGGAGCGATTGCCGAGCGGTGCGCTGGCGGCGCCACGCCCCCGCTGTGTAGATCAGGGCGATCGCGAGCGTGACGATGATGAGCGTGGCAATGATGTCTGTGAGATCGGAGGTGGCGGCGAGAGCCGCCTGCCCCATCCCTATGCTCAGGTCGTTCACGGTTCCCTCCCGCAGAAGGACAGTGAACTCTAGACGTTCCGAAGCTTGTTGAGCCCGTTGAGGGCCGCGACCTTGTAGCACTCGGCGAGCGTGGGGTAGTTGAACACCGTGTTGACGAAGTACTCCGCGGTGCCCTTGAACGCCATCACGGCCTGCCCGATGTGGAGCAGTTCCGTCGCGCCCGTTCCGATGATGTGCACGCCCAGCACGGCGTGGCTCTCCTGGTGGATGAGCAGCTTGAGCATGCCGTTGTCATCGCCGAGCAATTGCCCGCGCGCGATCTCGCGGTAGTTGGCGACGCCGGACTCGAAGGGGATGTTCTCCTTGGTCAGGCGCTCCTCGGTCCACCCGCACATCGAGATCTCGGGGATCGAGTAGATGCCGTAGGGCAACTCGCCCGCGACGGCGTCGGCCTTGACGCCGAACATGTGGCACGCGGCCAGGCGCCCCTGCTCCATGCTCGTGCTGGCCAGCGCGGGGAACCCGATCACATCGCCCGCGGCGTAGATGTGCGGGACGTCGGTCTGGTAGTTCTCGTTGACCTTGATGCGCCCGCGGTCGTCGGCGGTGAGCCCCGCCGCGCCGAGGTTGAGCCCGTCGGTGTTGCCCTGGCGCCCGATGGCGAAGAGCAGCGCATCGGCACGGACGACCTTGCCCGACTCGAGCGTCGCCTCGACCTCGACTCCGTCGGCGGCGCCCAGGCCCGCGCCGCCCGTGCGATCGCGCTTCTCGATTTTCACGACCTTCTCGCCCATGCGGAGGGTCATGCCGCTCTGGCGAAGGTGGTACTGCAGGGCCTCGGTGATCTCGGCGTCGACGAAGTCGAGCAGGCGCGGGCGCCCCTCGATGAGCGTGACCTTCACGCCCAGCGCCTGGAGCATGGAGGCGTACTCCGTGCCGATCACGCCGCCGCCCACGACGATCATGGAGTACGGCAGGTGCGACAGGCGCACGATCTCGTCGCTCGTGATGACGTTTCGATCGTCGAAGGGCGTGCCCGCCGGCTTGGCGGGGTCCGTGCCCACCGCGATGAGGATGTGGCTCGCGGAGATCGTCGTGGAGGCGTGCACGCCCACGACGTCGATCGTGTTCTTATCGCGGAAGCTCGCCTTGCCCGCGATGATGTCGACCTCGTTGCCCGCGAGTTGCCTGCGGACGATCTCGATCTCGGCCTTGATGACCTGCTGGCACGAATCGAGCAGCCCGGTGAGCGTGCTGGCGCGGGCGGCGCGCAGGTCCGTCTCGCGGGGCATGGCGCTCTCGCGCCCGAGCAAGTGCAGGATCGCCTCGCGCAGGGCCTTGCTGGGGATCGTGCCGGTGTTCACGGCGTTGCCGCCGACGACCTCGCGGCGCTCGACGACGCAGACGCTCTTGCCGAGCTTGGCGGCCTGGATCGCGGCCTTCTGCCCGGCGGGGCCCGAGCCGATCACACAGAGGTCGTAGGTGCGCATGGGTATCCCTTTATCGGGTCGGAGAGCACGGCACGCAAGTCGGGCGGGCGCTCATCCCCGGGGTTGTATACTTCGACTCCCTCGGCACGAACCCGTACAAGTCCCTCTCCTCAGGACGCTCCATGACCTGGACCAGCGACCACGTCCGTTCGACCTTCATCGACTTCTTCAAGTCCAAGCCCAGCCCCTCGGGCGGGCACACGTTCGTGCCGTCGAACGCCTGCGTGCCGCTGGACGACCCCACGCTGCTCTTCACCAACGCGGGCATGAACCAGTTCAAGCCCATCTTCCTGGGCACCGTGGACCCCAAGAGCGACCTGGGCAAGCTCAAGCGTGCCGTGAACAGCCAGAAGTGCATCCGCGCCGGCGGCAAGCACAACGATCTCGATGATGTGGGACGCGACACCTACCACCACACGTTCTTCGAGATGCTGGGCAACTGGTCCTTCGGCGATTACTTCAAGAAGGAAGCCGTCGAGTGGTCGTGGGAGCTGCTCACGAAGGTGTACGGCATCCCCGCGGACCGCCTGTACGCCACGTACTTCGGCGGGCACCTCGATGCGGGCCTGGAGCCGGACTACGAGACGAAGGAACTCTGGCTCAAGCACCTGCCCGCGACGCACGTGCTGCCCGGGAACATGAAGGACAACTTCTGGGAGATGGGCGAGACGGGCCCGTGCGGTCCGTGCACCGAGATCCACTTCGATCGCATCGGCGGGCGCAACGCCGCGAAACTGGTGAACACCAGCGACCCCGACGTCATCGAGATCTGGAACAACGTGTTCATCCAGTTCAACCGCGAGGAGGGCGGGAAGCTCCGCCTGCTGCCCGCCAAGCACGTGGACACGGGCATGGGCTTCGAGCGCCTCACGTCCGTCCTGCAGAACAAGCGGAGCAACTACGACACGGACATCTTCATGCCGCTCTTCGCGGCGATCCAGAAGGCGACGGGCTTCTCCAAGCCCTACGGCGGCAAGCTCGGCGCCGAGGACGCGGGCAACATCGACACCGCGTATCGCGTCATCGCGGACCACATCCGCACGCTCACGTTCGCGATCACGGACGGGGCCGTGCCGAGCAACGAGGGGCGCGGGTACGTGCTGCGCCGGATCCTGCGGCGCGCGGTGCGTTACGGGCGCCAGGTGATGGGGGCCAAGACCGGCTTCTTCTGCCAGCTCGTGCCCGCGGTCGTGGAGAAGATGGGCGCGGCGTTCCCGGAGCTCAAGAAGAATCCGCAGCGCGTGATCGACATCCTGCGCGAGGAGGAGGAGAGCTTCGGCAAGACGCTGGATCGCGGGATCAAGCTGTTCGAGGAGGCGGCGCAGCGCGGCGGTGGCAAGGCGATCGGGGCCGACGACGCCTTCCAGCTCTACGACACCTACGGCTTCCCCATCGACCTGACGCAGCAGATGGCCGAGGAACGCGGGCTGAAGGTCGATGTCGCGGGGTTCGAGCGGCTGATGGAGGAGCAGCGCGAGCGCAGCCGGGGCGGCGCGAAGGAGGGCGCGGCGAAGGAGCTGGCGCTCGACGCGGAGGCGATCGCCAAGCTCAAGCACATGGGCGTTCAGCCCACGGCAGACTCGGACAAGTTCCACGCGCGGGACATCACCGCGACCGTCCGCGCGATCTGGGATGGCGAGACGTTCGAGGAGAGCACCCGCGGCAAGGGCGCCTCGATCAAGCAGGTGGGCATCGTGCTCGATGTCACGAATTTCTACGGCGAGATGGGCGGTCAGCTCGCCGACCACGGGCGCATGCAGGTCGGACGCGAGGCCCGCTCGCACGCGAGCGACAAACACGAGGGCGGAGAGTTCCGCGTCGAGGGCGTGAAGGCGTACGGCGGGTACGTGCTGCACAGCGGGCACGTGATGAAGGGCGAGTTCCGCGTGGGAGATACCGTGCGCCTGCACGTCGATCACACCCGGCGCGCCCCGATCGCGAGCAACCACACCGCGACGCACCTGCTGAACCTGGGCCTGCGCGGCGTGCTGGGCGACCACGTGGAGCAGAAGGGCTCGATGGTGGGCCCGGACCGGTTCCGCTTCGACTTCTCCAACAACGGGCCCGCGGCCGCGGCGCAGTTGGCCAAGGTCGAGGAGATGGTGCGCCACGCGATCACGCAGGACCTCACGGTGTACGCGGACCTCGCGCCGCTGTACGTGGGCAAGCAGATCCACGGGCTGCGGGCCGTGTTCGGCGAGGCGTACCCGGACCCGGTGCGGATCGTGTCGATCGGCGTGCCCATCACGGACCTGACCAACAACCCGAGCAACGCCGCGTGGCGCGAGGCGTCCGTCGAGTTCTGCGGCGGCACGCACGTCGCGAGCACGGGCGCGATCCAGGACTTCGCGATCGTGGGCGAGGAGGCGGTCGCCAAGGGCGTGCGGCGCGTGACCGGGCTCACGGGCGTCGCGGCCAAGGCGGCGCACAAGGCGGGGCAGGAGCTCGCAGACCGCATCCGTGCCACGGCGGCGCACTCGGGCGCGCAGCTCGCGAACGAGGCGGCGCAGATCGCCAAGGACATCGACTCGCACACGATCTCCGTCGGGCACAAGGACCAGCTCCGCCAGATGCTCGCGCAGCTGCAAGAGAAGGTGAAGGCGGGCAACAAGGAGGCCGAGGCCGCGAAGCGCTCCCAGGCCGCGGGATTGGCTCGCTCCATCGCGGAGCACGCGCAGCGCTCGGGCGAGGCGGTGATCGTGTCCACGATCGACGTGGGCTCGGATCGCGCGGCGCTCGATCAGGCGGTGAAGACCATCCGCGATCTGTGCCCGCGCATGCCGGTCATGCTGCTCGCGAGCGACGAGAGCGATCCCGCCGCGCCCAAGGTGAGCATCATGGCCTCCGTGCCGCCCGACTACGTGAAGAAGGGCCTCAACGCCGGCGAGTGGGTCCGCGAGGCGGCGGCGGTTGTCGGTGGCAAGGGAGGGGGCAAGCCCGACGCGGCGCAGGGCGGCGGGAGCGACGTGGGCAAGGTGAAGGATGCGGTGGCCGCGGCGCGCCAGAAGGCGATGCGGGTCGCCACGTCATGAGCCCGCACGAACCACCGGACCCCCGCTCGCGCGACGACTCGGACGAACACGCACAGGAAGCCTCTCGGGCAGAGCGCGAGATCTTCCTACCAGAGCCGCCCCCACCGCCTCCGATTCCGGAATTGCTCCGAGGGCCGACGCCCCACGCGGACCCGCACGTCGGCTCGCGCTTCGGGGCCAAGCGCAGCAACGAGACGATGGCCCAGCTCGGCGGCGTGCTGGCGATCGGCGGGAACTTTGCCGCGGCGGTCGGGGGCGGGTGTGTGCTTGGGTACCTCCTGGACCGCTGGCTCAAGACCGGCCCCACGCTGCTGCTGGTCGGGCTCGCGGCGGGGTTGATTGGCGGCGGATACGCCTTTGTCCGTGAGGCGACACGAGCCACCCGACAGGGCGGAAAGGGACGCGGACGCAGGGGCTGAACCACTCGAAATCGCCCCGCCCGCCACCTACCCTTCGGCCCCCCTGCCCGCGCGGGGGGCTTCATGAGCAACCAGGGCACTCCAACCTCGTCGGGCGTTCTCCATCAGCTCACTTCGAGCGTGGTGCGAGCGGGCGTGCGTTCGCTGATCGCGGTGACGCTCCTGACGGGCGTGGCGGCCGGCGCCTTCGCGCTGGGTGGTCGGCCCGTGTTCGCCCCTCTGCTCGCCGGTGCGTGCGTGATCGGCGCTTCGGCGCTGGGCCTGCTGATCGTGCGCCAATCGCGCGGCAAGCCGGCCCGCCAGATCCCGATCCTCGTGCTTGGAGCCTCCGGCGCTCGGATGATGATCGGGCTGTGCCTCGCGCTGTTGGTCTACATGGCCGCCTCTCCTGAGGGGCGGGACTTCTGGGGCGCGTTCCTTGGGATCGCGCTGGCCGGGCTCGTGCTCGAGACGATGTGGGTGATTCGCGCGATGAACTCGTACAACGCCTCGGCGGTCGCCGGGGATCACGGATCGAACCTGACGGGAGTGGCCGCGTCATGACGCTCGCTTCGCTGCTGGTGCTCGCCAGCGACAACCCGGTCGAACACGTTGTGAACCACGTTGGCTACGCCGAGGGCGGCGTGTGGTACTGGTCGGCGCACGTGGGCAACCTGATCCTGTCGGGCATCCTCACGATCATCGTGCTGACGTTTGCGGCCAAGCACATCGCCACGGGCGACCCCGCGACGCAGGGCGCCGACGCGTACGTCACGAAGAACCCGCTGGCGCACATGATCGAGGTGATCTGCGTCTACCTGCGCGAGAGCATGGTCCGCCCGCTCCTGCACGGGCGGACGGACAAGTTCATGCCGATCCTGTGGACGTTCTTCTTCTTCATCCTGTTCAACAACCTGCTGGGTCTGATCCCGATCCTGGACATCCAGCACGTGTTCTTCTCTGATCTGAAGACCGAGCACAAGGCGTTCTTTGGCGGCACGGCGACAGCGAACATCTACGTGACCGGGATTCTCGCGGCGATCTCCGCGATCGTGATCAACGTTGCGGGCGTGCGCGAGCTTGGGGTGAAGGGGTATGTGCAGCACCTGACGGCGGGCACGCCGTGGTACCTCTGGGCGCTGATGGTGCCCATCGAGATCCTGGGCACCTTCATCAAGCCCGTGGCGCTGGCGCTGCGTCTGTTCGCCAACATGAACGCTGGGCACATCCTCATGGCGACGCTCTTCATGTTCGCGGGGATGGGATGGAAGCTCGGCGGACTGGGCCTGGGCATCACGTTCATCTCCGCGATCTCCGCGATCGCGGTGTACTTCCTGGAGCTGTTCGTCGCGTTGCTCCAGGCATTCGTGTTCACGTTCCTGACGACCGTGTTCATTTCTCAGCTCAGCCACCATGGAGAGCACGAGCACCATGGGGCGCACGATCACGAGCACGACCATGCGGCGCACGCCCACTGAGTCGTGAATGACGGATCGACCCCGGTTCGCCGGGGACCTTGAGCTCCTGCCCGTGCGAGTGATTTGGTAGAAAGGTTTGAAGCATGTCCATGATGAACAAGATGGTCAAGGCGGGCCTGTTCCTGGCGCTCGTGGCTCCGGCTGTGGCGCAGGCGGCGGAGGAGGGTCGCACGGTGGGTCACGGCCTGGGCGCGATCGGCGCTGGCCTCGCGGTCCTCGGTGGCGGCATCGGCATCGGCCTCGTCGGGAAGGGCGCGGTCGAGTCCATCGCGCGTCAGCCCGAGGCGGGCGGCCCGATCGGCACGAACATGATCCTCGCGGCGGCCCTCATCGAGGGTGCGACGCTGTTCGCCGTCGTCGTCGGCCTGCTGGTCGGCTTCGTCAAGTGATTGCCCTTCCGTCGCGCCCAACGGCGCGGCGGAGGCTTGTCGGTTGTTCCATCGGTGATCGATGGCTGTATCCGCGGGCCTGCCCGCGCCTGATTGCGAGTGAATCCATGAGCGATGCGAAGCCAATCCGGAACGCCCTGATCGCGACGATGACCACGCTGGCTCTGGCCGGCGCGGCCCTGGCCGAGGGTGGTGAGCACGGCGGGCACGAGCCCGCGTCCGTGCTGCCTTCCCCGCAGCAGGGGCTCGTGCCGCTGGTGACGGCCCTGATCGTCTTCCTCATCGTTCTGGGCGTGCTCTCCACGGCGGTGTGGCCCAAGATCCTCAAGGGCCTCAAGGACCGCGAGAACAAGATCCGCGACGAGATCCAGTCCGCGGAGCTCGCCCGCAAGCAGGCCAAGGACGCGCTGGAACAGTACGAGAAGTCGCTCGCCGAGGCCCGGACCGAGGCGCAGAAGATGCTCGAGAAGGCCCGCTCGCAGCAGCAGGCCCTGGCCGATGAGCTGCGGGCCAAGGCCGACGCCGAGATGTCCGCGCTGAAGGACAAGGCCCGCCGGGAGATCGAGGCCGCCAAGCGCGAGGCGCTCGCGGAGCTGTACCAGACGGCGGGCGACCTGGCGACGGGCGCCGCGAGCAAAATCCTGCGCCGCGAGGTCAACGCGGGCGACAGCCGGCGCATGGTCGATGAGACCCTTGCGCAGATGCAGGGATGAGAGGCAGGGACACGGGGACGCCGGGACACAGGGACGCAGTGGAAAAGGCAGAGAGGTCCAACGCATGCCGCTGATCGATGCACAGCCCGATGCGCTCGCGCAGATCTACGCCAAGAGCCTGTACCAGCTCGCCGAAGAGGCGGGCGGGCGCGGCGCGATCGAGGGCACGCTGGGCGAGCTGGAGGACGTGCTGGAGCTCGCGCGCCACGACCCCAAGTTCAGCGAATTCCTCTCGTCGCGCGTGCTCCCCATGGCGCAGCGTGCCGCGACGCTTGATCGCATCTTCAAGGGACGGGCGAGCGATCTGGCCCTGCGCTTCCTGCAGGTCCTGAACGAGAAGGGGCGTCTGGGGCACCTGCCGGCGATCGTCGGCGCGTTCGACGAGCTTGTGCAGCACAGGTTCGGGCGCGTCGAGGTGGACCTGTACACCGCGGGCCCGATCTCGCCCGACGAGCTCCGGACGATCCGCGATCAGCTTCAGGCCAAGCTCGGCCGTGAGCCCATCGTGCACCCGTACGTGGACCAGGGCATGATCGGCGGCATCAAGCTGCAGATCGGGGACCAGCTCATCGACGGGTCCATCGCGACGCAGCTCCGCCGGCTCAAGGACCAGATCGCCGACAAGGGTGCCGCGGCCATGCGTGCGCGGTTCGATCGCGCCGTGGGCAATTGAGGGTCTTGGTCGGGGGGCGTGTGGCCCATCGGAGGGCGGCGGGGTTGGCGGACCCATCGCGGGCAGTCTGGATTGACCGCGGCCCAAACCGACGTTTTCGCGTTGCGTTCGGATCAGGTCCGGCCCTATATTGCCGATGGAATGGTCGCGTTCCGCTCACGTCCTGATCCGTTGGGACCGGCGGCGTGCGACTGCTCGGGAGGATCACCGGTTGAGGCGTGCGCGTGCTTCGAGGCACGCTCGCCTTGTTCGACGGTCCTCACCCGGCCCTGACGCTGGGACGCCGTTGGAAAGGGACCGTCGGATGCCGTGGGAGATCCAGAGCCAGACCTGCCCGGATGCGCGCGTGCTGTGCGTGTCCTTCCGCGAGGTGGACCCGGTCATCTCCCGGTGCCTTCGCTTCGAGTTCGAGGATGTCGTCGCGAGTGTGGACCGCGTGGACCTGGTGTTCCCCAAGGGTCGCCCGGTGCGTCGGGGCCGCGTGCATCGATTGCTGTCGCGCCTGGACACGCACTTCCCGTGGGTCTCCGGGCTGTCGAAGCCGCCCGAGCTTGGTCGTCGGTACCCGCTCATGTTCGTCACGGCCCAGACGGCGGGCGACCTGTACACGTTCGCGCCGTGGACGCCGTGGCTCCGCGCCGCCGACCGCAGCGCGTGCCTGGTCGAGGAGATGTACGCCCAGGACGTGATCCGTTGCCCCGGCGAGGTCGAGATGCTGCGCCGGTTCGATGTGCTGTTCGTGGGGTGCCAGGGCACGGTCGATGCGCTCGCCCGCGCCACGGGGCGCCCGGTGCATTATCTCCCGCATTCGGCGGATGCCGAGGTTTTTTGCCCCTATCCCCGTCCTCCCGAGCGTGTGATCGATTTCTACAGCATGGGGCGTCGCCCCGAGGCGACGCACCGCGCGCTGCTGGCGATCGCCGACCGTGGTGATTTCTTCTACCACTACGACACGGTCACCAACGTGCGCGTGACGGACTATCGCGAGCACCGCCGGCGCCTGATCGACATGGTGCGCCGCACGAAGTACTTCCTCACGAACATGGGCAAGTGCAACGAGCCCGGGCACACCGGCGGTCAGCAGGAGCTGGGCTTCCGCTTCTTCGAGGGTGCCGCGGCGGGGTGCGTGCTCATCGGCGACCCGCCGGAGAACGCGGCGTTCACCGAGCTGTTCGGGTGGAACGATTCGGTGATCCCGCTGGAGTTCGGATCGGGCGCGATCGAGCCGATCATCCGAGCCCTCGACGCCGACCCCGCCCGCGTGGAACGCATCCGCAAGGCAAACGTGGCCCACTCGCTGCGCCGGCACGACCATTCCTACCGCTGGGCCCAGGTGCTCGCGGCGGTCGGGATCGAGGCCCAGCCGGCGATGGGAGCGCGCCACGCACGCATGGCGAATCTTGCCGATCAGATCGAAGGCTCGGGCACCTCCACCTACAGTCACCCCTCGGTGGGACATGCCCCTGCGATGGGCGCGGTGGGCTGAGCCAGATCGTCCGGGAGCCCACGCCTCACGTCGGGCACTCTTTCGTCCGATAGCACAGCGGGAGGTGCCCCCTCGTGAGCACGACGACGCCAGTCCAGACCGGCAGCGCCACGCCGCCCTGCCGACACTGCCGAGCACCGCTCCGCCACACGTTCGTGGACCTGGGCATGTCGCCGCTGTGCCAGCGGCACGTCGAGCCCCACCAGCTCAACCACATGGAGCCCTTCTACCCGCTGCACGTGCGCGTGTGCGAGAAGTGCTTCCTCGTGCAGCTCGAGGAGTACGTCTCCCCCAAGGAGATCTTCAACGACTACGCGTACTTCTCCTCATTCTCCGACACGATGCTCGCGCACGCCAAGGCGTACTGCGCCGCGATGAAGGACCGCTTCAACCTCGGGCCCAAGAGCCTGGTCGTCGAGCTCGCGAGCAACGACGGCTACCTCCTCCAGTACTTCCAGCAGCTGGGCGTGCCCGTGCTGGGCGTGGAGCCCGCGGAGAACGTCGCGCAGGCGGCGATCAAGAAGGGCATCCCCACGATCTCGGAGTTCTTCGGCGTGGCGCTCGCCAAGAAACTCGCCACGAGCCACGGCCACGCGGACCTGATGGCCGGGAACAACGTGCTCGCGCACGTGCCGGACATCAACGACTTCGTGGGCGGGTGCCGCGTCCTGCTCAAGCCCACCGGTGTCGTCACGATGGAGTTCCCCCACGTGATGAACCTGATCGACCAGAACCTCTTCGACACCATCTACCACGAGCACTTCTCGTACCTCGGGTTCGTCACGGTGCAGAAGGTCTTCGCGGCCCAGGGGCTGACCATCTTCGATGTCGAAGAGGTGGACACGCACGGCGGATCGCTGCGAATCTACGCCCGCCAGCAGGAGAACACGGCCCTGCCGGTCACGGAGCGCGTGCACGAGTTCGCCGCCCGCGAGCGGGCCCGGGGGTTCGAATCCCTCGAGGCGTATCTCGCGTTCGCGCCCAAGGTGCACCAGACCAAGCGCGCGATCCTCTCGTTCCTGATCGACGCCAAGGCCCGCGGAAAGTCCATCGCCGCCTACGGCGCGCCGGGCAAGGGCAACACGCTCCTCAACTACTGCGGCATCCGCACCGACTTCCTCGACTACACCGTCGATCGCAACCCGAAGAAGCAGGGCAACTACCTGCCCGGCACACGGATCCCGATCCTCGCGCCCGAGACGATCCGAAAGACCAAGCCCGACTATCTGTTCATCCTTCCCTGGAATCTCAAGGACGAGATCATCAGGCAGAACGCGTTCATCCGCGAATGGGGAGGACAGTTCGTCGTTCCCCTGCCGGAGGTCGCGATCATTCCTTGAACGCCCGGAACTCCCCCCACCCCACCCTCGGGCGCGAGCCCTCGCCCGGACCGCAGACACGAGTGAGACCCATGACCCTCAAGAACGCCGCCGATGTCGTCCGTGCCGACCTGGAGTACATGCACAAGGCGCTCGCGCCCGAGTGGCCCGCGCTCGCCGGCCGCCGCCTGCTCATCACGGGCGGCGCTGGCTTCCTTGGGTATTACTTCACCCAGGCGGCGACGCACTACAACCGCAGCGCGGGCAAGTCGCAGCGCATCGACATCACCGTGTACGACAACCTCGCCCGCGGCGCGCCGGCGTGGCTCGAGGAGCTTCGCGCGAACAACGAGCTCAAGCTCGAGACGCACGACATGCGCCTGCCGCTGCCCAAGGGCTTCGGGCCCTTCGACTACATCATCCATGGCGCCTCGATCGCCTCCCCCACCTATTACCGCGCCCATCCCGTCGCCACGATGGACGTGAACATCAACGGGCTGCGCAACCTGCTCGACTATGCGCTCGCCTCCAAGGGCACCTCGACGCCCGTGCAGGGCCTGCTGTTCCTCTCCTCCAGCGAGATCTACGGCGACCCGGAGCCCAAGGCGATTCCCACGCCGGAGAACTACCGCGGCTTCGTCTCCTGCACGGGCCCGCGCGCCTGCTACGACGAGGCCAAGCGCTACGGCGAGACGCTCTGCACCGTCTTTGCGCGGGCGCACGGCGTGCCCACGCGCATCGCACGCCCCTTCAACAACTACGGTCCGGGGCTGAAGATCAACGACGGGCGCGTGCTGCCGGACTTCGCCCGCGACGTGCTCGCGGGGCGGGACATCGTCATGCTCTCGGATGGCTCGGCGACCCGCACGTTCTGCTACGCCGCGGACGCGATCATGGGCTATTACAAGGTTCTCGTGAAGGGTCGGGACGGCGAGCCGTACAACATCGGCACCGAGACCCCCGAGATCTCCATGAAGGAGCTCGCGGCGCGAGTGGTCGCCGCCTCTCAGCGCCTCTTCGGGTACAAGGGCAAGGTGGTCTACCAGGCGAGCAACGACAAGGACTACCTGGTGGACAACCCCAATCGCCGCTGCCCCATCATCACCAAGGCGCGCGAGCACGTCGGTTACGAGCCGAAGATCTCGTTCGAGGACGGGCTCGATCGCTCGCTGCTGTGGTACCACGGCAACCAGCAGGCGACGCCCGAGCCCTGGACCTCCACGACGCCAACGCGCACCGATGACGTGAAGCACGCGTCGGCCGGCGCGCACAAGGGGGCGCGATGAGGGTCTCGATCATCGGCACGGGGTACGTGGGGCTCGTCTCGGGCGCATGCCTGTGCGAGAAGGGGCACCACGTCGTGTGCGTGGACACCGACACGACCAAGGTGGACGCGATCACGCGGGCCATACCACCGTTCCACGAGCCGGGGCTCGACGCGCTGCTCAAGCGCCATGCCGGCAAGCTGCTCTTCGCGACGACGGACCTGCGCAAGGCCGTCATCGAGTCGGATCTCACGCTCATCGCCACGGGCACGCCCTTCGATGGGCAGACGATCGACCTTACCTACGTCAAGCAGGCGACCCGCCAGATCGGCGAGGCTTTGCGAGACAAGAAGGGCTACCACGTCGTCGCCGTCAAGAGCACCGTCGTGCCCGGCACGACGGACTCGGTCGTTCTTCCGATCCTTGAGGAGGCCTCGGGGCGTCGCGCGGGCGAGCACTTCGGCGTGGGCATGAACCCCGAGTTCCTCTCCGAGGGCACCGCGATCGAGGACTTCATGGTTCCCGATCGCATCGTCATCGGCGGCATCGACCAGCGTTCGATGGACGTGCAGCAGGAGATGTACCGCGGCTTCGAGGGCACGCCCGTGGTGCGCACGAGCAACGCGACCGCCGAGTTCATCAAGTACACCAGCAACTCTCTGCTGGCCACGCTCATCTCCTTCTCCAACGAGATCGCGAATCTCTGCGCCACCGTCCCGGGCGTGGACGCGCAGGAAGTGATGCGCGGCGTGCACCTCATGCGCGAGCTGTCGCAGATGCACAAGGACGGATCGCGCACGCCCGCGGGCATCAACTCGTTCATCTTCCCGGGGTGCGGGTTCGGCGGCTCGTGCCTGCCCAAGGACGTGAAGGCGCTCTCGGCGTGGGGATCGCAGCACGGGCAGGCGACCCGCCTGCTCGAGGCCGTGCTCAAGACGAACCACGAGCAACCCGCGCGAACCGTCGATCTGGTGGAGCGGGGCCTGGGGCGTCTCGTGGGCAAGCGCGTCGCGGTGCTGGGGCTCGCGTTCAAGCCCGGCACGGACGACGTGCGTGAATCGCCCGCGTTCCCGATCATCACGCATCTGACCAACCGCGGAGCGACCGTCCGCGCGTTCGACCCTGTCGCGGACAAGACCGGCGGCGCGATGCTCAAGGGGCGCGAGGGCGTCACGCTCGCACGCACGCTCGCCGAGGCACTCGATGCCGCGCACGCGGTCGTCGTCGTCACCAAGTGGGAGGATTTCAAGGGCTTGCCGACGATGCTCGCCAAGGCGAACCCGCGTCCGCTGCTGGTGGACAGCCGTCGCATGCTGGACAAGAGCACCTACGAGCCGTACTCGGGCGTCGGGCTCGGTCCGCGGGCCGCGAAGGGATGACCCGTGCCCACGACCAGTCCTGGTCGGGTCGACGCGTGCTGGTCACCGGAGCCACCGGCTTCATCGGTGCGGCGACGACGCGGCGTTTGGTGGCCTTGGGCGCCAGCACGTCCGGCGTGACGCGGCGGGAGCCAGATGCCTCCGCGCCGTGCCCCATGCACCGCTGCGATCTGGCGGATCTTGCCCAATGCCGGGCCCTGATCGAGCGGACCAAGCCCGATGTGGTGATCCATACCGCCGGGCACCCGTTCGCGGCACGAGACCTCGCGCGCATCGAGCCCACCTTCCGCGACAACCTTGAGACGGTCGTGAACCTCCTCACCGCCACGGCCCAAACCGGCATCTCCCGCGTGGTGCTGTGCGGCTCTCTCGAGGAGCCCGAGCCCGACGACGCCGCGGGCGCGCTCTCATCGCCCTACGCGATCAGCAAGTGGGCCGCGACGAACTACGCGCGCCTCTTCCACAGCCTGTATCAGCACCCCGTCGTGATCGCCCGGCTTTTCATGGTCTATGGGCCGGGGCAGAACGACCTGAAGAAGCTGATCCCGGGCTCGATCCTGTCGCTGCTGCGCGGCGAAGCGCCCAAGATCTCATCGGGCGAGCGGCCCGTGGACTGGGTGTTCGTCGATGACGTCGTGGACGGGCTGCTCGCCTGCGCCACGGCGCCCGGCGTCGCGGGGCTGCGGATCGATATCGGGACGGGCGTGCTCACCACCGTCCGTCGCGTGGTCGAGACGCTCGCAGAGCTGATCCCCGGCGCTCCGGCGCCACAGATCGGGTCCGTGCCGACCCGTGCCGCTGAGCAGGTCCGCGCCGCGCGCACGGACCAGACCCGCGCCCATCTCGGCTGGGCGCCGGCGATCGACCTCCGCCGAGGACTGGAACGCACGATCGACTGGTACCGTTCGATGGCGACCCGCGCGAGCTGACCCCCGCCGCTCCGCCCGCGCAGCGCCGACAGGAAGAGGTCTCGTATGTCCCGGATCGCGATCCTGGGCGCCGGCATGGCGGGTTTCGGCGCGGCGCACCATCTGCACGAGCGCGGGCACAGGCCCGTGATCTTCGAGAAGCTCGCCCACCACGGCGGGCACACGTCGTCCTACGTCGTCAACGGCTTCACGTACGACGAGGGACCGCACGTATCGTTCACCAAGGACGAGCGGATCAAGAAGATCCTCTCGGAGAACATCGAGCAGAAGTACGAGACCATCCACGCGAAGGTGAACAACTACTGGCGCGGGCACTGGTTCACGCACCCGGCGCAGGTCAACCTGCACGGGCTGCCCGCCGAGCTGATCATCAACATCATCCGCGACTTCGTCGAGGCCAGCGCCAAGCCCGTGGGCGAGATCCGCAACTACGAGGAGTGGCTCCTCGCCTCGTTCGGCGAGACCTTCGCACGCACCTTCCCCATGGAGTACGCGAGGAAGTACCACACCACGACCGCGAGCAACATGAGCACGGACTGGCTCGGGCCTCGCCTGTACCGCCCAAAGCTCGAGGAGATGCTCCGCGGCGCGCTCACCCCCGCATCGCCCAAGGTGCACTACGTCGATGATTTCCGCTACCCCACGCGTGGCGGCTTCGTCGAGTACCTCAGGAAGTGGGCCACGCGCGCGGACCTGCGCCTGGGGCACGCCGTGACGCGCGTGGACCCGCGCTCGCGCACGCTCACATTTGCCAACGGAAAAAGCGCCGAGTACGACCGCCTGATCTCCTCGATGCCGCTCCCGGAGCTCATCGCCCGCATGCCCGACGTGCCGCGCGAGGTGCGCGAGGCGAGCGAACGCCTTGCCTGCACGGAGGTGGTGCTCGTGAACGTCGCGGTGAAGCGCGCGGACCTGCTCGATGCGCACTGGTCGTATTACTACGACCGCGACATCTTCTTCACGCGCCTGAGCACGCCGCACCTGCTCTCGCCCAACAACGCGCCCAGGGGGTGCGGACTGCTGCAGGCCGAGTGCTACTTCTCGAAGAAGTATCGTCCGCTCGATCGCTCGCCCGACGCGTGCATCGAACCCGTGGTCGCGAGCCTTCGCAAGTGCGGGCTGTTGCGCCCGGACGACGAGATCCTGTTCACCAACACGCTCCATCTGCCTTACGCGAACATCATCTTCGATCTCGATCGCGCCCGGGCGGTCGACACCGTGCACGGGTATCTCCGCGAGCAGGGCATCGAGTACTGCGGCCGGTACGGCGACTGGGGCTACCTCTGGACCGACGAGGCGTTCATCTCCGGCGAAAAGGCCGCGGAGCGCGTGCTCGCCCGCCCGACGCGTTGAGGCGCTCGCGATCGCCCGTCGAAGGGTCCGAGCCCGGCCTCACATCAGCATGTGGCTGTGCTCGACGCCCAGCGTCTTGTAGATCTCTCGCGTCGCGGTCGAGCGATTGAGCGTGTAGAAGTGGATGCCCGCGACCTTGTGATCGAGCAGGTCCCGGCACTGCTCCGTCGCCCAGTGCACGCCCACGCGCTTGACCGCCTCCTCGTTGCCGGCGGTGCGATTGATCGCGCGGATCAGGGGTGCCGGGAACCGTGCGCCCTGCGCCAGGTCCGCCATCCGCTTCATGCCCGTCGCGCTGGTCACGGGCATGATGCCCGCGATGATGGGCACGCGGACGCCCGCCAGCTCGCAGCGATCGCGGAAGTCGTAGAAATCGCGGTTGTCGAAGAACAACTGCGTCACGATCGCATCCGCCCCCGCGTCCACCTTCGCCTTCAGGCGGTCCATCTCCTGCAGACGGTTGGGCGTGGACGGATGTCCCTCGGGGTAGCCCGCGACGGAGATCCCGAACCCGCGCCGGTCGGGATGCCCGCCGGAGCGCCCGGCACGCTCGTTGAACTTCTGGATGAACGCGACGAGGTCCGCGGCGAACTTGAAGTCCTTGTGCGCCTCGCCGCCGTTGTGATCGCGCGGCGGGTCGCCACGCAGCGCCATGATGTTCGAGATCCCTGCCCGCGCGTACCGCTCAAGAATCTCCTCGATGTCGCTCTGGGTGTGCAGAACCGTGGTCAGGTGCGGCACGGGGTCCAGCGTCGTTTGCGACTTGAGGCGCACGACCAGGTCGTGCGTGAGCTCGCGCGTCGAGCCGCCCGCGCCGTACGTCGCCGACACGAACGTGGGCTTGAGCTGCTGCAGCTCCGCGATCGAATCGAAGAGCGAGCGCGCCGCGTCCTCAGACTTCGGCGGGAAGAACTCGAAGGAGAACGTCGTCGGGTATGTCGCGAAGATGTCGCGGAAGTGCATGGCTCGGGGGTTCAGAATCGGCTCGATCGGTCGCGGGACAGGTCGTCTATCGGCCTAATGCCCGCCCGCCAGTATATCCATTCATCCGGATAGACGGATGGAAGTGCGTCGGCCGCTATTCTCGCGCAACCGCTCACCCAACCCTGTAGGTTCGTCCGGGCGTTCTGCGGCGTGGCTCGCCACACCAATGCCCGCGGAGCATCACAATGGGGTGGGCACAGTTCAGCGAGCTCGCCACGCTGGGGCTGCTCGTCGGCCTCCTGGGGACCATGATCGGAGCCGGAGGCGGCTTCATCCTGATGCCCATCCTCCTGCTGCTCTACCCGCACGATCCTCCGGCTCAATTGGCGAGCATGTCGCTCGCGGTCGTGGCGCTCAACGCGGCGTCGGGCTCGGTGGGCTACGCGCGCCAGCACCTCATCGACTACCGAGCGGGGTGGATCTTCTCAATGACAGCCATCCCCGGCGCCATCGCGGGCGCGTTCGTGACGGGCGCGATCGGGCGCCGATGGTTCGACGCCATGCTGGGCCTGGCGCTGGTCGTTGCGGCCGCTGCGCTCGCCGCGGGCGCACGCCGCGTGAACGTGCGCGGCACTCGCGCGGCGCACGATCACCCGCCGCGTATCGAGTTTCCCGTCGCGCGAGGCACGGCTCTCAGCGCCGGCGTTGGCTTCCTGTCGAGCCTGCTGGGGATCGGAGGTGGGATCCTCCACGTGCCGATTCTCGTCACGATGCTGCGCTTTCCCGTTCACGTGGCCGCGGCCACGTCGCATTTCGTGCTCGCATTCACGGCCGCAGCGGGCACGGCGGCGCACATCGCTGGCGGCGCGTTCGAGCACGGTTGGCGAAGGACACTGGCGATCGGGCTCGGCGCGATCCTCGGGGCACAGATTGGGGCCGCGCTCGCCCCGCGCACGCGACCGCGAGCGATCGTGGTGGCCTTGTCCGTCGGACTTGGGCTGGTGGGCCTGCGATTGGTCTGGGGTTCCCTTCGCGGCCACGCTTGAGCTTGCGCCGTTCAGCGAGCCTTGAGCAGCGCCCGACAACGATCCGGGTCGATCGGGTTCGACCATACCCCGTCCCGTTTGATCGAGCTGCCCACGATCAGCGCACTTGCCCCGGCCTCGAACAGCGGACGGACCTGCCCCGGCGTCACGCCAGAGCCCACGAGCACGGGCAATGCCGTTGCCTGACGCACCGAGCGAACATCGCCGGCGTCGGTCGGCTTGCCCGTCGCACTGCCCGTGACGATCACCCCATCCGCGCCGAAGAACGCCGCCGCCTCCGCGAACTCGCCGACGGACAGATCGGCGCTGATCGCATGGCTGGCGTGCTTCTTCTTGATGTCCGCGAATACGTTCACCGCCCCCGCGCCGATCGCCGAGCGATACCGGAGCAGGGGCCCGGCCTTGGCCTCCGACATCAGCCCCTCGTCCGCCACATGAGCGAACACGAAGTTCTCGCAGCGGATGAACTGCGCCCCGCACGCGTGCGCGACCGCGAGCGACTCGCGTTCGCCGCTCGAGAGGATCTGCACGCCGATCGGGAGTTTCGGGAGCGCTTGGCGGATGGCCCCCACGATCCGCGTCATGCTCGCGGCGACCTCTGGCCCGTGCTCGTTCACGTACGGGCGGTCGTGCATGTTCTCGACGATCAGCCCGTCGAATCCAAGTTCCATCAGGACCTTCGCCTCCCCCACCGCCTGGGAGACGATGTCCGCGATGGGAAGCGCGTGCCTGGGCGAGCCGGGCAACGCCTGAACATGCACCATGCCGATGATCGCACGATCCGGGAGCATCCGCGCATCGTACCCGCCGCACGCGAACAATCGCTCTCCCCCCTCACTCCAGGAGCGTCGCCATGTGGAGCCTCGTTGTCGCCGCCGTGCTCACCCTTTCCCAGCCTGAGCCGGTCACCCCCGCCACGCCCGCACAGAGCACGCCCAGCGCTCCTTCGGCGAGCGACCCCGAGCGCACCGCGATCGACGCCGTGCTCGACGACTTCCACGACGCCGCGAGCAAGGCCGACTTCGACCGCTACTTCTCCCACTGGACCGACGATTCCGTCTTCCTGGGCACGGACGCCTCGGAGCGCTGGACCGGCGAGGAGTTCCGCGATTTCGCCCGGCCGCACTTTGAGAAGGGCAAGGGCTGGTCGTACACCCCCCACGATCGCAAGGTCACGGCGATCGGGGATTCGGCGTTCTTCGATGAGCTGCTCCGCAACGACAAGCTCGGCACGTGCCGCGGCTCGGGCGTGCTGCGCCGTGTCGAGGGGCGCTGGAAGGTGCTGCAGTACAACCTCAGCATTCCAATTCCCAACGACCTGGCCGAACGCGCCGTGCAGATGATCCGCGAGTTCGACGTGGTGAAGGGCGAGGGCGAGGACAAGTAGCAGCGGGCGGGGCACGTTCGGGTGTCGCGCGTGGACCAGCGTGGATCGCGCAAGAGCTGCGTGCGAGCGAGTTACAATCGGCGACGCCACGACCAAGTATGGGCGTAGTCCGGTCGATAATCCGGGGAGATCCGGCCGAGGTGCGCCTGCACCCGGACCGCGGTGGGTCCGTGAAAGGGGCAGCGAATGAAGGGCGTGATTCTGGCAGGTGGACTGGGCACGCGGCTGCGCCCGCTCACGCTCGTCACCAACAAGCACCTGCTGCCGGTCTACGACAAGCCGATGATCTACTACCCGATCCAGTGCCTGGTCAACGCGGGCATCAACGAGATCCTCGTCGTCACCGGCGGCGAGCACGCGGGCGACTTCCTCAAGCTCCTCAAGAACGGCAAGCACCTGGGCATCAAGCACATGGAGTTCGCCTACCAGGAGGGCGAGGGGGGCATCGCCGATGCCCTCAAGCTCGCTGAGGATTTCGCGGAGCGCGGCAAGATCTGCGTCATCCTGGGCGACAACATCATCGAGGGCAACATCCGGCGCGCCGCCGCGGACTTCTTCACGCAGCGCTCGGGGGCGAAGATCATCCTCAAGCAGGTGCCCGATCCGCAGCGCTTCGGCGTCGTGGAGTTCGACGGCGACCCGAAGAAGGGCAAGATCAAGCGGATCATCGAGAAGCCCAAGGACCCGCCCAGCAACATGGCGGTGACGGGCATCTACTTCTACGACGGCGACGCGTTCAGCGTGTGCAAGGACCTCAAGCCTTCCGGGCGCGGCGAGCTCGAGATCACCGACGTGAACAACTACTACCTGCAGCGTGGGGACCTCACCTGCGACACCCTCGAGGGATGGTGGACCGACGCGGGCACGTTCGAGAGCCTCTTCCGCGCGAGCAAGTACGTCGCCGAGAGCGGCGCGAACCACGCCGAGTTCCCGCCCGCGCGGGGCGGCGCGGGGGCGTAACCTCGCCCACGGGAGTGGGGCATCCGGGAGCGCACGTGGGGCGACGCAGCGAGTACATCAAGCACCTGTTCGTGCGCACGCCGCTGCAGCCGGCCATCGAGCGCCTTGCGCACCTCCGCTTCGCGAAGATGCGATGGTCCAATCCCGAGCTGCGCGGCATCTACCAGGAGTTCGGCGCGATCCCGCGATTCTGGGCGCGCGTGCTCCGTCCGGACAGCAACTGCGTCGATGTGGGCGGGCACCTGGGGCTCGTCGTCAACATGTTCGTGCACCACGCGCCCAAGGGGCGCCACACCGTCGTGGAGGCCGCGCCGTACAAGGCCCAGTGGCTCCGCGAGAAGTTCCCCGAGGTGCGCGTCGAGCAGTGCGCCCTGAGCGACCGCGAGGGCGAGGCGACGTTCTTCATCGACCGCGACTCCTCGGGCGAGAGCGCCCTGCACGACAACGGGCTGGGGCACGCGCTGGAGAAGGTCGTGGTGAGGATGCGGCGGCTGGACGACCTGCTCACCCCGGAACACCGTGTGGACTTCATCAAGATCGACGTGGAGGGCGCGGAGCTCGACGTGCTCAAGGGCGCCACGGGCACGCTCGAACGCTGGAAGTCGCCCGTGCTCTTCGAGAGCACGGCCACGTGCCTGAAGAACTTCGGGCGCGCCCCCGCCGACATGCTCGCCTTCTTCGAGGCGATGGGCTGGCGGCTGTGGACGGTGATCGACTGGCTCGAGGGCAAGCCCGCCCTGACCCGCGAAGAGTTCGTCAAGGCCCACGACTACCCGTTCCGCGCGTTCAACTTCCTGGCGATCTCCCCCGAGCACCCGATGGGAAAGAATCACGCATGAACCCCGTTGCTCCTCGCACGATCGCCGGCGACCTCAAGGCCGCCTGGGACCAGGCCGTCGCCGAGCGCGAACCCGTATTCGTCCCCGCGACGCTCTACACGGACGATCGCGGGTGGTCGCTCATGAACCAGATGCAGGGCGTGATGACGACACAGGGGCAGATCAACTACTCCGTGCAGTACCCCGGCGTGATCAAGGCCTGGCACCGGCACGCCAAGCAGACCGACTTCTGGATCTGCCTCAACGGGCACATCAAGGTCGGCGTCTGCCGCGAGGAGGACGACAAACGCTGGCTCCTGGTCATCGGGGAGAAACGCCCCGGCGTGATGATCATCCCGCCGCCGCTCTGGCACGGCGCGGCCACGGTCGGCGACACCCCCGCGGGCCTCTTCTACTACGTCACGCACGCCTACGACGCGAAGAGCCCCGACGAGCAGCGCCGCGCCCACGACAGCATCGCGGGATTCCCCTGGCACGTGAGGCACGGGTGACATGCCAGCCGCCAGCGGATTGAGCCATCCCGGCCCCACCTGGAAGTCGCGGCGCGTCCTGCTCATCGGCGGCACGGGCATGCTCGGACGCGCGATGCAGCACGAACTACGGACGCGCGGCGTGCGCTTCGAGGCGCCCACGCGCGCCGCCATCGACCTCTCGCGGGCCGACCACATCGAGCGGACGATCGGCGAGGGCGAGTTCGCGCTCGTGCTCAACTGCGCCGCGTGGACGGACGTGGATGGCGCCGAGGCGCACGAGGCCCAGGCCACGGCGATCAACGGCGCCGCCGTCGCCCACCTCGCCCGTGCGTGCCGGCAGAGCGGCGCGTTCCTGGTCAACTACGGCACGGACTATGTGTTCGACGGCAAGGGCATCGCGCCCTATCGCGCCGACCAGTCGCGGAATCCCATCAACGCCTACGGACGCTCCAAGGCAGCGGGCGAGGCCGCGCTCGAGCGGAGCGAGTGCCCCCACCTGCAGATCCGAACGTCGTGGCTGTACGCGCCCTGGGGCAAGAACTTCGTGCGCACGATCGCCAAGGCGGGACGAGAGAAGCCGATGCTGAAGGTGGTCAACGACCAGCGCGGTCGCCCGACGTCGAGCGAGCACCTGGCCCGCGCCACGCTCGACCTGCTCGACGAGGGCGCCAGCGGCACGCTCGCCATCACCGACGGCCCCTCGAACGACAACGGGTGCACCTGGTTCGACTTCGCCGCCGAGATCGTGCGCCTCACCGGCGGCAGCGCCAGGGTCGAGCCCTGCACCAGCGCCGAGTATCCCCGGCCCGCGGCGCGACCCGCGTACAGCGTGCTGGACCTCGCCCCGACGGAGGGCCTGATCGGCCCGCGCCCGCACTGGAAGGACACCCTCGCCGATGTCTGCCGGCGACTGGAGACGTGACATGTTCAAGCACATCCTGCTCACCGGCGGCGCCGGGTTCATCGGCTCCAACTTCGTTCGCTTCGTCCTGAAGAATCGCCCGGGCGTTTCCATCACCAACCTGGATTTGCTCACGTACTCGGGCAATCTCGAGAATCTCGCGGACCTGCGCGACGAGCCGCGCCACCGGTTCGTCAAGGGCGATATCTGCGACGGTGCGCTCGTCGATCGCGTGCTCGCCGATTGCGACTGCGTCGTGCACATGGCCGCCGAGAGCCACGTCGATCGGTCCATCCTCGATGCGCGTCCGTTCATCATGGCCAACGCCGTGGGCACCCAGACGGTGCTCGACGCGGTGCGCCGCGTGCACGCGAAGGGGCGAAAGGTGCGCTTCGTCTACGTGAGCACCGACGAGGTGTACGGCTCGCTCTCGCTGGACAACCCCAGCGAGAAGTTCACCGAGGAAACGCCCCTGCAGCCCAACAGCCCGTACTCGGCGAGCAAGGCCGCGGGCGACTGCCTCGCGCGGGCCTATCACCACACGTTCCACATGGACATCGTCACGACGCGCTGCTCCAACAACTTCGGGCCCTACCAGTTCCCGGAGAAGGTGATCCCCCTGTTCGTCACCAACCTCATCGAGGGCCAGCCCGTGCCGCTGTACGGCGAGGGCAAGAACGTCCGCGACTGGCTCCACGTGGACGACCACTGCGAGGCCATCCTGACGGTGCTCGAGAGGGGCCGCGCGGGCGAGGCGTACAACGTGGGCGGGAACAACGAGCGCACGAACCTCGAGCTCACCAGCGCGATCCTTTCGCTCATGGGCAAGGGCCAGGAGATGATCAAGCGAGTCACCGATCGCCCTGGGCACGACCTGCGATACGCGATCGACGCGAGCAAGATCAAGCGCGAGCTGGGATGGGCCCCGAGCCGCTCCGCCTGGCCCGCTGCGCTCAAGGCCACCGTGGAGTGGTACGTCAAGAACCCCACGTGGTGGAAGCGCGTCAAGAGCGGTGAGTACCGCGACTACTACGCCAAGCAGTACGGCGCACGCTGAACGGACGAGCAGAAGCCCGCCGCGCACACCAAGAACGAACGAGGGCCCCGTCGGGGCCCTCATCGTTTCGTATCGGAGGTGGAGAGAGCGCTCAGCGCCGACGCAGGCGCCGGACGGCATACGCACCGCCAAGCGTTGCGAGCCCGGCCCACGCCGCGGGCGGCAGCGGAACGACATCGACGAAGAGGTCCATGTCGGAGGTCGTGCCCTGCAAGCTCGGGTTGAGACGGAACTGCAGGAACGAGCCCGGCAGTCCGCCCTTCTGGCCGTTGAACCAATCCGCGACGCTCACGGTGCCCCAGTTGGCGCTGCTGAACGCTCCGCCGCCCGTGAGGGCCTGGATCGTGAATCCGCCGCCCACGAACGAGGCGATGCCGCCCGAGCCGGCGAGGATGTTCGTCGAGTAGGACTGCCCAAGGCTGTTCTTGACGAGCAGGTTGCCGCCGGAGACCACGCCGTTGGTGAAGTTGATCACGCCGTTGAACGCATCGAGCGACGTGCCGCCCGTGCCCAGGCTCGTGGCGCTGCCGCCAATGCCATTGGGCAGGCGAACCAGGTCGTTGAGGGTCCCCGTGCCGCGGGTGATGTTCAGCGAGCCCGTGAAGCTTGTCCCAAACGTGCCCGTGGCCCTGACGGTGAATCCGTTCAGATCGAATTGCAGCAGCGGGTTCGCGAGGGCGCCCGACGCGAACGCAAGCGCGCCGGCGACACTGAGTGCCGATCGCAGTTTCATGGATTCAATCTCCGTCCTGATTCCGCTGCGTGGCGCGGCACGAACCGCGAACCCACCCCCAAACGGAACCCCCTCCCGGGAAACCATTGCCGCATAGATACGGCGACTTAGTTGTATTCGAAGGCAGACAAAAATCAACGGATGACTGGTCTGTTTGTGGGTTTTGTATGGTTTAGAGTCAATAATCCGTTAGGTGTACGAAGTTATGAACCACTTCACTCGTTGAGTTATGGGGCTGTGCGGCTCGATCGCCAGCGGCGCCGCGCCCGCCCGAGCGACATGATTCCCAGAATGCCGATGGCGGTGGCGACCGGCGCGGGCAGCGGCACGATGTCCACGAACCAATCCAGGTCCGCCGTCGATGCGCCCTTCGCATTCGGATTGAACTGGAACTGCAGGAACGACCCCCACAGCCCGCTCGCGCCCTGCGCGGCGAACCACTGCTGCACGGCAACGTTGCCGAACTGAGCGTCGTTGAAGAACCCGCCCTTGGTCAGCCCTTCGATCTTGTATCCGCCGCCCACAAACTTCGAGACCTGCCCCGCCAAGTTGGAGAGCTGGCACGTGTACGAGTCGCCGTTGTTAAGCGTGAGGGTGAGCGAACCGCCGGTCACCTTGCCCTGGTTCAGCACGATCTCGCCGTTGAAACTCGACACGGAAAAGCCCGCGGAGTTGAAGTTCAGATTCGTCGCGTTGGCGCCCAGCGCGGCCTGCGAGTACATGCCCGCGAGCGAGCCGAGCCCAGCCGAGAACTTCACGCGACCGGTGTGAGAGAGCCCGCCGAACGCGGAAGCCTGTCCGGACGCGTTGAGCGCTTGGGCGCTCACGCCGTTGAGGTCGAATTGCAGGATCGGACCGGCAACGACCGTGCTCGCGCACGCCATCGCCGCACCGATACCCGCGATTACACGGACCATGGAGCACGCCTCCGATCGAACAATCCCGCCCGCAAGCCTCGCCAGAACGACTCGGCCCTCTCTCGCGCAAAGGCTACACCCAGGCGCAGAAAACGGCAACGACATGGACCCCCGACGCGCTCAAATGTGCCACCAATTCTGGTGATGTCAATCTGGGCAATTCACTGAATTTGGAATCAACGATTTGGCCGCACGCGAGGGTCGGGGTGCCGGGAGGAGAAGACCCCCCAATGCACATCGAGAGCGACGCGTGTCGCTCTCGACGAGGTGCCTTTCACTCGAGCCTCGATTACCGACGGCGGAGTCGGCGGCCGACGCCCACCACACCGAGCGTCGCAAGACCCGTCCACGCGGCTGGCGGCAGAGGCACCGCGTCCACGAAGAGGTCCATGTCGGAGGTCGAGAACCCGTCCGAGTTCGGCTTGAACTTGAACTGGAGGAACGAGCCGGGAAGACCCGCGTTGCCCTGGGCTCCCTGCCACGGCGACACGTCCACGTTCGCGAACTGGGAATCGGAGAAGAGGCCGCCGGCCGTAATGGCGTCGAGCGTGAACCCGCCGCCCACGAAGTTGCTGACTCGCCCCACGCCGGGCGTGATGTTCGTCGCGTAGGTGTCGCCCGAAGAGAGGTGGACGCTGAGCTGTCCGCCGGTCACCTGTCCATCCTGAAGATCGACCCGACCGGAGAACGCGTCCATGACGCCGGCGAAGCCGAGGTTGGTGCTCGCACCGCCGATCTCGTCCATGCTCAGCAGGGCCTGCAGGGCGCCATCGCCCTTGGAGAAGAAGATCGAGCCCGTGTGGTGGATGCCGCCCCAGGGCCCCGCACCCTCGTCGCTGGAGCGCGCCTGCATGTTGAACGAGTTGATGTCCATCTGCAGCACGGGCGAGGCGCCGGCGAGCGAGCCCGCGGCGAGGGTGACTGCGATGGCGAGGAGCATGGGCTTGCGCACGAGAGGTCCTTTCTCTGGATCGCTCGCGTCGAGGGGCACGCGGCGGCTGGGGTCGGCTTGCCCGATCCCCGGCCCTCAAAGGTGCCCCACCCTTGGCCATATGCACGCGCCAGGCCCGCGCAGCGCGCATGAACGCCCCGCCAGCGCCCGCACAATCGGACCGCGCGTCTGATAGTCCGGACTCTCGGGTCCGATCACACGCGAGTCACTTGGCCAGCAGCGACACCACGCCTGCACGCTTGCCCGAGAGCTCTTGCGAGAGCCCCGTCGCAGGGACCGAGGCGAGCAGCGACCGGGCCTCCGTGCGATCGCTCTCGGAGCCGGACGCGAGCGCCTTGGCGAGCCCGAGTCGGGCCGAATGGAGCGTGCCCGAGGCGTCGCTCGTCGGCTCCTTGATCGACGCCAGGACTTCTCGGAACGTGGCGATCGCCGCCTCTCGCTGCCCGGCGGCGAGCTGGGCCCACGCCAGCGTGTCGCGGATCGGTGGAATGTCCTGGGCCTTGAGCGCCTCGCTCGCCAGCAGCAGAGCCCGCGTCGCGTCGCTGGGCGTGCGCGAGAGGCGCAGCAGCACCAGCGCAAGGTTGTTCTTCAGCGCCGGGGCATAGGTCGCGGGCAGGGCCTGCATCGACAGGACTCTCTCGTAGGCCCACTGGGCGGCCTTGTCGTCGCCGGCGCGGGAGGAAAGG
Organism: uncultured Phycisphaeraceae bacterium; assembly: GCA_964399625.1. Lineage (GTDB taxonomy): Bacteria > Planctomycetota > Phycisphaerae > Phycisphaerales > UBA1924 > CAYNSB01. Next base: position 68,358 of record CAYNSB010000001.1, read on the forward strand.
TCCGCGTAGCGAATGAGCGGGCGATGGTCCGCCGGCGAAAGCGATGTGAGCCTGCGGAACGCCTCGGCGGCGGAGGCCGCGAGCGTCTTGCTCGTCGCGAGGTCCCCCTCGCGCTCCTTGCGTGCGGCCATGTCCGCGTACACGCTGCCGAGCGTGTCCAGATGCGAGGGTTGCATGGGGGCCGCGGCGACGGCCCGCTTGGCCAGGGCGAGCGCCTCGTCGAACTTCTCCTCCCTGAGCAGGAGGTCGGCGAGGTTGTTGAGCGCGACGGACCGCGCGGGGTCGAGCTCGATGGCGCGCGTGTACGCGGCGCGAGCCCCGGGCACGTCGCCCTCGCGCTGGCGGAAAATGCCGTCGGCCTCGTGGACCGCGGCGGTTGAGGTCTTGGGGTTGTCCAGCAGCATCTTGAGGATCGCGTGGATGTCCGTGGAGATGGACTGGGCCCGATCGGGGAAGCGAGCGCCCAGCGCCGCCATCGCCGAGGCGATCTGCAGATTCTCCTCGATCAGGTCCGGGGCCACGGCGCGACGGACCTCATCGACCCACTGCTGCGCGAGGTCGTAGGTCGAAAGCGAGCGCGTCGCGACGTTCAGCCACACGTACGTGCGCACGGGCGAGTTCTCGGCGAGCAGAGGGCGGAGCAGGGCCCGCGCCTGCGGCTCGCGACCCGAGGCGATGAGCAGCCGCGCCTGCGTGCCGAGCACGGCGAGCGAGAGGGCCTCGTTGGGGCTCTCGCTCGCGTGGGCCAGGTGGGGCTGGAGCGCCTCGATGCCCTTGGAGTTCTGGCCCAGCCCAAGGTACGCCTCGGCGAGCGCGAGGTCCGGCTCGGGGGTGGGCGAGCTCTCGCGCTGGCGCCATTCGCTGGCGGCGCGGAGCATCTCGGGCCAGCGCTGCTGGCGCAGGCACAACTCGGCGGAGAGTCGCGCGGGCGACGGATCGCCCGGGGCCATCTGCATCGCACGCTGGGCGACGAGCAGGGCCTCACCCGCGTCGAGCGGCTCGAGCTTGCGGGCGACGAACATCAGCAGCGGCACCGAGGACGGGAACCGCTGCGTGAGCTGGCGGAGGCGCTCGGGCGTGTTCAGCTCCCCGCGGACACGGGCCTGCTGGATCGCCTGCAGCACCTCGCGGACGCCCGCGTGCTCGGGGTTCGCGTCGATCGCCTGGATGAGCGGCGTGAGGTCCGCGTCGGCGTCGGGATTCTGCATCATGCGCGCCTGCTCGCGAAGGAGCAGAAGCGCGGGGTCCTTGGGCACCGCGGCGAGCCCTCGGTCCGCCACGCTCGCGGAGCCGCCCGCGTCGCCCCTGCGGAGCAGGAAGTCGGCGTAGGTCCGCCACACCTCGGCCACCGTGGGCCCCTGGCGCGCCGCGTCCTCGAAGGCGGAGACGGCCGCCTGCGCGAGCCCGCGATCCGCCGCCAGGCGCGCGCGAGCGAGCGGGAGCACCCAGGGCTGGTCGTTGATCGCCCCGATCCGCGCCAGCAGAGAATCGACCTTTGCCTGGTCGCCGCGTCCGGCAAAGAAGCGGGCGGCGATGAACAGCGTCTCCAGATCGTTCGCCCGGGTCGCGACCCGCTCGTACAGCGCCGTGGCTCTGGGAAGATCCCGCTGGGCGCGGGCACACTCGGCAAGGAGCACCAGCACGCGAAGCGGCGTCGCATCGCCCTCGGCGTCCGCGATCGACTGCAGGGCGTCGGCCGCGGGCTTGAACGCTCCCTGCGCCACCAGCAGCTCGGCGGCGCGGCGGCGGGCGTCGGGCTCGGCGGAACGGTCCGACGCGGCCTTCTCGAGCGCCTCGCGCGACTTGGTGAGATTTCCCCGGACCAATTCCAGACGACCCAGCTCGATGAGCACGTCCGACGAGCGCGGATCGACCACGAGTGCGGCATTCAGGGCCTCGACGGCGCGGGCCGATTCGGGCTCGATCCCCGCGCCGGGGTCGTTCATCGCGAGCGCCGCCGCCAGAAGAAGGCGAGCCTCCATGAGTGTCGGCGCCGCGGCGACGGTGTCGCCGAGCAGGGCGACGGCGCGATCGCGATCGTCCTTGGTCACATTACCGCTGAGCAGGGAGCGTGCGCGCGCGATGCGCACGACGGGGTCCTCTCCGCCGTCCTTGCCCGCGAGGGCGACGAACGCCGATGCCGCACGCTCGATGAGAGCCCGATCCTGCGCCGCCGCGGGCGAGCGAAGCACCGCGCGCACGGACAGCGGCTGTGTGCCGAACTTCTGAAGCACCGCGTCCCACGCGGCAATGGACCCTGCGGCGTCGCGGCCCTCGAGATATCTCGCCAGCGCGATGGCGTACGCCGCGTCCGTGGGATGCTGGGCGATCGCGTCGCGCAGGATCTGGGCGCCCTCGCCCGTCTTGCCCTGCTGCGCAAGGTCCGTCGCCCGCGCGAAGAGGACCTCGGCACTGGCGCCGAAGGAGCGCTCGGTGTTGGTCATCGCCTCGCGCTCGATGCCCAGGGATTCCGCGGAGCTCACCGCCGCGATCCGGCGCAGCGTCGCGGCCGAAGGCTTGGGATCGGCGCCCATGCGTTCGCGTGCAAACGCTCGAGCCTCATCCGTGCGACCCGCACGGGCCAGGAGCGCCACGCGCGTGGGGATCAGGCGGTCCCGGAACGGGGCGGCGTCCGCGGGGGCGAGCGAGGCGAGCGCCTGCTCCACCTGGGCCAGGCGCGAGAGCAGGTCCTCAACGCTGGGACCCTCCGTCGAGCGCAGCATCAGGCGTGCGGCGTGGGCCTCCAGGAAGACCACGTTGGTCGCGAGCCTTGCGGGCGCCTCCTGCAGGGCTTCGCTGGCGGCGCGTGCGGCCTCGACGCCTCGACCCTCGTCCAGCAGCGTCTCGGCGGTGCGCAGCAACGGCGTCGCCCATCCGAGCGCGACCAGATCGCCGAGGTTGTCGCGTGCCTGCAGGGCGGCACGCCACGAGGCACGCGCCTCGTCGAACCGCCCCAGGGCCGAGAGGTTCTCGGCGAGCATGTGGTGCAGGATCGGCTCGCCCCGGTACATTCGGATGGCGGCACGAATGCTCTCGATGGTCTCGGTGCTGGGCGCGGTGCGCACCTGGTCCCACTGCTCGAGGATCGTCCGCCACGTGTTGATGCGCGGGTCGCCCTTGCGGGACCGCAGCACCTCCGCGACGGCCGCGGCGGCGGGCTTGTCGCCCTTGTCGAGACGCGCCAGCGCGGCAAAGCCGATCAGTTCCGTGTCGCTCGATCCCGCGGCCGGCGAAAGGGAGCCGTAGCGAGCGAGCAGGTCGTCGAGCTGACCGTCCTGCCAGAGACGGCGCGCGAGCGCCCGCCGCAGGCGGACATCGCCCAGCGGCTCGGCCTTCTCCTTGAGCACCTCCGTCGCGTGGGCGTGGAGGCGGAGCAGGTCCAGGCTCTCCACGAGGCGTCGCACATCGTCGGCGCTGGTCAACGCGCACGGGTGGATGCGCCGACCGACCTCGTCGAGCCCGGCACAATCCGCGAGCAGTCGCGCGGCCCGCTGCACGTTCTCGGATTTGCCCGTCTGGAGATACGCCATCGCGAGCACCACGCCCGCCCTGGGATCATCGGCGTGGGAGCGAGAGAGGCGCTGCGCAAGCTCGACGCCCGACTCGCGCTTGCCCTGCTGCGCGAGCACGTCCAGGCGGATGATGCTCGCGTCGATGCTCAGGGCATCGAGTTGTTCGAGGCGGTCCAGCAGCGCACGGACACGCTCCTCGGCCGCACGGGACGCGTACACGGCCTTGAGCTCGGCGATCAGCACCGGCACATCGCTCGAAGAGCAGTCCGCCAGGTCCTTGGGGCGGAGCGTGGGCGCCAGGTCTCGCGCCTCGGGGTACAGGCCCGCGGTGAGGAGCAGGTCCAGCAGCTCGCGCCGGGCGGCGGTGTCCTGCGCGCCCTTCTCGAGGTACAACTGGTAGAACTTGATCGCTTCGATCAGGTGCTTGCCGTCGGGCTCCTCCACCTTGGCCCGGGCCCGCGCGTACACCAGCAGGATGTCCGGGTCCGATGCGCCCTTGTCGGGCAGGCGCGCCAGGTACGACGCCGCGGCGTTGAGCGCCTCGTAGTGCTGGTGCGCCTCGAGCGCGCGAATGCTCTCGGCGCGGAACCCGCTGCTCAGGCGGGCCTGCATCCGCCGATGGACCACGAAGTACCCGAAGGCGACGATCGCCAGCGCCGCCAGCGCCCCCGCGAGCAGAATGAGCCTCCGTGCCGACTTGGTGGTGAGCGTCATGCTCGGATGATTCCCTTGATGATGAGGCGGACGGTGCGCCAGATGATCCACAGGTCCAGCCGCAGGCTGGCGCGCTCGACGTACTCGATGTCGTACTTGATCCACTCCTGGAAGTCCGAGCCCGTCGCGCGCGTGCGCTTCACCTGCCACAGGCCCGTGATGCCGGGCTTGACGGAGAGGCGCGCCTCGCGCCACGGCGGGCAGTACTGGTTCTCCTTGTACGGGCTCGGGCGCGGGCCGACGATCGACATGTCCCCCACGAGCACGTTCCAGAACTGCGGTATCTCGTCGAGCTGGAGCTTGCGGAGGAACTTGCCCACGCGCGTGGCGCGCGGGTCCTTCTTGATGTAGACGTGCGGGCCGTCGGAGACGTTCTGGGCCTGGAACTGGGCTCGCATCGCCTCGGCCCCGACCCTCATCGAGCGGAACTTGACGCACCCGAACTCGCGCCCGCCCTTGGACTCCCGCGTGTGCACGAAGAAGATCGGGCCCGGGTCCTCAAGGTAGATCGCCAGCGCGATGATGGGGTACAGCGGGAGCGACAGCAGCAGCGCGAGCAGCGCGAACGTGAAGTCGAACGCACGCTTGATCGCCAGCGAGATGCGCGGGCGCGGGCGTGGCGGATTGAACACGGGCTGGGCCGAGGGCTGCAGCTCGAGCCACTGGATCGCGCGGGGCACGGGGCGCGCCTCGGGCTTGTCCCACAGCACGCCCGGTCCCACGAGCATGACGCCCTCGGGCGGCTCGCGTCCAGCGCCCAGCCACAGCGGCGCGCGGTAGCGTGAGCCCTCGGGCAGCCGGGCATCGGCCGGACCCCACACGCCGGGCGCGATCTGGCGGATGCCCTGGATCGTCGAATCGGGCTCTTTCCAAGTCTGGACCAGATCGCGGACGAACGCGGCGACCTCCTCCTCGGATGCTCGGTCGTACACCCTGCCGCGCACGGACATGGTCCATCGCTCGCGCTGGGGGATGCGTCGGCGGAGCGTCCGCCACCCCTCGCGCGGGCTGGCGCCGGCCTGCCACAGGCGCGCCACGTCGCGCTCGGGCGTGAGCGCCACGCGCGCCAGGCGCGAGTCGCCGCCGCCGTAGTCGCGCGTGAGACGCATGAATCGTCCGTGCGCATCGATCTCGGCAAGCTCGCGGTAGCCGTGGTCGCGCGTGTCCGCCAGGCGGAGGAAGAGAACCTCGCTATCGAGCCAGGCGAGCTGCTCGGTCACCTCCATGATGCGGAAGAGCGCGATCGTGCGCGGGTCCGCCAGCAGGTAGAGCTCCGCGTGGGGGATGATCTCCGAGCGTTCCCCCTGGCGCACGACCTGGATGCCCCGCGCCGCCCAGAACCGCGCGTGCAGCTGCAGCGGATCGAGCCCCCACACGGTGTGCAGCGACTCGGGGCGCGGCGTGCGCCAGAAGCCCGACGAGGGCGTAATCGGATCAGCGCGGCTCGCGAGCGTCGTCATCGACCACCCCCTCGCTTCGGATGTGCGACGCCACGGTCCGCGCCACGGGGCCCATCTGCGGGAGCATCGCGGGCCCGCGGGTCGCGGCACGCTCCTGCTCGCTGAGCGGACGCGAACGCACCGACGCGCTCGACACCGCACGCCGGAAGTCGCCCGGCTCGGCTCGGTTGAACACCACGCCCAGGAACGTGGCGCCGATGCTCGCCAGGTGCTCCACGGCGCGCTCGGCCTGCGTGCGCTGCTGCCCGCGCCCCAGCGTGAGGATCGTCCCGTCCGCCGCCGCGCACACGAGCGAGGCCTCGAGCGAGCCCAGGATCGGGCCCGTGTCGATGATCACCGCGTCGTACTGCGACTTGGCGAGCTTCACGAGGTTCGATACCAGACGCAGCGACAGGCTCGAGACGTCCCGCGCGTCGTCGGCGCCGGCGGGGAGGATCGACAGCCTCGCAAAGCTCGTGGGCTTGGCGTACCCGTCGAGCGTGCCGTGGATCGCCGCGTCCAGCGCGCCCGAGCTCGTCTTGGCGTTCATGGCGGAGGTGAGCCCGCCGCCGATCAGGTCGAAATCGATCAGCAGCGTGCGCGCGCCCGAGGCGGCGAACGAGAGCCCCAGCGACATGGCGAGGCTGGTCTTGCCGTCGCCCGAGGTCGGGCTCGTGATGGCGAAGACCGATCGCGTGTGGTCCGCCCCGCCGATCTGCAGGAGCGTGCGGATCTGGTGCACGCAGTGCGCCGCCACGCCCGCCTGGTCCGGGTCCTGCAGGTCGTTGGGCAGGTACGGAAGGATGCCCAACAGCGTGAGGTGCTGCTTGGGGTCCGAGGCGTCGTCGGAGTAGCGCACGCGCCGATCGAGCAATCCGAGCAGCATGACGAACGAGAGCGGGATGCCCGCGCCCGCCGCGAGCCCCAGCGCCGCGAACTTCTTGCGGTTGTCCACGTACGGGCGCGAGGGCGACTCGACCTTGGGCATGATCTCGATGCGGCTCGTGTTGTCCGCGTCCTTGTTGCCCACCTCGATCGTCATCTGGTTGCGCCGGTTCTCCAGGTCCTTGATGACGTCCTGGTTGTTCTTGATCTCGCGACGGATCGCGGCGATCTCGCGCTGCGCGTCGGCGATCTTGAACGATCGGTCCTTGATGTCCTCGCGCGAGCGCGTCATCGCGTCCAGGTCGCGCTTGGCACGCTCCACGTCCTCCGCGTTGCGGATCGGATTGCCGATCGCGTCCGCGTTGGCGATGCCCGGGAGGTCCTGCGCGCGCTTGATGCGCACGGCCTCGGCGAGTTGATCCATGATTGTGTTGAGCTCCGCCTGGAGCTTCTGCACGCTGCGGTGCTTGTCCGAGAGCTTCTGCTTGAGCGTGTTGAGCTCCCCCACGACCTGGCGCCGCAGCTGGAGCAGCTGCGCCACGCTCGGGTCCTCGCGCGAGAGCGCCGCCGCCTGGGCGAGCAGTTCCTCGTCCTTGTTGAGGGGCTGGACGCCGGCGGGCGCATCGGGCTCGTTCTTGAGCTTGTTCTCCGCCATGTTGATCTGCATGGTGAGGTTCTGGACCGCGATGCTCAGTTGGTCCAGCATCTTGTCCGTCGAGTCGGCGAGCTTGGTGAGGTCCGCGGTGTCGAACTTGCGCGTGATGCGCTCGATCCGGTCCTCCAGCTCCGTCATCGCCGCGTTCTTCGCCTTGATCTGGTTGGAGATCTCCTCGATCTGCGCCTTGTCGAAGAACACCTCCGTCGCCCCGTAGATCTCCTTGTAGGAGCGGAGCACCTGCTCCACGGCGACGCGGGACGCCTCGCGATCACGATCGAGGAACCGCACCGCGATCCAGTCCGCCTCCTCGCGATCCACGGTCACGCGGAGCGAGTCGATGAACCGATCGCGCTCGCTCTCGTTGAACACGCGTCCCAGCGCTCGCCACTCCTGGCTCTGCATGGCGCGATCGATCACGCGCCCCTCCTGGATCAACTTCGACTGGCCCTTGGCGAAGGCGTAGACGTTGAAGAACTGGCTGTTTCCGGGCAGATCGGCGTACACGAGCGGCTTGGGCGTGCGGATGCGCACCTGCCCCAGGCTCGAGTACATCGGCTTGGCGGCGCCGTACCCGCCGATCACCCCGGCCGCGCCGCCGAGCCCCGCGAGCACGAGCGCGAGCACGTACCGCCCGCGGAAGAGGCGGTGCACGCGGTGCAGGAACTCCATGGGCGACGTTTCGTGCGCCGCGCCCGCGGGTCCGCCCGTGCTCATCACGATCGCCTGTTCGCTCATGGGTTCACCTCGGTCGTCTTGAGGGTCAGCACGTCCACCGCGGGACCCAGGGGCTCCAGGAGCCGCAGCGCGACCTGTCGCCGCTCGTCCTCGGGCACCGAGGCGTCGAACACCACCTGGAACTGGGCGGCGCCGTAGGGGCGCATGCGGTAGTCCCCGCTGGCTCGACGCACGTCGTTCATCTCCGTCACGAACGCCCCCGTGGGCAGGATGAAGAAGTCGTACACCACGGCGCGCAGGTCGCCCTGGATCTCGCGCCGCGTGAAGGCGTACTCCGCCACGGGCACCTCACGCCCCCACATCGTCCACGTGGAGACCCGCGCGTTGCCCTCGGGCGTCCATCCGTTGGCGGGATAGCAGTTGGGCGGGTAGTGGCCCGACATGTCGCGCGCGTCCCGGCAGTGGATGAGCAGCACGTTGACGCGCCGCCCGGTGGACTCCTGGGTGAATCGGCGCGCGAACTGCACGTTGGGGCGCAGCAGCTGCTGGGCCGCCGCGGGCAGGGGAGTCTCCACGCCTGTCCAGTCCGCGATGCGGGCTGGGTACATGCGGACCCTCTCCGCGACCGCGGCATGAAAGGCGGACTTGTCGTCCACGCTCGCGTACTTGCTGATCTGCGCGTGCAGCAGGGCCAGGCACGAGACCGTGAGCGCGGGGGCGACGAGCTTGGGAAGGAACCGAATCACGTGGAGAGAGCCTCAGTACGAACGCCGGAGCCCGCGGTTCGCGGGCGGGGCAGACAGTCGTGGAACTCGATCACTGGTACGCCAGATTGAACCTCGCGACGGGCACCATCGCCCAGCGCAGCATGCGGATCACCCCCAGCAGCAGGACGAACGCGATGGGGAGCATGAACCATCCGCTCCAGTCGTGGAACGCGTCGGCCGTTTTCTGGGACCTGTACCCGTACAGCCACACCGTCGGGATGAGCCGGATGACGTTGCACAGCAGGGCGGCGATCGGGCTCGCGACGAGCACCAGGGCCCGGACGCCACGCCGAAGGGGCATGCTGAACGCGAAGGCGTAGGAGACGAGCACGAGCGCGAAGACCATGCGCATGCCGTTGCACGCCTCGGCGACCGCGACGTGGTGCCCGTTCACCATCAGCACGTTGCCCGATCGCTCCACCGCGACGCCGAACGTCTCGAAGATCGTCTGCGTGATCTGCGCCGTCGTGGCCTGCAGGGGCTGCGCGATCTTCTGGCGCAGAAGCCCGGGCACGGGGATCGCGAAGATGAGCACGACGAAGGCGGGCAGGAATCGGAAGAGCACGTCCTTGCCCAGCACCGAGAGCACGCACCCGAGCACGACGAGCAGCGCGCCCGCGTGCCAGACGCTCTGCATCGCGTGGTTGTACCCCAGCACGTACGCGACCCAGCCCAGCACGACGATGAGCGGGCCCACCCACATGCCGCGGGGGCGGCACAGACGCAGACGCACCCGGCGCGCCGTCACCATCCACGCCGAGACGAATGGCACGAGGAAGATGTGCGAGGACTCCTCGTCGTGCGTCGCGATCTCGTAGATGTCGATCAGGGCGACGTGCACCACGAGCGCGCCTAGGACGCCCATCGCCAGGGCCGCCGCGGCGTGCCAGGGCGACCACCCGAAGTTCGCCATGCGTCTGAGGCTCATGGGGCGACCCCCGCGCCGCGCCGGGCGCCGCCGACCACGCTGTCCACCATCGCCTCACGCGCCGAGACCACACCCTGCGAGCACACGACCGAACGCACCGCGACGCCCCGGGCCTGCACGCGCGCGCCCCGGAGCACCACGGTGTCCTGCAGCATCGCCGACGGATCGACGCGGGCGCCCTCCTCAACGATCGAGAACGTGCTCTCCCAGCGCTCCGCGAACGCGTCGTGCTCGGGAGGAAGCCCGCGCTGGATGCGATGGAAGCAGCGCAACGCCTCGATGTACCCCTCGAGCGTCCGGATCGAGCGGCCCGTCGCTTCCATCTGCAACGACAACCCCACGCGGTACCCCAGGCCCGAGAGGCGCGGCAGGAACTGCTCCTTGAAATCCACAAAGCCCACAGGGTTCAGGTGCGCCAGCACCGCGCACCGAACCAGCAGCAGCCCCGACGGCTCGCCGTCCTCGTGCGCGACCAGACGCACATCGCCCTCGGCCCGCAACAGCGTGCGCGTCAGGCTCCGCAGCGGCGCCATGAGCACCTGCGCCGCGTTCGCCACGAGCAGCAGGTCGTCGGGCGCGTACCCAGAACCCAGGTCGCGCAACAACCCGCCCGTGCCGCGATACTCCGCCGGGTCGCGCTCGATCGAGAACCGATCCGACGTGGGCACCGACGAGGGCGCGATCGCGCCCTGATCGATGATCAGTCGCGTGGGGATCGCCCCCACCCCCAGATCCTCACCCAACGTGCCGGCCTGCTGCGCCCAGTGGCCCAGCACGCTGAGCGACTCGGTCAGCGGCAGGTCCAGCAGCGAGCGATCCAGGGCCCGGCTCAGGGCCGAGGGTCGAACGCTTCCGCCCAACAACACCAGCGCCCTCACGCGCGATGCATCGCCCGCGCCGCTCCCGGCGCTGAGCGTGCTCGTCGTGTTGTTGGTCGCGCTCGGCATCGTGGTCCTTGTCCGTGCGCAGAGAGGGCCGTGTCTCCGGATGGAGAACGCCGCGCGCGGGGATTCCCCCGCGCGCTCCGCGTGCCTCTCTTATCGGAAATCGTAGGCGGAAATTGATGGACTCCCGCCACATCGCTCGGTATTCGTCGGGGTTCATCTCGGCTCGAGCGACCGCGGGCGGAGGCCACCGCGCGGGAATTGCCGATTCACGCGCCGACGTTCCGACTGCGAGGTTTCGATCGGGATGCATTCGGGGAGAGACGCTCCAGGCTCGACGCCAGGAGCAACCGGATCGCGAAAGGGATGCCGTGGAGGATGTACCGCCTCCACAGTCGGCCCGGCTCCTGCACCATGCGGTGCACCCACTCCAAGCCGAGGCGCTGCGCCCAGCGCGGCGCGCGACGGACCTCGCCCGCGACAAAGCTGAACGAGACGCCGATCCCGAGGAACCAGGCCGCGGGCAGAGCCTCGCGAATCGCCGCGATCACGTGGTCCTGCTTGGGCGCCCCGAGCCCGACGTACACGATGTCCGCTCTCGCCTGCGACAGGCGTGCTCTCAGAGCCTCCATGTACCCCGGATCCTTCTCGAAGCCCATGGGCGGGCACTCCGATCCAGCGACCCGCAGCCCGGGATGCTTCGCGCGGAGAACGTCGATGCACTTGTCCGCTGCGCCCGGGCTGCCGCCGAGGAAGTAGGCCGAACGCCCCTCGCGCGCCGCGCGTTCGGTGAGCGACCAGACCAGGTCCGAGCCCGCGACGCGCATCGGGAGCGGTGTGCCCCTGAGCCGCGCCGCCCAGAGCAGCGGCATGCCGTCCGCGGTGCGGAGCGAGGCGGCGCTGCACATCCGCGCGTACTCGGGATTGGCCGTCAGTTGGCGCAGGATGTCCAGGTTCGGCGTGAAGACCCAGCCGCCCTCGCCCCGGGCCAACGCGGACATGACGACGTCGGAGACTTGATCGCGCGTGACGACGCTGATGGGAAAGCCCATGAGCGAGATGTCGCGCACGCCGAAGGACGATGCATCCGCGTGCCCGGTTCGCGCTGGCGTCGGTGCGCTCACGCCTTCACCACCCTCGCGCGCACGCCCTGCACACGCGACATCACGTTCCGCGTGTCCACGACGAGGCGTGCGTGCCGCCCCACCGCCGCCCAGTCGATCGCCGCGTGGTCCGTGACGATCAGCACCGCGTCCGCGCGAGCGAGACGCTCGGGCGCGATCGCCTCGGAAACCATCTCCAGCGGCTCGTACTTCCGCATCCGGGGGAACCGCGCCACGTGCGGATCGTGGTACGACACGTGCGCCCCCGAATCGAGCAGGAGGGTGATGATCTCCGCCGCGGGCGTCTCGCGCACGTCGTCGATGTTCGCTTTGTAGGCCAGCCCCAGAACCAGCACGTCCGCGCCCTTGAGGGCCTTGCCGTCGTCGTTGATCGCGCGGGCCAGCGCCTCCACGACCTGGTGCGGCATGCGAGAGTTGATCTCGCCCGCGAGCTCGATGAACCTCGTGGACGCCCCCACCTCCCGCGCCTTCCACGTCAGATAGAACGGATCGATCGGGATGCAGTGCCCGCCCAGCCCGGGGCCGGGGTAGAAGGGCTGGAATCCGTAGGGCTTGCTCGACGCGGCCTCGATCACCTTCCACACATCGATGCCCATCGCCGCGAGCGTGGGCTTCAGCTCGTTCACCAGCGCGATGTTCACGGCGCGGTAGATGTTCTCGAGCAGCTTGGCGGCCTCGGCGATCTCGGGTGATTCCACCACGATCACGCGCTCCACCGCGGCGCGGAAGAGCGCTTCGCCAAGTCGCGTGGACGCCGCATCGATCCCGCCCAGCAGGCGCGGGATGGACTTGGTCGAGACGCCCGCACGCCCGGGGTCCTCGCGCTCGGGGGAGAACGCGAGGAAGAAATCGACGCCGCACCGCCGACCCGCGGATTCCAGGATGGGCAGGCAGACCTCGCGCGTCGTGCCGGGGTAGCTCGTGGACGTGAGCACGACGAGCTGGCCCGGACGGAGCGTGCGAGCGACCATCGCCGTGGAACGCTCGACGTACGACAGGTCGGGATCGCGATGGGTGCCCAGCGGCGTGGGCACGCACAGGATGATCGCATCCGCCCGCGCCAGCGCCGACGGATCGTCCGTGGGCGTGAAGCGGGGCGACCTCGACAGATCGCGCACCCAGTCTGTGCCCAGGTGCTTCAGGTACGTCTCGCCCGCGCGGAGCCTGCGGATCTTCTCCGGATCGATGTCGTACCCGATGACGTCGAAGCCCGCTTCATAGAACGCGCGCAGCGTCGGCAGCCCGACGTACCCCAGACCCACCACCGCCACGCGGGCGCGCTTGCCCGCGAATCGTGACGCGAGTTCATCCGGTGTTGGCGCGGCGGGCTGGCTCATGGGTCACACGACACGAAACGCGAGATCGCACCGGGACGGGTGCGAGGAATGGTTGTCACGCCGCGGGACGCATGTTGGCCCGGAGCGCGGCGTCGGCGGCGGCGGCATCGAACGGTCGGGCCCGCTGCTGGCAGGTGTCGTCCAGGGCCTTGGTCGCCGCGTGCTTGCCCTTGATCAGGCACGCCCACTGGTAGCGACGCAGGAACGTGCGAAACTCGAGATCGTTGTACCGCGGCACGCCCTTGAACGCCGCCTGAACGTACCCGAGCATCATCCCGAATCCGCCGATCACGAACGGTCGCTTGGCGGCGCGGAAGAGCGCGGACGCGAGCATGTACACCGGGCCGGTTCCCATGAAATACTGCCCGAAGCCGTGGCGCTTGCGCCCGGTCAGAATCCCGTGCTGGCTCGATCCCATCGGGCGAAGGTGCGTGAAGCGGATCTGAGGATCGTCCCACGAGGCGGCCTTCCACCCAAGCATCCGGCAGCGGTGGTTGTCGATCCCGTCCCACATCACCTGGCGCACGAATCCGCCAATCTGGCGGAAGCACTCGGTGCGGTAGAGCTTGGTCATGCCCACCGAGGTTTCATCGCCGCAGGCCTCGCTTACGAGCTCGCCCGTCTCGGGATGCGGGAAGTACGGCTTTCCCGAGCAGGTGCCCAGACGCGGGTCGGCCTCCATGCGCGCGATCAGGAGCTCGAAGTAGCGATCCGGAAGGTCCAGGTCGAGATCGATCTTGCACACGTACTCGAACTCGTCGAGGTTCACGGTGTCCAGCCCCGCGTAGAACGCCTCGATCACGCCGGGGCCCACGGCGCGCTTGCCGCGGTTCTCGCGCCGCACCACGCGCAGGTAGGGCATCCGTGCGCCGTACTCCTCAAGGATCTTGGGCGTGTCGTCGGTCGATCCGTCGTCCACCACGACCAGCAGCGCCGGGCGCAGCGTCTGACGCGCGATCGCATCGAGCGTGCGGCGCATGTACTTCGCCTCGTCTCGGCAGGGGGCGATGAGCGCGATGCGTCGGGACGGCGTCATGGGGAGTTCGAGGCGGAGGGGTGGGCAACGGCGGTCGAGACGGGCGCGGAACCGATCCGGCGCGACCAGAAGTATTGCCCCGCGTGAACGATGGCGAGGGCCGCCAGCGCCCCGATCATCGGCGTGAGCGGGAAGTGGTACCGGTCCTGGTACACGACAATCGCGTGCACGCCCGTGTAGTACGCGAAGAGCACGATCGTGGGATGGAGCAGGGCCTGGAAGAACCCGCGCCGCAGCAGCAGCACGCCGCCGATCGCCGCGGTCGCGAGAACCAACATCCAGTAGCCCTGCGAGGCGAGCTTGATCGCCTTGATCGCCCCGTCCGTGCCGCCCGCCCTCTTCAGGCCGTCCTCGTTCCACGCGACGCCGATCGTCTCGCGCTCATAGAGGCGTCCGGCCTTGATGATGGTGCGCTTCACGAACGCGCCGGGGTCGGACTTGATGTACGCCCACGCCTCGCTCTTGAGCTTCGCGTCGCGCTGCGCCTCGTTCATGCCGGGGAACTCGGGCGCCTGCTGGTACTGCCCCGAGGAATCGGGGTTGTTGCCCATCCAGAAGTTGCTGCCGGCATTGGCGGCGATCAGCACAGGCTGGCCAAAGAGGTCATAGTTCCGCTTCGTCCACGGGGCGATGCACGCGCCCATGATCAGCCCGATGGTGATGGCTCGTGTAAGCGCCAGACGCAGGCCCCAGGTCCGCAGCAGGTCGATCCCGATGAGGATGAACGGGATGAGCAGCGCCGTGGTGCGCACGTACGTCGCCAGCGCAAAGAGCAGCGCGACAAGCACGAGGCGCACGGGCGCGAGCTGGCGCTGCCCGGGCCAGGAGAGCATCGCCCCAAGGCACAGCACCGTGAAGAGCTGCTCGCTGGAGAGGATCGTCGCAAACTGCACATGCATGGGCCACAACGCGAGCAGCAACGCCGTGACCAGCCCGACACGCGGGCCGAACCAGCGCGACGCGAGCAGCCCCGCGAGCATCACGCTCGCGCACCCGAGCACGACATTGAACGCGACGACCGGCGCGTACCCGTACGTCGCGGGGTCCAGCACGCGGTAGATGAGCGAGTAGGCGAACGACGTCCCCGGCGGCCAGAACGCGGTCGGCTTGGTCGCCTCGAACCCAAAGACGTTGTGCGCCGCCAGGTTCCGCGCACACGTGTCGTACGCCGCGCAGTCGGAGGTCGGGACCATCGGCACCAGCGCCCCCCACGCCACGCGCAGCACGAGCGCCAGCACCAGCACGCCCACCCACAGGCTCTGACGGCGTGCGTCCGGTGCATACGCGAGCGCTCCGGCGTCCTCGGCCCGCTGGGGCGTGGCGATCGGAGCAAGGGTGGGCGGCGCGTCGGGCATGGCTGGGGGTCGGTCTGGGTCCGGATCGAATCGGGGGCACGCGCGCGGCTATCGCGCCGCGAGGTACTCCTGCGAAACATCGGCCACCGTGCGGCCCCGCATGAACAACTGGCCCCAGATCTCCAGCGTGAGCATCCAGGCGAGGGTCTGATCGCCCGCCTGGGCGATCCAGGACGCGAACTCCTGCCGATCGAGGGGGAACTCGCTGACCAGGAACCCCGATTCGATCCACGCCTTGGGCCAGGCCCCGGTGTAGTACTTGGCGGGCACCGTGAACCCCATCTTCGGGCGATACACGATGTCGCGCGGCAGATAGCGGCAGGCGATGTCCTTGAGGATCCGCTTGCCCACCGGGCGCAGGCCCTGCACGCCGCACTTGTACGCCGGCGGCATCGCCAGCGCGAGGCCCACGAGGTCCGGATCGAGGAAGGGCACGCGAGCCTCGATCGAAGCCGCCATGCTCGCCCGATCCGTGCGATGCAGGATCGGGAGCATGTACGACTGGATCTGGCGCAGCAGTTCGCTGGCCAGATCGCGGTCCAGCGGATCCCCCAGCGAGGCGTACGTCTCGCGCGTCCGCTGTCGGAGCGCTCGATTCCGCAGCCCGCCCGTAAGCAGCTCGTGCATGCCCAGGTCCATGGGGTTGGCGGGCGCTGAATAGCCCATCCGCCCGCCAAGTCGGCCCGCGAGCGAGCGCAGCGCCGAGAGCACGCCAGTGCCCAAGGGGCCGTACCTGGCCGCGACCCGCGACAGCGCGTTGGCGCGGTACTGCCACACGTATCCGCCGAACGTCTCGTCCGCCCCCTCGCCCGAGAGCAGCACCTTCACGCCCTGGTCCCGCGCGAGCCTGGAGAGCAGGTACAGCGGCACCGTGTTCACGAACGACAGCGGGTACTCCGTCACCCACACCGCGTGCACGAGCGCCTTGCGAAACTCATCGCGCGTGAGCACGAACGAGTTGAGCTTCACGCCCACGTGGTCCGCCACGGCCTTGGCGAACGGGCCCTCGTCCACCTCGGGCGCGTCCGGGCACGTGACGTTGTACGCGAGGATTCCCTTGTGCTTGCGCGCCGCCATCGCGGTGATGAGCGAACTGTCGATGCCCCCAGAGCAGAACGTGCCCACGGGCACGTCGGCCATGAGCTGCAGGTCCACGGTGCGATCGAGCTGCGCCGCGATCGCGTCCTTCCATGCCTCGTACGTGCGCGGGATCGATCGGGCCCGCTCCTCGTCGGGCGCGGGCGTGTAGTACCGCTCGATCGCCCATGCGCCATCGGAGAGGTTGTACCGCAGGAATGAGCCGGGCGGCAGGCGGCGCACCCCGCGCAGGAACGTCCGCTCGTCGCTCGTCCACCCCGTGTAGCAGAAATCGATGGGCGCGAGCTGATTGAACTCCGGGCGGAACCCCGCGGCGAGGATGCTCTTCACCTCGGACCCGAAGTAGAACCGCTCCTGGTCCTGCGCGACGTACAGCGGCTTGATGCCGAAGTGGTCCCGCGCGAGGATCAGCTCGTTCTTCTTGCGATCAAGAAACGCGATCCCGAAGATGCCGTTGAGCCCCGGCAGGGCCCGCGCCCCGCTCAGTTGCAGGGCACGCGCGAGCACCTCGGTGTCCGAATGACCGCGATAGGGCGGACCGGGCGGGAGCGAGTCGCGGATGTGCTTGTAGTTGTAGATCTCGCCGTTGAAGGCGATCCAGGCGCTCTCGTCCATGCCCGTCATGGGCTGGTGGCCCTGGTGCGAGAGGTCCACGATCGACAGCCTGCGGAACCCCAGCGCGACCGGGCCCAGGATGGCGTCGCCCTCGTCGTCGGGCCCCCGGTGCGTGATGACATCCGTCATCCGCTTGAGGCGGTCACGCTCGGGCGCACGCCCGGTTCGCTCGATGAATCCGGCTAGGCCACACATGGGGTGGAACGCTCCTTGGGCGACATCGTCGCGGAAGGCCCTGCGGGGGCGGGGAACGCGGATTGAATGCCCATCGCCGCGAGCAGGCGACGAGTGTTCACGGGCGTTGAGAATTCTTCGCTCACCCACGCACGCCCCGCGTCAGCCAGGCGCAGGCGAAGGTCCGGCTCGACGATCAGGCGCGTCATCGCTTGGGCCAGCGCCCCCGCGTCGCCCGGCGTCACGAGCAGCCCGGTCCGCTCGTGGTCGATCAGCTCCCGGATGGCCGGCAGATCGCCCGACACCACGCACACGCGACGCGCCATCGCCTCCATGAGCGCGACGGGAATGCCGTCGCGATCGCCCGAGGTGTCTACGCGGCAGGGCAGGACGAAGAGGTCCGCCTGGTCGACCTGCTCCAGCGTGTCCCGATTGGGCTTGGAGCCGAGCAGCTCGACGCGGTCCGCAAGACGCAGGCGATCGATCTGCGCCCGCAGCCGCTCCTGCTCGGGCCCGCCGCCGACGATGGAGCATCTCACGCCACGCCCCTCGTCCCGCATGCCCGCGATCGCGTCGATCAGCAGATCGAAGCCCTTCTTGGGAATCAGTCGCCCCACAGCGACGACGCGCAACTCCCCCGCGTTCGCCCGCGACGGAGGCTCCGAGGGCACATCAACACCACACCTGACGATGGGCAGCTTTGCCTCCGGAACGCCCGCGACCTCGCGATAGAACGCGCGGTGCCAGTGGCTGATGCAGCTCGTGAACGCGGCACGCTCGAGCTTCTGACGCAGGAGCCCGCGCTGCGGGAACAGGTCGTTCGCGTGCCCCGTGAAGCTGAACGGGACGCCCAGCTGGCGGGCCGCGTACATCGCGATCGTCGTGGGCACGTGGGCCATGTGCGCATGGATGCGCGTGATCCCCGCCGCGCGGGCCCAGCTCGCCAGGCGCAACGCCCCCAGCGCCTGGTAGAGCACCTTGGGCCTTCTCCCCAGCGGCAGATCGCTCGCGGTCAACGCATCGATCGCCGCGCGAAGGAGTGTGCCCGTCGCGCGGACGGGGTGAGACACCACCTCGCGCATCGCCCCCGCAAGCATTGTGCCCGGGCCAGCGCCGTAGATCGTGAACGCCTCGTCCGCGAGCGCCTCCAGCGCCGGATCGCCGAGCCCTCGCCCGGGCGCGTGCACGCTCGCGGCGTGCGTGTCCACCCCCGCCGCACGCAACGCCAGGAGCTCGCGGTAGACAAACGTCTCCGAGAGCGTGGGGAGCTTGGGCGCGATGTACAGCACGCGCGGAGCGGGGGCGCTCATGTCGTGGCCCCGCGTGCGTCCCGGCTTGCGCTGCCCTCGCCCCGCATCTTCAGCACGCGCGCCGGCACCCCACCCACGATCGCCATCGCGGGCACGTCCTTGGTGACCACAGAATTGGCCGCGACGATCGCCCCCGGGCCGATAGTCACGCCCTTGAGCACGCACGCCCCCCGCGCGATCCATGCCCCGGCCCCGATCCGGATCGGCGCCGCGACGTGCTCCTGTCGGCGCATGAGCACAGGCGGATCGAGCACCTCGCTCCCATGGTCCGCGTCGCGGATGCTCACGTACTCGCCGATGAGCACGTCGTCCCCGATCTCGATCGAGGCGTACGACACGATCACCGTGCCCTGGTTGACGCGCACGTGCGAGCCCATGGTGATCGAACCACGCGGCGTTTCGAGGAACGCCCCCCGACCCAGGCGGCAGTGCTCGCCCAGCGCGAGGCGGACCCGCCCCTCCGTGCGCACGGGCCCATCGAATTGGGTCGTGATCGGCACGCGCCCGGCGCCCACGCGCGACCGCAGGCTCGCCAGACGCCACAGGCGCACCACCGGCGCGCCCAGCGCACGCCACAACCCGGCGACGGGCGTGAGCGCCGCCGCGATGGCGTCCGCCACGAGATGCACGGGCTTGCGCGTCATGCCGAGGAATCCTGCGTCGGGACCAGCCGCGAGGGCACATCCCCATCCATCCATCGGCGCGCGAAGCACTCAACCGCGATGAGTGCGGCCAGAGGACGCGTGAGGTTCTCGCCCGCCTTGTGAGATTCCCAGGCGCTTCGCAGGGATGCGTCGTCCACAAGCCCCCGCCCCGCTAGCCGGCCATCGAACAGAAGCCGCTCGACGTCCCCCGCCCACAAGCCGCGGAGCCAGCCCGGCAAGTCCGCAACGGAATTGGACTTCCACGCCTCCACGCCGACCTTCTTCAGCCCCACGCGCACGATCCGTTGCATCGCCATGGACCCCGTGTTGGCCCAGAAGCCCCACGCGGGCGGGACCATGGTGCGCTGCCACGGCGTCGCCGCCGCGTCCGGGCACGCGTGCGCCAGAGCCCGCAGGTACAGGCGGTGCTTGAGCTTCATTTCCTGCGGCACGCGCAGAGCCGCGTCCACCACGTCTCGATCGAAGAACGGCGCGTGCGACTCCACGCCCCAGCGCAGCAGCGCCGTGCCCGAGTTCGTGTAGCGGAACACGCGGTTGGGATACAACCAGTCGTTGAGCCTCAGCACGGGGCGCACGCCGGACTCCGCCCCACTGGAGATCGAGTGGACCCATCGCCCGCGCGAGCGAGCCGAAGCCCCGAGCAGGCGGTCACCCCAGGCGTCGATGCCCTCGCCGACGCGCCAGCGCCAGCTCGTGGCGGCCAGCGCCTCCACGCTCGTCTCGCGCAGCCACGACGCCTTGAGGAAGTTCCCGCCGTACATCACATCGCCCGCGAGCCCATTGAGGATCACGTCCGCGTGCCTCGCGAGCAGCCCCACGTAGGGGAGCATGTGCATGCTCTCGATGCCAAACGACCCCGCCGTCAGGTCCGCCCCCGCGGGCCAGAGCGGCGGAAACTCCGGGGGATTCCAGTGGCGGATGGTGTGCGGCGAGCCGATGCGCCGCGCAAACGCCGCCGCGCACGCGATGTCCCGGCACCCCGGCAGCCCCCACGTGAACGAGGGAATCTCACGCCGGCGCTCGCAGAGCCCCAGGATGAACCGGGAGTCCAGGCCTCCCGAGAGTGTCACGCCCAGTCGTGGATTCGCACGCTCGATGCGTCGCACGCTCTGCGCGAGAAGCTCGCCAAGCCGCCGCGCGATCGTCTCGGGATCGTCGCGCCAATCCTCGCGATGACGCATCTCCCAATACGTTCGCTCCCGCGGCCCCGATCCGTCATCGCTCAGCACGCACGCCGGGGGCAGCACCTCGACGCCCTTCACCAGCGTCATCCGATCGATGAGCTCGCCCGTTCGCACGAGAAGGTCGAGCGAGTCGCGATCGATCTCGACGCGATCAAGCCAGGGAAGCACGCAGCCCAGGTCCGTGCTCGCAACGGTCCACCTCGCCCCCCGATGGACAAACACGCCGTAGTGCCGATGGCGATCGCTCGCGATCCGCACGTCGCGCGGCCCGGGCCCGATCGTGCACATCGCGAACGGACCGTTGAGACGCGCCATCGCCGCATCGTCGGCTCCACCGGTCTCGAATTGCCCGATCGCCGCGAGCGAATCATCCGCGCCCGCGTCCGAGAGTACCTGCCCCACGAACGCCGTGTGCGTGCCCAGTCGGGCGTGCGTCAGGCGTCCGCTGCACGGAAACTCTCCCGAGGTGCGTCTCCACGCCGCCAGCCCCGCCCCGGCGCGCGTGGACTGCTCCGCCTCGCCGCCCAGACGGGTGCACGCGCTGAGGGTGCTGGCCCAGCGCTGCGGATCGATCTCCGATCCGTCCCGCGTCCATGCGACGACCCACCCCGCCACGTCAGGCCCCCGCCCGGACGCCCGGGCCCTTGTATTCGATGATGGTGCTCCGCTTGCCGCTCAGCAATCCCACGCCAAAGCGTAGCACACCCAGCGCCGAAGCCGACTTGCACAGGATCGTCACGAGCGCGTAGGCCATCGATTGCGCTGTCGAGCACCCGCGCCGTCGGGCGTACAGGTGCAGGTGCGCAAACAGTCGAGCCCAGATAAGCACCGGCACGATCAGCGCCGGCCAGTACAGCACTCCGAGCACGATCGCGAGCAGCGGCACTCCAAGCCCGTAGAACACAATCGACGCCACGCGCTTCAGGAACACGCGCCCCTTGCCGTGCCGATGTCGCCACCCCACCTCCGCGTACGCGTGCCCGGACCGCCGCGCCCGCTTGAGGTACTGCGAAAGGCGCGTCATGCCCACGTCGTGCAGCGTCATCTCGCGTCGGAGGCAGTGAATCTCCCAGCCCTTCTCACGAAGGCGGAAGCCAAGGTCCGGGTCCTCGCCCGCGATCAGGTCCGCCGACCAGCCCCCCACTTCGTCCAGGGCGCTCAGACGATCGAGCGCATCGCCGCCATGACAGATGGTCGGACCCTCGGGCATCTCCCACTCCAGGTCCACCATCAGGCTGTAGAAGTTGTCCTTCGCGTGCACTTCGCGCCGGCGTCCGAAGACGCCCGCGACGCGCGGATGCTCGTCCAGGTACCGCGCCGCGACGTCCACCCACGATGGATCGAGCACGCAGTCGCCATCGATGAAGTGCACATAGTGCACGCCGGGGAACAACCGCTTTGCCTCGGCGATGCCCGCCTGCCGTCCGCGGGCCGCGGTGAATGGTCCCTCCCGCAGTTCCACCACGTGCACTCCCATCGCCCGCGCACGCCCGACACTCGCGTCGCTGGAGTTCGAGTCCACGTACACGACCTGCGCGATCGACGCGAGCACCGAGCGGAGGCACCGCTCCAGGCGCTCGCCCTCGTTGCGCCCGATCACGATTGCGGCGATGCGCGGGTCCGGGGCGCTCATGCGTTCGCTCCCGCGGCGCGGCCTGAGATCACCTCACGGACGAACGCCGCGTACGCCGAGGCGACCACGGGCCAGTCGAATCGGCGCAGGATGAGTTCGCGCCGGTCCTCGACCCGCGCGCGATCCCCCAGCACGCCGCCCAGCGCCGCAGCCGTCGCGTCCATGTCCCCCGTATCGACCAACGAAGCCCGATCCTCCATGATCCACCGGCTGCTCGGGTTGTCGTGCGCCACCACGGGCAGACCCGACGCCAGCGCCTCGAGGTAGATGTTGCCGAAGGGCTCATCTCGGCTCATGTGCAGCAGCGCATCCACGGAGCGATAGAGCCCGGGCATCTGCTCGTGCCGCAGGGTCATGCGCTGGTACCGATCGCCCAGCAGTTCTTTGCCCAGCGCGTCGATGCTCTCGCGCATCGGCCCATCACCCGCGACGAGCAGGCGCACATCGGGCCGAGCCCTCGAGAGCGCCGCGACGGCGCGCACACCCGCATCGACGCGCTTGCTGGCGATCAGCGCCGCGCAGATCAGCACGATGGGCATGCCCTCGGGCAGTCCCAGCTCGCGTCGCACGCTCGCCCCGGGCGTGAAACGCCCCGCATCGACCCCATTGGGGATCAGCGCCGAGCGGTACCGCGCCCGGTGCCGCTCGTAGTACTCGGGGTTCGTGCACACGAGACCGTCGCACCCGAACCGCTTGTACTCGCGATTCTTCGCCTGCGGCGCCCAGTCGCCGTTCTGCGTCACGTAGATGTGCGCAGGCCGACGGGCGCCACGCTTCTTGGCGCGCAGCGCCCAGTTCGTGAAGGGGTACGCGCACGTGATCGTCGCGTCATAGGAGCCCGGGTCGTACCGTTGCCACATCGATCGGGCGAACGCGAACTCCTCGTACACCAGCTCGCTGCGGAACGGCGGCACGCGGGGCCAGCTCTCGAACCGCTCACGCGCCGAGCACGGCGCGGAGATGAAGCGGTACGGCTCGCTCGCCGGCTCGGCCGGCGCCGGGCCCGAGCCGATCAGCGTCACCTCGAATCCTGGCAGACGCGCCAGCGCCCTGCCCACGCTCTGGAACGCCACCTCCGCCCCGCGATGCACGCGATGCAGCCCCGCCAGCGCCAGCAGCACACGCGAAGTGCCGCCGCTCAAGCCGCACCCCCCAGCGGACGCCGCAGCACTTCGAACGCGCCGGCGAGCTGCTGGTACCGCGGCGTGCCCGTCCGCCCGCGCACGCGCAGCACCAGCAGGCGTGCCCCGATCGTCAGCGTGTCCACGCCACGAACGAACCACGACGCCAGCGCGCCGTAGCACAAGCGCTGCACGAGGTATCGTGCGGACCAATAGTGTGTGTTCCGCATCTTCGCCGCCATGCGCGTCGGGTCCGATGAGGACCCGCCCAGGTGCGTCGTCGTGGGCGCCGCCTCATACCGGCAGCGCAAACCCGCGCCCCTCACACGATGGCAGAACTCGATGTCCTCGCCATAGAAGAAGAACCGCTCGTCGAGCCCGCCAATCCTGCGCAGCAGTTCACCCCGCGCCAGCAGAAACGCCCCGCCAAGCCAATCGACGTCGCGAGAGAGACGATCGCGATCCCATCGCATGTCGTCCGTGTCCGCCCATTCAAAGAGCGACGGCAGCTTCCACGGCAGGTTGAGCGCGCATACCGCCAGCCGCAGGGGCGTGGGGAATCGTCGCGCCACGTTCTGCACGGACCCATCGCCGTTGAGCAGCCGGCACGAGAGCGCCCCGATCGAGGGATCGCTCTCCAGCGCTTCGAGCGAGGCCCGCAGGCATCCCTCGTGCACGATGGTGTCGCTGTTCAGGTGCAGAATGGCGTGCGCCGGGCCGAACGCCGCATCGCCCGCCTCGATGCCGCGATTGTTGCCGTACGCGAACCCGCCGTTCCTGGGCGTGCGCACGAGCAGACACCACGAGCCCCAGCCGCCCGAGGTTATTGCCGCCTCGATCCGCGCCGCTGAGTCATCGCCCGAGTCGTTGTCGACGATCACGACCTTGGTCTGGGGGACCGTCGCGACCTCGCGCTCCAGCGAGCGCAGGCACTGGATGGTCAGGTCCGGCGTGCGAAAGTTCACGACGACCACGAGCAGTCGCGGACCCGCTGCGGCGGTGGGCTCGCTCATGCGCCACCCCCGCCCTGCGGGGCCGGTGCAGCGTCCATTCTCGCCCGCGGATTCGGCGGCGCCATCCACGGCGGGACACGCTTCACCGCGACGTTCGTCGGAGCGGCCGCGGCCATCGTCGGCACGCGAACCCCAGCCAGCCCGCCCGCGATCAGCACCATCAACGGGTTCTCCATCGCGTTGAAGAGGCAGTCGATCGCGTACAAGGCGAAGCAGATCGCCAGCACCGCCGCGGGCGCCACCATCGGGTGCTTCCAAAGACGCACGTGGAACCGGCGCATGAACACCAGCACCGGCGTCGCCATCATGAAGATCAGCGCGCCCACGCCCGCGAGCCCGTTCGTGCCCAGCGCGATGATCCAGAGCCCGTCGGGCGTCACGCCCAGCTCGCCGTCGGGCCCGCGCACCGCGAACAGGAATCGTCCCTGCCCGAGCCACACATGGGGCTGGATCTCCGACCACAGCAATCGCTCGGACGCAAGACGGAACTCGAGGGACTCGGCCCGATCCGGGCTGATCGCTTTGGCCGCATCCACCAGCAATTGACCGTCCCACCCGCCGAACGTCCGCGCCGCGACGTACAGGAACGGAAGCGCGACGATCGACAGAATCGCCAGGCGCAGCGGCACGAACCGCACGAACACGAGCGCCGCAAAGCCCACCGCCGCGAGCACCGCAGCCCCCGTCGATCGGCAACCGATCGCCACGCCCAGCACGAGCAGCGCCAGCGCCGCCATGGGGATGCCCCCGAGCCTGCGCACGCTCCGCGTCGTCCAGAGCCACAGCCCGATGATCGCCGCGGTGCACATGAACGTGCCCACCGCCAGCCCGTGCTGCATGAACACCGTGGGGCGCCATCCGCCCTCGCGCAGCGTCTGAAGAAAGCTGTGCTGGTGGAACCCGTACACGAGATTGTGGAGCTGCGGGCTCATGCGGATCTCGTACAGGCACAGCGGCACGTACAGCAGCCCGCCGATGAACAGCCCAATCGCCAGCTCGCGCAGTCCCTGCAGATCGTTGAAGTACAGGCGCCCGATGAAATACGGCACGCCCCAGGCGAGCGTGCGCGAGAACGTGTGCGACACGCCCTCGTACGGCCCCCATCCAGCGGCGACGTCCGACATGAACGGCACGAGGCACCACGCCACCGCGGGGAGATCCGCCAGGCGCGGCCGGAAGGCGAAGACCCGCGCCCCATCGAACATCAGGATGCCCAGCAGCACGCCCACCGGCGTCGCGCTGAACTTGCTGTAGTCGGGCAGACCCTGCACCTTGTACCCGTAGATGGGCAGGAAGAGCCACGCGACGAGGAACCCCGCGATCACCGCGCGACGCGCCGGAACGACCCCGAAAATGAGCAGCACGATCGGGATCCACCCGAAGAGCACGATCGGCACCAGCGGCGAGACGGTCGGCATGGATGCGCCTCAGACCGGCACGGGAGTGCCCGCGCCGATCGCGGCGAGGATCTCCCCCTCGAACTGCTCGACGCTCCGGGCCCAGGCGCACGCCTCGGCCGCGCCCCGCGCCGCCGCGGAACGCCTCGACCACTCCTCCTCGTCCATCCGCGCGAAGCGCACGATCGCCTCGCCCATCGCCGCCGGATCGTCGATGTTCTCGAGCATCCCGCCGCCCTTGGGCAGCACGTCGGGCGCCACGCCCGTCCGCGTGCCAATCACCGGCGTGCGGCAGGCCATCGCCTCCAGCACCGGCAGCCCGAATCCCTCGCAGCGGCTCGTGAAGAGCCACGCGTCGCACGACGAGTACAGCTCGCGGATGCGCTCGTGGGAGGGCGTGCGCGAGAAGCCCCCGTCCAGCGCACGCAGCTGCGCACGCGACGGGCGATCGACGCCGAACGCCAGGAATCGCAGCTCGGGCACGGAGCGGCGCGCCAGCGCCACGGCCTCGAACCCGATCTCGGACGCCTTGAACTCCATGCACGAGTACATCATCCCCACCGTGGGGCGCTGCTGCTTGGTCCGCGCCGGCGCGTTGAACGCCTCCACGTCCACGCCGTTGGGCACCACCGCGATGGGATCGCGGATCCCGCGCGCCGCGATCGCGTCCGCGATCCAGCGGGCCACCGCGACCTTGCGCATGGGCAGGCGCATCGTCTCGAGCACGCGCTGGCGCATCTCCCGGTCCTCGGGCGCGTAGAACACCACCTCGTCGTGCTGCAGGAAGTAGAGCTTCGCGCCCTTCCGCGCCGACAGACGCGCCACGCCCGGCGCCGTCTCCCACCACGTCGCGATCACCGCGTCCGCGTCGGGCAGATCCTCGTCGCGCACGTCGCGGAACCGCTCGAGCACCCGGTGCGGCAGGTCCAGCCCATCGAAGTGAGAGCCCTGCGCGTGCTCGGCGTGGGGCAGGCGACCACGCAGCACCCCCCTCGCATAGTCCTTGAGCCCGGGGCGGTAGGGCGGGAACGAGACGATGGACACCTCGTGCCCCCGACGGCGCAACGCCTGCGCGTAGATCGCGAGGACGCGGATCCCCCCGGAGCGTCCGGCGAAGGGCAGCACCATCGTGATCCGCATGCGACCCGTCTCCGTCCGACCAACACAGCGGCGACGGTCACAAGACCGCCGCCGCTTGAGTTCGATTCTTGGCTCACCCGGCGCCCGAGATTATCGACCAAACGCCGCACGAAGGTAAGCGTTCACCGCCGGGGCCGCCAGTTCAGGACGCCAGTTCTGGCGGGACTGCTTGCGGCACAGGTCCATGTAGGTCTGCGAGGGCACAACCCCCGCGGCGGGCGTGGCCGCACCCGAGATCGTGCTCAGGTAGTTGCTCATCGTCGCCTGGGCCGCGTTGGGATACGCGATGTCCTCGGTCTTGGACGTCGTGTCGCCGCTCATCTGGTTCCAGCCCGCCACGCTCGTGCTCGACCCCGGGATCCACACGTACGAGTTGGTCCCGATCGTGGAGTACATGCGGTTGCCGCTCGTGGTGATCATGGAGATGGGCCACGTCGGCGCGTCGAGCACCAGGATCGACGCCGTCTTGTGCTGCTGGAGCTCGTTGTTGCGGACCGTCACCGGGCCCAGCGGCGTGCCGCTGAGCAGGATGGTGTAGTTACCCCAGGCCGGCGGGTTCGCGTTGGTCCAGTTGTAGACGATATTGTTCTCCAGGCGCGCACCCTTCACGTCGCCCGTGGTCACCGCGATCGCACGGTGGTCCGTGCCGTCGGTGCCGTTGATCACCATGTTGTTCGTGAGCACCGCCATCTGGGCCTTCTGGATGAGGAAGCCCATGCCCAGCGGCTGACCGTTGGAGTTGTCTCGCGACTCGATCACCACGTTCCGATCGAACGTGCCCGTCGAGTACGTCTGGGCGTACGACACGCCCAGCGAGAACCCGATGCACCCGCGGATCGTCAGGTTGTTCTCGATCTGACCGCCCGAGCGCGTCATCAGGTTGCAACGACCGGCGTTGCGCGCCACGTTGCCGCGCACGATGTTGTTGCCGCCGTTGTCCTCGTGCATGTACAGGTTCTGCGAGAGGTACTTGCCCGCGTTCAGCAGCGCGTCGGAGGTCTCGGCGAAGTTCTCCTCCATGAGCAGCTGGTCGAACTTCTCCATGTAGAAGTTCGCGGCGCCGTTGTTGGGATCGACGCGGATCGCGTCCAGAAGCACGTTGCGCCGGACGCGCGTGTTCGTGCGGTTGTTGATCCAACCCTGGATGTACAGGTTCGTCGTGTACCCCTCGATGAGGCAGTCCTCGATGAGGAAGTCGGTGCCCTGGCACACGATCGACACGCCCGACGGGCCGCCGCCCATCGCCGGGTCGCCGTTCCACTTCGTCTCCTTGAAGTGCAGCCCCGTGATCGAGATGTGGTCCACCGGCGAGGAGCCGACAAGGCTCCAGCCCGTCTGCATCGACGTGAGAATCGTCGGACGATCGCCCGCGCCGTACGCGCCGAGCACCGTCGGCTCGTTGATCGAGCGTCCGCTCGTCGACCAGGTCATCGTTTCCGTGAACGTGTCACCCCGCTTGAGCAGGATCCAGTCGGGGTACCCGTTGCGCAGGAGCGACATGCCCGCGGCGATGGTCCGCTTGGGCGCCGTCTCGGAGAGCCCATTGTTCGCATCGTTGCCCGAGCTCGAGCTCACGTAGATGATGCGCGAGTCGTTGCTGGGCGTGAAGACGGTCCAGCCGAACTGATCGATGGGCAGGCCCGGGATCATCGTGCCGCCGCCCCAGGGGCCCTGCGGAACGGTGCCGTTCGTGCCACCCGTGGTACCACCTGTGCCACCAGCACCACCGCCAGTACCGCCACCGGTGCCACCGCCCGTGCCGCCAGTACCGCCACCGGTGCCACCACCCGTGCCGCCAGTACCACCACCGGTACCGCCGCCCGTGCCACCCGTACCACCACCGGTACCGCCCGTGCCGCCGGTCGTGCCGCCACCCGTACCGCCGGTGGTCCCGCCACCGGTGCCGCCCGTGCCGCCTGACGCGGTCACCGTGACGCTCACCCAGGGCGTCGTCGCGGAGGGGCCTGCGCTGTTGATCGAGCTGACGCGATACGCGTACGTGCCCGCGCCCGTGGCATCGACGTACGCCACGGCGTTCTGTGCGAGCGTCTTGGGCCCGCCCGTGAACGCCGGGTTGCGCTCGAGCACGAAGCCCGTCTCATTGTTCGACGTGTCGGTCCAACCGATCACCGCCTTGTCCACCATGTTCGTCGCGGTGAGCCCCGTCGGCGCCGAGGGCGCTGTGCTCGTGCCGCCGTTCCAATCCGCGAGACGAGCCAGCGCGTAGTTGGAGATCCGCGACGTGCCCGCGGCGTTGCCCGCGACCACGTTGTATCGGATCCAGCCCGTCACGCCCGGCGTGTCGGTGTACGTCGTCTGATTCGCGGGAACGCGGGCCGTGACCTTGTTCCCCCAGCGCCCGTTGGCGCTCATCGTCTCGCGGGAGACCTCGAAGTACTCCTCGTCCGCGGACTTGTCGGCCCAGGTCAGCTCGACCGACGGACCCTTGTTCGTTGCAAGGAGCGAGTACGGCGCTTCCGGACGCTGGACCGTGATGAGTCCGAGTTGCGGCGTCGTGAGGGCCGCGGTGTTGGGCGACCCCGTGCCATTGGTCGCCACGACCGTCCGATCACCCGTGTGGGCGGTGCGAACGCCCTTCACGCGCACCGACGGAGCATCGGCCGCGGTCGCGATCCCCGCGTCGTTGAACGCGATCACGCGATATTGGAACTTGCCCGAGCCGGGCGTATCCGTAAAGGAGGTCACATCGGCGCCGACGGCCTTGGGCCATCCCTTGCCGCCGGGCAGACGCTCGATGCGGAATCCCGACTCGTTGTCGGAGTTGTCGGACCACGTGAGAACGACCGACCCGTCCGCGGCCGTGGCGACGGCGTCCGACGCCGGCACCGGGGCCTTTGCGGGCGGGAGCCCGCGCGCCTCGCCGGCAATCGCGGAAAGGATCAGAGCGCACGCCAAGGGAGCAATGGGAGTCTTCATGCCGCACCCATCGACGAGGAAGGGTAGCGCCTCGATGACTTGAGCCCCAGGCACGAAGAGCGGGCGTCCACGCCTCCGGTCGCACCGGCGCGCGTCCAACCTTCCGCGAGCCTTTCCCACTCGGATCGAGCGCGTCATGTCGCCGGACTGCCTCGACCGCTACGAATTTGCGGCTGATTTTCCGGCCGTCCTTGACAGCGGTTCGCGGATATCCGGACGCGTCGAGCCCGTTCAGGGGCACCCGTTGCGGAACGCCGTGAGCCACGCGGAGTAATCGGCCGCGCTCAGCAAGCCGTCGCGGTTCACGTCCCCCGCCCAGTCGCCTCGGGCGATCATGTCCCGGAGCAGGTCGGAGTCCGCCGCGCTGGTCACGCCGTTGCGATCCACGTCCGCGATGCACGCCGGGGTGCCGATCGCGAAGCCTGCCCGGATGAAGGCGTTCGCGGCGTACGCGGTGAACTCGGGCTTCCAGCTCGCCTTGGACTGCGTGCGTGCGGCCGCGATGAACGCGTCCGTGCTGGCGGCGTTGCCCATCGACGACATGTACGTCGCGACGGAACGGTCGGGGTCCACGTAGCTCAGCGGGTTGAGGGTCATGCCCACGTCGCCGAACATCTGCTGCCACTGGGTAGGCGTGGTGCTGATCGTGCCCGGACCGAACCACCACTGGTTGGGCCGCGTCGAGTAGTACTTGTTCGCGGCGAACGAGAAGTGCCAGTTGGGATAGGTGCCGCCGGTGAGCGAGATGAGCAGCGCGTTGCCCAGCTGCTGCACCTGGTTGTTGCGCACGGTGATGATGCCCGAGGGCGTCCCATCGACGTGCACCGTCTCCACGCCCCAGGCGGGCTGGGTCAGGCCCATCCAGCGCCAGACGATGTTGCCATCGAGCGTGAGGTTCGCCACCGAGCCGTCCACGTTGAACGCCTCGGGGTGCGTGCCGCCCGTGTTCTGGCTGATGATGTTGTTCTCGACGCTCAGCCCGTCGCTCTTGAAGATGTACATCCCGACGCCGAGCGACTGTCCGTTCTGGTTGTCGCGCGAGCCGTAGATGACGTTGTTGCGCACGATGCCCGAGGTGTAGGTCTGGGCGTAGTAGATGCCCAGGTTGATGCCGATGGCGCCGGAAATCGACAGGTTGTCCTCAACGAGTCCACCGCAGCGGATGTTGTAGTTCGAGCGTCCGCCGTTGTTCGCGATGTTCCCGCGGACGACCACGTCCAGCGGAGGGTTGTCCTCGTGCAGGTAAATGTTGTGCGAGACGAACGCGCCGCGCGCCTCGCTCGCCATCGAGTGCTCCATCAGGTTCTCTTCCACGAGCACGCCGTCGAACTCGTCCATGAAGATGTTCGTCGCCCCGGCGTTGGGATCGAGCTTCACCGGATCGATCATGATGTTCCGCCGGATCTTGGTGTTGGAGCGCACCGTTGGGTAGCCCTGGATGAGGATGCTGTTGGCGAAGTTCTCGAAGCGGCAATCCTCGATCAGCAGGTCCGTGCCCGGGCGGATGCATCCCACGCCCGAGGGATACTCGGCGCTGCTCCCGCGCCACTTGTGGGCGATGAAGTGCAGCCCCACGATCGCGACATGGTCCAGGGCGTCGGGCCCCCAGATCGACACGCCGCTGCTGCACCCGGTCAGCAGCAGCGGGCGATTGCCCGTGCCGTAGGACGTGATGACCACGGGCTCGGTCTCGGACCTCCCGGACGCGAAGATGCCCTCGATGTTGTCATGGAAGACATCGCCCGACTTGAGCATGAGCCAATCGGGAAAGCCGTTGCGGAGCAGCTTGAGCCCCTCGCCGATCGTGGCCTTGGGCGTGCTCGGGCTGAGGCCGGAGTTCGCGTCGTTGCCCATGGAGGCGCTGACGTAAATGAGCCGCGAGTCGGGGCTGGGCGAGAGGGGCGTGAACGTGCCCGAGCCGCCCGAGGTGCCGCCCCCGGCGCCTCCGCCGGTGCCCGCGCCCGACGGGGACACGCCGCCGGCAAGAACGCTCGCGATGGCGAGCAGCGAAAGAGCCACGCCCAGTCCGAAATCTCGGATCGATCGCATCGTGCTTCCCTCCGCAACGGCCACATCCCAGCGGCCGCCGACATGTCATGGATGGTGACCCGACACGCTCCCCCGGCACGCGCCGAGCTGGAGTCGTGTTCGACCGTCACCCCGCGGCGGTGGCCAGCGCCCTCGCCGTACCCCGCCCCGAGTTCGCTCAACACGGGCGTTGGACCCGTGCACCGGACCACCCGCAGGCGGTCCCGCATTCAGCGCACTCGTGCGCCGGAATGCTCGCCGGAGTGCGGTTCGTCGCGTGAGCCCGACGTGTCGGGGACGCGATCGGCCGCGATTGCTCGCCGGCGATCAGGGCGGGAGTGTACAGACCACGCCGCTCGATGCAAGTGAGAGTTCGGACTTTGGGGCACATGCCTCGTTAGCGGGGGCTTGCGCGCTTCCGATGATCTCCCGAACATCGCGTGACGCGATCGTGCCCCGTTGTTCGCACGAATCGTCGCTGCGGTTTTGCAAATTCCGTGAATGAGCGCCAAACGTGCGCACGAGCGAGGCGCGCGGCACGGCTCATTCCGTGCCGCCGTAACTCCCGCGTTC
This sequence comes from uncultured Phycisphaeraceae bacterium, assembly GCA_964399625.1. GTDB lineage: Bacteria > Planctomycetota > Phycisphaerae > Phycisphaerales > UBA1924 > CAYNSB01. Next base: position 100,560 of record CAYNSB010000001.1, read on the forward strand.
GCGTCGCTCGACCTCTCGACGCATTTCGTCGATCTTGCGGCGCTCCTGCGCCAATCGCTCCAGTTGAATGCGCTTAGCCCGCTCAAGCCCGCCGGCGATGATGAAGTCCATGATGGCGTTGAGCTGCCCGCGGTGGAGCCACACGCCGTGGTTTCGACACACGCTGAGGATGACCCCCGAGGCCTGCGCAAACACATGCTTGTTCATGAGTTGGGCGCACGTCGGGCAATTGAGGTAGTGGTGCGCCGAGGCGGGCGGCTCAGCGCCTGGAATCACCATGCCCCGTGCGGCGGTGCGGGCGTCGGCATCAGCCGCGATCGCATCGAGCGTGAGCGGGGACATCCAAAGCCCGCCGCACGACAGGCATTGCGAGCACGGAAAGCGCCCGATCGAGATTCGCGAGAGCGGCAGATCGCACTCCGGGCATGCCCTCTGCGTCGGCTCGCCGATCGATACCCGCTCGGTGGCGGCGCCGCAATGCGGGCAGAACTTGGACCCCGCGAACATCATCTGCCTGCAGTGCGAGCAGGCGACGGTCTGCAGCACGCTGTGGCAGAACTCGCACGCGATCGACGCGGGAGAGACCGCCGCACCGCAGGAAGGGCATCGCCAGGTTCCCGCATCCATGCGCGGCAGTATACAGAACAACGGCCAAATCCGGGCCCGATTCTGCGTCGATGGCGGTGCGCCATAATCACGCGTCATGAGCGCCGGAATCTCGACGGGCATCTTCATGGTCGTGCCGGACCAGACGCAAGACCTGGTGGCGCTGGCCCACGCGCACTCGGGGCTCGCGGTGACCGACCTGCGCTGCGATCCCACGAGCGAAGGGGTGAGCCAGTTCGTGCACACGCATCTCGACGATCGCGTCGGACGCTGTCTGCATCTTTATCTCGTCCGCGATGGGACCACGAGCGTGGGCGTGTGCGGGCTCGCGGGCATCTCCGGCGGACGCGTGTTCGTTGCTGAGTGCTGGATCGCGCCCCAGTTCCGTCGGCGCGGGTTCGGAGCGCACGCCATGCGAGCGCTGCTGCAGACCGCGTTCGAGAACCGCAATGCGACAAGTATGCGCGCCCACGTGGTCGCGACAGACGCGGGCGCGGCGCATCTGGTCGCTCGGCTGGGATTTCGCGCTCTCGAGCCGCAAGCGCGTGGCGCGCTGGTGTTTGAACTCACGCGCGACGCCTGGCGCACGGCACGCCAGGAACAAGCACTGGCCAGCCTGCATCCGCTTCTGGCGGCAATCCTGCAACGCGAGATCCAGCTTGGCAACGAAGTGCGCGAGATCGGGGGCGGATGGCCCGATCCAGACAGCGTCTTCGTGCGACTGGCCCAACCGTTCCGCACGCCGACCGACCCGCCTCCGCCCGGCGTCACGTACACGACCCCGAACGACCCACATTGGTGGCTCGCGGATTTCAGCACGACCAATCCGCGGCACATCCTGGCGTGCTGAGCATGAGCGAGATTCTGCCCACGTTCCGATTCCACCCCGACCCGATCCGGAGCGGGAGCGTCGAGCCGTCCGCCAACACCTGCCGGTGCTGCGGCAGGGCGCGGGGCCACATTTACACGGGCCCCGCGTACTGCGAGAAGGACCTGGACGAGGCGCTGTGCCCGTGGTGCATCGCGGACGGATCCGCGGCGAAGAAGTTCGACGCGTCGTTCACGGACTCGGCGGGCTTCGCCCAAGCGATCACGGAACGCGCTGCGGAGGAGATCGAGCGGCGCACGCCGGGGTTCTCCGCGTGGCAGGAAACGCGATGGCTGGCGTGTTGCGGCGAGGCCGCGGCGTTCGTCGCGCCGGCGGGAATCGCCGAGCTGCGCGAGATCGATTATCAGCTCGAGGGTCACCTGATGGGACACATCGTGCACGAGATGGGCATCTCGGGCGGAGCGGCGACTCGGCTGCTCGCGAGCCTGCGCAAGGACCTGGGGCCGACGGCGTATGTCTTTCGGTGCCTCACGTGCGGCACGCACCTGGCGTACATCGACATGCTCTGAGCGCCGCGGCACGAAGGTCTCGATTCGGGCGTGCGGCGCCGCCGCTGTACGATTCGCGCATGAGCGCTGAAACGTCGGACGGAAGGGCGATCGATCCGCGGGTGGGCATCGGGCACGTGCACCTGAAGGTCGCCGACCTGGAGCGGGCGATCGGCTTCTATCGCGGAGTGCTCGGGTTTGAGTTGACGCAGCGGTTCGGCTCGCGCGCGGCGTTTCTCTCCGCGGGCGGGTACCACCATCACATCGGGCTCAACACGTGGGAGAGCAAGGGTGGGTCGCCGCCGGCGGCGGGCACCACGGGGCTGTACCACGTCGCCATCCTGTACCCGACGCGAGCGCTGCTGGGGAACGCGCTGCGGCGCGTGCTCGCGGCGGGGATCACGCTCGAGGGCGCATCGGACCACGGCGTGAGCGAGGCGCTCTACCTGCGAGACCCCGATGGGAACGGCGTGGAGTTGTACCGCGATCGCCCGCCCGAGCAGTGGCCACGCACGCCCAAGGGCGAACTGGCGTTGACGAACCTGCCGATCGATCTCGACGATCTGCTGGCGGGCGGGGAGCGGTAGAGGGCGGGCGGCCGCCCGAACAAAGGCCTCGGTTCCGCAAGAGGTTCGCTCGCGTTGGACGATGGAATCGTGTAGCCTTTGGGCTCGAATCGAGGTCCTGGGCCTTCCCCCTTTGCGAGAACCTGCATGTCCACGACGATGGGACACTCTTCTTCATCCTCGGGCGCGACGCCGACCGGCGGGAGCGAGCGAACCGTGCTCGGGCACCCTCCGGGCTTGTTTTTGTTGTTTATGGTGGAGATGTGGGAACGGTTCAGCTTCTATGGAATGCGCGCGATCTTGGGGCTCTATCTCAAGTGCAAGCTCACGGGGATGGACCCGCTTCCCACGGGAAAGGCACTCGGCTTTAACCCGGGACGGGGTTGGACGCAGTCTGAGGCGAGTAATTTGCAAGGTTGGTATGGCAGCATGGCGTACCTGCTGCCCATACTTGGAGGACTCATCGCCGACAAGCTCATCGGCACGCATCGATCGATGCTGGTCGGCGGGCTCCTGATCGCATTGGGGCACATCACTCTTGGCATCTCGGGAATCGGCGAGCTGGCCCACAACAGTCTGGGGATGAGCGTGTTTGTCTCGGGGCTGGCGCTCATCGTGATCGGAACCGGGCACTTTAAGCCCAGCGTCTCCGTCATGGTCAATCAGTTGTATCCCGAGAACGATGCACGCCAGCAGAGCGCGTTCGGCATCTTCTACATGGGCATCAACCTTGGCGCGCTCCTGGGCACGTTCTTCGTTGGCCTGTTAGGAGAGCGGGTCGGTTGGCACTGGGGCTTTACTCTCGCCGCCATCGGCATGATCGCCGGGTTGCTCAACTACATCTTCTTCCGCAACAAATATCTCAAGGGAATTGGCTTGCCCCGAAGCGGGCGCGGTTCGACCGCGCCGGTCTTCGTTTTTGCCGGGCTCATTCTTGCTGGTATCGTCGGGGTTGCGTTCCACTACGGGGCGTTGCAGCGTGTCGACCTTTTCTTCTCTCGGGAAGAAGTGTTCTATTCGCTCATCGGAATCGGGGTTGCGTGGGCGATCGTGTTTTCGCTGATGCAGAAAAAGGGCGACCGCGGGCCGGTAGCCACCATTTTCATCTTCATGCTCTTCAACTTTCTGTTCTGGCTCGCGTTCGAACAGGCCGCGACAAGCGTCAACTTCTTCACCGACGAAAAGATGGACCGCCAATTAGGAACCTTTCTCGTTCCGACGAGCTGGTTCCAGAACATCAACCCGTTCACAATCATCGTGCTGTCCCCGATCTTCGGAATCATGTGGGCAGCGGCAGCCAAACGCAAGCTTCCAGTTCCGCAGCCGGTCAAGATCGGGCTTGGCCTCATCATGCTGGGGGCCGGGTACATGTTCATGGTTGTCGCCGGGTTGCAGGTGCGCAAGGACGGAGCACTCGCGGCGATGTGGCTGATCTTTGCCACCTACTTCCTGCATACTGTCGGCGAGCTCTTCCTGTCTCCGACGGGGCTCACATATGTGTCTCGTGCCGCGCCGAAACGTCATGCCTCGCTGCTGATGGGCGTGTGGTTCCTGTCAAGTTTCCTCGCGTACATCGTGGGCGGCAAGCTGGCCGGTCATGCCGATCCGGAAAAAATCAAGAACGCGCGCTTCTTCTTCCAGAATTGGGGGATCGATTTCGGCGGCGGGTACGCGAACTTCTTTTTCCTGTTCGTCTTCCTCTCCGTCGGAGGCGGCATCGTCATCATCGTGCTCACACCGTTGCTGCGAAAGCTGATGCGCCATCCCAACGACTGACTCGCGCGGTCCGTGCGTGCTATCGCAGGCGTCACTTCGTCGCGATCGTCGACGAGAGCAGCATCGCGATCTGCACGACGAGCCACAGGACGAAGTGGCCGCCCACCACGTACCCGAGCGTCTCGCGTTTCCACAGGCGGAACGTGACGGCGACGATCGCCAGGTACGAGAGTGCCGCGAGAAGCAGGCGCGCCGCGTTATCCACGACGGGGTAGGACGTGAGGTGTAGCTTCAGGCTGAAGATCGCGGCAAACGCGGCCACGCCGGCGAACATGCGGGAGGCCGCGAGGTCGATGCGCCCGACGATCTGGCGCACGAGCGCCGCCGCCACGTACAGCGCGACCACGCCGGTGCCCGTGTGCAGGGCGACGGTGTAAAGGGTGAGCAGCACGCGGTAGGGCGTCTTGTCGGGGGCGTTAACGCCGGTGAAGACGAGCGCGACGAGCAAGAGGACGCCGCCCACGATGATCCAGAGCATCGGCGGGCCCATGCCAGTGGGAACGAAGTCCGCGGGGTGCTGGGCACTCTGAGCGTCCGCGCCCGAGCCCGGGCCATGTGGCGCGCTCCGCGTGCCGGACTTGCCCGTGATGACCTTCGTCAACTCGGGATCGTGGTCGAAATCGGCATCCTCGGGGAAGTCCTCGGTGAGGCCCGGCTTGTCGATGCGCCCGCGGGGCGCGTTCGCCGGCGGGGCGGGGCGCGGCTCCTCGGGCACGACGGAGTACATCGCGGGCTCGGCGGGCGTGGAGCCTGTGGGCTTGTCCGGGGGATTTGGCTCGTTGGTGCTCATGCCTTGGACGGCTCCGTGGGCGTCGAGCCCGTCTTGTTGGAAGCGGCCCCCGATCCTTCGGGTGTTGGGCCCTGCTTTCTTCGGAACACCTCGCCCCAGCGTTCACGCAGGGTGCCGGGCTCGTAGGAAGTGCCGCACTCGGGGCATCGCCCGTGCGGGTCCTGGCGTGAGAGGTCATACCCGCACTGCCAGCACGGGAGCTCGCCGGCGGCGAGGCGGCGCCGCGTGCCGGGGTCTCCCGCCGAGCTCGTTCGGATGAACCACATCAACCAGACGGGATACACCGCCCAGACGGAGAACCGCCAGAGCGGGGAGAGTCCCAGTCGTGCCCACCAGCTTGCGGGCGACAGCAGCACGAGGAGGTGGAGCGCAACGCACGCGCTCAACGCGACGCACAGCATGACGACGCGCTCGCGCCAGAATGGCGGGACCGGGACGGCATTCCCGCGCACTCTGTTGCGATCAGCGCCCTGCGTCGCGTCGCTCATGGCGGGAGCATATCGGCGGACGGTTCGCCCCGCGCCCAGAGGTCGTCATCGCCTCGCCCGGTGCCCCACCACCGCTGGCGCAGCTCGCGCGGGCTCCACCGCTGCCCACATTCCGGGCACGCGATGGCGTGATCGTCGCCCACGCCCCGCAGGTCGTACCCGCACGCCCAGCAGACGCGCCCGCGCCTGAGTTTCGCCACGAGTCGTACGCGTCGGGACCGCCACATCACCAGCGCCAGCGGGACGAGCGAGCCCGCGAACGTCAGCGGCAGGCCGACGACCCCCGCGAGCGAGCCCGTGGACATCGCCCCGAGCACGAGCATGGAGGCCATGGGCACGACGAGCGTGCACACGGAAGCGATGAGCCACGCCCGGTGCAAGAACCGGGGCTCGAGATGCTCCCAGCGCTGGCGGATGCTCATGCGCCGCCCCCGTCGGCCCGAGGTGCTACTCCACGGTCACGCTCTTGGCGAGGTTGCGCGGCTTGTCCACGTCGTGCCCGCGGATGACCGCGGCGTGGTACGCGATGAGCTGCAGCGGCACGACGGTGAGCATGGGCGAGAGGGGCTCGATGATGTCCGGGACGTAGAGCACGTCCTCGACGTGGCGCTTGATCTCGGTGTCGCCCTCGGTCGCGACGGCGATCACGTGCCCGCCACGCGCGCGGACCTCGGCGATGTTGCTCATCACCTTGTCGTACTGGCGTCCACGGTTGGCGATGAAGACCGCGGGCATGCCGTCGTTGATGAGCGCGATGGGCCCGTGCTTCATCTCGGCGGCGGGCATGCCCTCGGCGTGGATGTAGGAGATCTCCTTGAGCTTGAGCGCGCCCTCCAGGGCCGTGGGGTAGTTGTACCCGCGCCCCAGGAAGAGCCAGTTCTCACGCTCACAGTACTTGGCGGCGACCTGCTTGATGCGATCGTTCTGCTCGAGCGCACGCTCGATCTTGCCCGGGATCGCCTCGAGCTCCTCGATGAACTTGGCGCACTGGTCGGCGGACATGACGCGCCGGCGCGCGAGCGAGAGCGTGATGAGCGACAGCACCGCGACCTGCCCCACGAACGCCTTGGTGCTCGCGACGCCGATCTCCGGGCCCACGCGGAGGTACACGCCCGCGTCGGTCTCGCGGGCGATCGTGGAGCCCACGACGTTGACGACGCCCATGGCGAGCGCGCCGCGGTCCTTGGCCTCTTGGAGGGCGGCGAGTGTGTCGGCGGTCTCGCCCGACTGGCTCACGGCGATCGCGATCGTGCCGTCCTCGATGATCGGGTTGCGATAGCGGAACTCGCTGGCGTACTCCGCGACCGCGGGGAGCTTGGCCAGGTCCTCGAGCATGTACTCGCCGATCATCGCGGCGTGGAGCGCGGTGCCCTGCCCGATGAGCGTGGCGCGCCGGGCCTTGACCAGCTCCTTCGAGAGGTTCGTCAGCCCCCCGAGCACGACCTTGCCCGCGTCCTTCTGGAGGCGACCGCGGAAGCAGTTGCGCAGGGCCTGGGGCTGCTCGAAGATCTCCTTCTGCATGAAGTGCTCGAAGGACCCGAGCTCGATCTGCTCAAGGTCAAGCTCGAGCTGCATGACCTTGGGCGTGACGTTCACGTTCTCGATCGTGGACGTGCGGAAGCCCGAGCGCGTGAGCTTGACAACGTTGTAGTCGTCGAGCGGGAAGGCCTGGGCGGTGTGCGCGATGATCGCGCTGGCATCGGACGCGACGACATACTCCCCCGAGCCGATGCCCACGATGAGCGGCGCTCCCTTGCGCGCGACCACGAGCGTGTCGGGCTCCTTCTCGCACATCACGCAGATGGCGTAGGCCCCGGTGACCTCGCGCAGCGCGGCCTGCACGGCGGACTCGAGGTCGCCCTCGTACAACTCGCCGATGAGCATCGCGAGCACCTCGGTGTCCGTCTCGCTCTTGAACGTGTGCCCCTTCTCCTGCAGATAGGTCTTGAGCGCGGCGTAGTTCTCGATGATGCCGTTGTGGATCAGGGCGATGCCCGCCTTGTCGTCGCGGTGCGGGTGGGCGTTCATGTCGGTGACGCCGCCGTGCGTCGCCCAGCGGGTGTGGCACATGCCCAGCGTTCCGGGCATCGGCCCGGACTGCTCCAGTCGATCCTCGAGGTTGGCGACGCGCCCGGCGCACTTAACGACCGAGATCGAGCCGTTGTTCATCACGGCGATGCCCGCGGAGTCGTACCCGCGATACTCCAGGCGCTTGAGGCCCTCGAGCAGGAGGTTCTGGCACTGCTTGTTGCCGATGTAGGCGACGATCCCGCACATAGGCCAACCTCCGTGAATGCCCCCGACCGGAACGGGCGACAGTAGTACGACGCCGGACGTGACATTGATCGGTCGCTGTGCACTCAGAATTGCACGAGTGCGACCGCGCTGCCGGGCCACCCGCCCGCCATTGAAGGAACCACACGAATTGTTCTTCGGGCCGATTGGCAGGCTTCGCCCCAAATGGCCGGCGAACGCCTACCGGCGGGGCACCCGGCTCTTGAGGTCCGCAAACCGCGGATCGGACCTCAGCGATTCGAGGTCCGCGTCCGATTCCAGCAGGGCCCCATTGGCGAACCCCTTCTGGATTGCCTTGTCGAGCGCGGCGAACGCCGCGTCCTTTCGCCCCATCAAGGCGTAGGCGCACCCAAGATTGTAAAGATCGGTTTCGTTGGCCGCGTCCTTGCTCGAGGCAAACTCGTAGTTTCGCGCCGCGTCCTCGTACCGCTTGAGCTCGAGCTGCGCCCGCGCCATGATCGCACGCGCCTTGCCCTCGGGCGTACCGAGCTCGATCGCGCGCTCGATGCTCTTCACCCCCGCCTCGGCATTCCGCTGCGCGATCTGGCACCGCCCCAGTCGAAGATGCCCCTTGGGGTCCTGCGGGCACAACTCGATGTACCGAGTGAACGCCGCGGCCGCCCGCTCCAGCTCCTGGTATTCGAATGCGTGTACTCCCTCACGCCACGCCGCGAGAGAGGGCGTCTCGTCCTTGGGCGTGGGAGGTCGCCATTCGTACTCCATCGCGTGCGCGGCGTGCCATGCGACGTCCTCGCCGCAGAGTCGCGACACCACATGCAGAGCCCCATCGATGCCCGCGGAGACTCCGGCCGTCGTCACGATGGATCCCTCGTCTACGAAGCGCACGTGCTCCTTGAAGTTGACGTTTGGAGCGGCTCGGCGAAGGCCGGGAATGGCCTGCCAGTGCGACGTCGCGGACTTTCCATCCAGCAGCCCCTGCCTCGCGAGCGCTCCGGCGCCATTGCACACGCTCATGGTGATCTCGGTGCGCTCGCTCTGGGCCTTGATCCATTGCATCACCCGCGGATCGCGGATGATCGTCACCGTGCTGCCGCCGGGAACCACGAGCACGTCCGGCGCGGGGCAATCGTCGATCGTGTAGTCCGGCGTGATCGTGACGGGCTGGTTCGAACGCACCGGGCCTGAAGTCGGCGCGACCGTGTACACATTGAACACGGGCGCATTGTCGAGGCTCGCGACATGGAACACCTCGAGCGGACCCGCGAAGTCCAACGCTTCAACCCCCTCGTACACGAGCACCGCGACGTTGCGCTTCGCGTGCGGTTCGGCGCGCGCGGGCACGCACCACAATGCGAGAGCGATCGAAACGGCGAAAAGCCCGATACGTGCACGGCCCATGGGTGTCTCCCGGTGCTCCTCCGCTTGAGACCTATTGTACGAAACGTATTACACGCTGGTTCGTTGAGCCGAAGGGTGTGCGAGACCGGTGCGGGTCGGACGATGAGGCTCTAGACTGGCCGTCCGATCGGACCGAAGAACGCTGGGACCGTACAGCGCCCGTCTGAAGTGCCCCATGTTCGTCGCCCAGGCCCATTCCTTCACCCAGCAGGCTCGGCTGGCGATCACACTCGCGTGGATCGCGGGGTACACCAACATCGTCTCGATCCTCGCCTGCGGGACGGTGACCTCGCACGTCTCGGGCACGACGTCCAACCTCGGGCGAGACGTCGCCGAGGGAAAGTGGACCCTCGCGGCCGAGGCGCTGGGCATTCTGGGCGCGTTCTTCTGCGGCGCGCTCCTGTCGGGATTCACGACGGAGCTGGGGCGGCGGCGCGGGTGGGAATCGATCTACGTGCTGCCCATGGCGATCGAGGCGTTCCTTCTGGCGATGTTCGCCATCGTGCTGGAGTTGACGGAATTGAGGGCCGTGCCGGGATCATTCTCGTTCGGGGTGCTCATCGCGCTGGCGGCGGGCGCGATGGGGCTGCAGAACGCGACGATCACGCGGATCTCCTCGGGGGTGGTCCGCACGACGCACATGACGGGCGTGCTGACGGACCTGGGGCTAGAGACAGCGCAGTTCCTGCTCTGGCTGCGGGACAAGGGACGGGACATCCCGCCGGGCACGGTGCGGGGCCTCGTCCGCGGGCTTCACTCGCACCCGACGGCGCGCCGGCTCGCCCTGCTCGCGTCGATCCTCGGATCGTTCGCGCTGGGCGCGGCGCTTGGAACGCTGGTCTTCGATCGCCTGCCGAGATGGGCGATGTTCCCGCCCGTGCTGTTCCTGCTCTGGGTGATCGCGATGGACGTGGCGCGTCCGATCGCGGAGATCGAGGAATCGGAGTTGGCGCGCGAGCCCGGGCTCGAGCTGCCGCGATCGCTGGCGGTGTACCACCTGCGTCATGACTCAAGCCGCAAGGGGCGGGTCCACCGCCTGCCGAACCTGCTGGTGTGGGAGGACCGATTGCCCAGCGAGGCCCGGGTGGTGGTGCTCGATCTGACGGACATCACGTACCTGGACGCGAACGCGGCCCTGGAGCTTCGAGCGGCGCTGGTGAAGCTCGTGGCCCAGGGGCGACGCCTGGTGATCGCCGGTCTGACGGGCGCGCAGTACGAGGAATTGCGTCGGGCGGGCGCGGGCGACCTGCTCGACGCCGAGAGCGTGTGCCCCGATGTGGAGCTGGCGATCGCGCGCGGGCTGGTGATCGCCGAGGAACTCGTCGCACACGGGGAGAGTGAAAAAGTCCCGCACGCAACGTCCCGGCACGCGTGACAAGGGCGGGCGCCTCGACTATCGTGATGGAGTTTGCCCCGGCGTGGGCGGCGGAGCGTGCCGCGCGGGGTGAGCATCGCCCGCGGAGGCATTCGCCCCTCTCCGCGTGCCGGGGTTCTCGATGCCCAAGCGCACCGACCTGAAGACCATCCTCATCCTCGGTTCGGGCCCGATCGTCATCGGGCAGGGGTGCGAGTTCGACTACTCGGGAACGCAAGCGTGCAAGACCCTCCGCGGCGAGGGGTACCGCATCGTCCTGGTGAACTCGAACCCCGCGACCATCATGACCGATCCGCAGTTCAGCGATCGGACGTACATCGAGCCCATCACGCCCGAGGCGGTGAGGAAGATCATCCAGAAGGAACGCGATCGCGGCACGCCGATCGACGCGATCCTGCCCACACTGGGCGGGCAGACCGCGCTCAACTGCGCCTGCAAGCTGTGGGACGATGGCACGCTCCAGGAGTTCGGCGTCGAGATGATCGGCGCCGACCGCGAGATCATCCACCGGGCCGAGGATCGCCAGGTCTTCAAGGAGATCTGCGAGAAGATCGGGCTGAAGCTGCCCAAGGCCCGAACGGTGAACACGCTGGCCGATGCCGAGGCGTTCCTGGAAGAGATCGGGCTTCCGGCGATCATCCGCCCCGCGTTCACGCTGGGCGGTTCGGGGGGCGGCATCGCGTACAACCGCGAGGAGTTCCGCGACATCGTGCAGCGCGGGCTCGCGGCGAGCATGATCACGCAGGTGCAGATCGATCAGAGCGTGATCGGGTGGAAGGAGTACGAGCTCGAGGTCGTCCGCGACAAGAAGGACAACTGCA
>CAYNSB010000002.1:0-98675 GCA_964399625.1 uncultured Phycisphaeraceae bacterium
CACGACATCGGGAAGATGAACAAGCCCGAGTACTTCGTGGAGAACCAGGCCGGGTCGATCTCCAAGCACGACAAGCTCTCGCCGGCGATGAGCCTGCTGGTCATCGTCGGGCACGTCAAGGACGGGCTGGCGATGGCGCAGGAGGCGAACCTGCCCCGCGTGCTTCGCCACTTCATCGAGGCGCACCACGGCACGACGCTCGTGGAGTACTTCTTCAATCGCGCGCGACGCCAGGCGGAGCTCGCCCCCGCCGCACCGGGCCCGGAGCCTGAGGCGCCCAGCGAGCTGGAGTACCGCTACCCCGGCCCCAAGCCGCGCACGAAGGAAGTAGCGATCCTCATGCTCGCCGACGCGGTGGAGAGCGCGACGCGCAGCCTGCCCGAGCCCACGCCCAGCCGCATCGAGACGCTGGTCCGTGCGATCGCCAACCGACGCCTGATGGACGGGCAGTTCGACGACTGCGACCTGACGCTGCGCGAGCTGCAGGCGATCACCGAGAGCGTGACGCGGACCGTCGCGAGCATCTACCACGGTCGCGTGCTGTACCCCAGCACCGCCGAGCTGCTCGCCGGGCCCAGCACCGGCGCCGGCGCGGCGAGCGAGCTCGACCCGCCGGAGCAGGGGCCGAGGGAGAAGAGGGCGTAGGACCTACGCGATCGGGGCGTAGTAGCGGTCCACCACACCCCGCCACTGCTCCAGCGAGTCCACGGCGATGAACTGCTTGCGCACCTCCTCGCCCCGCGGGTGGTGGGCCGCGAAGCGGATGCCGAACTTCCGCATCGTCCGCGCGGTGTACGTCTCCGATCGGCGCAGGCCCAGGCTCTCGTTCACCTTCATCGCCAGTTCGAAGTGGGCGAGCAGCACGTCGCGCTGCTGGGCGATGGTCGGGCGGGCCGGCTCCTCGCCCGCGAGCAGTTGGCGCGTCTGGCGGAAGATCCAGGGATTGCCGATGCACCCGCGCGCGACGGACACCGCGTGCACGCCCGTGTACGCGATCATCCGCACCACGTCCGCCGCCTCCCACACGTCGCCCGAGCCGAAGATGATCTTGTCCGGGTGTCGCGCGACCAGGTCGCGCAGGAACGTCCAGCGCGACGGGCCGACGTACTTCTGCTCCACGGTCCGCGCGTGCACCGTCGTCCACGCGTACCCCATCGCGTACGCGGCGTCGAAGATCCGCTCGAAGTTCTCCGCCATCTCCGGCGTGTCGTCGTAGCTGCGGCGCAGCTTGACGGAGCACACGATCGACGTGGGCAGCGCCTCGCGAACGGCACGCAGGATCTCGATGGCGCCCTCGGGCTCGGCGAGCCAGTGCCCGCCGCGGGCCTTGCGATCGATCTTCTTGACGGGGCAGGCGAGGTTGACATCCAGCACGCTGAACGTGGACGCCTCGGACCCCGGGAGCGAGGCTGTCGCGAGCGGCGGAGCGCCTTCGCGGGGCGCGGGCTCACCCGATTCCTCCCAGAAGCCCACCTGCACGCCGCCGGGCAGGCGCAGGTGCTGGCGCGAGGGCGCCTTGTCGCGGTCCTTGGCGGCGGTGCTTGGGTGCACGCCCGGCGTCGCGTACGCCAGCGCGCGGTACTCGCGGTCCGATCGGGCCCGCCCCTGCTCGATCATCTTCACGGCCGCGGCGGCCATCTCGCGCGGGTCCGAGCCCATGATCTGCCCCGCGAGCGGCTGGTCCTCGGCGCCGCCTGGCACGTTGTCCTCGAGTTCGCCCAGGTCCGCCTTGGCGAAGCCTCGCCCGCCCGCGAGCAGCGTGCGATCCAGCAGCGCCTCGGTGACGCAGAACGGGCACCCGTGGCGGCGGGCGATCAGGCGCATCGCGGCGTCGGAGTATCCCGCGAGCCCCGCCTGGAAGAACGGCGCCTCGAACCCCGGCACGAGCGCCTCGATCCGCGGGTCGATCCCCCGACCGCCAAAGCGGGACCCGATCCGCTCGCCCTCGCGGCGCACATCGATCGCCTCGGCCCCGGGCGCGATAGCCGGGCTCGGGGCCGTCGCGTTGTTGTTCTCCGTCTGGCAGGACATCGGGCGATCGTAGGAATCGCGAGCGCGGTACCCTACCGCACGAGCGCGCCGGAGCGCTCGCAGAAAGGCAGGCCGCGGATGCACGCGGACAGAGACGGATCGACATTGCGGACCGCCCGGCTCAGGCGGGGCGTGCTTCGGGCGATCGCTGGGGGCATGCTCGCGATCGCGCTCTGCGCGTGCCACCCGGGCAGCACGGCGATCGTCGAGGGGCGTCCCTACCCGAGCGACGTACCGCCCGGGCCCACGCTCGACATCCAGGTGGTGCGCGAGGGCACCGTGATCCGCTTCACAAACACGACCGCCCGCGCCCTGGGCCCCTTCACGATGTGGCTCAACGCGCGGTTCTACGCGCACGTGGACGGGCTGGGCGTGGGGCAGACCCGCGAGTTGTCGCTCAAGACCTTTAAGGACCGCTGGGGCGATCCGTTCCGAGCGGGCGGCTTCTTCGCCACGCAGCGCCCGGAATTGCTCGCCAAGGCCGAGATCGAGCCCGACGCGAGCGAGAGTGGCACTGCGCGCGAGCTGCTCGGGCTCGTCGTGGTCCGGGGGGAGGAGTAGTGGCCCGCATCTGCGTCTTTGGCCCGCACCCGGACGATCAGGAGATCGGCATGGGCGGCACGATCGCGCGTCTGGCCGACGCGGGGCACGACGTGCTGCTCGTGGACATGACCGACGGCTCGCCCACGCCGCACGGCGAGCGGGAGTCCCGCCTGGTCGAGGCCGAGGCGGCGCGGAGGGCGCTGTGCCCGCCGGGCACGGATCGCGTGAAGCGCCTCCTGCTGGACCTGAAGAATCGCGAGGTGCAGCACACGATCGAGGCGCGCCACCGCGTCGCGGGCGTCATCCGTGCCCACCAGGCGACGATCCTCTTCATCCCGCACCCGCTCGACGCCCACCCGGACCACCTCGCCGTCACGCGGATCTGCGAGGACGCCCGGTTCGACGCGAAGCTCACCAAGGTGACGATGCCCGTCCCGTCCGGCTATCGCGAGATCGGCCCGCCGATCTACCCCAAGTGGGTCTTTTACTATTACTGCTCGCACCTGCGCCGCCCGGCGGACCCGACCTTCATCATGGACATCTCCGGGCACGAGGACCGCAAGATCGCGGCGATCCAGGCGTACCGCACGCAGTTCGGGATGAATCCGCTGACCAAGGACCTGCCCGACAAGCTCCGCGCGATGGCGGGGTACTTCGGATGGATGATCGGCACGAGCGCCGGCGAGCCGTTCTGGTGCCGAGAGCCGATCGGGCTCAAGGGATTGAGCGAGCTGGCGTGAGCGAGTGCGCAAAAGTGCTTGCGTCCGCGCGCCGGGCGTGCTTTGATAGCCCCGCGTGAACCCCACCGCCCAACTCCTCGAGCCCGAGGTCCGCGATCTGATCCGCGAGGGCGCGTTCTCTGAGTTGCGCGACGCGCTCCACGGCGTGCCCGCGGCGGACGTCGCGGACATCCTCGCCGAGCTTGCGCCCGCGGAGGCCGCGCTCGCCTTCCGGTTCCTGCAGCGCGACGACGCGGGACAGGTTTTCTCCTACATCAGCACCGAGAAGCAGGAGGAGCTGATCCAGGAGCTGGGCACGGAGCACGCACGCCGGGTCGTCGAGGCGATGCCCCCCGACGATCGCGTGCGCCTCGTGGAGGAGCTGCCCAGCGAGGTCGCCGAGCGCCTGGTGTGCTCGCTGTCGCCCGACACGCGCAAGGAGACGCAGGCGATCCTGGGGTACGCGCCGCGGACCGTCGGGCGCCTGATGACGCCCGACTTCGTGAAGGTGCGCCCGGAGTGGACGATCCAGCAGGCGCTCGACCACATCCGGCGAGTCGGGCGGGACGCCGAGACCGTCAACGTCGTCTACGTCGTGGACGAGCAGGCCCGTCTGATCGACGACATCCGCCTGCGCCAGCTCCTGTTCGCGGACCCCTCGGCCCCCGTCGAGAGCGTGATGAACCGCCAGTTCGTCGCGCTCAAGGCGGACCAGCCCCAGAACGACGCCGTGGAGATGATGGGGCGGTACGACCGCATCGCGCTGCCCGTGACCGACTCGCGCGGCGTGCTGCTGGGCATCGTCACCATCGACGACGTGACGGACGTCGCCCAGGCCGAGGCGACCGAGGCGATCCAGAAGATGGGCGGCATGGAGGCCCTGGACGTCTCGTACGCGCAGGCGTCGATCTGGGAGCTCGTGACCAAGCGCGGCAAGTGGCTCGCGGCCCTGTTCGTGGGCGAGATGCTCACCGCCTCCGCGATGACGCACTACCAGGACGAGATCGAGAAGGCCGCGGTCATCGCGCTGTTCCTCCCGCTCATCATCTCCTCGGGCGGAAACTCGGGCTCGCAGGCGTCCACGCTGATCATCCGCGCCATGGCCCTGGGGGAGATCGGGCTCAAGGACTGGTTCAAGGTCTTCAAGCGCGAGCTGACGTGCGGGCTGCTGCTGGGCGCGTTCCTGGGCGTGCTGGGCCTCCTGCGCATCCACATCTGGCAGTGGCTCAAGTTTGCCAATTACAACTCCAACGAGAGTTACGTGAAGGCGGGCGAGCACGCGTCGTACAATATCGCCGGGCTCTACCACCAGATCGGATTCACGGTGGGCATCGCGCTCATCGGCGTCGTGCTCTGGGGCTCGCTCATGGGCAGCATGCTGCCCTTCCTGCTGCGACGCCTCAAGCTCGACCCGGCGACGATCTCCGCGCCGCTGGTCGCGACGCTCGTGGACGTGACGGGGCTGATCATCTACTTCACGACCGCGATGCTCGTGCTCCGGGGAACGCTGCTGTAGCGAAGCCGCGGGTGAATGCCAACGGCCGACGCACCTCTCACGCCGGCTGCGTCGCCAGCCCGCGCACGCTCGCCGCGCGGCGCTTCATCTGCGGCTGGTTCTGCTCCTCGTGCACGAACCCCTCGCCGAAGCGGAAGAGTCGGAACGAGTTGCCCAGCACGAAGATCTCGCCCACGAAGTGGTACAGCGCCGCCGCGGGCACCGCGAGCTTGCCCGTCGCCGCCAGCAGGAGCCCCACGATCACGATGAGGATCGACGCCGCGATGTTCTGCGCCGTGATCGCCCGCGAACGCCGGGCGAGCTCGATGAGGAACGGCACGCGGGAGAGGTCGTCGTTCATGAGCGCCACGCCCGCGGAATTGGCCGCGATGTCGCTCCCGCCCAGGCCCATCGCCACGCCCACGTCCGCCTGCGCCAGCGAGGGCCCGTCGTTGATCCCGTCGCCCACCATCAGCACGCGATGACCCGTGCCCACGAGCCCGCGGATCAGCTCGTGCTTCTCCTCGGGCAGGCACTCGGCCTCCACCGCGTCCACGCCCACCGTCGCGCCCACGCGCTTGGCGACGCTCAGGCGATCGCCCGTGAAGATCGCCACGTGACGCACGCCCAGGTCGCGTAGGCGCTGCACCACGGTCTTGGTGTTGGTCCGGACCTTGTCCTCCAGGCCCACGGCGCCCAAGTAGCGCCCGTTGAGCATGACGTGCACGCCGCTCATGCCCTCGATCTTGCTCTCGACGGCCGCAAGCTCGCTCGCCGCGCCGGGATTGATCTCGGCGATCCACGAGCGCCGCCCGACGCACACCTCGCCCATGCTCGTGCGGGCCTTGACGCCGCGCCCGTGCAGTTCCTCGTAGTCGTTCGTGCTGTCGAGCTCGATCTTCGCGGCCTTGGCCGTGGTGAGGATGGACTGGGCCAGCGGGTGATTGGAGTGCTGCTCGCCCAGGGCCGCGGCTTTGAGCAAGGCCGCGCCGTCCACGCCCGTGGCGGGCGCGAGGCGCGCGACCTCGAACTTGCCCGTGGTGATCGTGCCCGTCTTGTCCATGACGACGCAGTCGATGTTCGCCGAGCCCTCGAGGTAGCTGGACTGCTTGATGAGGATGCCCAGGCGCGCGGCCGCCGCGAACGCCGCGACCATCGCCGAGGGCGAGGACAGCAGGAGCGCCGCCGGGCACGTGACGATGAGCACCGTGATCGCGGTGAGCGCCGCCTGATCGCGCACCGCCGGATCGTCGCTCTGGCTCTTGTAGAACCACACGATGAACGCCACCGACAGCGCGATGGGCACGAAGAAGCCCGCGACCTGCTGGATGAGCAACTGACGCGGCGTCTTGGTGCTCTCGGCCTCGCGGATCAGGCGCGTGACCTTGCCGATCGTCGTCTCCGCGCCCACGCGCGTCACGGTGATGTCGATCCCGCCCGAGAGGTTCGCCGTGCCCGCGAAGACCGGGTCGCCCGGGGCGACCTCCACCGGCACCGCCTCGCCCGTGAGCGAAGCCTGGTTGATGTTCGAGCGGCCCGTGAGCACCTGCCCGTCGACGGGGAGATTCTCACCCGCGCGCACGCGCACCACCTGCCCCACCTTGATGTCCGCCAGCGCCACCTCGCGCTCCTGCCCGTTCTCGACGAGGCGCGCGACATCGGGCGTGAGCCCGACGAGCTCTTCGATCGCGCGCTGCGCCCCGGACGCCGTGCGCCGCACGAACTGGTCCGCCACAAGCAGGATGAACGCGAGCCAGCCCGCGGTCTGGTACTGCTCGCTGGCGATCGCGGCGAGGATCGCCATCGCCGTGAGCGTGGACGACCCCGGGCGGAGGGCCCGAAGCTCGATGATCGCGGCGTTGAAGAGCGGGATCGAGAGCATCACCGCGCCGATCACCGCGGGGATGTCCGCGACGGAGCGATCGATCAGCCCGAGCCAGTTGCACACGCTGGAGATGAGCACCAGCAGCCCGCCGATGAGGTACAGCACCAGGTACCGCTCGATCGCCTCGTCGGAGTGCCCGCACGCCTCGTCGTGCATCGTCGAGTGGCGAAACTGCTCCAGCCCGTTGCCCTTGCTCAGGCGGGGCTTGTGGTCGTGATCGTGGTGCACCGTGCCGTCGGCGTGAACATGCGTGCCCATGCGTGGTTCCGTGCATGCCCGCCAGGGGCGCGGGGCGTGGATGGAGCAGAATCGGGGGTCGCTCGCCCGGGCCGAGCGGCCCGAGGGGCGGTATGGTAGCCAAGGGCGCCCTCGCCTCCGCCCGCCTCCATACGAGCCGCGCCCCGCGCCGGTTCGTCGCGATCGGGTGTTGTGAGGAGGTGTCCCCGGGAGGTTCGCATGGCGAAGAAGCCCGCTCCAAAGTCCGCCAGCGCACGCAGGGGATCGTCGGATCGCCCGCGCATCGCCGTCCTGGGCATCGGGCAGATGGGGCTGGTGTGCGCCGGCGTGCTCGCGCAGGCCCAGGGTCTTGCTCCCGAGGCCCACGCCGCAGACAGGCACGCCGGGTTCTGGTCGGGCTCCGGCGCCGACGGCGGCGGATCGGGAGGGGCGGGGGGCCGGGGCTTCGAGGTCGTCCTCTGGGCCCACAGCCCCGACGAGGCGGGCGAGCTCGCGCAAACGCGGCGCAGCGCGCGCCTGCCCGATTTCGAACTGCCCGAGGGCGTGCGCGTCGCGATGAAAGACGCCGAGGCGCTCCGCGACGCGGGGCTCATCGTCTCGGCAATCCCCGTGCAGTTCATGCGCGAGGCGTGGACCCGCCTGCGCCGGCACGTGCCCGCGCACGCGTCGGTCGTCTCGGTCGCCAAGGGCATCGAGAACGGCACGCTCCTGCGTCCGTCGCAGATCATCGCCGACGTGCTCGCGGACGACCCCGACGCCGCGCCGCGCCACATCGGCGTGCTCTCGGGGCCCACGATCGCGACGGAGCTGGTCCGCTGCCTGCCCGCGACGATGATCGCCGCGGGCGATGACGAGACCTTCGCCCGGCGCGTCCAGCACCTGTTCAGCACGAGCTGGCTGCGCGTCTACACGAACCAGGACATGCTGGGCGTGGAGCTGGCCGGCGCGACCAAGAACGTCATCGCCATCGCCGCGGGCGTGCTCGACGGGCTGCGCGTCGGCTACAACGCCAAGAGCGCGCTGCTGGCCCGCGGGCTCGCCGAGATCACGCGCCTGGGCGTGGCGATGGGCGCGTCCTCCGAAACCTTCTTCGGCATCGCCGGCGTGGGCGACCTCGCGACCACCTGCTTCTCGCCCGAGGGGCGCAACCGCTCCTGCGGCGAGGCGCTGGGGCGCGGCGAGACGCTCGAGAAATTCCTCAAGCGCACGCCCAGCGTCGTCGAGGGCGTCGCCACGACCCGATCCGTCATGGACCTGGCCCGCAAGTACAAGGTCGATATGCCCATCACCAGCGCGGTGCACGCCGTGCTCTTCGAGGGGCTCGATCCCATCGAAGGCATCGGCAAGCTGATGAGCCGGGAGCTCAAGCGCGAGCGGGTGAGGTAGCGTTCACCGCACCGACACGGTGAGCACGCGCGTGCGGGGCTTGCTCAGGCACTGCACGCCCGGCGTGCACGCCGCGGGAATGAGGCACGTCCCTCCCGCGACCACCACCACGGGGTCCTCGCGCTCCACGCGCACGCTCACGGAGCCCTCGAGCACGATGAGCACGTGCGGCTCGGCCGCGGCGCCCCCGGCGCCCTTGTCGCCCGTGATCTGCACCAGCCCGCCCGCGGGCAGCACGCTCTCGTACACGCGGAAGAACTCGGTGCTCACGAGGCGTGCGTGCGTCTTGCCCTTGGGCAGTCGTGCCGCCTGCGGCGCCGGCCCGAAGTCGATGCACTCCATCGCCTGCTTCACGTGCAGCTCGCGCCCCTGACGCCCCCAGTCGTACACGCGGAACGTCGTGTCGCTGGGCGTCTGCACCTCCGCGACGAGCACGCCCGCGCCCAGCGCGTGCACCGTGCCGCTGGGCAGGTTGTGGCACTCGCCCACCACGGCGGGCACCGCGACCAGGTCGTCCACGACCGACGCCCCGCTCGCGAGCTTCTTCTCGAACGAGGCGCGCGTCACGCCGGGCTTCACGCCCTTGTAGATCACGCTGCCCGGTTCGGCCGCGAGGATGTACCAGCACTCGGTCTTGAGGTGCGCGTCCTTGTGCGCCGCGGCGTACGCGGGGCTCGGGTGCACCTGCACGGACAGGTTCTCGCGCGCGTCGAGGAACTTCACCAGCAGCGGGAATCCGCCCGAATCCGTGAGCCTCACCGAGCCGAGCGCCGCCCGCTGCCACGTCTCGAGCGCGGAGCGCAGCGTGGTGCCCGCCAGCGGTCCGGACGCGATCGGGCTCATCGCCGCCGAGCCTCCGCCCCCGGAGGGGGACGTGCTCGCAAGGTCCGCGAGTTCCCAGCTCTCGCCGATGTTCTTGCCGGCGGGCAGCGTCTTGCCGAGCTTCTCGAGGCGACGCCCGCCCCACACCTTCTCCATGAGGATCGGCGTCAACAACAACGGATAGGGTGTGATCATGCGATGAGTCGGGCGAGAAAGTCACGAACGTGGGGGCGTGGCGTGGGCGATCACTCGCGCGGCACGGAGAGCACCATCCCGGAGATCTTCGCGTCGAACGCCACCTTCGCCCCGGGCGCCAGCGGATCCCCCACCACACCCTGGATCAGTGACTGGAAGCTGCGCCCGCCCATCTTGATCTCCTGGCAGAGCAGATGGAACGCATCGCCCGGGCGCACCTGGGCGCGGAAGGCGCACTCCTCGATCCGCGTGAACAGCACAATCCTGGGCGCAGGATGGCGGATGTTGAACATGAAGCACGCGAGCTGAGCCCCGGCCTCGACCATCAGCACGCCGGGCATCACGGGCTGCCCGGGGAAGTGCCCGGCGCACCAGAACTCATCGCCCCGCACCTGCTTGAGCGCCACGCCCTGCTTGTAGTCGTCGCTGGTCCACAGCACCCAATCCACCAGCGACATGTTGCCGCGATGGGGGATGTACTTCTCGATGTCCGCCCGCGAGTAGCGACGCTCGCTCAGATGCTCTCTCCGCACGTCCAGAATGAGCTTGGAGCCGGTGCGCGACGACTCCTCTCCCTCGCTGCGGGGAGACGCCGGCGTGCTCTGGTGGGGCATCGTCGTCATGAGAAACCGGCGCGCGAGGCCCAACGCCTCAGGCCTTCTTCTCCGAATCGCGGAGCGTCAGGATCTGCTGGCGAACCTCCTGGGCCGCGTTCTTGATGTCCTGCATGACCGATCGCACCCGCGTCCCCGCGGCCTTGTTCCCGCCCTCGGCCTTCTTGAGATCATCCTCGATCGACGCGATCAACTGCTTGATCTTCTCGAATGCTTCCACGGATTGCCTTTCCGGGGGGCAAAGACCGGGGTCCATCCCCCGTCAAGAGCCCGCCTGCATGTCCGCAATCCTAGCACGCGGCATCCGCGCCCACCTGAACGCCGCACTCCCGATACCTCCCAGAATCCGAATCAGTGGGCGTGCGCCACCTGCGGCAGCACCCGGTCGATCGTCTCCAGCGCCGCGTGCAGGTACTTGGGATTGCCCTCCGCGGCGAGGTGGGCCGGGGCGCACGCCGCCATGAGCACGCGCCGGACGTTCGCGATGAGCCCGTAGTCGCCCTCGGTCTTCAGGCCCGCCTCGCGCCGGTACTTCGCGAGCGTCGAGACGGTGTGGATCCCGAACAGCCCCTCAGGCTTGCCCCAGAACTGCCGCTCGAGGTAGATCGCGTCCTCCACCCAGTGCCCAGCGTGGACCAGCGCCAGATCGATCAGCACGCACGGCGCACGCCCGTTCGCGCCCGAGTCCGCCACGTCCCGTCGCATCGCGTTGCCCGGGTGCAGGTCGCCGTGGCACCAGGCGTTGATCGGACGCATCGCCCACAGTCCCACCAGGTGAGGCAGCACTCGACGGACCTTCCGCTCCGATTCCTTCCAGTGCTGGGCCTCGGGCAGGGAGGAATCCCTCGCCGCCTGGCGTGCACGCTCGATCTGCTCCTCCCAGTCGTGGCGCTCGGGCTGGGGCGTGACGCGGACCGCCGCCTCCGCCAGCGCCTGCATCTGCGCCGCCGCGCGCAGAAGGTCCTCCAGCGATTCCCGGCTCCATCCCTGATGGAGCGTGCGCCCCGCCAGCCTCTCAACAACGAGCCACGCCAGGTCGTGCCCGCCCAGCTCCGCGCCCGAGGCGAGCACGCGCGGCGTGGGCGCCTCGGGGTGCTCGGCCCCGTAGTGCGCCAGCACGTTCGTCCAGCGAAACTCGCCGGGACCCACGGGGAGTTTGATCATCGCGGGCGTGGGCGTGCCATCGGACCGCTGGAACACGCCGAACCCCGTCGCCGCCCCGCCGCGCTGCCACGACGACTGGAACCACTCGATCCGCGAGAGACGCCCCTGGCACGCCTCGATGAGCGCCGGCGCGAGCATCGCCCCCAGGGCGTGGGCATCGTGCGGCAGTGTGTTCGCGGGCTCGTGCATGCGCAAGTGGACGCTCGCCGGGAACGAGGGACAGGTTACCGCGCCGACTCGAACAGGGCCACGGCCTGTTCGACGGAAAGCTCTTCCATCCGATTCTCGGGCGCAACCCCCGCCGGAAACGGGTGTGCTCTCCCCACGATCGACCCCAACTGCTTCCGGCGCTTGGCGAAAACCTCCTGGCAGAAATCGGCCAGTCCACGCCCGCGCGTCGTCAGTGGATCGCTCCGACGCACGAGCGACACCATCGCGCTCGTCACATCCGGGCGCGGCCAGAAGCACTCGGGCGGGAGATTCGCGAGGCGCTCGACCCGCGCCAACGCCTGCGCCACGATCGAGATGGGCCCGTACTCGCTCGTGCGGGGCTTGGCGAGCAGGCGATCGCCCACCTCGCGCTGGATCGTCACGTGCATCGACACGCACGAGGGATGGTCCACCAGCAGGGCGAGCATCAGCGGCGTCGCGGCGCCGTAGGGCAGATTCGCGACGAGTCGGAACTCCTGCTTCCCGCCCGCCCGCATCGCGGCCTCCAGCGCCCCCGCGAGCGCCGCGTTCATTGCGCTCTTGCCCGCCAGGCAATCGCCCTCGACGAGCGTCATCCGACCTCCCGAGCCCGGCACCAGGCGCTCGCGCAGCAGCGCGGCGAGCCCGCGGTCCAATTCGCACGCGACGACCCGGCAGCCCCGCGCGATCAGCTCCTCGGTCAACGTTCCCGTGCCCGGGCCCACCTCCAGCACTACATCTCCCGCCCCCGCTCCCGACGCGTCGACGAGCTTGCGAATGAGGTTGTGATCGAGCAGGAAGTTCTGCCCCAGCGCGTGCCGGGGCGCGAGCCCACGCTCCTCGAGCATCGCCCTGATCTCGCCCAGCGTCTGCACGCTCACCACGCTCCTGTCAGCATCTGGTCGATCGCGTGCGCCACGCCGTCCTCGTCGTGCGTGCGCGTGCGACGCCCGGCCACGCTCCGCACGCTCTCCACGGCGTTGCCCATCGCGATGCCCAGGCCCCCGGCCTCGCCCGCCCCATGGATCATCGAGAGGTCGTTGATCTCGTCGCCGATCGTCGCGATCCGTGAGGGCGAGATTCCGTCCCTGCCCGCGAGCCAGCGGATCGCCGACCACTTGCCCGCGTCGCGCGAGAACGCCTCGAGGATGTGCAGCCTCTCGCCGTCGGGCAGGCGCGAGGCGTGCTCGGGCGCGACCACCGCCCCGAAGTGGTGCATCTGCACCTCGTCCCCGCACACGCCCTCGATATCGGCCACGAGCGAGGCGAGCCGGCTGGAGAGCCCGCACACGCCGAACCGCACCGTGTGCTCCGGGTGCTCGTCCTCGTGGGCCCTCGCCGCGAAGCGGTGCGAGACGTTCATCGAGCCCAGCCACCACGTCGTCACGGGGTCCAGCGCGAGCCTCTGCTCGCCCACGACCATCAGATAGTCGTACCCCGTCGCGGCAGGATCCTTCAGGATCATCACCGGGTGCTCGTGCTCGAGCAGGCGGTCGCTCGCGCGGCGCACCAGGTCGTGCGGGATGCTGAAGCGGTGCAGCGTCCGACCGCTCGTCGGGTCCGCGACGATCGAGCCGCCCGCCACCGCCACGGGGTCCCGCTGGTCGATCTGCTCGAGCACGTGCCGGCACTCGGCGAGCCCGCGCCCCGTGCAGATCACGATCCGCACGCCCTCCCTTCGCGCGCGCTCCAGGGCCTCTTTGGTGCGTGCGCTCACCTCGCGGCGCGAGTTGAGCAGCGTGCCGTCGAGGTCGATCGCGATGAGGTCGTACCGCGGGCCCATCGCCCGCATCGTACCGCGGGCGCTCACGCCGGCTCGCAGCCGCCGTGCTCCTGCTCGGCGCCGGGCCCGAACGTGATGCAGTTCTTGCCCGCCTTCTTGCTCTGCAGCGCCAGATCGTCGGCGCGGTTCAGGAGCTCCTCGGCCGTGCCGCCGTCCCACGGGTACGTCGCCAGCCCGCCCGAGATGCCCAGCGTGCCCGGCGCGTCCTTGCCCAGCTTGGGGAACTTCTGCGAGCACACCGCCTGCTGGAACCGCTGCGCGATCTCGAAGACGCTGCTGGGCGGCTTGCTCATCGCGCTGCGCGGGCCCTCGGGCTCGTGGAAGATCACGACGAACTCGTCGCCGCCGATGCGGCACACGCGATCGCTTGGGCGGATCACGCTCTTGAGGAGCTTGACCGTCTCGCGGAGGATCTCGTCGCCCGCGGCGTGCCCGTACTGGTCGTTGTAGTGCTTGAAGTTGTCGATGTCGAAGGCGAGCACCGTGAGCGAGCGCCGGTTCGATCGCGCCACGTCGATCGCCGACGTGATGAAGTGGTCGAAGAAGCGGCGGTTGTACGCGCCGGTGAGCGGGTCCGTGAACGCCGCGTCGCGCAGCTGCGCGTGCTGGTCGCGGAGCGTGATCCACGCGGCGAGCCACGCCGCGTGCGGCTCCAGACGCGCCGAGGGAATCGCCGCGCTCCGCAGCCGGCCCAGGGCCTGCCCCCGCCACGCCACGGCGCACTCGTGCGGGCCCGGCGTCGCCGCGCCCGTCCCGACCGCCTCGAACCAGACGTCCCTGCTCTCCAATCGCCGGCGGATCAGCTCCGTCGCCGCGTCGATCGGGTCCCGCCCCTGCAGCAACTGCCGCACCATCGCGTCATCGCCCAGATCGCTCGCGGGCACGCGCGGCGCCGGCGGCTCGGGCGCGGGGGGCGTCGCGGGAGCTTCCTCCCGCGCGCCCAGCAGCGTGTCCACCAGATGTTCGATCTCGGCGCTCTGGTCGCGCGCTTCGGCGCGGGTCTCCCGCGGCGCGGCCCCGTTGGGCCTGCCCCGCGCGGCGCGATGCTGCTCGCGCACGAACGCCGGCTCATCCTCGGGCGAACGCCGCGCGATCGTCGGCGGGTCCACCACGCCCCGGACCGCCGCACGCAGCGACTGCGCATCGGCGTTCTCCGCGACGATGCCGTCGTACCCCGCCCGCACCGGGGCCGAGCCGTCCTCGCCCTCCAGGCGGAGGATCCGCACCTCGGGATCGATGCCCCGCATCGCCGCGAGGAACTCGCTCGCCCGCGCGCTGTCCGCGCGCGCCGAGCCGGCGTCCTCCTGCGTGAGCGCGGGGTCGGCCTCGGCCGCGATGATCACCACGTGACCCGACGCGACGGGCTCTGACGAGCCCTCGGCCAGCTCGCCGATCGCTTCCAGGGCCGTGCCCGTGCGGATCAATTCCACGTTCGGGTCCAGGCGCAGCTTCGCGTCGAGGCCGGTGCGCCCGACGAGGATCACGCGGAGCGGCAGGCCCGCGCCGCCATCGCCGCGCGACAACGCCCCCGCCCCACCGCCGCGATTGCTCTGCGCCACGCTCATTTAGGTCCCGGGCTCCTCAAGAAGCATGCGAAGCTCGTCGGTCGTCAACAACTGGCGCGGACGATTGGAACCATTCCCATCACCCGCGGGCGCGGGCGAAGGTCCGATCATCTCGCCTTCCCTTGCATCGGCCGCTGCCGGGTCCGACTGGAACCGCGCCGCCCCCGCGTCGCCACCGGCCAAACGCAGGGCGGGCGCTCCCCCCGTGCGGGCCGACCGACCCGCCGGGCCGGGCGCCGTCGGGCGAACCGGCGCAGGTGGCGAAGGAGCATGGCTTTGCGCGCTCATCGGCATGACATGCACCACGGGGGCCGGAACATCGGGTTCCGTTCGGTGCGGCTGGACCGCGTGGCCCCTCCTCCCGAACTCGGTGTCCCGGTCCTCCTGAACGATCGGGCGCAGGCGCGGGTTCGCGCCGGGTCCAAACATCCAGCATTTCACCGCCGGAACGTAGCGTTCTGCGGCCTCGATCAGGCCCAGCGCATCGTCCAGTCGCTCGGGAAACACCAGCACGAGCGCCGCGGGCGGCACGATCGGCGCGCCCGAACGCTGGTGCTCGCTCCGCACGCGCTCGAGCCGGCAGAGTTCCGCCAGAGCCGCGAAGGGTCCGGCGACCTCGACCACCGCGAGCCCGCCCTTGGCCAGCGCGTGCAGCAGTCCCTTGGGCTCTTCGAAAGCGCGCGATGCCCACACCACCGCCGTGGTGGCGCCGGGGCGCACGGAGACTGCGGGCGACAGCGCGTCCATCGAGCGAAGTCTAACCTCAGTTCGAGGTCTGCCCAGCCCCGGAACTCAGAAGGATGTCGGCAATTGTCGCGGCCCCATCGCCCGGTCCGAGTTTCTCAAGGGCCTGACGCATCTTCCGACGCTGCTCGGGCGAGCCGAGGAGTTTCAGGACCTGCGCCCCGGGGGACCCCTCGCCCGAGGCGTTGAGCGTCTCGTCGATGTGGTCCGTCGCGATGATCGCGCCGCCCGCGCTCTCCAGCGGCTGGGCGTTGAAGCGCTGGTGCTGATCGCGGTGGTACGGATAGGGCATGAAGATCGTCGGCGTGCGGCTGGCCTGCGCCTCGGCGACCGTCCCCGCGCCGGCGCGCGCCAGCGCGAAGTCCGCCGCACCCCAGCAGGCGCCCATCGCGTCGAAGTAGGGCTTCACGAGCGCGCGCACGCCCGCGGCCTGGTACGCCGAGCGGATCGCCTCATCATCGCCCGAGCCGGTCTGGTGGATGATCTGCCACGCCTTGAACTCCGCGTGCTGCTGCACCAATCGCGCGATGAGGCGGTTGATGGAGCGTGCGCCCTGGCTGGCGCCGGTGACCAGCAGCGTGGGCAGGGCGGGATCGAGCCCGAGCGTCGCCCGGCAGTGCGCCGCGTCGCCCGGCGGGCGCGCCGCCTCGCGCACGATCGGGCCCACGAGCGTCCAGCGATCGCGCGCACGATCCGCGTACTTGCCCACCACGGGAACCGTCGTCAGCACGCGATCGGCCCGCTTGGCGACCCAGCGGTTCGCCTTGCCCGGCACCGCGTCCATGTTCACCAGCGTCAGCGGCACCTCGGACACCTTCGCCGCCTGCGCGCAGGGCGCGGCGACGAACCCGCCCATCGCGACCATCTCGCACGTGCCCCCGCCGGACCGGGCCTGCGAGATCGCGCTCCGCGCCGCGCGGATGGACGCGCCCCACGACGCCGCGAACCCCAGCAGCGCCTTGGGGCGCACGCTCAGGGGCTTGGCGGGGATGACGCGATAGATCGCCTGCTCGGCCCGCAGGATCTGCGTGTCGAGCGGGCGCTCGGAGCAGAGGATGATCGTCCGGGCCGAGGGGTTGCGCGCGCGGATCTGCTGGGCGATCGCCAGGGCCGGGTAGATGTGCCCGCCCGTGCCGCCGCCGGCGAAGAGAAAGGTGTGCGGTCCGCTCATGCCGGGGAGAGGGTACTCGCCGGGAGCGGGGCGAGCCGATCGTCGCCCGCGGAACGATGCTCGCTCGCGTCGTCGGGCGCCGCACGGTCCATGGCGACCAGCAGCCCCAGCGACGCGGCCGTCAGAATCCACCCGGTCCCGCCCGAGGAGATGAGCGGCAGGGCGATGCCCTTGGTCGGGCCCAGGCCCGTCACCACCGCGAGGTTGATCAACGCCTGCAGCCCCACCGTGCCGAAGATCCCCAGCGCGGCCAGTTTCAGCACCGGCGACGTCTGACGGCGCACGATCGCCAGCCCGGACCAGAGCAGCGCCGCGTAGAGCGCGATGACCAGGGCCGCGCCCGCGATGCCCAGCTCCTCGCACAGGATGGCGAACAGGAAGTCCGTGGTGTCCTCGGGCAGGTACCCGAACTTCTGGAGCCCGTCGCCCAGCCCACGCCCCCACCCGCCCCCGCCCGACACGGCGGCCATGGACTGGATCATGTGGAACCCGGCGCCCTTGGGGTCCGCGTAGGGATCGAAGAAGGTCATGATCCGCGTGACGCGATAGGGGCTGGTGACCACGAGCACGACCAGCGCCGCGATCGCCGGGGGGATGAACATGAGGAAGTGCCACAGGCGCGCCCCCGCGGCGAGCAGCATGATCGACGCGACGCTCACGATGAGGACCGCGGTGCCCAGGTCCTCCTTGGCGACGGCGCCGGCGACGATCGCCACCGCGACGAGCCCCGGGAGCAGCCCGGCGAAGAAGCTCCGCATCCGGACGCCGCGCGACGCCGCGTAGACCGCGACGATCCCGATCAGGCCCCACTTGGCGAACTCCGAGGGCTGGATGGAGAGCTCGCGCCCGCCGCCCAGGGGGATGTGGATCCAGCGGTGCGCACCGTTGATCTCGCGCTTGAGCCCGGGCAGGTAGACCATCGCGATCACCGCGACCAGGGCGAAGGCGCCGAGGATGAGCACGAGCATCCCGCGCCGGGCCGCGACGTCGTCGGCCAGGGGCGTGGGGTGGGCGGCGGGCTCGTTCACCATGGGGAAGAGCCGGCGCATGGGCACGAGGCTCGCCCACGCCATGGCCGCGACGGCCAGCGCCATGTAGACCGTGGACTTGGACAGGAGCAGGCCCCGGCCGATGTGCACGACCGAGTGCTTGGTCTGGTCCAGCGGCATGACCACGCCCGCGGAGGTCGGGTTCACCTCGACGGGGTCCACGCCCATCGAGGCGGAGTTGACCATGACCACGCCCAGCGTGAGGAGCGCGAGCGCGCACAGGAACACGATCTGCCCGGGACGGAGCATGGGCGTTGTATCGGCAGGGCGCCTCAGCGCGAAAGAATCTTCAGCCCCACCCGCTTCTCCAGCTCCGCGACAGGGCGGGCGATGAGGTCGTACCCATCCCACCCGCAGATGATGCAGGGCACGAGCTCGCCCGGGGCGAGTTTCTCGGCAGACTGCACGTACGTGATCCCGTCGATCATCGGCGCCTGGGCCGTGGTCCGGCCCTTGTAGAGCGTCCCGCCCTTGCCCACGCCCGAGGTCGCCCGCCCGCCGGTCCGCAGCGCCTCGTCGATGAGCACGCTCGTGCGCGCGCCTGTGGACTGCGGGCGATGCTCGTCGAATCGCCCCGCCAGAGCCTTGTTCCGCTCGAAGACGATCGTCTGCTGGAGCAGCATGATCTCTTCCTTGCGGCGGGCCTTGTCCTCGGGCGCGACGGCCAGGCTCGGGTCCTGTTCCATCGTGCCCGCGGGCGTGCCGGGCTCGTTGGAGTATTCGAAGACGCCCAGGTTGTCGAACCGCATCTCGCGGACGAAATCGAGCAGCTCGCGGTGGTCCGCCTCGGTCTCGCCCGGGAAGCCGGAGATGAACGTCGTCCGCACGGCCATGTTGGGCACGCGCTCGCGCAGACGGGTGATCACCCGCGCCTGCTGGGCCCGCGTCACCCGCCGGCGCATGAGCGACAGCACCCGATCGCTGGCGTGCTGCAGGGGCATGTCGATGTAGGGCACGACGTTGCCCCGCTCACACAGGCGCGCAAAGGCGTCGATCATCGCGTCGGAGAAGGTTGACGGGTAGGCGTACATGAGGCGCACCCACCCGCCGCCGCCCTCCTCGCGCACCGCCTCGGAGATCGCGCCCAGCAGCGCCGGCAGCCCGCCGCCGTCCGCGGCGCCGATGCCAAGGTCGTCCCCGTAGCTCGTGGTGTCCTGACCGATCAGGTTCAGCTCGAAGGCCCCGTCGCGCACGAGCTCCCGCGCCTCCTGGACGATGCGGTCCGTCGGCTTGGAACGCATCTTCCCCCGGATGCTCGGGATCGTGCAGAATGCGCAGTTCTGGTTACACCCCTCGCTGATCCGCAGGTACGCGAAGTGGCGCGGCGTCAGGCGCAGGCGGGCACTGTCGTCCTCGAAGTACCCGATGCCCTTGCCGTCCTTGCCCTGCACCGTGAGCCCCACGGTCTTCATCCCGCGCTCGCGGGCCGCGACCAGGGCGTTGCTCGCGATCCAGTAGTTCGGGGTGGCCCCCGCCTCCGGCGTGTCGCTCGAGCGCTTGGGAGCGTCGCCCGCGCCGCCGCGCACCGCCTCGACGATGCGATCGCGATCGAACACGCCGATCATCGCGTCGATGCCCGGTGCCCACTCGAGCATCTTCGCCCGGTGCCGCTGCACCAGGCACCCCGCGACGACGACGCGGCGCAGCTCGCCCCGCTCCTTGGCGGCGATCGCCTCCTTGATCACCGCCAGGGATTCGTCCTTGGAGGCCTCAAGAAAGCCGCAGGTGTTGATGACCACGGCGTCGGCGCCGTCGAACGAGTTCGCGCCCGCCTCGCCCGTCGTTCCGTAGCTGATCGGCTGGATGCCGTCCTGGGCGAGCAGGCCCAGCATCTTCTCGGAGTCCACGAGGTTCTTGGGGCACCCCAGGCTCACGAAGGAGACGGTGCGCACCGGGCCCGGGAGCGCGCGCTCGCTCGTGGCGGGCTTGGCCCGGCGGGTGGCTCCGCGAGTGGGACTCGACTTCGAGCGTTTGGTTCGGGCTTGTTTCGTGGGGCGCGGCAAGGATGTCAAGGATAGGAACCTGTCCCGGCGGAGCCTTCGATGCCCCTGAGCCATTACGGGTGGAACGTGCTGCTGGCGTCGCTGGCGGTCGCGGGCGTGCTGGGAGTGGTCCTGGCGGTGCTGGCGTGCCGCGGGGCGCGCGCACGCTGGTGGATCGTCGCGGGGTGCCTGCCCATCTATCTCGCGGCCGCGCTCTTTCCCAGCTTCACGCTCGTGGGCTGGCACGGGATGCTGCACCAGAGTTACGCCCTGGCGTGCCTGCGGTCCATCCCGCCCGAGGACCCGCTCGTCGCGGGCTATCCGCTCAAGTACGGCTGGGTCGGGCACTGGGCGATCGGGCTCCTCGCCCAGTGGACCCACCTGGCCCCGCTGGTGCTCATCACGATTCTGGATGTGCTCATGCTGCCGGCGACGATGGTCGCGGGCGCGCTGGGTGCACGCAGGCTCACGAGCGATCGCGTCGCCATCGGGCTCGCGGGCGTGCTCGCCATCTGGGGCGTGAGCCTGTTCCACGGGACGCCACTGCAGGAGATGTTCGTGCGCTGGGCCCCGTGGGTGAGGCTCGATCCGCGCCCGATCCCGCTCGACAAGTTCTTCAATCCGAACCAGAACCAGGTGGGCGTGCTGTGCTCGGCGGGCGCGCTGTGGTGCGTGCTCGCGGCGTTGACGACCCCGCGCCCAATCGCACGCTGGGTCGCCGGCGTCGGCGGATTCACGCTGCTCACGGCGCTCGTGTACCCGATGGCGTGGTCCGGGATCGGGCTCATGATCGCCGGCGGCGGGGCGCTCGTGATGCTGTCGCGGGATGCCCGCGCCCAGCGGCGGATGGTGTGGTGCGGCGTGGGGGCCGCGCTTGCGACGCTGCCCTGCCTGCCCTACCTCGCGAGCGTGGGCTCGGGGAAGAACCCGTGGGGCTCGATGAGGCTCGACTCGGACCCGCGCTCGCTGATCGAGGTTCTTCCCGCGGTGCTGCTCTTCGTGAGCGCCACGGCGGCGATCGTGTGGTTCGGGCGCTCACGCCTGGCGGACACGTGGCGCGGGGCGGGCGGGAGGGCGACGGTGCTGTACCTGGCGGGCTCGGCGGGGGCGCTGTGCCTGGCGGCGCTGTTCATCCGCGTGCCCACGGCGGCCGAGTACAAGTTCCTCCTGCAGGCGTGCGGTCCGCTCGCGTGCCTGACGGGCATCGCGGCGGCGGGCGTCTTCGCTCGCGGGAGGTGGCGCTGCTGGGTGGTGCTGCCCGTGCTGAGCATGGGGGCGGGGTCCATGCTCGCGTATCGCGCCTGGTGGCCGCTCGAGCAGCCCATCGCCTTCGACGGGATGTACGTCCGTCAGAGCGACGCCAACCTGCAGGCGGCGCTGGAGTGGCTGCGGAGCGGCACGCCCAGCGACGCGGTGATCGTCGCGCGCCAGGCGGCGGTTGCGACGGGCGCGGGACGCTCGTTGCTGCTCGGGCCCGATCGCACGGGCCCCCACGCGGTGCGGGGCGTGCGCGACGCGCTCGACGAGCCGGCGCCCCGCGACCCGGCGATCGAGGCCCGGCGCGCCATGGTGCGCGACGGATGGATGATCAACACGACGACGATGGGCATCTTCATGCTCGGGCACCCGACGCGGTTCGTCTTCGCACGGCGCAACCTCGTCGAGAGCGTGCTCGCCACGGACTGGCCCATCGCCCAGGAGCGGACGCTGGAACTGCTCCGGCGCGAGGTCCCGTCGCGCCCGCTGTACGTGCTCACGGGCGATGCAGGTGTGGCGGCCAAGCTGCGCGCCAGCGACCGCTTCGCCCCGCGGTACGACGCGCGGGGGTGGTGGGTGTTTGAACTGGCGCCCGGGCGCTAGCCCGCGCGCCGTACGCCCGTCTGCACCATCTCGGGCGTCATACCGGCGATGGGGTAGTGGCGGACCAGCGCCTCGCCCAGGCTCAGCGGCTGGGCGAGCACGAAATAGCACGCGTCGATGAGCTTCCACCCTGCGAACTTCATGGCACGGACGAGGTGCTCGGGCGTGGTGCAGACCATGAGCTCGCGCCCGTCGTAGCGGAGCGGGAGCAAACGGAACTGCCACGCCTGGCGTCGATCGATGAGGCGGAGCGCCTCGGGATCGACCTCCTCCGTGCGCGCGTCCACCTGCGGCGCGATCGTGGAGTACTGGAAGGCCCAGGCGTCCTCGACCGCCGCGGGGCTGACGCCGTAGAGCTTCTCGGCGATCTCCCCGAAGGGGCGCCCGGTGAAGTGCTGGTACTCGAGCACGCACAGTCGCTGCGCGTCGGTGAGCACGCCCTTGCGCACCAGAAGATCGCCCAGACGGATCGACATCCTCCCTCTCCTTCGCCCTGCGGGCGGCGCCGAGGACGTTCTCCTCCTTCGTCCTCGGCGGGCGAGTCATCGGTGCGCGGCGGGCGCGAATTGCCCGCGCGTGCGATGGCATCGTCGTGACGCGGTCCGCGGCGCGGCATCGGCGTCAGGGCTTGCCCGAGTGGGCGTCCCAGAAGGTCAATCGCTCGTTATCGGTGGGCCGAACGCAAGCCCCCACGGGCACTTACGCCAGGGGCTCGATCGTGACGGTGAGCCCCTTGGAGTTGAACTGCTCCTGGTAGAGCTCGGCCCGCTCGCGGTGGGTGGTCAGCACGTGCGCCACGCCCGCGGAGTGGGCCTCGACCATCACCCGCGTGGCCCCGTGGGCATCGAGCGGGGTGAGGTCCAGCAGCGTCTCAACGACGTAGATCATGTCGTTGATGTCGTCGTTGTGCAGCAGGACGCGGAACGGGGGCAGCTCATCGAGCCGCGGGGCCGTGGCAACCGACGCGTGCGGCGTCGCCTGCTTCTCGGGCGTCGCGGGGGTCGGTGCGTTGGCGGCGGGATTGCTCGCGTTGAGAGGACGATCCGCTTGGGACATGATCTCTCGGCTCCGAATCCATTCTCGAGGGCGGGCGGCCGCGAGGCCGACAATCCCCGTCCCCCCTTCTCTTCCGCGTAATCGTTAGGCTGTGACTCCCGCGAGGGAAAGCGATCGACGCGGAATGTGGGTAAAGATGGGGTTCATCCGCCCGCAAGGGACGCGGGCCGATCCTGGAGGCGAGCATGGAGGTGGACACGGCCCGGGCGATGCTGATCGTGACGGGGGCGCACCTGAAGGCCGAGGCGTTCGACCGCGCGAGCGCGTACCTGCTGCGGGAGCGCATGCAGTCGTGGCTCGAGGGGCACGGGCACGGGCGCGACCCGGCCCGGGTGATCGTGTGCTCGGACGTGTGGTACCTGAACAACGAGGACCTGCGCGATCGCCCGACGGTGAGCGTGGGCGCGCCGGGCGTCTCGGCGCTCTCGGCGTTCCTGGCGGACCGCTTGCCCAGCGCGATCGCGGTGGACGATCAGTGGATGGTGCAGGGGGACCCGGCGTGGGACGCGTGCGTCGCCTCGTGCTGGGGCGTGGACCACGAGAAGACGAGCCTGGCGGTGCAGGCGTTCATCGAGCGGTACCTCGACGGGTTCATGGAGCGTGCCGCGGACGAGTAGCCGCCCCCGGGCCTACTTGCCCACGCAGAACGTGGCGAAGATGCGTCCGATGATGTCGTCGGGCGAGAGACGGCCCGTCAGTTCGCCCAGCGCATCGAGCGCGTCGCGGAGCGAGGCCGAGACGATCGCGGGGTCCGCCAGCGCGTGGGCGCCCGGGTCGATTATCGCGAGCGCATCGTCGATGGAGCGTTGGCACTGCGCGAGCGCCCGCCGGTGACGCGGGAGGACCGTCACGCCCGTGGCCGCGCCCCATGCCGCATCGGAGATCGCGCGACGCAGGGCCGGCAGGTGGTACCCGTCGAGCCCGCAGACCTCGATCGCATGGCCCATCGGACGGGCTCGCGGCAGGTCCGCCTTCGTGCGCACGCGGATGGTCGGCTTGCCCGCGACGGCACGCTCGATCTCGCTCTCGCGGAAGACGCCCGTCGGGTCGCACCAGAGCACCACGTCGGCCGAGAGCAGCGACTCGCGGGCCCGGGCCTGGGCGAGCGCTTCGATCGTCGCTCCGTGCGCGGCGTCACCGTCGAGCCCCGCCAGATCGACGAGCGTCACAGGGTCGGCGCCGGGGATGTCCGGCGCCAGATGCAGCGTCTCCTCGATCGCGTCGCGGGTCGTCCCGGGAATCGGCGAGACCACCGCCCGGCGCGCGCCCCCGAGCAGCGCGTTGAAAAGCGTGGACTTGCCCGCGTTGGGCGCACCGGCGAGGACGACACGCGGGAGATGCGGGCGGGCCTCGCCGCCGGCGCCCAGCCGCTGGGCGATCGAGCGTCGCACGTCGTCAAGGCGTCGCGCCAGTGCGCCGGGCGCGATGGGCACCACGTCCTCCTGGTCGGAGAAGTCGATCCCCGCCTCGACGAGGGCCAGCAGCGTCGCGAGTTCCTCGGCCCAGGCGCGCGTGCGACGCCCCGACTCGCCCGAGAGCAGCTCGCGCGCGGCCGAGAGTTCCGCGTCGCTCTGCGCGGCGATGGTCGCGGCGATGCCCTCGGCCTGATCGAGCGTGACACGCCCGTTGAGGAACGCGCGGGCGCTGAACTCGCCGGGGGTCGCCGGGCGCACGCCGTGCTCGCGGAGAATCGCCGCGAGCACGCGCTCAACGAGCAGCGGGTTGCCGGGCAGGAGGATCTCGAGCACGTCCTCGCCAGTGGCCGAGCGCGGCCCATCGAAGCGCAGCGCGAGCACGGGGAGCGAGAGGGCGTCGGTGAGGTGCACGCGGACGACCAAGGCCTGGTTGGGCCCCGCGGCTGGCGCTCCGCGGGCGCTGGGATCATCGCGCGCGATCAGGGGCGAGAGGCGATGCGCCATGGGTCCGGAGACGCGGATGATCGCGCGGGCCGATGAACCGGGCGCGCTGGAGATCGCGGCGATGGTGTCGTCCAGGGGCATGGGGGATTGTTGGGCAGCGTGAGCGGCCTACTTCCGCCGCTTGGCCTGCGGGGGCATGCCCTTGGCCTTGAGCATCTGCTTCTGGCGTTCCTCCGCGAGCGCCTGCAGGCGCGCCAGGAAGCCCATGCCCGCGCCCCCACCGCCGCCGCCGGGCTTCTTCTTGGGCGTGAGCAGGTCGTTCTTGGTGATGTGGGCCCGGATCCACTTGCTCTCGAGGATGCCCAGCGTGGAGTTCGTGATGAAGTAGAGGGCCAGCCCGCTGGGCGCGTTGTACATCATCAGCGGGAACATCAGCACCATCATGTACTTCATCATCTTCTGCTGCATCTCCTGCTCGGGAGTCAGCTGCGTCGTGGTCGGGGGCGTCATGTACTTCTGCTGGATCCAGAAGACGATGCCCAGCAGGATGGGCAGGATGTTGATCGACCCGATCTCGCCCATCAGGGGCACGTGGAACGAGCGCGGGAGCGCGACAAGGTGGTCGGGCTGGGCCAGGTCGCCCAGGAAGTTCCACGAGCCGCCCGTGAGCTTCTGCACGACGCCGAAGAACGCGGGCTGGTGGCGGAGCTCGATCGCGAAGGTGAGCGTCGCGAAGAGCGCGATCCAGACGGGCGTCTGCAGGAACATGGGGATGCACCCGAGCATGCCCGCGGGGTTCACGCCCTCCTCACGCCAGAGCTTGCCCATCTCCTCGCGGAGCTTCTGCTGGTCGCTCCCGTACTTCTCCTGGAGCTTCTTCTGCTTGGGGGCCATGTCGGCCATCTGCTTGGCGAAGCGCTGCATGCGGATCTGCGACCAGCGCGTGACGGGGTGCAGGATCGTGCGCACGACCAGCACGAGGAACATGATGGAGAGGGCCCAGTCGTGCAGCACGTAGTCGTGCAGCGCGCGGAGCAGGGAGATGAGCGAGCCGGTGATGATCTCGAACGTGCAGAACCCGCACGGGCCGCCCATGGTGTAGGCGACGAGCCCCGTCAGCCCCGCGTCCCTGGTCGCGGGATCTCGCTTGAGGGCGCGGGGGTCGAGCGGGCCGGCGAAGAAGTTCATCGAGAACGAGGCCGACGCGCGGGGCTCGATCCGCGCGGGCGTGCCGTTGAGGAAGAGCGCCAGCTCCTGGTCCTCGGGCTTGGCGGAGGGATCGAGCAGGACGCGCCGGACCTCGCGGGCGCCGCCCCAGGTCTTGTCGGGATTGGAGTCGCTCGTGACGGGGAAGGCCGCGACGCCGAAGTACTGCGACGTGAGCGCGGCCCAACTCAGGCGGTACCCGTCGCTGGTGCTGCGGGCGTTGGGCCAGAGGAGGTGGTCCTGCTCGTAGACGCGCGTGGCCTTCGAGACGGGGCCCATGACCTCGGCGCCCTCGCGGGTCCAGAGGAAGTTCTGCGAGAGCACGGTGGGGTCGTTGCGCTGCGCTTCGGCGCGGTACTGGTACCCGAAGCGGACGCGGGACTTCGATCCGCCGTAGGACGCCTTGTCGCGGGGAAGGTCCACGGGCCCGTACTGGTCCCACGCGACGCTCAGGGGCTGCCCCGTCAGGTTCTCCGCGGACTGGTCCAGTCGCACGACGTACGAGCCGGGCGTGACGCTGTAGCGGCGCGTCAGGCGGAGCACGGGCTGCTCACGCTCGTCCACGATGAGCGCCTCGAATGCGCCGGGGGCGGTCTGCCTCCAGATGCGCGCCAGGCGCGGCGGGGCGTCCTTGGGATACACGTACCCCGAGACCTCGACGCGCGTGCCGTTGACGACGACGCTCGCCGCGGCGAACGGAACGAAGACGATCTCGCCCGTGCCGCCGCCCGCGAGGGCGTAGGACCGGCGCAGCTCGTGCTGCAGGCGGAGATGCTCGGCCTTGTCGGTGCGCGTGAAGTGGGAGGCGAGGTTGAGCTCGCCCACGCCCGCGCCCACGGGTGAGAAGACGATCTGGAGATTCTGGCCCGAGGCGGGGTCCGTGCTGCCGATGGGCGAGAGCGCGGCGCCGGGCTCATCCGCCAGGGCCTGCGCATGGAGCCCGGGCGGTGGCGGTGAATCGGCGGCGGGAGCGGCGGGAGCGGCCTTGGGCGCTTCCTGAGCGGGCGCCGCGGGCGGCGTCGCGGGCGTGGAGGCCGGCGCGGTCGAGGGAGGGGTCGCAGCGCTCGGGGTTGACGCGGACTTGGTGTTCTTGAGGACCGCGAAGAACACGCCCACGCCGATCAGGCCGAGGGCAAGGGGAACGACAATGCGGAGCCAGGGTCGCGAGGGTTCGGGCATGAGGCGGAGAGGATAGGGACCGGCGGCGGGGAAAGGGACGGGGCACAAGGCACAAGGGCCCGGAGACAGGCCGAGCCCCGATCATCACTACGATTCGACGATGGGCGATTTCACCGACAGTCCCGCGGTCGTGCTGCTCTCGGGCGGGCTCGATAGCGCCACGGCGCTGGGCGTGGCCCGGGCCCAGGGGCGTCCGTGCTGGTGCCTCACCATCGACTACGGGCAGCGGCACGCGCTGGAGATCGACGCGGCGCGGGCGATCGTTCGGGAGATGACCCGGGCCCTGCCCAACGGCGGGAGGGTGGTGGACCATCGCGTGGTGCGGCTGGACCTGCGCGCGATCGGCGGCTCGGCACTCACGGACGACATCGAGGTGCCCAAGGACGCGACGACGCGCCCGCGAGCCAACCCCGACGCCGCGCCCATCCCGCTCACGTACGTTCCGGCGCGAAACCTGACATTCCTGTCCATCGCGGCGGGGTACGCGGAGATCGCGGGGGCGAGCGATCTGTTCATCGGCGCCAACGCCATCGACTACTCGGGCTATCCCGATTGCCGCGAGGAGTTCCTGCGTTCCTTCGAGCGCACGGCGACGCTGGGCACCAAGCAGGGCGTGGGTGAGCCCGGCACGCCGGGGCGCCCCTTCACCATCCACGCGCCGCTCGTGCGCCTGAGCAAGGCGGAGATCATCCAACTGGGCGTGCGCTGCGGGGTGCGGTACGAGCTGACGCACTCGTGCTACGACCCGGACGCGGATGGGCGGGCCTGCGGGCGCTGCGACTCGTGCGTGATCCGGCGTCGGGGCTTCCTGGACGCGGGGGTGAGCGATCCCACCAGGTACGCGCCGGGGGCGCCGCTGGAGGCGATCGCGGGCGGGGCCGGACGCTGATGCCTGCCGGCGCTCTGCCCATCGCCGAGACGTTCCACTCGATCCAGGGCGAGGGAAAGCTCGCGGGCGTGCCGTCGTTCTTCGTGCGCACGAGCGGGTGCAACCTGCGGTGCGCCTGGTGCGACACGCCGTACGCGAGCTGGTCGCCCGAGGGCGGCCCGCGCTCGATCGACGACGTGGTGCGCGAGGCGGTGGCGAGCGGGGCCCGCCACGCGGTGCTGACCGGCGGCGAGCCGATGATGTTCGACGCGATCGAGGACCTGGCGCGGGCGCTGCGCGGCGCGGGGATGCACATCACGATCGAGACGGCGGGCACGATCGCTCGCACGCTCGCGTGCGACCTCATGAGCATCTCGCCCAAGCTCGCCAACTCCACGCCGCGACAGGGGGACCCGCGCGATCCGCAGGGGACGTGGCGCGTGCGCCACGAGCAGCGCCGGATCAATCTCGGCGCGCTGCAGGCGCTCTTGGATGGATACGCCCCGCCCGGGCGGCAACTCAAGTTCGTCGTGGCGGCGCGCGAGGACCTTGCCGAGATCGATGCGCTGCTCTCGCGTCTGCGCGGGTGGGAAAGCACGGACGTGCTGCTGATGCCCGAGGGGGTCACGCCGCCCACGCCCGACGGCAAGCGCTGGCTCACCGCGGAGTGCCTCCGGCGGAACTGGCGGTACTGCCCTCGTCTGCACATCGAGCTTTTCGGGAACGTCCGCGGAACGTGAGGCGATCGCGGGAGATTCGGGGACCTTCCGCGGAACGCCGGGGGCCCGGGCGCATACAACGATGCTGACGGGAACGGCCCGGCGGCGCATCCCCACGGTTGGTGCGGGGATCGTGTTGGCCGGGGCGTCGTGGGTCGGGTGGCGCGGTCGGGCCGCGCCGCGATCGGGCCGATGCGGAGTGAACACATCATGATGAATCGGATGTCGTCGTTGGGGTGGCGGACCGGGATGGCGATCGCGCTCGGGGCGCTCGCGGGCGGGGCGTGGGCGCAGGTCGCGATGCCCCAGCGCACGCCGGAGGTCGAGAAGGCGATCGCGTCGGCGCACGGGCTGTCGGCGGCGTTCAACTACGCGTCCAAGCGGATCGCGCCCAGCGTGGTGCACGTGTCCCCGATGGCGCGGGTGCGCCGCCAGATGAACTGGTTCGAGCCGCCCAAGACGCAACTGCTTGAGATCGGCGCGGGCTCGGGCGTCGTGGTGAGCGAGGACGGGTACATCCTGACGAACAACCACGTGGTTTCGGGCGCCGAGCGCGTGAAGGTCAAGTTCGCCGATGGTCGCGAGCTGGACGGCAAGATCGTCGGCACGGACCCCGCGACGGACTTGGGCGTGGTGAAGGTGGAGGCGAGCGGGCTCACCGCCGCGACCTGGGGCGACGCGGACGCGCTGGAAGTGGGCGAGTGGGTGCTCGCGGTGGGCAGCCCCTTCGGGGAGTACGACAACAGCGTGACCGCGGGCATCGTCTCGGCGAAGAACCGCACGAACCTCAAGGCGGTCTCCAGCGAGCAGTTCGAGGACTTCATCCAGACGGACGCGGCGATCAACCCCGGCAACTCGGGCGGGCCGCTGGTGGACATCGAGGGTCGCGTCGTGGGGATCAACTCGCAGATCGCCACGCGCGGGGTGGCGCAGTCGGCGGGGATCGGGTTCTCGATCCCCTCCACGATCGCGCGCCCCGTCATGGAGTCGATCGTCAAGACGGGTCGGGCGCAGCGCGGGTGGCTGGGCATCGCGCCCCAGTACGACGGCGCGCCCCGGGGCGACGGGGGCGTTGCGATCGCGCGCGTGGAGCAGGGGAGCCCGGCCGAACGCGCGGGCATCAAGCCGGGCGACGTGGTCACCAAGGTTGCCGGACGGAGCGTGGACAGCTGGAACCGCCTGCGCAACGCCATCGCGTTCATGCCGCCCGGGGCCAGCGCCGAGATCGAGGTGGTGCGTGGCGGCAAGCCGCGCACGCTCACGGCTCAGGTGATCGATCGCGTGGACGCGATCACCCAGAGCGAGGGCGGGCGGGCGTACAAGAAGTTCGGATTCGCCGTGGAAACGCTGACCAAGGAACGGCTCGCAAGCCTGGGGTACGAGGGGGATGGCGAGGGCGTCGTGGTGACGCAGATCGACGCGCTGGGCCCGGCGGCCCAGGGGCAGGTGCCGCTGCGTCCGGGCGACATCATCGTGCAGATCGACCGCACGCCCACCCCCGACGCCGCGGCTTTCGACAAAGTGATCGACGGCCTGCGTCGCGACACGATCCGCCTCGGTGTTATCCGCGGCGAGCAGCGCGGCTTTATCGACCTTACCGCGCGTTAGCGGCGTGGAATCGAATTCGGTACCATCCGATGGTGAATCCCGCACGACGCGGGAGTCGAAATCGGAGTCGATGAGGTTGGAATCGGGCATCCCCGGCAGGTTCGAGCGCCAATTCGCGGGGCAATTCGTCCAGTTCTGCGCAGGAGAACTCGGGGCGAACGCCGCCAAGGAGTTGCTGCGCCGCCGCCCCGAGCTGGGCGCGATGTTCCGTCCGCAGCCCGAGAAGAAGTGGAGCGAGAACCTGGCGACGCGGGCGCTGGACCTGTCGGCGGCGCTGGACGCGGGTCGCCCCGAGTTGTTCGCGAGGCAGGTGGCGTGGTCGGGCGCGGCGTTCGCAGCGCGGGGCGTGCCCATCGAGGCGCTGCGGGCGAGCGTCGAGGTGCTCCGCGACACGACGCTCGACGCGGTGCCCGAGGAGGACCGCGACCTGGTGCGCGCGTGCTTCGAGGCGGGGCTGGCGACGCTGGCGACGGCGCACCCGCCGGCGCCCTCGGAGCTGCGCACGGACTCGGTGCAGGGGCGGATCGCGGCCGAGTACATGCTCGCGGTGCTCGAGGGCGATCGGGTGCGTGCGGCCAGGGCGGTGCGCGAGGCGGTGCGTTCCGGGAGGATCTCGTTCCAGGACGCGTACCTGGAGGTGCTCGTGCCCGTGCAGCGCGAGCTCGGTCGCATGTGGCACATGAACGAGATCGGCGTCGCGGAGGAGCACTTCGCGACGGCGACGACGCAGATGGTCATGTCGCAGCTGCTCGCCGAGGCGCCGCGGGCGCCCTTCGACGGGAGGGTGATGATCGGCGCGAGCGTCGAGGGCAACGCGCACGACGTGGGCGTGCGGATCGTGTCGGACCTTTTCGAGGTCGCGGGCTGGCGGGCGATCTACCTCGGGCCCGGCGTGCCGGTGTCGGACCTGGTCCAGGCGGCCGAGGATTTCCGGGCGGACCTGATCGCGCTGTCGGCGTCGCTCGTGACGCACGTGCGCGGGGTGGAGGAAGCGGTACGGGGCGTTCGCGGGCGCGGGTTGCGGCCCACGCCCAAGATCATCGTGGGTGGGCGGGCGTTCGAGGGGTGCCCCGATCTGGCGACGGAGTGCGGCGCGGACGCGCACGCGTCATCTCCGCTGGAGGCTGTGGCGATGGGCGAGCGGTTGGTGCCCCGCCGGAGCGCGTAACGAAACTCAGACGCCGGGCAGGTAGCGCTCGCTCCAGTGGTCGTGGCGCATGAGCTGCACGCGCTGCTCGCGGGCACGGCGCTCGGCGGCGCGCTGGGCGAGGCGGAAGAGGCGCTCGAGCGTGCGGGCGCGTCGCCCACGGGCCTCATCGCCCACGACCAGCGCGCGGGCGAGCGGGAGCAGGGCGCGGGCGTGCACGCGCAGGATCTCGTCGTCCAGGCACACGAAGGTCTGGGATGAGCCGGGGTCGCCCTGGCGCCCGGCGCGCCCGATGAACTGGCGGTCGATGCGCCGTGCGGCGTGCATCTCCGAAAGGATGACGTGGAGCCCGCCCAGCTCCTTGGCGCGGGCCTCGGGGATGATGTCCGTGCCGCGCCCGGCCATGTTCGTCGCGACGATGATCGATCCCACGCGTCCGGCGCCGCCGATGAGCTCGGCCTCTTCCTTGTCCACGTTGGCGTTGAGGACCTTGTGGGGCAGCCCGCGGGCCGACAGGCGCGACGAGAGATGCTCCGAGGCCTCGATCGATCGGGTGCCCACAAGGACGGGCTGCCCGCGGGCGTGCAGGTCCACGATGGACGCGACGATCGCGGACCATTTCGCGTCGGCCGAGCGGAAGACGCGCGTGGGATGCGCCACGCGGATCACGGGGCGGTTGGTGGGCACGACGGCGACCGGGCGCTGGTAGACGGAGACCATCTCCGCGGCGGCGTCGGCGGCGGTGCCCGTCATGCCGCACAGGAACGGGTACGTGCGGAAGAACCGCTGGAACGACTGTCGAGCGAGCGTCTCGCGATCGGCGGTGACGTCCAGCCCCTCCTTGGCCTCGACGGCCTGGTGCAGCCCGTGCTCCCAGGAGCGATCGGCGAGGAACCGCCCGGTGTACTCGTCGACGATGACGATGCGCCCGTCCACGATCTGGTACTGCTCGCCCTTGCGGTAGCAGTGGCGCGCGACGAGCGCGGTGCGGACCAGCTCCTCGGCGCGGCGGGGGGCGCGGAAGATCGCGTGCTCGACGGAGGCGCACATCTGCTCGCAGCGGAAGCGCCCGCGGTCCTTGAGGGTGGCGCGCCGGTGGAGGTGGTCGATCGTGAAATCGGGCCCCTCGTCGAGCGCGCGGGCGATGCCCGCGGCGGCGCGATACACATCGCCCATGTCGTCGGTGCGACGCGCCTGGGCGATGATGAGCGGCACCACGCCCTCGTCGATGAGCACCGCGTCGGCCTCGTCCACCATGGCGGCGTGCAGCCCCGGAACGAGCGGACCGTCCTGCCCGCTCGAACGCGCCCCGGGGAGCTCTCCCATGGCGACGGCGCGGCGCGCGGCCCAGGGCGTGTCGTTGCCGCCCAGGCGGATCTGGTCGCGGAGCCAGTCGGCGGTGATCTGCTTGGGCGTGCCGAAGACGATCGATCGCGTGTAGAGCTCGGCGCGGCGCTCGTGGGGCGTCT
This sequence comes from uncultured Phycisphaeraceae bacterium, assembly GCA_964399625.1. Taxonomy (GTDB): domain Bacteria; phylum Planctomycetota; class Phycisphaerae; order Phycisphaerales; family UBA1924; genus CAYNSB01. The sequence goes on from CAYNSB010000002.1 coordinate 32,546, forward strand.
CCTGGGTGATCGCGGCGACGCTGAGCCCGCACCGGCGGAAGATGCGTCCGCGGGACTCGGCGTCGCGGGCCGCGAGGTAGTCGTTCACTGTCAGCACGTGCAGGTGGCGGTGGCGCCACGCGAGCAGCGGCGCGGCAAGGGAGCCCGTGAGCGTCTTGCCCTCGCCCGTGAGCATCTCGATGATCGCGCCGGAGGTGAGCGCCAGCGCGCCCATGAGCTGCACGAGGAACGCCTCCTCCCCCGTGAGGCGGCGCGCCACCTCGCGGGTGAGCGCCAGCGCACCCAGAACCAGATCGGGGTCGGGCTCCTTGCGGGCGCGGAGGAATCGCTCGCGGACGTCGGCCAGGCGCTGGTCGAGGACCGCGTCGGATGAGGACCGCAGGGCGGGGGAGAACTCGAGGTCGATGCGCTCAGCGCCACGGCGCAGCGCGTCCAGGCGCGCCTCGCGATGGCGCACGCCGACGCGCACGCGGGCGGCGATCGCGTCGAGCCCGCGGGCCACATCCGAGCGCCGGCGGCGCGAGCGGAGCGAGTCGTAGAGCGCGTTGTAGCGGGCGAGCGTGCTCATAGGTCCACGCGCCCCTGCACCAAACGCCGCACGCGATCGGCCCACTGCCACAGCAGCGGGCGCGAGGGAAGGCACAAGCGCAAGTGCACGCGCTCGCCGGGCGTGCCGGCCCACGCGGCGCCGTTCGTGTCGGCGGCGCCCTCCACGCGCACGCGGAAAAGCGGACGCGTGCTCTTGACGCCGAGCTGGTCCTTGGAGTCCGTCGCGAACTCGCCGCCGCCCGCGTAGCCCAGCGCGGGGTGGGGCAGCTCGCGGTCGCCGGCGGGCGCGATCGAGATCGCGGTGCCCGGGGCGTGCAGGAGGCGGAAGGGATCCGAGACGGGGCGCATCTCCACGTGGACGCGCGCGGCGTCGAGCTCGGTCAGCGGCGAGGCCTGCTCCGTCTGGACGGTCGCGGTGACGCGGGTCCGCGGGTCCACGACCTGGCAGACCATCTGCCCGCGTCGCACGAAGGCGCCGATGATGCTCTGTGGGTCCGCGCCGGCGAGCCCGGGCACGACCACGCCGTCCTGGGGCGCGCGGACCACGAGCGAGGCGAGGCGTTCGTCGAGGGTGGCGAGCAGCTCGCGTTGAGCGAGCAGGTGCTCGCGCGTCGCCTGGGCGAGCGCGGGGTCGGTCGCGACGGCCCGCTGGAGCGCGACGCTCTGCTCGGCGATCTCGCCGGCGACCTGGGCGCGGCGGGTGCGCAGGTCCGGGCTCTCGAGCGTCAGCACGGGGTCGCCCTTGCGGACGCGATCGCCCACGTGCGCGTGCGCGGTGCGGACGAACCCGTCGGTCGCGACGAACACGCCCGAGGTGCGCTCGGACTCGACGACGCCCGTGGCGTGCCGGCGATCGGGGAGTGGCACGCCGCCAAGCAGGGCCAGCGCCCCAACCGCCATCGCGAGCGTGCTGAGCACCGCTCTGGGGCGGCGCTCGGCGATCTGCCCGCTCGTCGCGAGCCAGTGCACGAGCTTGCCCATGGGGAGCAGGAACCACGCGGCGGCGCTCCAGATCGCGAGCACGAGCCCGAGCGCGAACATGGAGCCCATGACCACGAGCGTGACGCTGACGAACACCACGATGCGGTACGCGAGGGACGCGACCCCGAAGACGATGAGGATGGCGCGCTCGCTGGGCACGCTCGTGGGCGGGCGTGTCTGCTCGATCGCGTATATGTGGCGCTGGACCAGGTGCAGGAGCATCCGCGCCGATCGCCCCATGAGGTTGGGAACCTCGATAAGGTCCGAGAGCATGTAGTACCCGTCGAACTTCATGAGCGGGTTGGCGTTGAAGAGGATCGTGCTGACGCTGGCGGTGAGCATCGCGTTGTACGCGAGCTGGTGGGCCAGGCCCTCGCCCGTCTGGAGCCACACATGCGCGGCGAGCGCGGCGACGGCGAGCTCGAACATCATCCCGCCCGCGCCCACCGCGGTCCGCTGCCATTTGTTGGGAAAGGCCCACGCGGCCGAGGCGTCCACGTAGGGCGACGGCAGGAGCACGAGCATGAAGAACCCGAACTCGGGGACCTGCCCGCCGAAGCGCTTGCACAGCACGCCGTGCCCTGTCTCGTGGATGATCTTGAGCACGACGAAGACGGCGGCCATCCACGCCCAGTTGCCGGGAGAGACGGCGAGCTCGAAGTTGCCCGCGAGGTTGTCCCACTTGGGCAGGATCGCGACGAGGGCGATGAGCACCCAGGCGCACCACGCGAGGAAGCCCCAGCGGTTGAGGATCGGGCGGAGGATCGGCTCGAGCCAGGTGAGGTAGCGATCCGGGTTGAAGACCCGGACCTTGAAGTACATGAGCCCGATCGCCTGCTGGATCGCCCGCTGCTTGAGGCGCTCGCGCCCGCGGGAGAGGAGCTGCTCGGTCTGCGGCGCCACCCCCAGCGTGAGCAGGTTCGCCTGGTACATCTGTCCCACCAGCTCGATGACCTCGGGCTGGGTGGGCGCGGCGTCGGCGTGGCGCTGGAGCGTCAGCTCCCAGACCTGCTCGACGGTGCGGACGCCGTCGAGCAGCCCCACGAACTCGTGCGCGACGGGCGAGAGGCGGTAGAAATGGTTGGAGGTCGGGTCGTGCACGACGTGCCAGCGACGCCCGCGGTAGAACTGGCGCGTGATCTGGGCGTGAGGGCGCAGGCGCGGCGTCATCGCGCGGACGCGGTGCCAAAGCGGGGAGAAGGTGGGGCGATCACTCATGCGCTCACCACCACAACCAGAGACGCAGTTGGTCGCGGATCCGTCGTGTGCCGATGTACAGCAGCGAGTGGCGTCCCACGTCGAACTTCGCGATGCCCTCCATGCCCGGGCGCAGGCCCGGAACGGGGTGCTCGAGGCGGGCCCGCACCTCGAACGCGTTCTTGCCTTCCTTGGACTGGGCCAGGGGCACGATGCGCTCGACGGTGAACGGATGGCGATTGGCGGGGTCGGCCTTGGTCGCCAGAGCGCCGTGCGTGGGCCCGCGCTCGGAGAGATCATCGCGGACAAGCGCGATGTCGCGATCGCTGAGCCTGGCGACGACGAGCATGTCCTCGAGCGGGGCGATCTGGAAGAGGGGGTCGCCCGCGCGGACCGAGGCGCCGATGCGATCGTTCAGGTCGCCCAGGATGATCGTGCCGTCGATGGGCGCGGTGAGACGCGCCTGCTCGAGCTCGAGCTGGGCGCGATCGAGGCTCGCCTGGGCCTGGGCGGCGCGGGCCTGGGCCTGCTGGAACTCGCTCTGCTTGTTGCCCGCCTTCAGGGCCGCGTCCCCCTCCTTCTGGGCCTGCACGAGCTTGGAGCGCGCGTCGAGCACGCGGAGCTGGATCTCGCGGGTGTCCATCGTCGCGAGCACCTCGCCCGCGTGCACGGGCTTGCCCGGCGCGACGCCCTCGGCGAGCGTCGCGATGATCCCCTCGAAGGGGGCGGCGACGACCGCCTTGACGCGCGGCTGCAGCTCCACCGGCGCCTCCACGCGATACTCCACGCGCACGAGCACCAGCAGCAGCGACGCGAGCACGCCCGCCACGCCCGCGAGCTTCCACGCGGTGTGGCGCGGGCCCACGAGCCACTCCCCCGCGCGCAGCAGCGAGGCGTACGCCCGGCGATAGAGCGGGCGGTCGTCGCTCTCGCGGACCAGCAGCACGGGCGTGAGCAGGTCCATCGCGGCCTGGATGAGCTCGATGGACTGCACGTCCGCGGGCCCGGGGGCGGTGGACTCGATGGTGACCACGCCCGCGACGCGGTCGGCGTGGCGCAGCGGGATGGAGACGATGCGCACGCGCGCGTCGGAGGCGGCGAGCTCGCGGTGCGCGTGGGTGATCGTCTGCGTGATCGTTGGGTCGTCGGCGCCGGGCTCCTGCCCCGTGGGCAAGGGGTAGAGCACCGCCTGCTCCTGGTCGAGGCACTCGTCCATCGCGGCCTCGAGGCGGGTGATCATCGCCATGCGCCGATCGAGGTGCTCGGTGTCGGAGAGCGCGACGGCGCGGACGGCGTCGGCCCCCGCAAGCGTGCGGACCCACCCCATCGCGACGCGATCGCCCCGCACCTGGGCGCGAAGGTCGTTGACGAGCTGCAGGCACGCGCCGCGGAAGCCCCGCGCGTCGTTGATCGCGGCGATCAGTCGCGCGGCCAGGTCGATCGAGGCGGTGGAGGCGCGGGCGCGGGCGAGGCTGGTGCGTGCGGCGTGGAGCTGGGTGTACCCCGCGAGCACCTCGACCATCGCGATCGTGCTCTGCATCGCGGGCTTGGAGCGGGGCTCGAGCAAGAGAGTGATGACGCCGCGCGGCGCGGGCGCGGGCTGATCGCCCGACTGGGCGGGCGGCTCGCGGAGCGGCGCGGCGATGACGTGCCCGCCCGAGTCCTCGCCGTAGAAGCCCGCGCGGGGCTGGAGCCCGAAGACGCGGACCTGGTCCCCATCGCCGGCGGCGCGGGCCGCGGCTCGTGCGTCGGCGCCAGCCTCGATCGGGGGCAGTTCGTTGCCCGCCTCGTTGGGGGGCCAGCACAGGACGGCGCGGGGCTCGGTGATGGCGCCGGTGGCGTCGCGCTCGAGGGCGAAGAGCACGGCCTGGCGCGCGCTCGAGGTCTGGGCGAGCACCGCGAGCAGGCGGATCAGGAAGGTGCGCTCGTCGGGGGCGGGCGCGAGCAGCTCCGCGACGATGCGCTGCCACCCCGGCGCTTTGAGGCTTGATTGGTCGATCACGGGCGTGGGTCCTGTGCGTCGGCGCGGGTCTCGAAGAGGGCGCGGACCGAGGGCTCCAACGGCGCGAACCGAACCCACGCCGTCATGCCGCTGGGGCGCTGCTGCGGGTTGGCGAGCTCCACGCGCACACGGCGCGTGGCGCTGCCGGGATCGGCCTCGGCGCCGACCTCGATGATCTTGCCCGCGAGCACGCGCGGCTCGCCCGGCGCATCGAGCAGCACCCAGGCGGGGTCGCCGGGCTTGAGGGCGAGGGTGAGCGTCTGCCCCGTGGGCGTGGGCACGTCGAGCCAGAGCGGGTCGATGCCCACGAGGCGGAGCACGGGGTCCGTCTCGCGCTTGATCTCGCCCAGGTCCACGACGATCGAGTCCACGAAGCCGTCGAAGGGCGCGCGGATCGTGTACCGGCGGAGCTGCTCCTCGCGCTGCACGAGCGTGAGCTTCTGCTGCTGGGCCTCGCGGATCGCGACCTCGTGCTCGGCGCGGCGCACGTCGAGCTGCGCCTTGGCGCGATCGAGCTCGATCTTGGACGCGCCCTTGTTCTTGTCCAGGAGCTGGGCCTGGGCCTCGTACTCGACCTGGGCCTGGTCGAGCGTCGCCTTGGCCCGGCGCACCTCAAGGTCGCTGCCCGCGATCACCTTCTGCAGGTCGCGCTGGGCGACAAAGTCCTCGTCCCGCGCCCGCACCAGAGGGTCGCCCGCCTTCACGCGCTGCCCGCCCTTGACGTAGATCTCGGCGATCTCGACGGAGAACGGGAACCCCAGCGTCGAGGCGTGGCTCGCCTTGGTGAAGCACTGCTCGCCGCCGAACTCGCGGGCGAGCTGGGCGGCGCGGGTGGGCTGGGCGGCGGGCGCGGCGGGGCGATCGCTCTGGGCCTGTGCCCGACCAGAGCCCGATCCAAGGGCGACCAGGGCCAGGGCGGCGAACAGCGTGCCGCGACGGAGGTGGGTCGGCATGCATGACTATAGAAGATGCCCGGTCGCGCGGTTCCCGGGCCTGGCGGACGCACGAGCCCGTGCCCAAGGGGGACGACCCGCTCGCGAGGAACGGCTATGGTTCCCGACTCGGTCCTTTCCCGCGGGAATTGCAGCCCGGAACGGATTCCGGTCCCATCCCCGCAGGAGACGACGAAGGAGCACGCGATGACGCAGACGCACACTCGGGCGGCAGTGGGAACGGTCGAGGCCAAGCCCGGTTCGCGCCTGGCGATCCAGGGCGGCACCCCGGTCTCGGCGACGTCCGTGCCCTTCATGTCCACGGGCCTTTCGCCGGCGGACATCGAGGCGGCGACCGCGGTGCTGCGTTCGGGGATGCTCCGGGCCGCGAAGAAGTGCGAGGAGCTCGAGCAGCGGTTCGGCGCCATGACCGGGGCCAAGCACGCGATGACGTGCGCCAACGGCACATGCGCCCTGCAGCTCGCGTACGAGCCGCTGTACAAGGCGGGGGACGAGGTGCTGGTGCCCGCGTGGTCGTACATCGCGACGGTGTCGATGATCGTCGCGCGCGGCTGCCGACCGATCTTCGTGGACGCCGACCCGCACACCTACCAGATCGACATCGCCGACGCGGCGCGCAAGGTGACGCGCTCGACCACCGGCATCGCGGTGACGCACCTGTACGGCGCGCCCGTGGATGTCGATGGCGTGCAGGCGCTGGCCCAGAAGCACGGGCTCAAGGTCGTGTACGACGCGGCCCAGGCGCACCTGGCGACGTGGAAGGGCAAGGGCATCGGCGCGTTCGGCGACGCGGTGACCTACTCGTTCTACGCGACCAAGAACCTGGGCACGGGCGAGGGCGGGCTCATCTCCTGCAACGACGACACGCTCGCCCGCAAGATCAAGCTCCTGCGCAGCCACGGCGAGACGGACAAGTACCTCCACGAGAGCGTGGGGTACAACTACCGCATGAACGACATCACGGGCGCGATCGGGTGCTCCAAGCTCGATCGCCTCGCGGAGCAGACCAGGACCCGCCAGAAGAACGCCGCGCGGTACGACGCGATCGTCAACGCCATCCCCGGGCTCACGCCGCCCAGGACGACGCCCGGCGGCGAGGCTGTGTTCCACCTGTACGTGATCCAGCTCGACCTCTCGGCGTTCCGCTGCACGCGCGACGAATTCGCCGCGGCGCTGGCGAAGGAGGGCGTGCCCACCGCGGTGCACTACCCGCGTTCGCTGCCCAACCAGCCGGCGCTGGCGATGTACGGGAAGAAGGACACGCCCGTGGCCGATGGGCTCGCGGCGAAGGTGCTCGCGCTGCCGATGCACCACGACCTGAGCGATGAGCACTTCCGGATCGTGGGCGAGGCGCTCAACAAGGTCGCGCAGGCGTACCGCGCCTGATCGCCCGCCTCAGCTCGTGCGCACGCGGACCATGTAGTCCAGTTCGGGCCAGGGCGCGCCCAGCCGCCGCAAGGCGTTGCACGCCTGCGCCTGGTGGTGCTTGCTGTGCAGCACGCCCTGCAGGAGCATCTGCCCCAGCGAGGCCCGGTAGAGCACGCCCTTGCTGTCGCGATAGGGCTGCACGCCCGCGAGCGAGCGCGGATCGATCGCATCCAAGTACGCGTCGCGCCGCGCCCGGCACGACTCGCAACGCCGGGAGAGATCGGCGACGCTCGCACGCTCGCTCTCGTTGGGCCAGGGCACGTCGGGGACCTGCTGCCAGCGCTGGAGCCAGACCTCCTCGGCGACGATCGTGTGCGTGAGGATGCGCCGCAGCGAGCCGGCGCCGGGACCGATCTCCAGCGGGCGATCGAGATCGGCATCGCCCACGCCCGCGGCGCACTCGAGCAGGCGGCGATTGGACCAGTCCGAATGGGCGAAGAGCTCGCGCAGCGTCTTGAGATCGAGCATGGGTGGGCCTCCGCGCGGAGCATACGGCGGGTGCGCGTCGTGCAATGAGAAAGGCCCCGGGGCGAACCCCGGGGCCCTGTCGAACTTCGCGTGTCGTCTCGGCCCATGGGGCTTATGGGCAGCCAGCGCGGAACTTGGTGAGGAAGCACGAGAAGTCCGCGGCGGTGAGCGTGGGCGAGCCCGTGCTGCCATCGCAGTTGGCGTACGCGTCGCCCGCGCGGAACTTGTTGAGGAAGCAGGAGAAGTCCGACGCCGAGAGCAGCGGCGTGCCCGTGCTGCCGTCGCAGTTGGCGTAGCAGGTGTTGGTGGCGAAGAGCGCGTCGTAGGCGTCGAGGTCCGCCTGGTTGACGAAGAGGTCGCCCGTCACGTCGGCCGAGAGATCGACCTTCACGGCCTGGTTGATGTTGCTCCAGTCCGCGCTGCCGCCGGCCGCAGCGATCTGGGCGGCGATGTACGCGCGGTCCGCGGCGTCCACGGCGCCGTTGGCGCCGACGGGCGCGAAGCCCGGGGCGATGCCGCCCGAGCCCGTCAGGTCGAAGCGGCTCATGCCCGCGGCGTACGTCACGCCCGAGGGCACCGTCGTGCCGAAGTAGTTGTTGCTGCCCGTCAGGGAGAGCCAGGCGTTGTCCACGGCCTCGAAGCCCTTCTTGCGATCGAGCTTGCCCGTCCCGGGATCGATCGCCAGACCGTCCGCGAAGTAGCGGATGTCCGCGGCGGTGAAGTTCCCGTCGCCGTTGAAGTCGCCCAGGATCTCGATGCAGGCATCGGAGCCCGGCGCGCCGGCGATGGCGCCCGTGCCGTTGGGAGCGACCCACGCGGGCCCGCCGTTGCGGGACCAGTAGGCCTTGAGCATCTCGGTGACGTCGTTGAGGTCACGCACGCCGTCCCCGTTGAAGTCGCCCGCGATGCGGTTGCGGGTGGGCATGGTGGCGTTGTAGCCCAGCGCCGCGCCGCTCTGCCTGAGGTAGCTGCCGCCGCCCACGACGCCGTCGGTGTATGTCACGCCCGTGACGCGCGCCGGCGTTTGCCCGTCGAGCGTGCTGGCGCCGAAGGCGTTGGTCTGCGGGGCCTTGCCGATCTGGGCGTAGTTGCCCGAGACGATCGCGCCCTGGAGCGTGGCGCTGTACTCGGGGTTGACCACGAGCTGCTCGGGGTTGGTGAAGGAGTTGCGGTACTGGCGGACGGGGTTGGGGATGAGGATCGTCGCCGCGAGCTCGCCGGGCATGCCCACGTTGTTCACATCGACGGGCACGGAGTTGAACGCCGCGATCGAGCGGGTGATGTTGTTGATGAAGCCCGCGGCCCATTTGTTCGCCATGCCGGGGTTCGTGTTGCCCGCGTCGGTGCCCATGGTCTGGGCGAGCGAGATCGCGTTGGCGGCGGCGCGGGGATCGCCGACCGTCGCGAAGATCGCCGGCCCGCCGATGGACCAGAGTGCCGCGTTGGTGCCCGGCACGTTGTTCGTCACGGAGTCGAACGTGGGACGGGTGAACGCCGTGCCGCCCGCGAGGGTGCACTTGATGGCGACGTGGTCGTAGCGGAGGACGGTGGTGTTGGAGAGCCGCTCGGCGCCGGAGTAGCCGATGCCAAGGCGCGTGTTGCGAAGGGTGGTCTCCATGTCGCCCGAGCCGTTCTTATTGCTGGGGCGGTAGATCGCGCCGAGGAGGTTCTGGTTGCCCGAGCTGGGGATCTGCCCGCTGGCGCCGCCGACGTTCTCGCCCACGCCGTAGGAGGGGTCGAACCCGTTGGTGTTGCAGAAGGCGTTGCGCGTACCCGAGCCGACCTCGCGCGTGATGACCATGAGGTTCTCGCCGTTGGCGCGGCGGCCGGTCATGAAGAGGTGCTGGAGCTCGGTCTGCTCGAGCTGCTGCACGCCCGTGCCGTAGTTCGTGATCACGGCGATGGGGGCGAAGGCGATGGGCGTATCGAAGATGGTGTTGCAGTCGGGCGCGCCCACGTTGATGTTGCGCGAGCCGATATCGACCAGGAGGTTGTTGTACCCCGTGGAGACGCCGTTGTTGTCCACCGCGAGGCGTGTGTTGACGCCGTACCCGCTGTTGCCGGGGTTGTTGCTGAAGCTGCCGTTGAAGACCCCGTTGCGGAGCACCCACGTGCTGGGCACATCGACGGGGGCGATGTCGTTGCGCCACCCGCCGCTGGCGGGCGAGCCCGAGACCGCCACGAGCGTGCTGAGGTTCGCGGCGACGGGCGAGGACGCGGGGTTGCTCTGGGTGTAGAGGGGGCCGGTCACGGGCGCGGCGCCCGAGAAGTCGTACACGATCGTGCCGTTGTGGTAGAGCTTGGAGGCGAGGGTCTCGAGGATCGGGCCCGTGATGCCCGAGCCGGCGACGACCTTGGGCAGGTTGACGAGCCCCGCGGCGCCCGTGACGAACGTGCCGTCGTCGGTGCAGTTGTCGCCGAATCCGACGAGCTCGTTGTACCCCGCCACCGAACCCGAGAGCCGGTAGGTCAGGACGAACTTGTCGTTGGCGGTGTACGCGGTGGAGGACTTGGTCGGATTCAGTGACTCGATGCCCGTGCCCGCCTGGCCCGAGATGCCATCGGCATCGAGGTCGATGAAGTCGTTGGTCGCCGCGGGCTTGTTGAGGAAGTTCTCCAGCAGCGTGGCGCCGGAGAGGTTGATCAGGACCGGGCTCTGGGCGTTCGCGCTGATCGCCAGTCCCGCCGCGGCCACGAGGGCCGCCATTTGCGTCGCGTTCTTCATGGTCATCTCCCTGTCGCTCGTTTGGTCCTTGCTCCGCGCCGGGGGCCAGGGCCCCGAGCGCCTCGCGGGGAGGGCGTGGACGGACCGATCGCGCCCCGTCGGCGACGGGGTCGTTTCGCGCTTGGTGCGCCGTCCGCGTTCCCTGCGAAAGCCGTCACCCGTTCGTTTCCGAGGCGGGCGCGGTGTGGAAAGGACTCAGTCGGGCGTCTTGGTGCCGTTGGCGCCCCAGCCCGTCTTGATCTTGTTGTACCCCGTGATGCTGTAGAAGCGCTCGCCCCACAGGCGCTTGCGGATGCTGTCCTGCACGCTCATCTGCTCCACGTGCCCGTCGACGAAGCCCATCACCGCGGTGCCGCCGGTCTTCTTGTCGTTGCCGCCCGGGTGCGAGCGCCCGACCAGATTGAGCTGCGAGATGTTCGTCGCGGTGATCTGGAACGGGGCGATCTCCGCGGCGCCCACGATGTCCGTCGTTCTCGGGTAGTAGAACCGCGCCACGCCCGGCGTGTTCACCTCGGAGTACGGGTCCGCGCCGGAGGCGAGCGCGAAGAACGGCGTGAGCGCGCGGTGGCTCTTGCTGACCCACCCGCCGCTGCTGCCGTCGCCCAGCTCGTTCCAACTCTTGTTGAAGCCCCACTCGCTGACGAGGATGGTCTTGGCCCCCCCGCCCGGCTCGCCGTCCACGATCGATGGATTCACGAACTGGTTCTGGCGCTGCTCGGTCGAGCTGAACTTGTTGCGCGGGAAGATCGCGCCGTTGCCGGCGAAGCCGATCCGCTTGACCTGGCGATCGAGCGGCTGGTCCGCGCCGGCGCGCCCGCCCGTCGCGTTGACCTGCCCGTCCTCCCAGTCGTCGGTGTTGCGCCCGGGGTTGGTCGCCGGGGCGCCGCCGCGCGGGACGGCGGGGTTCTGGAACCCTTCCGCGGTCGTGTTCCCGCTGTCGTACAGGTACTGCGTCCAGTGGAGGTAGCCGTTGGCCGGGACGGGGTTCTCCTCGAGCTGGTCCTTGAGCCTCCACGTGGTGCCCTCGGGAGAGTCCGGGTAGAGGTACGACGCGGGGAAGAACTTCTCGTTGACGGTGTAGATCGTCACGCCCTGCACGACCGAGCGCGCGTTCGCCGCGGCCTTGAGCGCCCGCGCCGAGGCCCGCGCGCCCGCGAGCGAGGGAAGAAGGATGCCGATCAGGATCGCGATGATCGCGATCACCACCAGCAACTCGATCAGCGTGAACCCGGCACGAGTGGGCTTCGTCATCGACCTGCGCTCCTTGCTGCGACGCGGCAACTCCTCGAGCCGCACACGCGGGCAATGATCTTGATGGAGCGCGCCGATTGCTATCGATGACGCGCTAAGTGCTCGTGAAAGAACCTTCGCGCACCGATCGGAGCCTGCTCGCGCCAACGCGGCGCGAAGATCTCGGGCCCCGCTTCTTCACACGGCGCACACGCTTCCTTCGCGCCCGGTTCGGAGCGGGTCCGGGCTCTTGCGCGCCGGGCGCGTCCCCTCCGTACACTCACCACCCATGCCACGCGCCTCGCGAACCTGGCACGCGATCCTGCTCTGGGGCGTCGTCGCGCTCCTGACGCTCACGCTCCTCTACCCCATCGCGCTGACCATCCGCGGCGGGTTCGCCGACGACATCGCCACCGGCCGCGGGTTCACGCTCCGCCATCTCGCGCTCGTCTTCCAGGACCCGGTCATCCGCGGCTCGCTGCTGAACTCGGCGCGCCTGGCGTTCCTGACCACCACGCTGGCGATCTGCATCGCGCTGCCGCTGGCGATCCTCTCGGCCCGCTTCCGCTATCCGCTCAAGGGTCTGTGGAACGCCGTCGTGCTCGTGCCGCTGATCCTGCCCCCGTTCGTGGGCGCGATCGGCGCCCGCGCGATCCTCGGACGCTCCGGCGCGCTCAACGCGCTGCTGGGCACGGACTGGGACATCCTCGGCTCGGCCAAGCTCCTGGGCGTCGTGTGCGTGCAGGCGCTCTCGCTCTATCCGATCATCTACCTCAACGCGACCGCGTCGCTGGCCAACCTGGACCCCGCGCTCGACGAGGCCGCGGAGAACCTGGGCGCGGGCGGGTGGCGGCGCCTCTTCCGCGTCACGCTGCCGCTGGTGCGACCGGGCATTTTCGCGGGCGCGACGATCGTCTTCATCTGGAGCTTCACGGAACTCGGCACGCCGCTGATGTTCGACTACTACAACGTCACGCCCGTGAAGATCTTCTACGGGCTCAAGGAGGTCGAGAACTCCGCCCAGCCCTATGCGCTCACCGTCGTGCTGCTCGTCGCGGCCCTCTCGATGTACGCGCTGGGCAAGCTCGTCTTTGGCGGCAAGGCGTACGCGATGTACAGCAAGGCGTCGCGCGCCGGGGGCGAGAAGCCGCTCAGCGGGCTCGCGGGCTGGCTCACCGCGGGCGCCTTCGGGCTGGTGACGTTCCTCGCGGTGCTGCCGCACCTGGGCGTGGTGCTGACCGCGATCTCCACGCCCGGCAGCTGGTACCACTCCGTGCTTCCCCGCGCGTTCACGCAGGACCACTTCAAGCAGGCGCTCACCGCGTCCGATGCGTTCGGCGCGATCGTCAATTCCATCGGGTACGCCAGCGCCGCGATGGTGGTGAACATCCTGCTGGGCGTGCTCATCGCGTACCTGATCGTCCGCACGCGCGTGCGCGGGCGGGCACTGCTCGATGCGCTGTGCATGCTGCCGCTGGCCGTGCCCGGGCTCGTGCTCGCGTTCGGGTACGTCGCGATGAGCCAGCGCTGGCCCATGGGCAAGACGGGCCCGCTGGGCGACCTGATCCTGGGCGTCTCACCCAACCCGGTGCCGCTACTGGTCATCTCGTACGCGGTGCGCCGACTGCCCTACATCGTGCGCTCGACGGTCGCGGGGCTGGAGCAGACCTCGGGCGAGCTCGAGGAGGCCGCGGTGAACCTGGGCGCGTCGCGCGTGCTGGCGGTCCGGCGTGTGATCGTCCCGCTGATCATGGCGAACCTGATCGCCGGCGGGCTGCTCGTGTTCGCGTTCTCCATGCTAGAGGTGAGCGACTCGCTGATCCTCGCCCAGCAGCAGCAGCACTACCCGATCACGCGTGCGATCTTCTCGTTCTCGGAGCGCCTGGGCGACGGGCCCAACATCGCCAGCGCCCTGGGCGTGTGGGGCATGGCCCTGCTCACGGTCACGCTGGTGGGCGCGTCGGTGCTGCTGGGCAAGAAGCTCGGGTCGATCTTCAGGGTGTGAGGCGCTCGCGCAGAGCCGCGATGCCGGGCCGAGCACCCCTCCCGTCCGGGTCGGGGTTACGATCCGCACTCACCAATCCCCCGGAGCAAGGCCCATGTCCGACGCCTGGTTCGTCGATGAGCGCGTGAACATCCTCCGGGGCTCGCAGGCCCAGGACGCGATCCGCGCGCGCTCGGACCTCCGCTACCTGACCGAGGGCGAGGGCATCGTCCGCGTGCCCGCCGAACGCTGGACGATCGCGCAGACCTTCGAGCGCACGGGGTGGATGGAGAAGTGGCGCGGGCTCTCGGACGACCGCAACATCGACCACGCGCGGGAGTTCAACGGGTACCGCTCGCTCGCGGGGCGGCGCTTCGCGCACGCGATCGAGCTCGGGTGCGGACCGTTCACCAACCTCCGCGTCATCGCCGAAGTCGCGCCCCTCGAGCGCGTCAGCCTGCTCGATCCGCTCATCGAGTCGTACCTCACGCTGCCCACGTGCCGGTACAACCGCCAGGTCCTGGTGTCGCACTCGGGGCGTCAGCGCATCGCGGTGGGCGAGCTCTTCGCCGGCCCGATCGAGGACACGCCCCTGGACGGGCGCTCGTACGACCTGGTCGCGATGCTCAACGTCATCGAGCACTGCTACGACGTGGGCAAGATCTTCGACAAGATCCTCTCGATCACCAGGCCCGGCAGCGTGCTCGTCTTCCAGGACTACACCTACGACGTGGAGAAGTCCCGGCGCGTGCTCGCCGAGGAGTACTACGAGGCCGGGCACCCGCTGATGGTCGGCCCGGGCGTGCTCCATCGGTTCATGAGCGAGCACTTCGAGATGCTCTACTACAGCAAGGTCCCGGAGAAGCCGCAGGAGGTCGCCTGCCCGCGCGAGGCCGCGGTCTACTTCATCGGCGTGCGCCGCTGAACGCGCGGACCCGATCGACCACGCCCCGCCACAGGTCCAGCACGCGCGCCCGACGGACCTTGCCATGGTCGAGCATCGCGTGGCTGGTCGCGCGCAGGTCCTCGTCGCTCGCGCCCGCGAGCTGATCGCGCAGGTCCGCCATGCTCGAGAAGTACCGCAGGTGGGGCATCCACTCGCGGTCATAGAAGTCCGCCAGCGGCAGCCAGCGCGCCAGCACCTCGAGGCTGTCGTACCTGTTCGGGTCGTCCTCGCCCGTTCCCACGCTCGAGCCCGGGGGCAGCCCCAGCGTCTGGTTCCACGTCACCTCACCCAGCACCTGGGCGGGAGCCGCTTGGCGCATGGCGAGCATGAACGCCTCGCTGGGGAACCACATGGGCAGCCCCTGCGCGTAATGCTCAAAGATGGACATCGTCGAGATGTTGTACGGCACGCCCACGAGCCCGCGGAACGCGACCAGGTCCGCCCACTTGTACCCCTGCGGGAGCGCCCCATCCTTGAGCACCAGGCTCGGGATCGACACGCCCGACAACGCCGGGGGCAACGCGCGCACACGCGAGTACCACAGGAACCACGGCTTGGTCGGCGCGTACCGCACGCCGGTGTACTCGCACAGGCTGGGCACGTGGGTCCATGGGCGACGCGTGAAGTGCTCGGCGTACTTGGCGTCGTAGCGGCTGTTGGCCAGCGCGATGATCCGCCCCGCGTCGATCCCCGCCCGCAGGTGGTCGTCGAACGCGCGCCACAGCTCCGGGCGGTGCGAGAACGGCACCTCGTACCGGATCGGCGCCTGGATGATCACCGGCTTCTCGAACCGCTCAAAGAGCAGCGCGAAGCTCGGCGGATACGTCACGATGAACCCGTCGTACCCGGACAGCTCGTCCTTGTACCGCTCGTAGAACGCGTCGCACATGCGACGATCGAGCGATCGCCAGTTCTGCGCCGAGACCACGTCCACCTTTGACGGCGGGCGCTCGAACACCCAGTTGTGCCCGGACAGACTCCAGGACGTGACCCGATGCCCCAGCTCCTCCAGGATCGCGCGCACGTCCGCGATCACGGAGATGTGCAGGTCGAGGTTGAAGAAATGGAGCGGGCGCGAGGGGTCCACGCGGGGCACTCTACCGGGGCGGGGGCCTCACCGCTTGACCGCGATGAGGTCGAAGAGCGGCGGGAGGAACATGAAGGCGTCGGGATTGCCCGAGGCCTCGTCCCACGCCGCCTCGAACGCCTTGGCGTCCTCGCGCGTCAGGTACCCCATCTCGACCAGCTTGGGCACGAAGTTGCGGAAGAACGTGTCGGGCCACGCCCAGATCGTCGAGCCCATGTTCGCCGCGGGCGGACGCGCCAGGCGGTCGTGAACCGCCAGGTGCTTGACCTCGAGCCCGTGGGCCCGGCACAGCGCGGGCAGTCGGGCCATGATGTCCGGATCGCCTCCGCGGGCGCGCCACGACTCCCCCACCGCCTTGATGACGCGGGTGAACGCCGCCTGGCGCGGCGCCAGCGACATCGCCTCGTAGTTGAAGTAATCCTGCACCGCCAGGCGCCCGCCGGGGCGCAGCAGGCGGGCGATCCCGGCGATCACCGACTCCGGGTCCTTCACGAAGCACAGGACCCAGCGCGAGTACGCCAGGTCGAACGAGTCGTGGTCGTCGGCGAAGACCTCCGGGAGATTCTGGACATCGCCCAGGCAGCGCTCGACGTTGGTGAAGTGCCGTCCTTGCACACGCTCGTGCAGCTGCTTCAGGAACAGCGGGGACTCGTCCACGCCGACGACGCGCCCGCGCGGGCCGACGATTTCCGCCAGGTCCATCGTCGCGTGACCGGGCCCGCACCCGACATCCAGCACGTGATGCCCGGGCGCGATCGTCGCGCGCTCCCACAGGCTGTGGGCCGCGGCCGACCACAGGCGATGCTGCTGCCCGAGGCGATCCGTCTCGCTCTGGTCCGTGCCCAGCACGTACTCGGGGGCGTTGCCCTTGCTGGGGCGGCGTGTTGGTGTGGAGGTGCTCATGGTGGCGAGTGGGGTCCGCGTGGGGATGAGGATAGGTTGCAACGGGTTCGACGCACGGCGCGGATCTTTGATTCGGGCAAGGGGCGTCAGCCCCCCGCCCCCGCTCGGGCCCGGTGGAGCACTATCGGCACGGGCGGCCCGCGTGTTTGCGCGTTCCTCCCGGGCCCATGCCCTCGGCCGAGCCCGATGACGGGTGGGGGCCCCTCTCCATCCGAGGCGGGCTACGACGGGACGAGGGAGCACGGATTTTGGGGCCTTACGATGGCCCATGCACGAGATCTCGGGCGGAGCCTCCATCATCGCGGCGGCGCAGGCGGCGCGACAGGCCTCGCGCGTGCTCGCCGCCCTGGACACCCCGCGCAAGAACCACTTTCTCCAAACTCTCGCCGATCGCATCGACCGCGAGCGTGCGCGCGTGCTCGCGGCGAGCGCCGAGGATGTGCGGGCCGCGCAGGAATCCGGGCTCGCGCCGGCCAGGCTCGCGCGCCTGGGCCTGGGCGAGAGCTCGCTCGCCCAGCTCACCGCGGGCGTGCGCCAGATCGCGGCGCTGCCCGACCCCGTGGGCGAGGTGACACGCGAGTACACGGTGCCCTCGGGCCTGCGCGTCCGCCGCGTGCGCGCGCCCCTAGGCGTCATCTGCATGATCTACGAGGCACGCCCGGGCGTGACGATCGACGCGTTCGCGCTGTGCTTCAAGGCGGGCAACGCGTGCCTGCTCAAGGGCGGCAAGGAGGCCGCCCGCGCCTCGGGCGAGCTGGCGCGCCTGGCGCGCGAGGTGCTGCGTGAGCACGCCCTGCCCGAGGGCGCGATCACGCCGATCTCGGGGCTCGATCGCGACTCCATGCGCGAGCTCCTGCAGCTGGACCAGCACATCGACCTCGTGATCCCGCGGGGAGGGCACGAGCTGATCCGCTTTGTGGCGCAGAACTCCCGCATCCCCACGATCCAGCACTACCAGGGCGTCTGCCACGTCTTTGTCGAGGCGAGCGCGGACCCCGCGATCATCGAGAAGGTGTGCGTGAGCGCCAAGACCAGCGCCCCGGCGACATGCAACGCGCTCGAGTGCGTGCTCGTCGATCGGGCCGTCGCGGGCACGATCGTGCCGACGCTGGTGGACGCGTTCGCGCGGGCGGGCGTGAAGGTACGTGGAGATGAGGACATCGTGCGTATGTCGCGCGGCGTCGCGCGCCCGGCCACGCCCGAGGACTTCGGCAAGGAGTTCCTCGACCTGATCGTCGCGATGCGCGTCGTGGACGGGATCGAGGACGCCATCGCGCACATCCAGCGGCACGGTTCGTCGCACACCGAGGCGATCCTGACGCGCGACCCGCGCCTCGCGGAGGAGTTCACCCGCCGGGTGCAGAGCTCGTGCGTGCTCGTGAACGCCTCGACGCGGTTCAACGACGGGTTCCAGCTCGGGCTGGGCGCGGAGATCGGCATCAGCACGACGCGCCTGCACGCCTTCGGGCCCATGGGGCTCGAGGAGCTGACGATCCAGCGCTTCGTCGTCGAGGGCCAGGGGCAGACGCGGTAGCAGCACCGCGAGGGGGCACGCATCAAGTTCGGCAAGGTCAAGCGCGAGCACTCACGGGTCGGCGGGCTGGATCGGATCCTCGATCGCATCGCGCGGGAGTGCCCGCACGTCGCGCGCATCGTGCCCGGGCGCATCCGCACGCGCCGGGGCAAGACGCCGCCCAGCTTCAAGGTGCAGTACGCCACGAGCAGCGGGCTCAAGTGCCTGTACACCGGGACGGGCACGGTGCAGGAGGTGTTCCTGGTGTGCGCCGATGAGCGGGCGGTGCGCTCATGGCTTGTGGAGCAGGGCATCGCCGCGGGCGATGAGGGCTAGCCGCGCCCCGGCGGGTTCACGTGCGGACGCGAGGCGAAGCGGTACGCGCACGTCACGCCCATGAACACCCAGAAGAGGTTGTTCCACGCGAGCGCCCCCACCCGCGCGGACTTGGTGATGTGGTACCACTCCCACTGACGCAGCGGAATCCAGGGGGAGAGGTTCCACAGCGCCCGCGGCGCGCCCGGCGCGGCGAAGTAGTACGGGCGGTGCCCGTACTCGGCGAGGAACGAGCCGGGCACGACCATCAGCCCGTAGACCATCATGATGAGCGCTCCGGAGAGCACGCCCAATCGCACCGAGCCCTCGCGCGCGATGCGGATTCCCGCATACCCGATAAGCGAGCCCAAGGGCCAGATGATCGCGTCGTGGCGATCGCTCGCGAACCAGCAGACGGCGAGCCACGCCGGCAGCGAGAGGAGCGCGATCGCGATCATCAGCGCCGCCGCGCCACGCGTGCGCGTCCGCGAGCCGCCCAGCGGCACGGCGATTGGCGCGACCTTTGGGATCGCCGGACGATCATGCCCGAATCGCGAGACGAGCGCCGCGATGCGTGCCGATTCGCCTGGGATCTGACTCGACGCCGGCCCCTCTGCCGACGCGACGGCCTTGGCGGCACGCTCGTCGCGCTGGTTCGCGGCCTTGTAATCCCGCACGCTCGCGAGGTAGATGAGCATCCGCCGGCGCGCCTCGTCCGTCAGCTCCAGCCCGAGCTCGCGATAGATGCGCTCGATCGTGCCCATCGGATCGGCAACAAGATCCTCGTAGCGGATCTCGACGAGCGAGCCCGAAGGGAGCACGCCCGATTCGCGCAGGTACTTGTCCTCGCTGTCGAGGTACTCGCGGACGACGCGCTCGCGGACGGACTCATCATCGGGCGGATGCTGCAGCCCGAAGACGCTCAGGCGGTGCCCCATGTTGACGTTGGACTTGATCACGGCCGCGGGATCGCGCGAGATGTGCACGAACCTCGCGTTCGCCGGGAGCAGGCGCGCGAGCTCCGCGACGCGCGCGGTGTGGCTCGGGCTCTTGAGCAGGATGCCCCGCGAGGGCGAGAGCCACGCAAGCTTCTGCAGAAACGCCCACTGCAGGAATCGCCAGCGCGAGAGCTCGCGTGGGTTGAGACGCGCCAGATCATGGAACCGCTCGTAGTGCGATTGCGCGCGGGGCAGCACGAAGCGACCCAGCAAAGGGCTCGCGCACGCCCAGGAGTTGGTCGCGAAGTCGTCCTCCGCGGGCCAGTCCGGGCCGATCGCGACATCGTCCTGCGGGCGCGTGCCCGAGAGGAACGGGATCATGAAGAACCGCAGGAACGACCAGCTTGCCCAGAAGCCCTGCGGGCACAGCGCCTGCGACCACGTCGGCGTGCGCAGGCGCGGATCGCAGGACAGGAGATAGTGCAGGTGCGTCGTGCCCGAGCGGAAGTAGCCCAGCACGATGAGCGCGCCCGGGGCGTGCTCGAGCTTCCCACCGACGGCTCGATAGCGCCACCTGAGGATCGGGGAGAGGATCAATCGCTCGGGGAGCGTGCCGATTGTCGAGAGCGTGGAGACGAAGAGGGCGAAGGCGAGCCGCGGCCAGTAGAGGATGGGGATCCAGACGCGCGGGGCGAAGAGGGCCCGCGCCCAGCAATCGAGCGGGGCGAAGGCCATGAAGTGGGGATAGGGCCAGGGGAGCATGGACAAGACGCCGAATAGCCCGCGGGCCATTTCGGAGCGTGAAGCGGGGGCGAGTCTAGAGGTACGGGAGTGGCCTGGAACGGCCTGGAGACGTATACTTTCACGACTTTCTGAAAGAATTGGGCAGTTCCGCCTCACGCCCCACGCGGAGACACGCAGGCACCATGACTACCGCGATTTCGACGGCTCTGCAGGCAGCCACCGCGGCACTGGGCATCGGGGCCCGCCCGCACGCGCTGCGACCCCGGCACGATGACCGCCTGGACCCCATCCGCGACAAGGTCCAGCGCGGCGAGCGCCTCACCCTTGATGAGGGGCGCATCCTGTTCACCACGCCGGACGTCTGGAGCGTGTGCGAACTGGCGGACACGGTGCGTCGGCGCCTGCACGGCGACGCCGCGTACTACAACATCAACCGCCACCTGAACTACTCGAACATCTGCGCGCTCTCGTGCAAGTTCTGCGAGTTCTACCGCAAGAAGGACGACGAGGGCGCGTACACGCGCGACATGGCGTATGTCCGCGACGAGGTCGCCAAGGCGGTTGAGGGCGGGGCGACGGAGATGCACATCGTCGGCGGGCTGCACCCGTACCTTCCGTGGGACTACTACCCGGAGCTCGTTCGGACGGTGCGCGAGACGGCCCGCTCGCTCGGGAGCGATTTGCACGTGAAGGCGTTCACGGCCGTGGAGATCGTGCACCTGGCGCGCATCGCCAAGGTGTACAAGCAGGACGATCGTCGCGCGGGCATCCGCTGGGTGCTCGAGCGACTGAAGGAAGCGGGCCTTGGGAGCCTGCCCGGCGGCGGGGCCGAGGTCTTCGACGATCGCGTGCACGACGAGGCGTACAAGGGCAAGATCCGCAGCGACGTGTGGCTGGATGTTCATCGCGTCGCGCACGAGCTTGGGCTGAACACCAACGCGACGATGCTCTACGGGCACATCGAGTCGATCGACGATCGCCTCGCGCACATGGACATGCTCCGCCGGGCGCAGGACGAGGCGCTGGCGAGGATGGGGTACGAAGGCACCGAGGCATCGAGGCGCCAGGGCATTGAGCAGGGCGAGAGCGGGCACCTCGGATACACGGGGCACGAGGGGGACGGGGCGCCCGCGATCACGCTGACGAAGCCCGGCACGCCGCTCCCCGAGCACAAGGCGCTGAACACGCCGTCGCTCCGTCACGCCGTCTCGCCGTCGCTGCCGCACGGCTACTACCAGACGATCATCCCGCTCCCCTTTTTCCCCGATGGCAGCGAGCTTGAACATCTGCCGGGCCCAGCGGGGCTTGAGAACCTGCGGACGCTCGCGGTGTGCCGGCTGATGCTCGACAACGTGCCGCACGTGAAGGCGTTCTGGATCATGCAGACGCTGAGCATGGCTCAGCTGATGCTCCAGAGCGGGGCGGACGACATGGACGGGACGGTGGTGTGGTACGACATCACGAAGGTGGGCGGGGCCGGCACGCACCAGGAAGTGAGCGTGTGGAGCCTGCGCAAGGCGATCCGTGAGGCCGGGTTCGAAGCGATCGAGCGCGACACGCTGTACCGGAAGATCGCCCGCGAGGGCAAGAGCTGGCGCGTGGGGTGACCTGGGTATTGATCGCGAGCACGCCGCTCGTTAGTCTGCTTGCGGCAGCGGGCGTCCGCTGCACCGATCATGGCGTAGCGAGTGCACGGGCGTGCCGACCCATTCCGACCAACAGTCTCACTCGGGATTGCCCCAGGGCGAGTGGACGCTGCTGCGCGAGATCGTGCTGACGGACCATGACGTGTGCTGCGTCGTGGACACGGACAACCAGATCCGCCTGATCAACGAGCGCGGCGCTCGCCTTGTGCTGGGCCTGAGCGCGGGCGAGGCGGTGGGACGGAACCTCCACGAGTGCTTCGCGCCCGAGATGGTCGCGTGGGGCGAGAAACGCGGGCGCGAGGGCATCGCGCGGCGGCAGCCCTCGCGCGAGGTGGCGATGGTGCGTGCGCGGTGCGTCACGACGACGCTGATCCCGCTGCACGTGCCCAGCGATGGCGACCTGCTCCTGCTCCGCAGCCGCGTCGCCGATCCCGTTCGCACCACGCTCGAGCGTGCGCTGCAGAACCGGGAGACGTACCCGGTGCCGACCGCGTACTCCCCGTTCGCCGATCTGGGGTACCTCGCCGCGCTGGACGCGAGGCAGCTCCGCATCGCCCGCGAGCTGGCGCGCGGGTACACCGAATCGGAGGTCGCCGCCAACCTGTTCATCCCCGAGGGCGATGTCCGCGGGGCGATCCGCGATATGGGGCGGCAACTCGGCTGGCACGAGCGGCGCGGCGTCGCGACGCACGCGTACGCGATGGGGCTGCACCTGTACGACGACGACTATTTCTCGGATGTCGTGCTCGAGGCGTGCGCCGGGTAGGCGTGCGCGATCACGCAACTCCCCTCGCTCAGCCCGGTGTACCGGTCCGCGGGCACGAGCCCGAGCCACGGATCCGTGCGCGGCGTGAGGAACAGTTCCGCGTACACACGCGAGTTCACGTCCGCGAGCGACATCCTGCCGCGGGATTCCAGAAGCCAGACCAGCGCCTGCCGACGGAAGCGGTAGAGGTTTCGAACCGAGTCCTCCGCGATGGAGCGCTCGAAGTTGTCGATGGTCCGCTGGCGGGCGTCTGCATCCTTGAATGCCTCTGGATTCTGCTCGCCCATGAGCGCGAGGCTCCGCGCGTGCAGGCGGGCGTCGGGGCGATGGCGATCGGCCAGGGCCGACCAGAGCGTCTCGTCCGCGGTGCTCGGGCTCGCGGGGCCCGACGCCCAGAGGGGCTCGATCGCGCTCAGCATCGCGCGCTCGCCGCCCATCGATTTGCCGATGGCCCGGGGCGCGGCCTGCATCGCATCGGGCACGCGAGGCTCGCGAACCAGCCGCCCCTCTCCCGCGCGAGACTTGACGATCGCGCGCGCGTCGGCACGCTCGGCGATGGGCGCCGTGGGTGGCGCTGAAGCGGGCTTGGCCGGCGGTGTCTGCGGAACGCCGATCAGGCGCTCGGGCTGGTTCGACGTCTCGAGCGACCACGACGCGTCGATTTGGCGGATCTGCTGGGCGAGATAGCTCGGGCGTGCGGAGGGCTGTGCGGCGGCGTCGGCCGCGCTGCCCAGAACGCGCGCGAACGCCACAGGATCGATGAGTCCGGGGAGCACATCGACGACGTTTGCGTTCGCATCGAGCACGTAGTGGGCGCTGTTGCCCGTGATGGTGCGCTTAAGCGTGCGCCCGTCGCCGTAGTCGATCGTCACCACCGGCACGGGGCGTTCGCTCTCCCAGACGAGCACGAATCGCTCGCGCATGATCGTGGCCACGTCCGGATTCGCGTAGAGCACGGTGCGGAAGAAGCGGGAGTTCGCGCACGAGAACTCGTCGGTGAGTTTGCCCAGAAGCCGCAGGTAGAGGATCGGCTTGTGCTCGGCCCGCGCCCGGGCCTGGGCGCTCGCCAGGTCCGTGTGCCAGTAGAGGCGCGACCAGATCGCGTCCTTCTGCGCCGCGACGGCGTCGATCTTCGCCAGCATCGCCGGATCGGGGTTCGCCTCATACGCGCCGAGCAGCTCGCTCAGTCCCTCGGGCCCGCGGGCCCGCAACGCATCGACAGAACCCGTGGGCTCGGCGCTCGCGAGCAGCCGGCACTCAATCCCGGCGGGGGGCCGGGCGGGCGGCTGGGCGAGCGCGATCGGGGCGAGTGCGAGCGGCATCACGAGCAGGCGAGCGAGACGTGGCATGGAGGGCTCCCTTCGCGGGCCCGGCTTGGGCCCACGAGGAGACATTCGTCCGAGCGGGCCTGTGCGTTCGTCACGAATTGGTAACGAGCGACGAGCGCGCCGGCTCGGCGGACGATCCGGCGCCGATCACAGGAATTGCGCGAGCAGATCGCGCCATTCGGCATATCGGTACTCAACGCCGTGCCTCTCGTGCAGCCCGCGCACACGCTCGTGCATGCGCTCGGAGAGCTCGTGCTGCCAGTGCTGGGCCGAGCGATCGCAGAAATAGACGCGGCACGCCAGCGGCTTGATCGCGTGGACCCTGCAGAGGTTCTCCCGCTGGAACGGGCACCCGCCCGCCGCTCGCGCGCTAGCGAGCGTCGCGAGCGAGAGCACCCGACCCGGATCCCGCGCCGAGCCATCGGCGCCGCGCCCGGCCGGCGCCGCGCCGTGCGCGGGGGATCCATCGAGCCTCGCCACGCAATAGGCCGTCTCGAGCCCCGTGACGTACAGGCGATGCCCCGCGCGATCGAAGTTGCAGCACCTCCCCGAGGCCCAGCACGCGGGCGCGCGCTCGGCGATCGCGCGGGCGGTGTCGGCGTAGATCGACTCCAGATCGCTGGCGATGGCGGGATCGCGGGCCGCGACGAGCCAGCGCCGGGGGAGTTCGGGAGGGGCGTGCGCGTGATCGCTCACGCCGTGCCCTGGGCGCGCCGTATGACGACGAGGGTCTGATCGTCGGCGCGTGTGCGCGACCCGCCGGTGTACTCGAAGAGGGCCTTGTGGACGGCGTCGACGATCGCGTCGGGGGCGCATGGGCATGCGCCCACGGCCTCCATGAGGCGGGCGGGGCCGAACATCTCACGCGAGGAGTTGAACGCCTCGGTGATGCCGTCGGTGTACAGGATCAGGGTGTCGCCGGCGGCAAGCTGGATCTGTTCGCAGGCGACTTCGTAATCCTCGAAGAGGCCCAGGGGTGGGCCCCCGCCGGCATCGAGGAAGGTCGATGTGGGACCGTGCCCCGACCCGGCGGGTCGCTTGAGGAGTGGTGGGTTGTGCCCTGCGCGCGCGTAGCGCATGACGCGCGTGGCAGGGTCGTAGATGGCGAAGAAGGCGGTGACGAAGGAGCCCTCAAGGCCGGCCTCGAGCAGACGCGCATTGGCGTAGCGCATCACGCCGTCGGGGCTGGTGGCGTCGCGCGCGTCGGGCGTGGAGACGAGGGAGTGAAGGATCGCGTGGAGCATCGCCATGACGGTGGCGGCGGCGGCGCCGTGCCCCGCGACGTCGGCGATCAGCACGCCCCACTGACCATCGGGCAGTCGGAAAAAGTCGTAGTAGTCCCCGCCCGCCTCGTCGCTGGTGAGATAGCTCGTGGCGATCTCGATGCCGGCGATGTCCGGAATCTGCCGCGGGAGCAGGGCCCGCTGGACGCGCGCGACCTCCTCGAACTGGTGGCGGAGACGCGTGTTGAGCGCGTTGATCTCCTCCATCAGCAGCAGTCGCGTGTTGGTGCCGCCCAGCAGGTTGCCCACGATGAGGGCCTGCTCGAACTCGTCCACGCTGAAGGCGTCGGGCTCCACGCGGCACTGCACCGTCCAGTACACCGGCTCGCCCGCGTGGTACAGCGGCACGATCATCGCGCTGCGCAGGCCCGCGAGCAGCTCCGAGGCGACGGGGTCGTCGTGCACGTGCATGTCGCGGATGAGCTTGGGCTTTCCGTCCTCGATGAGCGACCACAGGAATCCGCCCGAGCGCACGGGGATCGCGTCGCGGTTGCGGTAGGGCTCGATGGGGTTGTAGACGGCCTGCCCGCGGAGGACCTGCCCGACGTGCACCTGGCGGGTGATGCGGTACTGCGGCGGCTTGAGGTCGCGCGTCGAGAGCGACAGCACGAACTCCACGGGGCGAAGCGGCCAGTACTTCGCCGCGAAGGCGCGGAGAACGTCCACGGGCGTGCGCGCCAGTGAGATGGAGCGCAGCAACTCGAGGATCTGATCGACCCGCCCCGCGTGGGACAGATCGGCGAGCTTGACGTGCGTCGCGGTCATGCGAGATGGTAGAAGACAGGAAGGGACCGCGAGACGCCTTCCCGGCGGATGGAACTGTCCAGATTGCGATTGCGTCCGATCAGTGCACGCACGCGGCCTCGATCGCCCGCGCCCGCTGGGCGCACCCCGCGAGCACGCGGTCCGCCTCCGCGAGGATCGGCGCTCGCTTGTCCGCGGGCAGCCCCGCCACGTTCACGAGCACGTTCCATCGCGACGCGCGGGCCGCGCTCTCTCCGAGCACCGCCGCGATGCCCAGGTCCGAGTGCAGCAGCGTGTTGGTGATCGGCGCCAGCGTCTCGCACAGGCGCAGCAGGTCCGCGCACGTGGCGATGGCGGCCATGGGAATCTGGATCGACGCCTCGACCGCGGGCCCCCACTGCTCCTTGCGTCGCGGGTCGTCCTCGGGAAGCCTCATCAGCTCGTTGACGAGCGCGTACGCGCGGGCGTCCTCCTCGGCCAGCTCGAGCAGCACCTCGCGGGCACGCACGAGCGCGCCGGCGGCCCGGGCGAGCGCGTCCTGGTGCGCTGCGAGCCACTTCTTGCCCAGCGAGTACGCGACGACCATGTGCGCCAGCGACGCCGCGAGCGCGCCCGAGGCGCAGGCGACGGCGCCGCCGCCGGGCGCGGGGGTCTTCGCGCCGATCTGGTCCAGCAGTTCCGCGAAGCGGAGGGAGGAGAGCGAGGTCATGCGGGCAGTGTAGAGGACTCAGGCGCCGCGACGCGCCAGCCGCAGGCGCTGCAGGTCCGCCAGGGCGCGCCCGCGTCGATCGCCCGCGATGTTCATGTGCGATGTGCCGGGCACGGCGCCCCGCAACCCGGCCCGCAGCCCGCGGAACGCCGCGAGGTGGTCGGGAACGGACCAGCGCGCCAGGCGGTGCGCGTTGAGCCAGCCCATGAGGATCATCGACGCGCGCGTCCGCCCCACGCCGTGACGCCGGCAGAGCCACACCCAGTTGCGCGTCGCCAGCTCGAACCAGCGACGGCTCTTGCGCTGGGCGAAGGGCGTGTCGTGCCACGCGACCCAGTCCGGATCGAAGTGCACGCCCCACCCGCAGGCGAGCAGCTTCATCGCCAGGTCCGCGTCGTTGCGGTAGAGGAAGAACGCTTCGTCGTACCCGCCGACGCGCTCGAAGGCCTCGCGCCGCACGAGGTTCGCGCACCCCATGACGGGGAAGCGATCGCCCACCTCGGCAAGCGCGGGGTCCTCGCGCAGCGCCCGCGCGAAGGGCCACTCGGACTGCCCATCGGCCGGGTGGCGCGGGTGCAGCGTGATCGCGGCGAGGTCCCGCCGGGATGAGAGCAGATCGATCGCTTTGGTCAGCACGCCCGGCTCGGGCCAGGCGTCGTCGTCCAGCAGCAGGATCAGGTCCTCGCTGGCGCGTCGGGCGGCGCGATTGAACGCGGCCACGCCGCGATTGTGCTCCAGCGCCAGCAGGTCCACGCGCGGGAACTGCTCGCGCACGCGCGCGGGCGTGCCGTCGAGCGACGCGTTGTCCGCGACGATGATGTGGGCGTCGCGCGTCGCGGGGTCCTCCGCGAGGCGCTCGAGCGTGCGCTGCAGGTGCGGCCAGCGGTTGTGGCTCAGCACGATGACCGCGAGCGTCAGCGGCGTTGGCGACGCGTCAAAGAGCGTGGGCTGGGGCGCGCCCACCGAGGACGAAGGCCCCGCGCGCGACGTCGGGACGGGGCTCGTGCGGGGCACGGGCTTGGGCTCGAGCGCGGCCACGGGCTTGGTCGGCGCTGGCTTCGTGGACGATGGCTTGGTGGGCGCGGGCTTGGTGGGCGATGGCTGGGCGGTTGCGGGCTGGCGCGAACGAGCCGGATTGGCCTCGCGCGGCGTGGGATCCACGTCTGCCAGCGGCGCGAGCTCGGGCAGCGGCAGGCGCGCGATCGCCCGAGAGAGCGAGAGCCCACGGATCGCGAGGCGCAACAGGTTCAGCGCCGTGCGTGCGCGCCGCACCTGCGCGACGTGGAAGCCGCCGGGGTCGGCGCCCACGGGCGGCACCACGGAGATGATCGTCCGCGCGAGCAGCCAGTCGCCCGAGCGGGCGCGGGCCGAGACGACCGCCACCGACGCACGCGGCGCCCGGAGCAGACGCGACACGATCGTGCGCGCCGCGGGCGGATCGTCCGCGGGGAGAACCAGCGGATCGATGCACAGACGATGCAGATCGCGCAGCACGGGGGCGGGATCGGGCAGTGCGCTCCGTCGCAGCACCGCACGCCCGCGCGCACGACCCGCCGACAGGCACTCGCGGATCGCCGCAGGAAGCTCCGCGAGCGGACGCAGCGGGCGGACCTGAAGGGCGCCCGCCGGGGCGGCGCCGGTGGACACGCCGGCCGCGGCATCGCGGAGACCATTGACATGCAGCGCCGCCAGATCGTCGCGACCGATCATCACCTGGGCCGCGGCGCGGGCGATCTCGCGCCAGGCGCGCCGGCGGCGGATGCGCCGGCGCTGCCCCGACGACAGCCCCGCGCTGAACGAATCGATCGCCGGGAAGCAGTTGCGTGCGGCGTAGTACCGCGCGATCGTGCGCATCCGGTCCGGGTGAGGGTGCGCCACGCGGGAGGCGGGCACGGCCGCCACGCCCTGCTCCGTCGCCCGCTCCAGGCGCAGGCACCACTCCACATCGTCGCCGTTGAGGAACACATCGGACATCAGCCCCGCTTGCTCCACGGCGGCGCGGCGCACCAGCATCGAGCACGCCGCGACGTACCGGCAGCGGCGCGGCGCGGCCTCGCCCGTCGAGGGCGTGTGCTGCACGTACTCGCCCGTCCGCGCGTCGATCGTGCCGCCCAGCTCGAAGATCCGCGTCGGCGAGGCGGGGTCGACCAGCGCCGACCCAGCGACGGCGAGCGTCGCGTCGCGATCGAGCGCCTCGATCAGGGGCGCGAGGCACCCGGGCTGCGGGCGCGCGTCCGAATCCAGAAGCCACAGGAACTCGCGGGCATCGCCCTCCACACCCCGCGAGAGCCAGTGCGTGAGGCCACGGTTGAAGCCGCCCGACCCGCCCAGGTTCTCGTCCGAGCGTGCGACCTCGACGCTGAGCCCGGCGTGGCGCGCCTCGCGCACGATCTCATCGAGCGGCGGGTCCGAGGCGTTGTCCACGACCAGCACGGAGAGCTCCGCGCCGCCGCGAACCTCGCCCACGATGCTCGGGTCGCGCAAATCGCCCAGGATCGTCCGCAGATCGTCGGGGCGGTTGTGGCAGGGAATGATGGCGCGCACGAGCCACGCGGGGACCGTCACAACGCGCGACTGGAGCGCGGGGCCGGGGTTCTGCGGGGTCGTGGGCAAGCGGGCATATTACTCGGACGTTCCGCGGAGAAAAGCACCGACCCGCAGATCGCCCTTCTTTCGCGTGCGGGCACGCCCCGGGCCTAATCTTGTGGTCCGGTGGGCCGCGGCGCACGGATGGGGAGCGCCCGCGCGGCCCGCGGCGCCACGATACACGGAGGCATCGATGAAGAGGACTCTTGGTTCGCGTCGCTCGGGCTCGCAGGCGCCGGCGCTCTTCGAGGCGCTCGAGTCGCGCCAGCTCATGTTCAGCGGGCCGATGCTCACCTCGCCGCTGAGCGCGGCGCTGCTGACGGACGGGAACGACACCGTCGTCCGCATCAACACGAACCTGGGCAACATCGACATCGAGCTGTTCGACAACCGCCCCTCGGCGGCGACGGCGATCTCGAACTTCCGCCAGTACATCACCAACGGACGCTACGACGAAACGTTCTTCGACTCGCTCGTGCCCGGCGTGTCGCTGGGCGGCGGCTCGTACCGCTTCAGCACCACGGGCGGACTGACCAGCGTGCCGGGCTTCTCGCCGATCCCCGCCACGTTCACGACGGCGAACCTCGCGCGGACGGTCGCGTTCCAGCCCGCGACGCTCACCACCGCCATCAGCCGGTTCGTGATCAACCTGCAGGACAACCCCGCGTTCAATACCAACTACGTCGTGTTCGGGAAGGTCGTGCAGGGGTGGGACGTGGTCACCGCGATCGCCGGGCTCGGACGCCAGGACCTGGACGCGCAGTTCACCCCCGGCAACCCCACGGGCACGACGTTCAACAACGTGCCCGTCACGCCCGATTTCAACGGCGGCGTGGGCGCGACGGACTTCACGCTCGTCCGCCTCAACGACATCGAGGTGATCAAGAACCCGGGGCAGACGGCGTACTTCCAGTACAGCACGATCTATCCCGAGGGCAAGCGCGGCGCGAACATCATCGAGTTCCTCGACCTGGGGAACATGGGCGACGCCACGAACCAGGTGCAGGTCCTCGTGCGCTACGAGACGGGCGATCGCGATGGCATCGCGTTCAACGGCACGCTGCCCATCGCCCAGCGCACGCGCCTCACCATGTCGCACTTCCAGTCCTCGACGCTCAACCTCGTGCGCGCGGGCGTGCCCTACACCATCGAGGTCCGATCCACGCTGCCCATCGCGGCGTCCATCACCCGGCGCGAGGGCGTGGGCTCCTCGGGCGAGGGCGCCTTCACCCCCACCCCCGCCAACCTCCCCACCAACGCGATGACCGCGTGGCACTTCGCCGCGGGAGACAAGGGCCCGCTGAACCTGGCGAGCGTGCGCTGGGTCGGCCTCAACGACCAGCCCCAGACGATCAACGTCGAGATCTACCCCGAGGGCGTCGCGACGCCCATCACCGCGTCGTACGCGCTCAACCCGTTCCGCGCGGGGGGCGTCGCGGCCGACACGCTCGTCACCGGGCTCGCCGACGGCACCCGCTACTCGGTGCGCGTGTTCTCCACCCAGCCGTTCGTCGCCGCGCTCACGCGCGAGAAGCTCAACGGCAACGGCATCGGCGTGGACGACATGGACGCGGCGCTGGGGGCCCTGGCGGGCGGACGCCCGCGCGGGTTCCTCGCCGGCGCGCGCCTGCCCTCGGCCGCGGGCACCGAGGCCCACGTCGATTTCTTCTACAGCAACCCCAACGTCTCGTTCGTCAACGTGCAGCTCACGTTCTTCCTGAACAACGGCACCACGGTGAACACGAGCGTGAACCTCAGCGCCGCAAACCGGCGCGCACGCCTGGACCTCACGCAGGTCGCCGGTCTGCCCCGAAACCAGTACTTCTCCATCCGCTACCAGGCGACGGGCAACGTCAACGTCGCCGCGATGTACACCGCCAACGCGGGCTTCGACCAGCTCGCCACGCCCTTCACCACCGCGACCACGGGCACCGTGCTCATCGGCGATGGCTTCTACAACCCCGCCCAGCCCGCGGGCACGATCGGCGAGGCGATCTCCCTCTTCAATCCCTTCTCGCGCTCCGACGGTG
This sequence comes from uncultured Phycisphaeraceae bacterium, assembly GCA_964399625.1. Classification (GTDB taxonomy): domain Bacteria; phylum Planctomycetota; class Phycisphaerae; order Phycisphaerales; family UBA1924; genus CAYNSB01. Next base: position 63,601 of record CAYNSB010000002.1, read on the forward strand.
CGCAGTTCTACCAGCTCCTCTTCCGGTTCTCCGACGGCACGCAGATCGCCTATCCCAGCGGCATCGGCGGCACCCTCAACCCTCTCCAGCGCACCGATATCCGCGTCACGGACATCCCCGACGTGATGGCCAAGATCAACCTCAGCCCCACGTTCCGCTTCTACTCGATCAAGGTCATCTCGGCGAGCCAGTCCTTCAACGTCACGGCCGACGCGATCATCGCCCAGTACACGCGCATCTGGAACAACTTCGGGCAGGGGCTGACCAGCGGCGCGTCGATGTCGCCCGACCTGCCCGTCGTCTTCACCAACGACACGACGCAGCTCGACGGCGTGTGAGCCCGCGCCCCGTCGCGACGCCGGTGATCATCACTGGTTGATGAGCGGGCGTTCTCTAGGCGTCCCGGCGGTCGGCCTTGTCCGCGGCGTCCAGCACCGCCTGGGCCAACTCGCGACGCGCACCCTCCGCAAGCTCGCGCAGCTGCGCAAGGTCGGTCATGCTCGCACGCACCTGATCGCCCATGGACTCGGCCCGGCGCACCAGCTCCGCGAGCCCTGGCGCCTGGGTTGGATCGTTCGTATGCAGCAGACGCTCGGCCCGCTCGCATACGGCGCGGAGCATGCTCACGGGCCCGTCCGCGGAGAGCGCCGAGAGTCGCGCCTCGGCCTGCGCCAGGCGGGCCTCGAGCTCGAGCACCTTGCCCGTCGCGTCGTCGATCGTCTCGCGCAGGCGCTCGCCCGCCGCCTGCTGCACGTGCGCCAGGCGCACGCGGGCCTCGTCGATCCCTCGGTCCGTCGCCATCGCGATCGTGCGCAGACGCAGGCCCGCGTCCTCGACCGAGCCCATCAGCCGGCGCGCGTCGTCGCTCTGGGCCGCGACGAGCTGCAGCGATGTCTGCGCCCCGGCGATCTTCGCCTCGATCTCCTGCGCCTGCTGCGCGAGCCGCTTCTGGGCGTTCTCGGCGTGCGTCGCGGCGATCGCCAGATCGGCCGTCTGCTGCGCCGCGGTCTCGATGAGCGTCCGCAACGCCGAGGAGAACACCTCGAACGCCTCGCGATCCAGCACCCGTGGCGACAGGAACATCTCCTGCATCGCTGGGGGCTTGATCTCCACGCTCGGGGTGCTCATCGTGGGCCTCCGCGCGGGCCGCACGCCCGGCGCTCCCGGCATCTTCGGCACAAACCGACCCGGACTTCACGACGGGGCGAGTCGGGTTCTGTGAGGAGCGCCGCGCGTTGAACCCAACCCCCTTCACCTAGACTCCGCCGAAATGAGCGATCGCGAGCGTCCATCCACCGCAGCAGCGCCCGGCACGGTGCGCCTCCAGCGCGTCCTGGCGGACGCGGGCGTCGCCGCCCGGCGCGTGTGCGAGCGCCTCATCGAGGAGGGGCACGTCACGGTCAACGGGCGAGTGGTCCGCACGCTGCCCGTGTTCGTCGATCCCGGCGCGGACCAGATCTGCGTGGACGGGCGCCCCATCCGGCGCTCGGCGATCCGCAAGCTCTACATCATGCTCAACAAGCCCGCGCGCGTGCTCTCCACCACCAGCGACGAGCACGACCGCACCACGATCATGGAGCTCGTGGACCATCCGGCCAAGGCCCGCCTCGTGCCCGTGGGACGCCTGGATTTCCAGACGTCCGGGCTCGTCCTGCTCACCAACGACGGCGCGATGGTCAACCGCCTGACGCACCCGCGGTACGGCGTGCCCAAGACCTACCGCTGCCTGGTGCGCGGCGCGTGGGACGACGCCTCGGTCCTCCGCCTGGAGCAGAAGCTCAATCGCGCCCAGAAGAAGGACGATCGGCGCCTCGGGCGCGTCGCGCCCACCTCGGGCTCCCGCGTGCGCCTCATGGTCACCAAGCGGGACGGCGCGGGCACGACGATCGCCATCACGCTGCGCGAGGGACGCACGGGCAACATCGCCAAGATGCTCACCGGGGCCGGCGCTCCCGTGCGCACGCTCGAGCGCGTCGCGATCGGTCCCGTGGAGCTCACGGGGCTCGCCCGCGGGCACTGGCGCGAGCTCGAGCGGCACGAGGTCCAGGCGCTCAAGAAGGCGATGCGCGGAAGGGCCGATGAAGGGGACAAGGGGCGGGGCCCCGCGCCCGCCCGAGGACGCGCCGCCCGCGCCCCCGTGCCGGGCCCGCACGTTCCGGCGTGAGCGACCCACACACGGGAGCACCGATGGGCAGCGATGGCGGCAAGTCCGGGATCGATCCCACGAAGATCACCGCGTACCTCGCGCGTCGTCTGCCGCGCGGCATCGTCGCGCGCTTCAACCCCGCCGTCAGGCTCATGCGGGACTCCGCGGCCGAGGCCCAGCGCACACGCCTGCCCCAGATGGCCGCCGCGCTCTCGTACCGAACCATCTTCGGGCTCATCCCCGTGATCGTGGTCGGGCTCGTCGTCCTGCGCGCCTTCGTGCTCAAGACCGACGACCAGATCGCCAGCGCCGTGGGGCAGGCGATGCAGTACACCGGGCTCTCGTCGATCGCCATCGAGCGCGAGCCCCAGGGCGAGATGGGCCCCTTCCCGGAGAACTACTCGCCCCCGCCGACGACCGAGGCGAGCGCGACGACGGCCGCGACCACGGGCGAACCCAACGCGGACCCGAACGCCCCGCGCCTGCGCCATCGCACCGGGTCGGCACGCCTCGACCAGTGGATCACGCGCCTGGTCACGCGTGTGAGCAAGATCGACTTTGGCACGATCGGCATCATCGGCGCCGGCGCGCTCCTCTACGCCGCGATCGGCATGCTCGTGGAGATCGAGCGCTGCTTCAACCAGGTGTTCCGCGTGCCCATCGGGCGCTCGTGGGCGCGACGGGTCACGCAGTATTGGACGCTGCTCACGCTGGGCACCTTCGGGCTCGTCGCGACGTTCTACGTGGGGCAGAAGCTCTCGGCGTGGCTCACGGCCCGCTTCGCGGGCACCGCCGGCGAACTCTCCAGCGTCGCCAAGAGCGCCGGGGCGACGCTCCGCTTCGACCTCATCGGCGCCGCGACGACCATGCCCATCACGGCGCTGCTCTTCCTGCTGCTCTACACCGTGGTGCCCAACACCCGGGTGCGGCTCTGGTCCGCCCTGGGCGGCGCCGCGATCGGGGCCGTCCTCTTTGAGGTCGGCAAGCTCGCCTTCGCCCAGTACGTGAAGTTCTCCACGGGGTACGCGCAGCTGTACGGCTCCATCGCCCTCATCCCGCTCTTCATGATGTGGGTCTATGTCATGTGGTGCATCGTGCTCTTCGGGCTCAACGTCACGTACTTCCTCCAGCACGGGCGGCACCACACCACGGCTCGGGCCCTGGAGCTCACCCCCGCCTTCGTCGATCCCGCCGCCATCGTCAGCGTCATGGCCCGCGTCGCGGCGGACTTCCAGAAGGGCTCGCACGCCGGCGCCGCCGAGATCGCCAAGGACCTGCGCGTGCAGGAGGGCATGGTCGCCGCCCTTCTGGAGCGCTTGGCCTCGGGCGGGTTCGTGCACCGCATCGCCGCCGCCGATGGCGAGAAGCTCCCGCGATACGTCGCGGCCCGCCCGCCCGAGCGCATCGATGCCGCCGCCGTCCTCGCCCTGGGAGAGGAGATGGGCGACGCGGGCAGCGGCGGGCCAACCTCGGGCGTGGGCCAGGCCCTGCGCGCCGCACGCCAGGACGCCGTACGCGGCAAGTCCATCGCCGACTTCCTGACCGACCACTCGCGATCGAGCGAACCCCATGCCGCGCGCACGCCCGCCCCGGGCGCCCCCGGCGCACTACCCTCCGCCCCGTGACGACGCACCATCGACCCGCACGACTCAAGGGCCAGCCCGCGCGCGAGGGCGCCGTCTCCCTGCGCGTCCGCTACTGCGAGTGCGACCCCATGGGCGTCGCCCACCACGCGGCGTACGTGCCGTGGCTCGAGGTCGCGCGGACCGAACTCCTGCGAGACTCGGGCGTGACGTACGCCCACCTGGAGCACGAGGGCGTGTTCCTCGTCATCACCGCGATGGAGTGCAAGTACCGCCGGCCGATCTTCTACGACGACCTCATCGAGCTCCGCACCAAGGTCGTGGGCGTGTCGCGCGTGAAGATCACCCACGAGTACGAGATCGTGCTGCTCGAGGACGGCGGGCACGGGCAGAACCGGGTCGGCTCCGAGCACCGCGAGGGCTTCATCAGGAATGCCGACGCGCTCGCCGTGGCGAGCACGACGCTCGCCTGCGTGGACAAGAGCGGCAAGATCCGCGCGCTGCCCGAGTGGCTGACGGCGGAGTGACGGCGCACCGACGCCGAGGATGGGCGCGGCTCTGCACGCGAATCCTCGGGTCAGCCCGGGCCCGAGCCTTCGCTCAAAGACTCGCTCAGACTCGGCGTCAACGCGTCGCGAATCACCCCAACTGCTCGATCGCGCTCCCCACGCTCTTCACGGGCACAATCTCGATGCCCGTGTGCCGCTTGCCCTGGCCCTTGCTCTCGGGCACGAGGATCCGCGTGTAGCCCAGGCGTGCCGCCTCGCGGATGCGGGCGTCGAGCTGGCTCACGGGACGCACCTCGCCGCCCAGGCCCACCTCCCCCACCGCCGCGGTCGCCGGCGAGAGCGCCCTGCGCAGGTGCGCGCCGGCGATCGCCAGCAGCAGCGCCAGGTCGGCCGCGGGCTCGTTCACCCGCACGCCGCCCACGCTGGACGCAAAGACGTCGCGATCGGCCAGACGCAATTCCGCGTGCTGCTCGAGCACCGCGATGAGCATCGCCAGCCGGTTGGGATCGAGCCCGCTGCTCTTGCGCTTGGCCGCGCCCAGGAAGCCCGTCGCCGTGAGCGCCTGCACCTCCACGAGCACGCAGCGCGTGCCCGTGACGATGGGGCACACGACCGACCCCGGGCGCGCCGCGCCCCGCTCGGGAGCCAGCACGCCCGCGCCCTCGGGAACCTCCTTCAGCCCCGACGCGCCCATCTCGAAGATGCCGATCTCGTCGGTCGCGCCAAAGCGGTTCTTCACGCCCCGCACCAGGCGGTGCGCGTGGTAGCGATCCCCCTCGAACGACAGAACGACATCAACCATGTGCTCGAGCACGCGCGGCCCGGCGAGCTGCCCGTCCTTGGTGATGTGACCCACCATCACCACCGCGATGCCCGAGAGCTTCGCCAGGTAGGTCAACTCGGCCGCGCACCGGCGCAGCTGCGTCACGCTCCCCGGCGCCGCGGGCAGGTCGGGCTTGTAGAGCATCTGGATGGAGTCGATCACCAGCACCGCCGGCAGCACCTTGCGCGTCTGCTCCACGATCCGCGGAAGAGCGGTGTCCGCGAGGATGAAGAGATTCTGAGCCGGACCCGCGTCCGCCCCGCGCAGGCGCTCGGCCCGCATCGCGATCTGCTGCGCCGACTCCTCGGACGAGACGTACAGGACCTTGGTGCCGCGTGCGGCCATCGCGTGCGCCGCCTGGAGCAGGAGCGTGCTCTTGCCGATGCCCGGCGCGCCCCCGATGAGCACCGCCGAACCCGCCACAAGCCCCCTCACCCCACCCTCGGCGCCCCCGCCCAGCACGCGATCAAGCTCGCCCAGCCCCGTGCCCACGCGCGCGTGCGACTCGGTCCTGGGCACATCGTCGATGGCGACGGCGTGCGTCGCGGGCGTGATGATCCCCGGCGCGCGCTCAAGGTCCGACCACGCCTCGACGAGCGCGCGCTTGGGGTCCTTCGCCATCGTCGGGTCCACACGCTCGGACGCCAGCGAGTCCCACGCGCCGCAATCGGGGCACTTGCCCATCCAGCGCGACTGCGCCGAGCCGCACTCGCGGCAGACGAAGATCTCCTTGGTCTTGGTCGCGCCGGCGCGGCTCGTTGGCAACTTGCCCATGGCATCTCCGTGCGAATGAAGGCTCAGCATAGCCACACCGGACCGATGCCAAACACGAAACGCCCGACTGGACCTGGCCTGCGTCGGGCGCAATCGGGAAACCCCGCTCGGACCCGGGCGAACAGGCTTCGTACCATGTGGTCTCCGCCACGGGCGTGAGCGGGCGCGAAGAAGTGAAGGACCGATGAGTTCGAGCCCGACCCCCCCACCCCAGCCCGATACGCCCGGCCAACCCTCGGACGCCCCGCGCGCCACGCGTCCGCTCCCGCGCTGGACCCGCCGCAAGAAGTGGCTGCGGTACGTCGTGATCCCCCTCGTGGTGCTCGTGGCCGCGGCGATCGTGCTCACCCACTCGCCGCTGACGCGCGTGCTCGTGCTCCCCAAGCTCGCACGGGCCCTGCGCATGGATGTCACCGCGGACTCGGTCTCCATCGACTGGTCGGGTCGCCTCGTGCTGCGCAACGCCCACTTCCGCGCCCCGGGCGTGCCCGGGCCCGCTGGGCAGTTCCTTCGGGTGGATCGCGCGACGGCGGACATCGACTGGCGCGCCATCATCTCGGGCTCGGGCTCGCCCGCGCGCAGCGTGGAGCTCGACACGCCCGTCGTCGTGATCAGCCAATCGACCGACGATCGGCGCCTGAACATCGCCTCGCTCGCGCAGGCGAGAGGCCCGGGCGCATCGACGGGATCGACCGCGATGCCCGAGCTGCCGCGCATATCGCTCATCAACGCCGCCATCGAGCTGGGCGAGCATGCGGGCGGCACGTACACGCCGCTCAAGCGCCTCACGATGAACGGGAGCGTGGGCCCGGGCTCGGCCCCGGGCAGCTACGTCGCCTCCCTCCGCCAGGTGGACCCCGCGAGCCCGACGCGCGCCCGCGCCCTGGACACCGCGATGCGCGTGGACGCCGCGTTCGACCCCGGACGCATCAGCGCCACCGTGACGAACTTCAATCTCGCGGAGTGGCCCTCGCACACCCTCCCGCTCTCGGCGCGAGAGGTCCTCCAGGACCTCGAGCTCGCGGGCGATGTCCCCAGCGCCAGCGTCACGTACACCGACGAGCACGGCGTGGAGGCCGAGCTCCGCCTCAAGGGCGTCGCGATGAACCTCCCCGTCGCGCCCGACCCCACGTTCACCGCCTCGGGCGTCCCGCTCGAGGGCCCGCCCCAGCGCCTCATGCGGATGCGCGGCGTGGACGGGGCCATCAGCTTCGCGCACGACACCGTCCGCGCCCGCGTGCAGGGCCTCATCGAGGACCTGCCCTACGAGGTCGCGTTCCGCTACGAGGGCACCACCGCCGATGCGCCCTTCAGCCTCGTGTTCCGCTCAGAGAACTTCCGGGTGGACCGCAACCCCTCGCTCCTTCCGTACGCGCCGCCCGTCGTCCGCACGTGGCTGGGAACCTTCAGCAGCCCGACCGCCCTGCTCACCGCGAACGTGGAGGTCACGCGCGGCTCGCCCGGCGTCAACGGGCCGGCGGCGCTGCGCGTGGCAGGCACGATCGATCTGAAGCAGGGCACCGCCGCCTACGCGCGATTCCCCTACGCCTTCAACGACATGGCCGGGCGCTTCCGCTTCGACAACGACTCGCTCGAGGTCCAGGGCATGAGCGGGCGCTCGCCCTCGGGCGCGACCATCGAGGCCAACGCGCGTATCGCCCCGCTCGACGACTCGGCCGAAGTCCGCGTGGACGTGAAGGTCCGCGGCGCGCCCATCGACGCGGCGATGGAAGAGGCCTTCGCCAAGGTGCGATCGAACTTCATCCAGAGCCTCTTCAGCGCCCGCGCGTACCACGAGCTGGTCGCCTCCGGGTTCGTTCGCACGCCCGCGGACGCCGCGAGCGAGCGCGAGGAACTCACCCGCCTCCAGCAGGCCCCGCCTGATGATCGCTCCCGCGAGCGCCTCGCCCAGCTCCGCGCCCGGGACGCGATCCCCGTCTTCGAGATGGGCGGCGCCGCGGACGTGGACATCCACATCTACAGCCCGCCGGGAATCAACGTCCCCTGGCACACGACCATCGACGTGCGCATCCCGCGCGCGGGCCTCGTGCCCGAGAGGTTCCCGTTCCCCATCGTGGCCAAGGACATCGTCGCCCAGGTCTACGACGAGAGCGGGCGGCTCGTCTCGGGCGACTTCCGCGGGCTCAGCGGCGGATCGGCCGAGGTGGACGCGACCTTCGAGATCCCCTCGTCCAAGCCCGACGCGCCGCCGCCCAAGACGCAGATCGTCATCCGCGCCCAGGACCTGCCCTTCGATGCGCTGGCGATCCACGCCCTGCCCGTGCCCGACGCCAACCCCGACGGCTCGGGCACCGACGTGCGCCGGCTGCTCCGCGACCTCAACATCGAGGCCGCGTGCTCGGGCTCGCTCCGCATCGCCAACCGCGAGAACGAGGCGGGGCGCCCGCTCGGGTTCGACGCCGATCTTGCTTTCTCCGGCGCCCGCCTGGCGCCCCGCGCGTACGCGAAGGACCCCGCGGTCCTGGGCGAGGGCATCGGCGGGCGTGTGCTCGCCTCCGAGTACGAGGTCCGGGTGGAACTGGCCGGACGCGTCCGCGCCGCGGCCCAGCCCGAGGGCACGGGCAGCGACCTCGCCGCATCCCTCGAGTACCACGCGGACACCGACACCCAGCATCGCCCCAGCCGATTCACCGCCCGCATGCCCGCCCTTGATCTCTCACTGCCCATGCAGTCGCTCGTGTGGGTGTTCTCCGCCAGGGCCGGCGACGCGCTGCACGACCTGTGGGAGCGCTACCAGCCCGGCGGGCGCGCGGCCCTGGACCTCATCGCCACGCTCCCCGGTGCGGGCGCCTCGCTGCAGGTCGTCGCCGAGGCCCGCCCCGCGGGCGCCAGCACGCTCCGTCTGGCCGGGCAAACGGTCGAGCTCGGGTTCGATCAGGACTCGAGCGCCAGCCTCGTCCGCGTGCTCCAGGGCGAGCGATCGAGCGTGGAGTTCGTGGACTTCCGCGTGCCCCTGCGCGTGCGCGGGGATTCGGGAGGCACTCTCTCGATCGCGGGCTCGTACCCGCTCGGGCGCCCCGGCCCGGGCGACCGCGAGTCGGAGCTGCGCGTCGGCATGACGGACTGCCCCGTCGAATCGCCGCTCGTCACGCAGGCGCTGGGCGAGGCCCTCTCGCCCAAGGCCCTCGACTCGCTCATGAGCAAGCATCCGCGCGGGCGCTTCGACGCGGACCTGCGCATCGTCGCCGAGGCCCCCGACCCGCTCAAGCCGATCCCCGATCGCGTCGCCCCGCGCATCTCGGGCGCGATCCGCCCCCGCTCGCTCGCCCTGGAGATGGACGACGTCCGGATCGAGTTCCCCACCATGGAAGGCGCCATCGAGTTCGAGCCCGGCGCGGGCATCGTCCGCCGGCTCACCGCCTCCGCGCCCGAGTGGACGATGACGCTCGACGGCTCGTGGTCGAGCACCAGCGAGGGACAGCTCTCCGTGCGCGGCGCACTCTCCGGATCGGCCCAGCGCCTCGCGCCCGACCTGCTCGCCGCCCTGCCCACGGACGTGCGCGAGATCGCCAAGCAGCTGGACCTGCGCGTCGAGGGCCCGCTCTCCCTGGACGACACGACCCTCACCATCATCCGGGGCGGCGATCCGACCCAGGAACGCACCGAGATCGAGGGGGCCGTGAGGTTCCAGGACGGCGCGATGAACGCGGGGCTCGCCTTCGGGGAGATGCGCGGACGCGCCGACTTCACGGTGCGCGGCACGGGCGGGGCCCGCCCGTCCTTCGCCGTGGGCCTCGCCGCCGACTCCATGCTCGTGTCGGGCGCACGCATCGCCCCGGCGCGCGCCGCGATCGAGGGACTGCCCGACGGCTCGGTGGTCGTGCGCGACATCGAGGGATCGGTTCACTCCGGTCGCCTCGTGGGCCGCATCGAGCTCACCCCGCCACTCCCCGACGTCGGGTCCCGGTCGTACGAGGCGGACCTGCGCCTCGCGGGCGTGCGCTTCAAGCCCCTGCTCGACGATCTGGACACGAAGAAGTCCGAGGCGCCGGCGCTCTCGCCCCAGCGCGCCCAGGAGCTCGAGCTCTCCCGCGGCGTGCTCGAGGCGAGCGTGTCGCTCACGGGCCGCACCGGAGCGGGGGGCGAGCGGCGCGGACGCGGCGAGTTCCGGATCGCCCGGCGCGGCTCGCGCGTGCTGGACATCCCCCTCTTCCTCCGCCTGGTCGAGATCTCCAACCTCGCGCTCCCGCTGGGCGAGGGGATCGACCTCGTGCGATCCACGTTCTACATCGATGGCGCCACCGTCGCGTTCGAGACGCTCGACGCCTACTCCCCCTCGATCACCCTCACGGGCTACGGCACGATGACGCTCCCCGGGCGCGAGCTCGACCTGCGCTTCCGGTCCCAGTCCGCGCGACCCATCCCCGTGCTCTCGTGGCTCGTGCAGGGCATCCGCGACACGCTCGTCTCGGCGGCCGTCCGCGGCACGCTCGACAAGCCCGAGGCTTCGCTCGTCAACCTGCCCGGGCCGCGGCGCGCCATCGAACGCACCGTCGGTGCCCCCGCCTCGGACCAGTCCGTCCAGATGGACGACCTGCAGAAGCGGGCCCAGAGCCTCCGCGAGGAGCAGCGGCGCCCGCGCTCGCGCATCGCGCCCCGCGCCGCCGGCGAGGGGGATGATCAGCCCAAGGCCGATCCGATCCCCCAGAACCCCTAGGCTTGTCCCCGCACTTCTTCTTCAAGGACCAACCTTCATGAGCCAATCAGGCAAGCCCGTCGCGCCGCACCGCGTGGAACTCGATCCCGACAAGCCCGCGGCCTCGCCCGCCCTTCCCGAGGCCCGCGAGCAGAAGCGCGCCGATGACCCGGACATCACCGCCAAGATCGACGCCCTCATCGCCGAGGTCGCCGGGCCCCACTCGCGCCCGGGATCGTTCGAGAGCAAGCTCGTCCGCGACCTCATCGCCGCAGGCCTCAAGCTCATCCCCGACGGACGCGACACGGGCGAGCTCAAGCTCATCGCCGCGGCCGTGAAGGAGCTCCGATACGCCTACCGCGTCTTCGGGCAGTACCGCGAGCCGCACAAGGTCACGATCTTCGGCTCGGCGCGCACGCCCACCGACCACCCGGACTACGCCGCGACCGTGGACTTCTCGCGCCTCATGGCCCAGGCGGGATGGATGGTCATCACCGGCGCCGGCGGCGGCATCATGGAGGCCGGGCACATGGGCCCGGGACGCGAGAAGTCCTTCGGCGTCGCCATCCGCCTCCCCTTCGAGACCACCGCCAACGAGGTGATCGCCGGAGACGGCAAGCTCATCCACTTCCGCTACTTCTTCACGCGCAAGCTCATGTTCCTCAGCCAGGCCGAGGCCGTCGCCCTCTTCCCGGGCGGCTTTGGCACCATGGACGAAGCCTACGAGACGCTCACCCTCGTGCAGACGGGCAAGGCCTCGATGATCCCCATCGTGCTGCTCGAGGGCGCGGGCGGCGACTACTGGGCCCAGTGGAACAAGTGGACCCGGCGCCTGCTCGACGGAAAGCTCATCTCCCCCGAGGACTTCAACCTCTTCTACCAGGCCAAGGACGCCGCCGACGCCACGGCCCACGTGCTCAAGTTCTACCGCGTCTACCACAGCTCGCGGTACGTGCGCGACGAGCTCGTCATCCGCCTCAAGCGCCGCCTGCGCGACGAGGACGTCGCGCGCCTCTCGCAGGAGTTCAAGGTCCTCATCAAGACGGGCGCCATCGTGCAGCGCGGCCCGCTGGACGAGGAGGACGACCACCGCGACCTGCCCCGCCTGGTGTTCACGCACACGCGCCACAAGTTCGGGCTCGTCCGCGGGCTGATCGATCGGATCAACGAATGCGACCCGATCGTGTGATCACGCCGCTCGGAGCGATCGCGCTCACGGTGGCGCTCGCGGGCGCCACGCTCGTCGGTTGCAAGGCGCGGGCCCGCGCCCCCGAGGCCCCCGAGCAGGTCGGCGTCGTGCGCGACAACGCCGACCCCGGGCTCGAGATGTGGTCCTGGCTCGTCAGCGACGAGCGCGTCGCGCGGCGCTCCACCAACGCCCCCGGGCTCGTCCGGCGCGCCCAGTCGCGCGCCGACACGCCCCGAACCGGCGCCGCCCCGGATTCGCCCCCGCGCGACCCCGACGCGCGGGACAAGCCTCCCGCCGAGCCCGCACCCCTCGCGGTGAGCATCGTGGACCAGCGCGTCTCGATCGAGGTCGCCCTCGCGCCCTACCTGGACCGCCCGCTGCCACTGCCGCCCGAGCGCGCGGCCCGATGGCGCGCCGCGGGTTTCCGCCTCGTCAGCGTTCCCGTCGTGGACCTGCCGCGGATCGAGTCCCGCACGCGCCTGGTGGGCATGGTGCAGCGGCAATGGCTGGGCGTCGTGCCGATCTGGACCGAGCTCGCACGCGGGCCCGAGCTCCGCGAGGCGACGCTCGCCGCGCTCGACGACGGACCGCGCGTGCTCCCCCGCGGGCGACCCCGCATGCTCGCGCGGGCCTTCCCCGTGCCCGTCGCGGGCGGGGCGCAGCTGCGCGTAGAGCTTGTGCCGCAGGTCGCCATCGCCACGAGCACGAGCCTTCGCGCGCTGGAGCAGCCGCGCACGCCCAGCGAGCTGGGCGAGGGCACGCTCATGTCGCTCCTCTCGTCGATGATCCTGCCCCGGGGGGAGGCCCTGCTCGTCGTGCCCGATGCGCCCGACGCGGATTGGTCGGCCCTCTCCACCGCCGACGGCATGGCCCCGCCGCCCACGCGCGACAGCGCCCAGAGCCCGCCGCCAAGCGACCCGCTCAAGGCCGGCGACGCGGTCCCCTTCGCCGCGCCGCACGCCCTGGGGCCCATGATGCTCGACCAGCCCTCCGAGGACCGCGCGGCCCGCGTGCGTTTGGTGCTGGTGCTCATTCCGCACGAGGGCGAGGGCGTTCGCCTGCTGCCCGACGCCGACCCGGCGCGATAGCCCGCGTTCTCGGACGCCCCAGGCGCCCGCCCGCCCAAGGCGATCTCGCTTCGGGCCGATACCCGGAATGGTCCGGAGGACGCATGCTCAGAGTCCCGATTGCCTACGCCAAGCCCGGCATGGTGCTCGCCATGCCGATCCTCCATCCGCGCCGCCCGGACACCGTGCTGCTCAAGGATGGCATCGAGCTCGACGCGCGCTCCATCGAGCGCCTCGCGGAGATCCGCCTGCGCGAACTGTGGATCCGCTTCCCGGGCACCGAGTTCCTCTGCGAGTACTACTGCCCCGAGGTCTTCCGCGCCCAGGCGCGCCTCACGACCAAGATCGCCTCCGCCCTCGACACCATCGCCCAGGGCTCGCACACGCGCCTGGAGTACGCCGAGTACCGCGCCGCGATCACCTCGCTCATCGATCGCCTCATCCTCTTCCCGCGCTCGGCGATGTTCATCCAGGAGCTGGTCGATCGCGACGAGCCCGCGCTGCGCCACGCCTCGAGCGTGTGCATGCTCGCCGTGCTCATGGGCCTCAAGCTCGACGACTACCTCATCGTGGAGCGCTCGCGACTGCGGTCCCACGGCGCGCGCGACGTCGCGGGCCTGGGCGTGGGCGCGATGTTCCACGACGTGGGCATGCTCCGCCTGCCGCCCGAGGTCGTGCAGCGCTGGCACACCACCCTCGACGAGAGCGATCCCGCCTGGCGGACCCACGTCAGCGTCGGGCACGAGATGGTCAAGGACGCCATCGGGCCCGCCCCCGCCGCCGCCATCCTCCACCATCACCAGAAGTTCGACGGCTCGGGCTTCCCCAAGCGCGTGCGCCTCGATGGCAGCGAGGAGGCCCTTTCCGGCTCGGACATCCACGTCTACGCGCGCATCGTCGCGTGCGCGGACCTGTTCGACCGCCTGCGCCACCCGCCCGGCGCCGACAAGGACACGCCGCCCGTGCCCACCGTCCGCGCCCTGGCGCAGATGCTCAAGACTCCCTACGTCCGCTGGATCGACCCCATGGTCTTCAAGGCGCTGCTGGCGGTCACGCCGGCGTACGCGCCGGGCTCGCTCGTCACCCTCAACACCGGCGAGCGCTGCGTCGTCACCGAGTGGTTCGCCGACGACCCCTGCCGCCCCAACGTGCAGGTCGTGGACGATCTGACCGACCCCACCCCCGAGGAGGAGCGCGTCCGCTTCGCCCTGGGACGCGAGCCGGACCGGTTCATCGCCACCGCCGAGGGACAGGACGTCAGCGCCGACAACTTCTATCCGGAGTTCCCGGGGCAGTTCGACGTCCGCCTCGCGGAACGCGCGCTCTTCAACGGCGCGGCACGACCCAGCGAGGAACGCGCGGCCTAAGGGTCCGCGACCGCTCCCCCACACCCCCCACCACGCCGGCTACTTCTTCGTCGGCTCGGTCTTGTCGTCGCTCGCGCCCGCCGACGGCGCCTCGATCTTCACGTCGTCCACCTTGCCGTCCCCGGCCTTGGGATCGACAGGCTTGACGACGGCTTCGGCCGGCTTGGTTGCCAGCGCCGCGCCCGCCCCGCGGGGCATGCCACGCCCGCTCATCGGATCGAGGGGCACGGGCTTGCCGTTGTCCGCGAGCTTGAACCCGACCGCCTTCAGCTGGTCCTCGTTCCACGGATCGGTGATGCGCTCGCCGGGCGTGGGCTCGCGCAGCAGCATGCGCGCACCCTCGTCGAGCCCCGCGACGATCTCCGCCAGCGTGTCCGACCGCCGACCCACCTTCACCGGCACCCGCCGGAACTTGCTCCCCTCGGGCACCCAGGCGTAGCTCAGGCGCTCCTCGTTGAACACGCCCTGCAGCGGCGCCGCGGCCACGCCCTCGGCGCGATCGAGCTGCAGCGTCGCCTCGCAACTCATCGAGGGCTTGAGCCCCGCCGACGCGGGATCGAAGTCGAGCAGGATCTTCACGGTGTACTCGCGCCGGTTCGGATCGCGCCAACCGCCGCTCTCGGCGAGCACGCCGATGGTCTCCACCTTGCCCGCGAACGTCTGCCCCCCCGCCGCGTCCACCTTCACCGTCGCGCCCTGCCCCGGCTTGACCCTGCCCGCGAGGCTCTCGTGCACCTTCACCTGCGCGATCATCGACGACGTGTCGGGCAATGTGATCATCACCTCGTTCGGGAACACCTTCCGCCCCACCTGCATCGGGCCGGCGTTGTTCCACATCATCCCGTCGCCGTCGAGGCTCGTGCCGTACACCACCAGCCCGTCCTGCGGCGCCATCACGGTGCACGCCGCGAACTGCTTGTTGAGCTTCTCCAGACGCTCCTGGCGCACGTCCAGCTGCCGACGCTTGTTGATCCGGTCCGCCTCCTTGCTCGCGAGCTGGATCTCGTTCTGCTGATTCACGCGCGCCAGCTCCGCCCTGGCCTCCTCCACCGCCGACTCCTTGGTCTTGCGGTCCTTGGGCTGCTGGTACGTCATGTACGTCTGCTGCTCGAGCACCGCCTTGGCCCGCGCCGCCCGCGCGTCCCGAAGCGCGATCTCGTCCTGCTGCAGCTGGTCCTTGCTATAGAACCCCTGGTCAAAGAGCGTCTTGGACCGCTCGTACTTCTCCTCCAGGCGCTCCAGGTCCTTGGCCGTCTTGTCGAGCGCCAGCTCGATGTCCTTCTCCTTCTGCACCCGCTCGCCCTTGTCCCACTGCGACAGGTCCAGCAGCGCCAGGTCGAGCTTCAACTGCGCCTGGCGAACCTTCGACTCGTTCTCGCTCTTCTGGATCTCGTACCCGTTCTCCGCCGCGACCAGCTCCGCCTTGGCGGACTCGACGCGCAGCGTCTCCTCCTCCACCTGGTTCTTGATGTTGTCGCTGTTGAGACGGATGAGCAGGTCGCCCTTCTTCACGCGCGACCCCTCGGGCGCGATCTCCACCACGCTCGTCTCGTTCTCCGTCTCGTTCCGCACTTCCTTCTGCAGCTTGGACTTGAGCTGCCCCGTGGACGTCACGCTCACGTCGAACGACGTCCGCTCCACCACGCCAAGCTCGACCGAACCCCCACGCTTGCCCGCGCTGGCCCGGGGCGTGTCCTTGGACTGCCCCAGCACCGCGACAAACCCCGTGCCTCCCGCCGCCAATGCCGACGTGACCACGATCGCCTTCAGGAGAATCGCGCCGCGACGCGAGGACGGGGATTGGCTCGTCATGGAACGCTTCCTAAGGGACACACACGCGCCGGCTCTGATCGCCCGGACATGTCCGCATGTCCCTTGAACCGAGCGCTCAACGCCCGGTTTCAATGTCGGACCCCGTTCCGACCACGCGTGAGTCTACCGCTCTTGTGCGGCAATACTCTTGCATAACTCAGGATGGACACACACTCCACACCCGTCAGGCACACGCTCATTGTGGTCGCCGCGCCCATCGAGGCGCGGGCCGTACTGGCCGGAATCCTCGCTCGCGCCGACTCCGACACCTTCGACTGGCTCCCCAGAAAGTTGGCGGCCCACACCTCCTTACTGATGACAGGCGTGGGAAAGACCAACGCCGCTGGAGCCGTCGCACGGGCTTGGGACCCAAACAAATACCATTCTGTTCTCAACGTGGGAATCGCCGGGGCCCTCCCCGATTCAGAGTTGGCGCTCGGGCAAAGCGTGCTCGCGTCCCACAGCGCGTTTGCGGACGAAGGCGTGCTCACCGACGCGGGCTACCGCACCATCGCCCAGATGGGATTTGCCCTCGGCCCGCCGCCCGTCAACGACGCGAGGGTGGCGGGCCACCCCCGTTTGCTTGCGGCTCTGACCCCGCTTGTGGACACGCTCGCGGCCATCGCCACCGTTTCGACATGCTCGGGAACCGACGCCCTGGCGCGGATTGTGCGCGATCGGACGGGCGCCGCCGCCGAGTGCATGGAGGGCGCGGCGATCGCCCTCGTGTGTGCGCGCCTGGGCGCCCCGTTCGCCGAACTGCGGACCATCAGCAACACCACGGGTGATCGCTCCGGCCAGCGATGGGATATCGCCGGGGCCCTGGCGCGACTGTCGTCGATTCTCGGACGGATCGACTGGCCTTCGCTGGGCGGATGACGCGCGCGGGGCCCGCGGCCCGTGGAAGCATGGTCCGGTTGTGCCGGACGGGCGTTTCGATCCGTGAGGGCAACTTGGCCCACCTGTGAACACCCCCCCGTGGCGGGTCGATCTCACTCCGACACCTCCCGCGCGCGCCGAGCGCCGGGGACGGAGACGGGATCGATGGCGTTCGGGATGTTCCGGAACAAGCTGGTCGGTCAGGCCAAGAGCCTGGTCAACGCGGGCCTCTCGCCCGTGGCGATCGACTTTGGCACCGGTGCGCTCAAGGCGCTGCAGATCAACCGCACCGAGTCCGGGTGCACGCTCGCCGCCGCCGCGAGCGTCGAGACCCCCGAGGACCTCCTGCTCGACGCGGGCAAGCGCCTCCGCTTCCAGAGCGACGCCCTTCCCAAGATGCTCAAGGCCGGGAACTTCTCGGGCAAGCGCGGCGTGTGCGCCATCCCCGCGAGCCTGTCCTTCTGCAAGCACCTCAAGGTGCCCAAGGACGGCACGCCCATCCACGCGATCGTCGAGTCGGCCCTCGTGCAGCAGTTCGGGTGCCACCCGAGCCAGATGGTCTTCCGCCACTTCGAGGTCGCGGACCTGCCCTCGCCCGGCGGCGGGCAGCAGACCGAGGTCATCTGCCTCGCCGCGACCCGCGAGCTCGTGGGGCGGCTCATGGGCGCGCTCCGCGAGGCGAAGCTCGAGCCCGTGGGCATGCACTGCGAGCAGCTCGCGCTGCTCCGCGCCTTCGAGCCCATCTCCCGGCGCGCCGACGACAAGAACGCCACGACCCTCTACCTCGACATCGGCGCGGGCTCCACGAACATGCTCATCGCGCAGGGGCAGAACCTGATGTTCTCCAAGCGCATCGAGATGGGCGGGCGCTACCTCGACGAGGCGATCTGCAAGCAGACCAAGTGCTCCATGGGCGAGGCCCGCGCCCTCCGCGCGCAGATGGACGGCATCGTCCTCGGCGCCGCGACCGCGGCGCCCGCGGCCCGCGGCGCGTCGTTCCTCGAGCGCCCGGTTCTCACCGCGGCCGGCGCCGTGCCCCTCTCGGGCTCCGAGGCCCAGGCTGAGGCCCAGGCCAAGAGCCGCGAGCACGCGGCCCGCTCGACCACCGCCGCCGCGATCGCCGCCAGCGAGCGTCGCCAGGACGGCTCGACGATCTTCTCGGGCGACCTGGGACGCCAGGCGCCGCGCGCCTTCGTCCCGCCCAAGGCGGACCTGAGCGAGCCGCTGGAGATCCTCACCGACGACATCGCCCTGGCCCTGCGGTACTACGCGTCGCTGTTCCCGGCCCGTCCCATCGAGCGGACGGTGTTCGTGGGCGGCGAGGCGCGCTACCGCGGGCTCTGCCAGCACATCGCCCGCGCCATCCGTGTCTCGGCGCAGATCGCCGACCCGCTCGCCTCCGTGCAGCGCGGCGACGAGCTGACGCCGGGCGTGGACCTTCGCCAACCCCAGCCCGGTTGGGCCGTGCCCCTGGGCCTGTGCTTCCTTCCGACGGACCTGTGATATCCCTGGAGTGACCCGGAGCCATCCATGAAGAATCCCTTTCTCCGAGACCAGTCCGCCGGGAGCTTCCTCCCCCAGGACTATGTCAAGGGCAAGCACGAGTTCCGGGCGAACCTGATCTGCCTGGGCCTGTTCGGCGTGGTGATGTTCGGCGTGGTCAGCGCCTTCTTCGTCACCAACCGCCAATGGATCCAGGTGCGCCACGAGCAGCAGGTGATCACCGCGGACTACACCAAGGAGGCCGCGAAGATCGAGCAGCTCAAGAAGCTCGACCTGCAGAACGCGCAGATGCTCGAGAAGGCCGAGATCACCACGGCCCTGGTCGAGCAGGTCCCGCGCTCGGTCCTCCTGCGCGAGCTGGTCAACCGCCTCCCCGAGAACATCACGCTCACCGAGATGGTCCTCGAGGGCAAGCGCGCCAAGACCGCCCCGGTCGTGAGCGGCGGCAGCATCGGCTCCGGCTCGGGCGTGAAGAACCTCTCGGGTCGCCCCGCCGGGCAGAGCTCCAGCGCCGTGGGCAAGAACGCCCCGAAGGTCGAGGCCCCCAAGGTGGAGGCCCCGCGCTTCGAGTACACGCTCAAGCTCACCGGGCTCGCCAAGGTCAACAACGAGATCTCCGACTACCTGCACTCGCTGCAGGAGAGCCCGATCCTCGACGGCGTCGACCTCCGCTACATCAAGGAGACCGGAGTCGACAAGGAGTCGTTCCGCAAGTTCGAGATCCAGGCCACCATCAAGAAGGGCGCCGACGGGCGAGCGCTCGATCCCAACCCGCAGACCGTCGCGAAGAAGACGTTCTCGAACGACAAGCCGTCGTCCACGCCCGCGGGCAAGCCCGCGCCCGAAGGGTCGCCGACCGCCGAGGCGTCCGGAAAGAAGGAGGAGTAACCCATGAAGGTCGGACCCCGAGAGGCGTTGCTCTTGTCGATCCTCGTCGCGCTGCCCGTGGCGAGCTACTTCCTGGTCTTCCGCCCGCAGAACCGCGAGATCGCGCAGGCGCGTGAGGAGATCGCGCACAAGCGCGCCCTCCTGCAGAAGGTGCAGGAGTCCACCTCCCGCGCCGAGAGCCTCGAGAAGCAGATCGCCGAGACGCAGGAGAAGATCATGCTCATCGAGGCCAAGCTCCCCTCCAAGAAGGAGGTGGACTCGGTCGTGCGATCGATCTCGGACCTGGCGGTGCAGTGCGGGCTCGAGGCGCCCAACATCGAGTCGGACAAGCCCGTCTCGGCCGCGATGTACATGGAGCAGCCGCTGAAGGTCAAGATCAAGGGCCCGTTCCGCTCCGAGGACGGCGAGAAGGGCTTCAACGCCTTCCTCGTCAAGCTCGAGCAGCTCCCCCGCATCACGCGCATGCCCGACCTCAAGATCGGGCGCGTGAAGGAGAACAACGGGCACATGGAGGCGGCGTTCACCCTGAGCATCTACTTCCGCCCCGAAGGGAGCGAGAAATGAACGACAAGGACCTGATGGTGCCCGACCACGGAGCGGACGCGATCGCCGAGTTCCGCCCGACGAACGCCCCCGCGGGCGCCGCGCCCGCGTCCGACGCGCTCTCGGCCAAACTGCGCTCGCTGCTGAGCTCCCAGATCATGGTCGTGGTGCTCGTGCTGGTGGTCTCCGTCGCGTCGCTGCTGTTCATGCGCCGCAAGGGCATGGACTCGGGGATCAGCTTCCAGTCCGTGAAGATCGACTACCAGCCCGACAACGCGGGCGCCTCCACCAGCGCCGAGCACTCGCGCATCCTCCGCGAGCTCGCCGCCAGCAGCGCGCCCATCGCCATCGAGGCGAGCCAGCTCCGCAAGAACCCCTTCACCCTCGACGACGGGCCCGCGGTCCCCTCGACCAACCCCGTCACGAGCCGCGCGCCCGACACCGGCGCCGCCCGACAGGAGGAGATCCGCAACACGCTCGCCTCCCTCAAGCTCAACGGCGTGATGGACGGGCCCGTGCCCCTGGCCCGCATCGACGGACGCACCGTGCGCGTGGGCGACACCGTCGCGGACCTCTTCATGGTCGGGCAGATCCACGATCGCGCCGTGGACCTCATCGCGGACAACCAGACGTACACCATCTCGCTCTCGGACGGGCCGGGCGGCCCCAACGGGAGGGGCGGGCTCAAGTCCAACAACCCGATGAACCCGCGTCGCTGATCGGCGCGCGCGGGACCGCCCGCGCCCGCACCAGAGAGAGGCCCCGGCGTGCCCAAGTACAACATCGACGACATCCTCCAGGAACTGGGCGTCGGCGCGAACAAGCGCGCCGACAAGCCCAAGCCCGCCGAGCCCGCGCCGGGGCCCAAGCAGCACACCATCGACAAGGCCGAGCAGTCCTTCTCGCCGCTCCCGGCGGTCCCCGCCAACCAGCAGACCTTCGGGATCAAGGCCCCCACCACGCCCGAGCACGATCCGGCCGTCAAGAACGCCCCCGCCGCGGCCTCCTCCAGCGTGGGCCCGGCCCTCTCGAGCATCCACGACGAGCCCATGGCCATCGAGCGCCAGTCGGGCTCGCTCCAGGACCAGCTCGTCCTCAAGAACATCGTCAACGCGCAGCAGATGAACGCCGCGCTCGCCGTCCTCCGCCAGTCCCCCGGGCGCCGGCTCACCGACGTGCTCATCGAGCAGGGCGTCGATGAGGCCGCGGTGCTCCAGGCGATCGCCGAGCACGCGGGCCTCCCCTTCGAGCGCGTCGATCTCGAGAAGGGCCTCGAGGGCGGGTTCGACGGAAAAGCACTCCAGCGGCTCACGCCCGAGTTCTGCAAGCAGCACTCCGTGATCCCGCTCCGCCAGGAGGGCTCGCGCATCGTCATCGGCTCCACCCGCGCCGACGACCCGTTCCTCGTCGATGAGGTCCGCTCCAGGCTCGGCGTCAAGGGCGTCAAGCTCGCGATCGTGCCCTCCTCGGACGTGCGCGCGGCCCTGGACCTGCTGGGCGAGTCCAGCAAGGCCGAGGAGATCGACGTCTCCGAGATCCTCTCCTCCGTCTCCACGGAAGAGGGCGACGTCACCGTCGAGAAGGAATCCGAGAAGCCCACCGACCTCGAGGCCCAGTCCGAGTCCGCCCCCGTCATCCGCTACGTCAACCACATCATCCACACCGCGGTCAAGGACGGCGCCTCGGACATCCACATCGAGCCCACCGAGAAGAAGCTCAAGGTCCGCTTCCGCATCGACGGCGAGCTGTACGAGGTCATGAACGCGCCCGCGTCCATGGCCGCCGCCGTGTGCTCCCGCCTGAAGCTGATGGCGAACCTGGACATCTCCGAGCGGCGCATCCCCCAGGACGGACGCGTCCGCTGCACCGTCCAGAGCCGAAAGCTCGACCTCCGCCTCTCCACGCTCCCCGTCAACGGCGGGGAGAAGATCGTGATGCGAATCCTCGACACGCGATCGATCAACGTGAAGCTCGAGGACCTGGGCTTCCACGAGGACACGCTCCAGGTCTGGAAGAAGATGGTCGATGCGCCGCACGGCATCGTGCTCGTCACCGGGCCCACCGGCTCGGGCAAGACCACCACGCTCTACAGCTCGCTCCGCCAGCTCGACAAGAACTCGATGAACGTCTCCACGGTCGAGGACCCCGTCGAGTACCACCTCGACGGCATCACCCAGACCCAGGTCCACGAGCGCGCGGGCATGACCTTCCCCGTCGCCCTCCGCGCCCTGCTCCGCCAGGACCCCGACGTGATCATGCTCGGCGAGATCCGCGACCACGAGACGGCGATCATCGCCGTCCAGGCCGCGCTCACGGGCCACCTCGTGCTCTCGACGCTCCACACCAACGACGCGCCCAGCAGCGTGACGCGACTGGTGAACATCGGGCTCGAGCCCTTCCTCGTCGGCGCCGCGGTCAACGCCGTGCTCGCCCAGCGCCTCGTCCGCCGCCTGTGCACGCACTGCAAGGCGATGGAGCCGGCGAGCGAGGACATGCGCGAGTACCTGCAGATGCAGGGCATCGACACGGAGCAGATGCCCACCGCCAAGGGCTGCGACAAGTGCCGGCACACCGGCTTCTCCGGACGCGTCGGCATCTACGAGCTGCTCACCATCGACGACCAGACCCGCGACATCATCGCGCGCAACCCCAACGTCGCCGAGTTCCGACGCCTCTGCGTCGAGCGCGGCATGGTCACCCTCCGGGGCGACGGCATGCGCAAGGTCTCGCAGGGGCTCACGACGGTGCAGGAGATCCTGCGCGTCACCGAGGCCAACATCTAGGCCCGCCATCCCGCGTCGCATCCAAGGCCTCGCCCCCGAACACGATCCGTGCGCGAAATCCCGCGGTCCACACGCCGGAAAAATGTCCGCGGAACATCCCCTTCCCCGTTGACACTCTACGACGCACGTAGTAGATTGTGTACGACACGTGTAGTAGACCAAGGGGATGAGCCACGATGGCACGCCGACCGGTGGAACTGGGAGAGGCCGAACTCGCCGTCATGCGGGCGCTGTGGGACGGCGGGCCCCAGACCGTCCGCGACGTGATGAACCGCCTCCACGAGCGTGGACGCACCGTCGCCTACACCACTGTCCTCACCTTCCTCACGCGCCTGGTCCAGAAGGGCGTCGTCGCCAGCGACAAGCGCGACACCGCCCACGTCTATCGCGCCAAGGTCTCCCGCGCCAGCGTCAGCGCCTCGCGCATCAAGACCCTCGTGGACCAGCTCTACGACGGCGCCGCCGCCCCGGTGCTCCTGCACCTGATCGAGCACGAACGCTTCTCGCCCGAGGAGCTCGCCCGCCTGCGCAAGCTGATCGACGAGCTCGACGAGCGAGCGCCGCGAAAGCCCTGACACCCGCCCTCCTCCCCGTCCCCCCCCCTGCCGGACCCCCGATCCACACCCAACGGAACCGCCCACGTGGACGTGCTGACGCGACAGATCGAGCTGCTGTGGATGGGCGCCATCGCCGCGTGCCCGCTGGCGGTGCTCGTCGCCCTCGCCTGCCGGTTCCCCCGCGTCCGCCCCGCGACGCGCCACCTCCTCTGGGGCTGCGTCCTCTGCTCGCTCGTGACCCCGATGCTGGGCTCGGCGATCTGGCGCCCCGATTGGTTCGCGTCCTCCCGCCTTCGCTCGCTCATCGCGCCCGAAGCGACACTCCCGCTCGCCCAGGCCGAGCCGCCGCGGGTGCTCCCGCGCCAGTCGAGCATCATCCAGCCCGCGTTCGAGGGGCGCGCGCCGCGCGAGCCCCTGGCTTCAACCGCCAACCTCGCCCCCACGCTGGACTTTGCCTCCCTGCCGCGCACCGCCCGGTCCGAGCCCGCCCGCCCGCGCTCCCTCGCCCGTGAGAATCCATTCCGCACGCCGCTCCCCAGCGTCGCGGACGCGTCGCTCGCCACGATCGCTTCGCCCGCCTCGGGCTCCACATCCGCGCCCTTCGCATCTTCCTCCGACGTCATGCGGCCGTCCACGATCGCGCCCGCGGGCGCACCCGTCTCCGCTGGTGCGCCCTCACGCGCAAGCGCGGTCGTGGACGCCGCCCTGCAACTGCGGGACGCGCTCGTCTCACCTCCGATCCCCGCGCCGCTCTGGCTGGGCGGAGCCCTGATGCTCGCCGCGATCGCCGCCCTTCGTTCGAGCGTCGCGTCCCGCTGGCTCGCGACCTCCACGCCCGCGAGCGCCGACACCACCGAACTGGTCGGCCAGATCGCCCGCTCGCTGGGCCTGCGCCGCGCGCCCCGCGCCATGCTCGTCGATGCGCCCGTGTCGCCGATGGTCTGGTGCGGCTGGCGTCCTCGCCTGCTCCTCCCGCGTGCGCTCTGGTCCCGCCTCGACACCAACACGCGCCGCGTCGTGCTCGTGCATGAACTGGCGCACCTGCGCCGCGGGGACCACCTGGTCCGCTGGATCGAGAGCACGCTGGGAACGCTCTTCTGGTGGCACCCCGTCGCGTGGTGGGCCCGACGCCGCCTGCGCGACGAGGCCGAACTCTGCTGTGACGCCTGGGTCACCTCGCTCTATCCCGCCGAGCGCCGGACGTACGCGTCCGCCCTCGTCACGACCACCAGTTTCCTCTGCGCCCCACGGGGCGCTCCACGCCACGGACTCGGAGTAGCGGCCGGGTCGGCGAGCAAGCTCGCCAGGAGAATCACCATGGTGATGACATCGTCCTCCGCACCTCGCGCCTCGAAGCTCGGCATCGCCCTTGGAGCCCTCGCCCTCGCGCTGAGCACGTTCGTGATCCCCGGCGTCGCCTGCCCGCCCGAGGAAGAAGGCGCCAAGTCCGGTGCGCACGTCCTGATCGCCCCCAAGCCCGCCCGCACCCGCAATAGCGCCCGCGCCGGCACGCACGAGGCCCCCGCCGCGAATCCCTTCCTGGGCGAGGCCCCCGCGCTCGAGGCGATGCGCACCCCGCACCCGCCCGAAGCGCCCGAGGCCCCCGCCGCCGCCGCGGGCCCCAACGCGCCCCACAACCTGTACGTCATCCCGCGTGGCACGATGGGCCCGCGCGCCATCGGGCGGGGGCAATCCATCGCCCGCACGAACCTGGACGATCTCAAGGCCGGTCGCTCGCCCCGCGAGTACGACCTGCCCGCCGGCCGCCGACAGAGCTTCTACTCCCTCATGTCGCGTTCGGACGTGCCGATCCTCGTCGAGATGGCCGGCGACGAGATCGTCCTCTGGGGCACCGACGCCGAGCACGAGGTGTTCGGACGCTTCGTGGGCATTATCGCCAAGGGCGGGCAGCACGAGCGCACCCGCTCGAACCGCGCCGACACGGGCCAGCGCGAGATGGAGCGCGAGCTCGCCCGTGCCCAGGCCTCGGCCGCGCGGGCGTACCGCTCCTCCCTCGAGCAGCTCCGCACGCATCGCGAGCAGCTCCAGCGCCAGCTCGAGTCCGCTCGCAAGCAGGGCGATCGCACCCGCCAGCAGAGCGAGAAGCAGATGCGCGAGCTCGAGCGCCTCATGGAACTCCGCCGCTCCGCCGCCGACCAGAACGACGGCCCCTCGCCCGCCGATCGCGAGCGCTTCGAGCGTGCGGCCCGCGAGTTCCAGGCCCACGCGCAGGCTCTGGACGGAGCCTCGGGCGCCATGAACGCCAACATCGACCACCTCGAGCAGATGGTCCGCGAGCTCGACGAGCGCGCCCAGGCGATGGAGGCCGCCATCGCGGGAATCGCCGACGAACAGCTCGAGGAGACCCTCGCCCAGGGGGATAGCGACGACGACAACGCCATGGACGCCGATGACGACAGCAGCACGGACGCCCAAGACGCGGACGATGCGCAGGAGGACGACGAGCAGGCCACGGTCATCGCTCCCGCGATCGGCACGATCGTCAGCGCCGGGCCTGTCGCCCCCGTGGCTCCGCTGAGCACGACCCTGACCACGCGGCCCACGCCCGCCGTCGCCGCCGTCGCCCCGGTTCCGCCCGTCGCTCCCGTGCGCGCCGCGTCGCCCGCGCCTCTCGCCCGCTGAAGCGCGTCGCCTCCCCACCATCGTTCCCAGTTCGTGCTCCTGGTCGTTGACCAGTGGAGGTGCGCACATGCGTGCCGGCTCCTCGTACGTCCCCGCGCTCGCGGCCCTCGTGCTCGCCGCGCCCGGGCTCGCCCAGCCCACCGCCGACGACGCCGCCTATCGCGCCGGCATCGGCTTCCTCCGCAAGGGCATGCACGACCTGGCGGGCAAGGAACTCCGCGCGTACCTCGACGCGCACCCCACCGGCGAGCACGCGACGCACGCCCGCTACGCACTGGGCGTGTGCCTCGTGCGTCTGGGCCAGTGCGATCGGGCGGGCGAGGAGCTGGCACGCGTGCTGAGCGTCGAGGGCTTCGAGTTCGCGCCCGACGCACGCCTGCTCGCGGCTCGCTGCGCCGCCGACAAGGGCGACGATGCACGCGTCGTCGAACTGCTCACGCCCATGGCCCGCAGCCATCCCTCGTTCGCCCAGCTCGATCGCGCCCTGGCGCAACTGGGCGAGGCGCTCTATCGCCTGGGCCGCTTCGATGACGCGAGCAAGACGCTCGCCAAAGTCCGCGCGGACTTCCCGCAGAGCCCCGCCGCCGATCGCGCCGACCTGTTCGTCGCGATGTCCCTCCAGCGCACGGGAGACACGCGCGGCGCATTGGATCGCGCCTCGGCCCTGCTCGCCGCATCGCCCAAGAGCGAGGTCGCCCCCAACGCGGCCCTGCTCGCCGCGCAATGCGCCCAGGCCCTTGGCGAGACGGCTCGCGCGATGGAGATGTACCAGCTCGCCGCCACCCAGGGCAAGGACGATGTGCGCTTCGAGGCACGCCTGGGACAAGCCCAGCTCGCGCTCGCGCAGGGGGATCGAGCGCTCGCCGCGCGCGCCCTGCAAGGCCTCGAGCCTCCCTCGGCCCCTGATGGACGCGTCCGCCTCGCCCTGGTGCAGGCGTCGATGCACCTGGACGAGGGTCAAGCCAAGAACGCACGCAGGACGCTGCGCGATGCGGAGAGCAACGCCGAGCACGCTCCAGAGATCGCGCTCGCGCTCGCCCGCGCCGATGCGCTCGAGGGCAAGCACGACGAGTGCGTCGCGCGCCTCACGGCCGCCATCGATCGCGCGGGGTCGTCCCCGCTCCTCCCGCGCCTCCGGTTCGAACTGGCAAGCGCCCACTCCCGCGCCGGGCACGACGACCTTGCCCTGCAAGCCTGGCAATCCTGGCTCAAGGCCTACCCACGCCACGACCTGGCCCCAGACGCCGCGCTCGCGCTGGCGTGGTGCCTCCACCGCGCGGGCAACTACGCGGACTCGGAGCAGTGGCGGGCCCGAGCGACGTCCGATGGAACGCGCGAGAGCATCGCGCTGCTCGCCGCCGAGAACGCCTTCGCTCAGGACGACCTGCCCCGCGCCCGCTCGCTGTACGACGGCTTCGCGCGCGAGCACGCCAGGTCGCCCCAGACGCCGCGCGCACGCCTTCGAGCCGCGATCTGCGCCGTCCGCACCGACGCCAACGCCTCCGCGGAGCAGGCCCTCGCCGAGACCCTCGCGAGCGACCCGCCCGCCGAGGCCTCGCTCCGCGTCGAAGCGCTGAGCATCGCGGGCGATCGCGCCATGGCCCGCCAGGACTGGAGCGCGGGCGAGCGTTGGTTCGTCGCACTGCTCAAGGAGCGCGGCGCTCCCGCGCCCGATGCCCGCCTGCGCCTGGGCGTGTGCCTGGCCCGCCAGGGCAAGCACGACGAGGCGATCGCGGTCCTCGAGCCGATCGCGGCCGACGAGGGCGCCGGCGATTCCCGCGGCCACGCGGGCCTCGAGCTGGCCCGCTGCCTCCTCAACCGGGATCGCCCCGACGAGGCACGCCGCGCCCTGCGCCGCGTCGCCGAGCAACCTGGAGCCGACGCAACGCTCACCGCCCACGCGCGGCGCGAGCTCGCGGCCCTCGACGCCCGCCAGGGAAAGCCCGAGGACGCCGCCCGCACGCTCGCCGCGCTCCCGGACGCCGACCCGCTCGAGGTCGCCTCGGCCTGGCTCGCCGCGAACAAGCCCGAGGAAGCACGCCGCGTTCTCGATCGCCTCGCTCGCGCGGGCGCTCCATCGCCCCGCGCGGGAGTGCTGCTCGCCTCCACGCTCAACCGCCTCGATCGCCACGAAGAAGCGCTCAGCGCCCTCGACGCGGTGCGCGATGTCGCCTCGCTCGACGATGAGACGCGCGCCCTGGCCACCTACGAGCGCGCCATCGCCTGCGAGAAGCTCTCTCGAACGAGCCAGGCGAGCGAGGCCTACCACGCCCTCGCCGATCAGGGCCCGCCCCGCTGGCGCGCCCACGCGCTGCTCGCGCTGGGGCAGTCCGCCCTCGACGCGTCAAAGGCGGACGATGCCCTCACGCACGCCCGCGCCGCGCAGTCGGCGATCAAGGACCTGCCCGACAGCGACGCCGCTCCCTTGCGCGAGCGTGCGATGTACCAGATCGCCAGCGCCCTGCTCGCCCTCGACAAGCCGCAGCAAGCGCTCGACGAGACGCAGGACGCGCCGGCTCCGAGCGCCGCGTCAACGTCCGGGCCCGCGCGGGCCCTCGCCCTCGTCCGCGCGCAGGCGCTCGTGCGCGTGGGCAAGGCCCGCCTCGCGGGCGAGGCCCTCGACGCGCTCGCCGAAGGCCCGGAGCGCGACGATGTCGCACGCTCCGCGGCGCTGCGCGCCGGCGAGGCCTGGGCCGCGTGCGAGGACTGGGCCCGCAGCGAGCGCGCCTATCGCGCCTTCCTGGACGCGGACCCGAACTCGCCGCTGTGGTTCCACGCCCTCTTCGGCATCGGATGGGCACGCGAGCGCGCCGCGCGATTCGACGAGGCCATCGAGGCCTATCGCCAGATCGTCGCACGCCACGACGGGCCCACCGCCGCGCGCGCCCAGTTCCAGATCGGCGAGTGCCTGTTCGCGCAGAACGCGCTCGAGAGCGCCGTTGCAGAACTGCTCAAGGTCGATGTGCTCCACGCCTCGCCCGAGTGGTCCCCCGCCGCGCTCTACGAGGCCGGGCGATGCCTGGCGCAACTGAACCGCGCCGACGATGCCGCCAGGCAGTTCGACGAGGTGATCGAGCGCTTCCCCGACTCGCGCTGGGCGTCCCTGGCTCGCGAGGCCAAGGCAGCCCGCGCGCCCGCCACGCAAGCCGCCCGCACCGCTCCAGCCGCCCCCGCCACTCGCACACCCCCGCGCGAGCCCGCCCGCACCCGCACCCCCGGAGGTTCCCGATGAGCCCGTTCACCCTCGCGCAGGAGCCCGCCACGGGCACGATCGTCTCCACGGTCTGGGAGATGGCCCTCAAGGGCGGCTGGACCATGATCCCCCTGGCGCTCTGCTCACTGGTCGCGATGACCATCGTCGTGGAGCGCGTGCTCGTCACGCGAAGAGCCCGCGTGGTGCCGCCCGCCCTGCTGGAGAACGCCCTGCGCCATCGCGACGAGCCCGCCCGCGTCATCGAGGCGTGCGCGAGCGACCCCAGCCCGCTCGCCCTCGTCCTCCGCGCCGCGGCACGCCACAGCGACCCCGAGCAGCGCCGACGTGCGATCGCCGATGCCGGCGCCGCCGCGCTGCTTACCCTCCGCCAGCGCGTCCGGCTGCTCTCGGCTCTGCCCCAGGCCGCCACGATGCTCGGGCTGCTGGGCACGGTGCTGGGCATGATCCGCACGTTCACCGTCGTCGCCGCCTCCGGTCAGTCGCTGGGGCGGACCGAGCGCCTCGCCCAGGGCATCCATGAAGCGTGGACCGCCACCGCGGGCGGGCTCATCATCGCGATCCCCACGCTCATCGCGTACCAGATCATCCTCGCGCGCCTCGATCGCGCCGCCCTCTCGCTGGACTCCGCGGCGAATCTCTGGCTCGAGCCCGCGGCCGCCGCGCCCGCGCCTGTCGCGCGGGCCCCCCGCGCCGCCACGCCCCCCGAGCCCGCGCTGGTCGCCGCACCCTAGCCCCCGCGAGACGCCCCATGCTCATCCGAAACGACGCCGCCGCGCCCGATCCGCACGTGGACTTCGTGCCCATGGTGGACGTGCTGTTCAACCTGCTCATCTTCTTCCTGCTCGCGACCACGATGGCCCAGGCCGAGCGCGAGATGGGCGTCACGCTGCCGTACGCCGCCAACTCCGCGCCCATCTCCGCCGCGCCGCGCGAGCTCGTCGTCTCCGTGGACGCGCAGGGGCAGATCAGCATCGCCGGACGAACCGTCTCGAGCGATGAACTCACGCGGATCGTGCGCGCGGCCCTGGACGAACGCCGCGACCAGAAGGTCAGCGTCCGCGGCGATCGACGCGCCGCCTACGCCGACATCGCCGCCGCGCTCGACGCCTGCAAGGCCGCGGGCGTCCAGGACCCGTACCTCGACACCACGCCCATGCGCTGAGCACCGACCCCTCCGCGGGGAGCACCCATGCCACTGTCCCGCCGTGCGATCCTCCTCTCGCTGCTCGCGCCCGTGGCGCTCGTGCTCGCGTGGCGCGCCGGCACGCGCGGCGAGTGGACCGACGGGCGAACCATCCGCACCGCCGACGCGACCTCGCGCGACGTGCTCTGGACGCCCGCCACGCCCGTCGAGAGCCCGCTCCGAAGCGCCGCGGACCTCTACGCCCCGCGCATCAGCCCCGACGGGCTCACCATGGTCATGGTGCGCGGACGCGCGGGGGCCAACGCCGACCTCTACCTCGCCCGCCGCACGCCCCAGGGCTGGAGCGAGCCCGAGCCCATCACCGACCTGAACACCACCGACGATGAGCTCGCGCCCGCCTTCTCGCACGACGGACGCACCCTCTACTTCGCCTCCAACCGCGCCGGCGGGCAGGGCGGCTTCGACCTGTGGGCCTCCACGGCTAGCGGCTCCGGCTGGTCCTCGCCCACGAACCTGGGCCCGCGCATCAACTCCGCGTGGAACGACATAGACCCCTGCCCCGACGCCGCGAGCGAGCGCCTCTACTTCGCCTCCAACCGCCCGCGCCCGGGCGAGCCCGAGCCCGCCAGCGACGCCTGGCCCGCGACCCTCCGCGAGCGACGCAACCGCCACGACTACGACCTCTTCCGCGCAAGCCTCGCGCCCGACGCGAAGGACCAGCCCTCCCCGCTCACCGCGCTCAACACCGCCGACGATGAGGGCTGCCCAGCGCTCGCGCCCGCGGGCGACTTCCTCTACTTCGCCTCCGATCGCGCCGGCGGGCTGGGCGGCTTCGATCTCTGGCGCGCCCGACTGCTCGACGCCGATCGCCTCGGCCCGCCCGAGCACCTGGACGCGCAGGTCAACTCACCATCCAACGAGCTCGACCCCGCGCCCAGCGACGAGGGCTTCCGCCTCACGTTCAGCTCCGATCGCTCCGTGCCGAGCCAGGCACCGCCCGACCCGCGCGACCCCGCCCGGCGCTATGCGCTTTGGTCGTCCACCTCGCGCGAGGTCTATCGCCAGCGCGTCGCCGCGCACGGTGCGCTCTGGCTGGGGGCGCTCATCGCCCTGGCGTCCATCGCCCTGCTGCTCGCGCTGGCCCGCCTGCTCGCCAATGCCCGCTGGAGAGAGCGGTTCTTCCGACTCTCGCTGCTCGCCCAGTGCCTGCTGCTGTCGCTTGTCCTGCACGGCGCGATCGCCTCGCTCCTGGCAGTGTGGCGCGTCGGCTCGGGGCTGCTCGAGTGGGCCGGTTCGCCCCGGGGCACGCGCGTCGTGCTCGCCTCGGGCGGCGCCCAGGCCGCGCTCTCCGATGCGATCCGAGTCACCTCCGCCGCCGAGCCCGAGG
The DNA here is from genome assembly GCA_964399625.1 of uncultured Phycisphaeraceae bacterium. Lineage (GTDB taxonomy): Bacteria > Planctomycetota > Phycisphaerae > Phycisphaerales > UBA1924 > CAYNSB01. The sequence goes on from CAYNSB010000002.1 coordinate 95,069, forward strand.
CCCCGACGCTCCGCGTGCGCCCCAGCGAGATCGCCCCCACCATCGCCCAGCCCGCGCCCTTGTCGCTCCCCGAGCCGCGCATCGAGCGGTCCAGCGCGGTGCCCGTCGCTGCGCCCCTCGCGACGCTCGCGCCACCCGTCATCCTCGCGAGCCCCGAGGTCCCCGCCGCACGCTCAGACGACCGCGCCAGCCTGCCCGACATCGCACCCCAGACCCGCACGGAAGAAGCCACCCCCGGCGCTGTGCGCATCGCATCACCATCCGTGATCGCGCCCGCACCGCAAACAACTGCCTCCCCCGCGCCCGCGCTGCCCGCCTCGCGCTCGGCCACCCCCGCGCCGCTCTCCCCCAGCGACCCAAGCCCATCCCTGCCCACGGTGCTCGCCTCGGGCGCTGTGCCCGCGCCAGCAGCCGCACGCGACGCCGACACCACTCCACTGCCCGCGCAGCCCATCGGCGCCGCATCGTCGGAGCCGAGCGCCGCCAGCCGCGTCGCGCCGCCCGCGCTCGCGCCCGCGATGCCCTCTCCCTCGCGATCCGAAGCGCCCATCGCGCTCGCGCCATTGCCATCCGCTCGCGCCGGCGCTGCCGCGCCCGACGTTGCTCCACTTCCCTCGATGAGCATCGCCGCCTCACCCGCGCCGATGGAGGCCCCCGCCCGCGTCGCGCTCGACCCGCAGCCGGCCCTGCCCAGCGCCGCGCCCGCGCGCTCTGCGTCCGCACCCGAGCCCGCCATTCCCACCGCCGCCGCGCCCGGCCCCAATCTCGCCCCCTTGGGCGTGCCCGCCCCGTCCGCGTCCTCTCTTCCTTCGCCCGCGCTGGGCACGCTCCCGCGCTCCGCGGCTCCGTCCGTACAACTCGACGGCGGCGCGATCGCCGCCCCCGCGCCAGCCTTGCTCGCCCCTCCCAGCGAGGTGCGCCCGTCCGCTCGCGCCGACGATGACGCCACGCGAATCCCCGACGAGCCCGTCCGCCCACGCGAGGACTTCGCCCAGCGCGATCCGCAGGCCCGCCAGGAACTCGTCGAGCGTGGCGGCGGCAACGCCGACACCGAGCGCGCCGTCGCCCGCGCCCTCGACTGGCTCGCACGCCACCAGAGCCCCGACGGGCGATGGAGCGCCACCCACTTCGACGACGCCTGCGGACGCTGCGCCGACGCCGCGCAGATCGATTCCGACGCCTCCATGACCGGCCTCGCCCTGCTCTGCTTCCTGGGCGCCGGGCACACCCACCAGCGCGAGGGCCCGTACCAGGCCAACGTCCGACACGCCCTCGACTGGCTCGTCGCGCGCCAGGACCGCAACGGCGACCTCCGCCGCGGCGAGACCATGTACGCCCAGACCGTCGCCACCGTCGCCCTGTGCGAGGCGCTCGCGATGACCAGCGACCAGACCCTCGCGCTGCCCACGCGCCGAGCCGTCGCCCTCGTCGTCGATCGCGCCGCCTCGGGCCGCGCCACCTCCGAGCGCGACGCCTCTGTCCTGGGCTGGCTCGTCTTCACCCTCGAGAGCGCCCGGCGCGCCGGCATCGACACGCCCAAAGCGCCCCTGGACGCCGCGGCCCGCTGGCTGGACTCCATCGAATCCCCTCCGCGCTCGGGGCGCTTCGCCTACGCGCGCAACGCCGAGCCCTCCCCCACCATGACCGCCGAGGCCCTTTTCGTGCGCCAGATCCTCGGGCAGAGCCGCGAGTCGCCCGCCGCGCGCGGCAGCGCACGCTTCGTCCTCCGCGCCGCGCCGCGCTGGGGCGACGGCACGCCCACGCACTTCTGGTACTACGCCACGCTCGCCATGTTCCAGCAGCAGGGCCCCGAGTGGGCCGCCTGGAACCGCGAGCTGGTCAAGCAACTGCTCGAGCACCAGCGCACCCAGGGCCCCGCCGCGGGAAGCTGGGACCCCGCCGACGATTCCTCGCGCCTCGCCGGGCGCGTCTACCAGACCGCCATCTGCACGCTCAATCTCGAGGTGTACTACCGCTACCGCGCCCCCGCGACCCCACCCTCCCCCTGAGCCCCAACCCGCTCCCGGCTGAAACCCCACGCCCCCACCGGCATCACACGCTCAACCTCAGGAGCGTCACATGCCCTCACGTCTGCTCGCCCTCGCCTGCTCGATCGTCGCGCTCGCCGCGCCCCTCTCCGGCTGCGTCAGCAGCAAGACCTTCGTCCTCCATCCCGTGCAGGAAGGCGTGACCTACGGGCGCGTCGCCCTCAAATCCAGCGAGGCCTCCGTCAAGGTGGACGACAAGGCCCACGCGGACTTCGAGAAAAAGCTCGCCGAGCGACTCAAGCGCGAGGTCGGCGCCGAGGTCGGCACGCCCCCCGATCTCATCCTCCAGTATCGCTTCGTCCTCTTCGACCAGGGCTCCGGCGGCGCACGCGTCGTCTCGGGAATCACCAACGTCGTCGGCTCGCCCGTCTATGGCATCGGCGATGGCGCCGTCGGCGTCGAGGTCACCTACCTCAAGCCCGACGGCACCACCGTCGGCAGGATCATCACCGACGGCCCCATCGCTGGCGCGTTCGGCTCCACCTCCGGCGCTCTCGACGCCGCGGCCGGTTCCGTCGCCAAGTACACGAAAATGAACTTCACCTGCCCAACCTGCGGCGCCGTGGGCCCCGTGAACCCCGACCCGCAACCCGTCGAGGGTTTCAAGAAGATGGCCTCGGCCCAGCGCTGAGAGCACGGTCCAGCAGCCACTGCTCAGCCGTTCGCCAGCGCAGAGCCACGACACACCCGTGCCACCGACCGTCGCTCAGGACGGTCGGTGCTGTTTTGCGTGTGTGCGCTCTTGGAGCACCGGCCGCTCAGGGCACCGATCGGTGGCGCAGGAAGTCGGTGCCACCCGCCCAACTATTTTCTGCCTTTGAAATCCCTGAACGCCCTCACCGAGTATGGGTTGTCCAAAATCATATTGTGAAAGTGCAGAACAGAAAAGACTCTGTCATACTCGCGAGGGGTTAGTTCATCAGTGATTCGAAAGCAACCTGGAGTTCCGAGTTTATATACATAGGTTGATATCTTGCCGTCGGGACTTTCAACCTGATCGACGTGCGTGATCCTGCCACTCTCCAATAGTGCATCAAAATCATCGTGGTATGTAATCGGCGTCGCATGGTCGTAATCGACGTCTGTTTCAATCCGAGGATTGCTCGCACACGCTGCGATGAACGTGCTGATTAGCAAGCAAGCAATTCGGCGGAGTGGCACAACGGTCCCCTTCTCGTGCTTCGGCGTCACTATCTCCCGAACCACGACTGAGCCCAGAGCGGCTCAATCGAGGCACATCTCGCTTACTTCACCGCCTTCTTCAGCGCCTCGGCCTTGTCCGTCTTCTCCCACGTGAAGAAGTCCATCCCGTCCTTGCTGTAGGGCGCGCGACCGAAGTGACCGTGCTTGGCCGTCGGGCGGTAGATCGGCTTCCGAAGGTTCAGGCTCTCGATGATCCCCCGCGGCGTCAGCTTGAACGTCTCACGCACCGCCTTGGCGATCTTGTCCTCATCCGCCTTCGCCGTGCCCAGGCAGTCCACCAGCACGCTCGTGGGCTCGGCCACGCCGATCGCGTAGGAGAGCTGCACCTCGCACCGGTCCGCGAGCCCCGCCGCCAC
>CAYNSB010000002.1:98685-98937 GCA_964399625.1 uncultured Phycisphaeraceae bacterium
CCTTCGTCGGGTCCTTGCCGGAGAACGCGCCGCCGCCGTGACGACCCATGCCGCCGTACGAATCGACGATGATCTTGCGGCCGGTCAGCCCCGTGTCGCCGTGCGGCCCGCCGATCTCGAATTTGCCCGTGGGGTTCACGTGCACCGTGATGCCCGGGTTCCACCACTCCTTGAGCACCGGCTTGATGATGTGCTCGATCACCTGCTTCTTCAGGTCGCCCTGGCGATCGTTCCAACTCGGGTCGTGCTGCG
>CAYNSB010000003.1:0-97459 GCA_964399625.1 uncultured Phycisphaeraceae bacterium
GATCTCCTCCTCGCGCCAGACCATGCAGTCCTTGAGCGTCGCGTCGATGGTGTGGTCGCGGTGCAGGCGGTGGTGAACCGTCTCGATGTTGTCCTCGAGGCAGACGAACAGGTCGGGCTCCAGGGCCTTGATCTGGTCGAAGTCGAACGCGCTGAAGAGCCCGTGGCGCCAGCGGAACGTCCCGTGCGTGTTGACGACGATGTTCCGCTTGTCGCGCGCGTCGGCGATGATGTCCTTGATCGCGGCGCGACGCAGCGAGTTCAGGCGCGAGAGCGGCAGGTCGAGGATGCGCCCGGGCTTCACGTCGGGCGCCTCGCGGTACATCATGTCGCCCACGTGGTACAGGTCGATGGGCGAGCCCTGCTGACCCGCGAACGCCGCGGCGCCCTCAAGGTACTGCTTCTTGTCCATCCCGATCTGCCCGGTGACGATCGCGCGCATCGCGTGCTCCTGTTGGAGACAAGTCTAGAGGGCGGGCGGATTCTGGGCACAAACGCGGGCGGAATCGCCGCTCACCACAGCAGGTTCATCAGGACCAGCAGCAGCGCCAGCACCGTGGCGTTGTGCAGGCAGTGGGCGGTCATGGGGGCGATGATCGAGTCGCGCCACTGACGCATCAGGCTGAAGCCGAACCCGATCGAGATCACCCCGCCCAGCATGAGCAGCGGGTACCCGTGCATGAGCCCGAAGCCCAGGCCCGTCACCAGGGCCGAGGGCAGCACGCCCCAGCGCGTGCGCAGGTGGCGGAACAGCCCGCCGCGGAAGATCGTCTCCTCCGCGATCGGCGCCCACAGCGAGGCGAGCAGGTAGAACACCACGATCAGCAGCGTGCCCCGGCTGCCCGCGACGATGTCGATGATCGGGTTCTCCGGCGGGGCGGGATCGGACAGGCCCATCAACCGGCGCACCAGTTGCCACATGAGCATGAGCGCCAACGAGAGCAGCGCGCCCGCGAACATGATCGGCAGGCACGCGAGGTACCCCACCAGCCCGCACGCCATCTCGCGCGCCACGCCCTCGCCCTTGTGCAGCCCCAGCAGGCGCAAGCCGGTCCGCGCTCGCACGCCCATCACGACGGGCCAGAGCAACGCCAGCAGCAGCAACCACTGGCACCCGATCGCGATCCACACCGCACGCTCGGGGCCCACGAGGTGCTCGGCGGCGCTGCTCACACCCTTGAGCGCCAGGAACCCAAGCACGAACACCAGCACCGTCTCGATCGCCAGGCTCCCGCCCGGCGCGGGCGGCACGAACCGGTCCTGCCAGGTTCCGGCCGATCGCTTGACGAGGTACATCACGAGCAGGACGAGCCCCGAGATCCCCGCGCCCAGGATCGCAAGCCCCAGGACCACGAAGAGCAGCAGCAGCACGCCGCCGCCGCCGGTGATCCGCTCACGCTGGGGATCGTCTTCCTTGGCGTTGTAGACGCCGGCCAACTCGCCGAAGTATCCGTGGTGGCGGATGAGGCGCTGGCGCGCCGCGTCGTCGATCGTGCCCCCCTTGTAGAGCGACACGAGCGTGTCCGCATCCTCGCGGAGGGGGTCGTCGCTCGCCAGTTCGAGCGCGCCCAGGGCCTCGATCGCGCGAGCGCCCTTTGGCTCGGGGCCCTTGGCGGCCGCACGATCCAGTTCCCCAAGCACGATCGCCCTGCGGAGGGCGCGGGCCCCGCTCTGGCTCGCCTTGTCCGAGGCGGGCGCGAGATTCGTCTCGATCGTCGTGCCCATCTCGGGCGTGGGCATGAAGTCGAACAGGCGCACCATCATGCGGGCCGCCAGTTCGGTCTGCGTGTCGGGCGGGGCGATGGTCTTGGCGGGCGAGCCGGGCTCGCCCTTGCCCGCGTGCGAGATCGCGCTCTCGCCCAGTTGCTGCACGAGCGCGACGACGCCAATGAGCAGCAGAACGAGCCATCCCGCCAGGCGCGCCCGCGCGGGCGAGCCGGGATCGGGCGCGCGCTCGGGTCGCGGCGCGTCCAGGCCCGGCGCGTTCGTGGGCGGAGTGGGCGTCCAGGCGTCCGATGGCGTGGGGTCGATCTGGCTCATCGCCCGTGATGATCGGCGCGATCACGCGCCGGGCCCACAGGGATTTCGCGGGAATCGGGCCTCACTTGCCGCTCTTGGGCGGAGGGGGTGGGGGGTCCTTGGGCGAGTCGCCCCCGCCGTACGTGCCGCTGCACGCGCCGAGCGTCGCGAGCGCGCCGGCCGCAACCGACGCAAGAACGATCCGTTGGATGACCTTGCTCATTCATTCACCTTTCATGTGCGCGCGAGGCGCTCGACTCACTGACGGAGTTCTGCGCCGATCTTCTGCATCACCTCGATGAACAGCTTGTTGGCCTCTTCGTGCTTGCCCTCGAGCAGCTTGAGCTTGTCCTCGAGGGTGCCCTTCGTGTCGTCACGGAGGTTCTGGATGTCCCTCACGGTGTTCCACAGCGATGTCCCGGCCTCGCCCACGCTCGCGCCGAAAAGCGCAGTGAGCGGCGCGAGAAGGGCGGCCGGCTTCTTGGCTTCCACGAGCTGGGCGCGAAGGTCGGCGAACGTCGCGGACTCCCGCGTTCTCGCGGGATCGTCCGCGGAGAGGCTCGCGTTGTAGTCGAGCCAGAGCCCGCTCTTGGTCGCGCGGTACGTCAGGTTGAGCGTGCGCGGAAAGTGGTCGCCGAACGAGGTCGCGAACTCCAGCTTGGTCTTGAGCAGCGATGCCGCCCGCTCGTTCTGGGCGCTCTTCTCCTGCCACGCGTGGGCGAAGTACGCCGAGCCCAGCGTAAGCACGCCGGTGATGACCGCCGCGAACACCAGGGGATGCGCCAGCGCCTCGTGCTTGGGCTTCTCGGGCTCCTTGTGCTGCGCGATCATGTGCCCCAGGAGCACGCTGAGCTGCGCGTACACGGAGTCGAGCGTCGCGCGTCGGTTCGGGAACTTCTGCTCGCCGATCTCGCGGAGTTCCTCGCCATGTCCATCGGGCACGAAGATGCCGCCGCCCGCGTGCCCGCCGTGCGATTCGCCCTTCTCACGCTCGACTTCTGGCTTGCTCGATCCCATCGTGCCCTCAATCTACCTGAAGTTCAGCGCCCGCATCTCGTCCTCGAGCACCTTTCGCGCCTGCGTCTGGCTGATCGCAAAGTCCATTCCCGCCGAGAGGTCCGCGCCGCTGATCTCGGTGGGCTCGCCCGTCCACGGGTCCATCACCTTCACGCTCGTGATCTCGAACTCGTGCACCCCGAACAGGCGCGAGCCGGACCCCGACTGGTTCCCGTCGAGCAGCCTGCGCACGCCCTCGTTGCCCGCCGACTGGTACGTCGCTCCGTAGACCACCATCGCGTGCCCGCCGTTGAAACGCGGGTCCTTGCCCATGCCGATGACCACCGGCTGGTGCCGCTGCAATTCACGCACCAGGTCGTCCGTGTTGAACGAGTTGCGCTCGACGACGGACCCGACGTACGCGTTCAGGTCCACGTTCACGCTGTGCTGGCCCTGGCGCCCCCAGACTTCCTTCATCCTCTCGAGCGGATCGACCTTCATGGTCGGGTTCAGCGCGATCATCACCTCGCGGTAGCTCGCGGCCTGGACCTTGGGTGAACCGTCCTCGCCCACACCGTGGATCTTCGCCGCGATCGCCGCCTGGTCGATGTCCCGCCTTCCGTGGTAGCGATGGATCATCTCGGCGCACGCGGCCCAACACCACACGCCGGTCTTCTGCTGCGAGGCGACCATCTCGAACCGTGGGCACTCGGCGGTCTTGGGGCCCGTGTCCTGCGGGCGGGCCGGTGTGGACGAGTTCGTCCCCAGCACCTTGGACATCGAGAACTCGCCGTTGGGCCCGCACCCTGCCAGCGACGACAAGGCCCCGGCGAGCGCCAGGAGCACCGCCCCACCCCGTCCGTACGGATGACCCACGCTTTGTGCGCCCACGACGCGCCCTCCTCTGTCCGATCGCCTCCGGTGAATACCTTACTAGACCCCATGCGCCCCCGCAACGCAATCGTGGGGTGTTTGACCCGCCCTGCCCACCTTCCTAGCCTTTCCGCCCCGTGAGCCGTGGTGGGTGAGCGGGAATCGCGTCCGAAAGTCTGCCGGGATGAGCACCACCCGGCCCGCCCCGCCCGGTAGGCGGCGTATCCGGTGGAAGCCGAGGATCTCCTCGCCTTCCGACCCCCTTGCGGCGCTCGCGGCTTTGTCCGCCCGCGCCACGGAGTTGCGCATGCGACGCCAAACCTGGTTCGCCAAGTCCGGCGAAGTTCCCAAGGCCTGGCGCCACGTCGATGCCGACGGGCAGTCCCTGGGCCGCCTCGCGGCGGACATCGCGATCGTGCTCATGGGCAAGCATCGCCCCGAGTACACGCCCCACGTGGACACCGGTGACAACGTGATCGTCACCAACGCCACGAAGGTCGTTCTGACGGGCAACAAGGCCGAGCAGCTCACGCACCAGCGGTACACCGAGTACCCCGGCGGGCTCAAGGTTGAGACGTACGGGTCGCTGCGCCAGCGTCGCCCCGAGCTGCTCATCCAGACCGCGGTGAAGCGCATGCTCCCCAAGAGCCGCCTGGGCCGCCAGATGCTCAAGAAGCTGCACGTGTACCCGGGCGCCGAGCATCCGCACAAGGACGTGGGCGCCCTCCCGCTCTGATCGTTCATGATTCCGACGCAGACGTTGAGTTGAACGCTTTGAGATTCCCCCCTCGGACCATCCAATGACGACCCTCACGCCGACCCCGCTCACGCCCGCCCCGCTCGCGACCCCCGAGGCCGCGCCCCAGCGCAAGCTGCGCGACCCCGTCCCCGCCGACAAGTTCGGGTGGTGGTGGGGCACCGGACGCCGCAAGTCCGCCGTCGCCCGCGTGCGCATCCGCCTGAGCAAGAGCGGCGGTGCGAAGTTCATCGTGGTGGGCACGGCCAAGAAGGAGCACCCCGTCGAGAAGTACTTCGCCGAGGACCGCGATCGGACCGACGCCGTCGCCGCGCTGAAGGTCGCCAATCTCGAGGGCAAGTTCGATATCGTCGCCCGCGTGCACGGCGGGGGGTACATGGGCCAGGCCGGGGCGATCCGCCTGGGCCTCGCCCGCGCCCTGCGCAACTACGACCCCACGGTCGAGGCCGCCCTCCGCGACGCCGGGTTCCTCACCCGCGACGCCCGCGAGGTCGAGCGTAAGAAGTACGGCCAGGCTGGCGCCCGCCGTCGCTTCCAGTTCTCCAAGCGTTGATCCGGGCACGGGCCGCCCCCGCGGGTGGTTCGCTCCGAACGCACAACGACGCATACCCCCGCCCCGCGGCCTCCCGCGGGGCTTTCGTTTTTCCTCTCTTGCACCCGCACGCCTCCCAGCCGATGATCGGAGTGCGATGCTCGACCACCCTCCCCAGACTCCGCGCGGGTCCGCGTGGCAGGACCGCCTGGCGCTGGCGCGCCTCGCGTGGTCGGGTTTGGGCGCGCGCTGGGAGAGGGTCCGCGAGAAGATCCCTCCCCTGCCCGTGCGATCGCGCCGGTTGCTGGCGCCCGTCGGGGCGGGGTTGCTGGTGGCAGTGTGCGTGCTGGTGCTCCTGGGGCTGGGGCTGATGCGGGCCTCGCCCGCGTGGTGGCGGACGGTCCTGCGGGAGGACCCCGCGACGATCCGCCTCGCCAAGGACGTGGAGGCGCGCATCACCAACGCGATCTACGAGCCGCACCCGATCGTGCCCAGTTCCGCGCGCCACGCCGAGCCCGGCACGCTGTGGAACATCGAGGTCGATGCGCCCAGCGCCAACGCCTGGCTGAACGTCCGGCTGCCCATGTGGCTCGCGAACCAGAAGGAGCAGTTCCGCTGGCCGCGCGACATGACGGACCTGCAGGTGGACTTCCGCGAGAAGCGGGTCACGCTGGGCGCGAGCGTGCGGGCCGGCGACCGGGTGCAGGTGCTCACCGCGACGATCGATCCATATGTGGATGACACGGGGCGTCTGTGGCTTCCGGCCTCGGGCGTGAGCCTGGGACGCCTGGACATCCCGGGCCCGTGGGTCGTGCGCGCCGTGCGCGCGCAGGCGGCCCGCTACATCCCGCAGCGCCTCCGAGATCTGCCCGAGACGCAGATGCTCTTCCGCGCCTTCCAGGGCGAGATCGCCCTCGTGAACAACGCGGTGTTCAAGCTCGGCGATGGGCGGAAGGTCCGCGTGCTGGACATCCAGACCAGGGACGGATCGCTCGTGATCACCTGCCGAACCGAGCGCGACTGACACCCCCCCGATCCACGGGCCCTGTTCACGGACGCGCGCCCGAGGGTCCGAGTAGTCGGCACGACCTTTCCCGATCGGCACGACCCGCCCGCGCCGACGCCCCGCGCACGCCCTGCGCTCGGGCCCCCTTGACGCGCCGCCGATGTGCTCTGCGGCGCGCGGTGCTCCCTCGCGCCAGGAGGCAGACCATGGGGACCGTCCACACGTCCAACCGATCTCGCGTGCGCACCGCTCTCGTCGTGCTCGTGGTGAGCGCCGGCTTCGCCCTCTCGAGCGAGGCGGGCCCGCCCGGATCCGCGAACACCACGGACCCGGCCGGCGCCGCGTCCTCGTCGGTCAAGCGCCCCAGCAAGGGCGGCAACCGCCTCTCGCCGGGCAATCCCAACGGCAATCCCACCAACGACACGCTCCCCGCGAGCATCTCCGTGGGCGCAACGATCCGCGACTTCAAGCCCTTCGGCGCCGCGGGCGGGCACCCGGACTTCGAGCACTTCACGGGCAACGTCCGCGTGGGGCTCGTGGGCGCGGAGCTGGACGCCGACGGCAAGCCCGTCGCGACGGACCTCGTCGGGCACGGGATCGCCTCCGAGTTCCGCGACGCCAAGGGCAACGCGATCAACCCCGCGCTCTACGACGCGTCGCGCGGCGATAGCGCCGGCTCGCTCTCGAACCCGACCAATCCGTGCCTCACGTCCATCGAGAGCTTCGCGCAGTGGTACCGCGACGTGCCGGGCACGAACGCCGCCGCCGCTGTGAGTCTCGTGTTCAACCGCGTTCCCGGGACGACGACCTACGTCTTCGACTCGGCCAACGACGAGCCCTACAAGAGCCGCGGCGGGTTCTTCCCCGTGGACGGCGACCTGTACGGAAACTACGGGAGCACGGGGCACAACTTCCACTTCACCACCGAGCTCGAGACGGGCTTCGTGTACCGCAAGAACACCGGGCAGGTCTTCACCTTCATGGGCGACGACGACGTGTGGGTGTTCGTGGGCGGGAAGCTCGCGATCGACCTGGGCGGCGTGCACGGCGCTCACTCGCAGACGATCGACCTGGACCGCCTGTCGTGGCTCGAGGATGGCAAGGCCTATCCGCTGAAGGTCTTCCACGCCGAGCGCCACACCACCCAGTCCAACTTCCGCATCGAGACGACCATCCAGATGCGCCGCGTGACGGCGCCCGCGGCTTCGGCGCTTGCCGACTGAGCCCGTACCAGCGACACACCAGGAGCGCGTTCCATGAAACTCAATTCCACCGCACGCACGATGCTCGCCCTCGCCGGGCTCGCCGTGGGCGTCCTCGCCCTGTCGATGATCAAGTCCAACTTCCCGCCCTCGTCGATGGCCGGGCCCACGACCTCCGGCACGAGCGGCACGTCGTCGGGCACGACCAAGGACCCCTACGCGAACCTCGCGCCCACGATGGACCTGGTCGCGACGATCCGCGACTTCAAGGGCAAGGCCGAGTCGGGCGGGCACCCGGACTTCGAGTCCTTCGGCAACAACACGGCCCGCGTCGGGCTCGTGAAGGACACGCTCGACAGCGACGCCAAGCCCGTGATGAACTCGACCGTGGGCAAGGGCGACATCACCACGGAGTACCTGGACTCGCAGGGGCACGCGATCCCGCCGTTCCTCTACGCCGACGCGACGCTGCTCTCGGCCGTCCGCGCCGTCGCCGACGGACGCGTCGCCTACTTCAACGACACCAAGGGCGTGGTGACGGCCCGCACCGGCGCGATGCTCACCAGCGCCCAGCGCTTCAGCCAGTGGTACCGCGACGTGCCGGGCGTGAACACCTCCAGCGCGCTCAAGATCACCCTCAAGCGCCAGCCCAACTCGAACCGGTACCTCTTCGATTCGGCCGTGGACGAGCCGTACCACACCAAGGGCGGTTTCTTCCCGATCGACGGGCAGGGGTACGGCAACTTCGGCACCTCCGGTCACAACTTCCACTTCACCACGGAGGTGACCGCGAACTTTGTCTACGAGGCGGGCAAGGGGCAGCTCTTCCGCTTCACGGGCGATGACGATGTGTGGGTCTTCATCGACAACAAGCTCGTGCTCGACCTGGGCGGGCTCCACCCCAAGCGCGAGCAGTGGCTCGAGCTCGACCGCATCCCGTGGCTCGAGAACGGCGGGCTCTACACGATGAAGATCTTCCACGCCGAACGCCACACCACCGAGTCCAACTTCCGCATCGAGACGACGATCAAGTTCCGCAAGGTCGAGCCGCCCCCGACCGGCCCGCTCGCCGATTGACGCGCGGCTCCTCGCTCGCGGAACATCGACCCTTGGCACGGGCCCGCGCGGGCCCGTGTCGTCTTTTTGGACGCTCCCATACGCTTGACGCATGATCCGACCGCTCCTTCGTGCGCTCGCGTGCGTGCTCGTTGTCTGGACGTCCGCGGGCGCCCAGACGCCCGAGGATGCCCCCCGCCTCCGCGAGCAGCTCCAGACGCTGCTGCGCTCGATGGAGGGCGCCGTGCGCGCCTCCGACGCCGACGCCTATCTCGCGCTCGTGGACCGGCGCGATCCCGAGTTCGCGCAGGAGCAGAAGAACTGGGCCGCGGACCTCAAGCCCCACCCGCCCACGCTGTACGAGCTCTCCCTGGACGACCCGAGCGAGGGCCCCTCGCACGAGGCGCGGGCGCTGCTGACCACCGGGTGGCGCATGGGCGACGGCCCGCGACGCTCCGTCACCTTCCTCGCGCGCTTCACGCACGGCGAGAGCGGATGGCTCTACGCGGGCGAGGCCTGGACCGGCGTCGAGGGCGATCGGGCCCTGGCGCTCTACCTGGCCCGGCGCGCCGGCGAGACCGCCAAGGACGTCGCGCGCGTGCTGCCCGGCGTGCGCGCGCACGTGCACGAGGGGTTCGAGTTCGGCGCCGATGAGCCGCTCGTCTCACGCACGCAGAAGGTCAAGCTCTACACGAGCATGGCCCACCTGCAGCACTCGATCTATCTCTCGTACACCGATCCGCTCTCGGGATGGAACGAGCCGGGCGAGGCGATCAAGATCCTCGTCCGCGAGGGCGGGCGCCCCGAGCGGACCGAGTCGCTGCTGGCCCACGAGTACGGGCACGTCGCGAGCTTTGCGCTGGGCGAGAAGATCAACGACGCGCCGTGGTGGGCGCTGGAGGGAATCGCCGAGCTCTGCGCCCAGCGGTACTCGGGCTCGTGGTTCGGCGCGGACCGCTCCTGCCGCGCCTGGGCCAAGACCGACGCGATCACCGACTGGGACAAGCTCGCGGACTTCAAGGGCGAGGCGCTCAAGCACCAGCACGCCGTCTACACCCAGGGGCACCACATGCTCGGGTACATCACCCAGCGGTGGGGGCGCCCCGGGCGGAACGCCTGGCTGCGGGCGCTGGCGCAGGGCAAGACGCTGGACGAAGCGACGCGCGCGGCGCTCTCGATGCCGTTCGATCAGCTCGATCGCGAGTGGCGGGCGAGCCTGGTCGCGCCCGAGAAGTGAACCGACGCCACGCGCGTGTCACGGCGCGGGGCGGGGGCCCGTCATGCGCGCCAGGGCCCGCTGCGCGATCGCGCCCAGCACGCCCAGCACGATCAGCGTGAGCGCGATCCCGATGGCGAGCCACCACCACGGGCGCTGCTGCTTCATCGCCTCGCCCACGTCGATCGTGCGGAACTGCGACGCGATGTAGAGCACCAGCCCGGTCCTGGGCGCCATGCCCACCAGCGAGCCCGCGAGGTACGCCGAGATCGGCACGCGCACGCTCGTGAGCACGAGGTTCGTCAGCGCGAAGGGCGAGTTGGGCGGGAGACGAACGAGCGTGACGATGCCGAACGTCTTGCCCCAGCTCCCTCCCACGAGCGCATCGCGCACGGCCTGCCAACGCGGGTGCTGGCGCAGCAGCTCCATCACGCGATCGCGCGAGGCGAGGCGCGCGATCAGGAAGCCGACCACCGCGCCGCCGGCGTACCCCGCCAGCGCCGCGGGAAGTCCCAGCGCAAACCCAAAGGCCCACCCGCCCAGGATCGCCGCGGCGTAGGTCGGCACGAGCCCCGCGCCCGCCAGCAGCGCAAAGCCCACCGCGTACATCACCAGCCCCTGCTCCTCGTGCCCGCGGAGCCACTGTCCGATCGTGCTGATGTAGGTGTACAGCAGAACGGAGAGCAGCCCGGGCAGCGAGGTCCACGCCACGCCCAGCACGCCCGCAGGCCCCAGCCTCTTGAGCACCTCCCACGCGCGATCCATCGATGAAGGAGCGCTCGTGTCGGCCGTGGATGGTGGGGGCTGGTCGCTCATCGGGGCGGCAACATTAGCGTCCATTCACCGTGGACCATCGCCGCACTTCCGCTAGCATGTGCCCGGCACGCGTCGTGCCCCCAACCCAGTTTCCAGCGTGGGCGACAGCCCCGCTCCGGAGGATTGCCGCGATGATCCCCAAGCCCCCGCCCCGCGAGCCCGCGCCGGGCTTCCTCTACCTCCCGCCCTACCGCGTGCAGGGCACGTCCATCGCCGGCGAGGCCACCTGCATCCAGATTCCAGAGCTCGAGCTCTGCTTCGACATGGGCGAGTGCGTGCGTTTCGCGCTGGCGAGCCGTCACGTCGCGATCACCCACGGGCACATGGACCACATCGGGGCCCTGGCGTACTACTGCTCGCAGCGTCGCTTCCAGGGCATGGGCACGGGCAAGATCATCTGCGACTCCCGCATCGCCAACGCCGTCAAGAAGATGATCGACGGCTTCGTCGATCTCGAGCAGCAGAAGACGCCCTACGACCTCATCACCGTCGAGCCCGAGAAGATGATCGAGGTGAAGCCCTCGGTGTGGCTGCGCGCGTTCCACACGGAGCACACGTCGCCGTCGATGGGGTACGTCGCGATCGAGAAGCGCTCCAAGCTCAAGCCCGAGTTTGCCGAGTACCCGCAGGAGAAGCTCAAGGAGCTCAAGGATCGCGGCGTGGAGATCACGCGGATCCTCGAGATCCCGCTCATCGCGTACATCGGGGACACGCTCCCGGGCCCGCACCTGCTGCGCAACGACGTGCGCAAGGCCGAGATCATCATCTGCGAGTGCACCTTCTTCGAGCCCGAGCACCGCGAGCGTGCGAAGATTGGGATGCACATGCACGTGGCGGACATCGCGGAGTGGCTCCGCGTGTGCGAGTGCAAGTCGATGGTGCTCACGCACATCTCGCGGCGGACGCACCTGGGCTTCGCGCGGGAGCAGCTCGTGCGCGCCGTGGGCCCCGAGCTCGCCCAGCGTGTCCACCTGCTCATGGACAACAAGACGAACCGCGAACGCTACGAGAAACAGGAGCTCGCCGCGGGAATCGTGCGTCCGCCCGCGCCAACCCACGCCCGCAGGGGATGATGCGCGATCGCGGGCCCAAGCACGCGCGCCGATGGTTGACATCGACCCGCACCGCCGGTACGTTTGCCTCGCTCGTGTCGAGCGATCCACAGGTGGTGCACAGCGGCGCTCCCGCGTTGGTGGCGCGGGCCGGGGTGTTCCATCGTCGTTCCACGGGCCCAAGGGTGTAACCGTGCCCTCGCCATCCAACTCCAACCCGAACGCCCCGCGTCAGGGCATGAACGAGCACGACGCGCGCGTCTGGCGTGAGCTCCTCGCGCACATACGGAAGAACCACCCCGCCATCGCCCGCCAGTGGTTCGACGAACTCGCCGCGCTCGGGCTCGACACGGGCGTCCTGCGCGTGCGTGCCCGCTCGGTCCGCCATCGCGACTACCTCCAGAAGCAGTGCCTGCAGCAGTTCAACGACGCCCTGCAGGCCGTCACCGGACGCCTCTCGACCGTTCGCTTCCTCGCCCCCGAGGATGCCGATGATCTCGCGAGCGCTCCGGGCTTCTCCGGGCTGGCGCCCGCGCCCGTGGTGGTCTCGCCCGGCACGCCCGATGCCCAGGTTCGACGCGACGCGCTGGTCATCAATCCCGACAACACCTTCGACAACTTCGTCATCGGGCACTCCAACCGCATCGCCCATGCCGCGGCGCTGGGCATCGTGGACCGCCCCGGGCAGGGGATGAACCCCCTGTTCATCCACGGCGGTGTGGGTCTGGGCAAGACGCACCTGCTCCAGGCGACGTGCCTGCGCATCCTCGAAGCCCGTCCGGGCACCGATCTCTACTACCTGTCGTGCGAGAGCTTCGTCACGCAATACCTGGAGTGCCTCCAGCAGGGGCGCATGTCCGAGTTCCGCCACAAGTTCCGCGATGTGGACGTGCTCGCGATCGACGACATCCACTTCCTCGCCTCCAAGGAATCGAGCCAGGAAGAGTTCTTCCACACGTTCAATGAGCTGCACACCGCCGGGCGCCAGATCATCCTGTCCTCCGACGCCGCGCCCGAGGACATCCCGCAGCTCCAGTCGCGCCTGGTCTCGCGCTTCAAGCAGGGCATGGTGGCGCAGGTCGAGGCGCCCAACCTCGAGACCCGCATCGCGATCGTGAAGCAGAAGGCCGAGCTTCGCGGCATCGCCCTCCCCGACGACATCGCCCAGCACATCGCCGCGCGCATCGACACCAACATCCGCGAGCTGGAGGGGGCCATCACCCGCCTGCAGATGCAGTCCATCGTCGAGAAGCGGTCCCCCGATCTGGCGATGGCGCGCCAGGTCCTGGGCGAGATCGCCCCCCGGATCGCGGGCGAGCCGACCATCCACGCCGTCATCCGCGTCGTCACGGACTTCTACGGCGTGCGCGTGCCGGACCTGCAGTCCAAGCGGCGGTACCGTTCGATCACCACACCACGACAGGTGTGCATGTACCTCGCTCGCCGGCACACGCGCCACTCGCTCGAGGAGATCGGCGGGCACTTCGGCGGACGCGACCACACCACGGTCATGCACGCGGTGCAGACGGTCGAGGAGCGGCGGAAGCTCAGCCCGACGTTCGACCAGGAGGTCGCGGCGCTGGACCATCGCATCGGCATCGCCGAGCGCCTCGCGTAGGCGCGTGCGCATCCCTTGTGGGCGATGGGCCAGACCCCCAAGGAGTTGAGGTCCGCGCCTTGCGATAACAACCGACAGGCTCGCGTGGACCACCTGTGGGAAACGAGACGGTTCGAGTCGAGTGATGTCAGCCGTTTCGCGGCGCGGCGCAGGATCGGCGCTGGGCCCCAGCGAGCGGCCGAGCGCCGACGCTCGTAAGCGACATCGGAACGCCAGGCTCTGCACATCTCCGTTTGTGCGCAGATGCCTGTGAGTGCTCGGGTTACATCGTGTTGTTCGCGGCCATCCACAATCCGACAGGGTGGATTGATACGACGACGATGGATTGATCTCTTCATCAAGAAGAAGAACACAGAGCGACGCACGCACGGAGCGAGCACGCGAACCGGTGTGCGAGCGAAGGCCCGTTGTGAATTATGCGTGGGAAAGCTGCGATTTGAGTCGGAGCGGTCATCGCTGACACTCGGGGCACCAGACGGTCGTCCGCTGGGCGAGGACGCGCGAACGCAGCCTGGTTGAGCACCGCGGGCAGGGCAGCCCGCCTCGCCCATACACCTGGTGGCGCGTCTGAGCGCCGCCGGCAGCGCCCGACGCCCCGGCGTAGTCGCGGATCGTCGAACCGCCCAGCGTGATCGCGCCCGCGAGCACGTCGCGGATGGCGCGGGCCAGGCGCGTCGCCTCGTCCGCGCTGGTTCTGCCCGCACGCCGTGAGGGGCGCAGGCGTGCGCGGAAGAGAGCCTCGTCGGCGTAGATGTTGCCCACGCCCGCGAGCACGCGCTGGTCCAGGAGCGCGGCCTTGATCGCCCGCCGCGTGGCCCGCAGACGTTCGGCAAGCGTGCGCGCGTCGATCGTCAGCGCGTCGGGCCCGAGGTCGCGCCAGAGCGTCCGCTCGAGCGTCCCGGCGTCTGGGAGTGTCCAGAGCCCGCCGAACCGGCGCGGGTCGCGGAAGCGCAGGCACGAGCCATCGTCGAGCGCCCAGGTCGCGTGCACGTGCGTGAGCGGCTCGGGCGCATTGCCGGGCGGGTCGTGGCGGACCTGCCCGCTCATGCCCAGGTGGACCACCATCGTGCGCCCGTCGGCGGCGATGATCGCCATCTGCTTCCCGCGCCGGATGAGGCGATCGATCGTCGCGCCCTGGAGCAGCGCCCGCGCGTCGGGCGTCCCGCGTTCGTGGTCGCTGGCGACATCGGCGCGGTGGAGCGTCGCGGCGCGCACGCGCGCGCCCACGAGCACGGGCTCCAGGCTCCGGCGCAGCGACTCGACCTCGGGGAGTTCGGGCACGCGCGACTGTAGATGGGGGCGCGGGGGCTCAGAACGGGATGTCGATGGAGAACGTGAACAGGCGCTCGCGGTCGGTGCTCTGCTTGATGAGCGGGAAGCCGAAGTCGAACGCCAGCGGCACGGGCGAGAGGGCGGGCACGCCGATGCGCACGCCCGCGCCCACGCTCACGCGGTAGCGGGCGAGGCTGACGGAGGTGTCCACGGTGCCGGTATCGACGAAGCCGACGAGCGAGACGATGTCCTGGTACACGGGCTGCTGGATCTCGCCGCCCAGGAAGAAGAGGAACGATCCGCCGACGGGGTCGCCCGAGACGCTGCCATCGCGGCGCAGGCCCACGGGCGAGACGCCCTGCGTGCCAAAGCCGCGGAACGAGCGTCCGCCCAGGGTGTACCGCTCGTAGACGGGCGTCTCGCTCTGGCCCTCGGGGATGATGGCGATCTGGTTGTGGACCTTGAGGATCGTCTTGTATCCGAGGAACGACTCGTGCACGTTGAGGAAGAGCGTGTAGTCGCCCTGCAACTTGGTGAACTGGGACTCGTCGCCGGGCACGCCGACGCGCTCGACGGAGAGGTCCAGGCGCGAGCCCTTGCTGGGGCGGAACTTGTCGTTGGTCGTGGTGCGCGCGAGCGAGAGTCCCAGCCCCGTGACGCGGCGCTGGTCCTTGGCGTCGAAGTAGTCCTTGGGGGCGTCGTCGCCGAAGTCGCCCAGGCGGACCCACTCGTTGCGAAGGGTCACGGCCCCTTCCCACACCGTGCCGAAGCGCCGCCCGAGGCTGAAGTTGCCGCCGAAGCGCTCCTCGGTGTACTGGCTGTACTCACGCCGGCGGTAGAGCGCCTGCCCGCCCAGGGAGTAATCGCTCTCCATGAAGTAGGGCTCGGTGAGCCCCAGGCGGAAGTCCTGGACCTTGGTGCCGGGCTGGGCGATCGCCTCGAAGCGCTGCCCCGCGCCGCGGAAGGCTCGTCCGGAGATGAGCTCGCCCAGCGAGTCGGGCGTGTCGAAGAGGTCGAAGTTCCGCTGCACGAGGGAGATGGTGCCGGTGACGCCCGCGTCCGAGCCGATGGCGGCGCCGATGTTGAACTCGCCGGTGTTGGTCTCGGGCGTCTCCATGTAGACGTCGCGCACGCCGGGGCGGCGCGGGTCCTCGGGCAGGACCTTGACGCGGATGGAGTTGGGGGCGAAGAGGCGGAGGCCCTCGAGCGCCTTGCGGGATTCCTCCAGGGCCGAGTCGTCCAGGGGTCGATCGGGCTTGAGATCGATCTGGCGCAGGGGGACCTTCTGCTGCGAGATCTCGTTGCGTCCGATGACGATCTGCCCGAGGGTGGTGGGCTTGCCCTCCTGGATGAAGAGGATGAGATCGACCTCGGGGCGCGTCTCGTCGCGGACCTCGCGCTGGACGATGCGCGCGGTGGCGGTCTCGAAGGGCGGCACGTCGAGGATGTACCCGAGCTTGCCGTACGCCTCCTCGATGTTGGTGATGCTCGAGCGCAGCTTGTTCTCGGAGTAGACATCGCCGGGCTTGATGCGCATCTGCCCGACGATCTGGGCGGCGGAGAAGGAGCGGCGCCCGATCTGGCGCATCTGGTCCGGCGAGAGGTAGGAGATCGGCGCCTTGGGGTCCTTGGCGATCTTCGCCTTGTACTCGTCGAGCGCGTCCTGGTTGGTGTAGTACACCTCGACGGAGCGGAGGGTGTAGAGCGGGCCCTCGTCGATGCGGAAGACGACGATCGCCTCGCGCCCGTTGGGCGAGGGCTGGGTGCGCGTGCCCACGCGCACGTCGAGGTAGCCGCGATCGCGGTAGAAGCGGGCGAGGCTCGCGATGTCCTGGCGCAGCACCTCGTCGTCGAGCGGGGCCTTCTCGAAGATCGGGACGTAGGAGGTGGTCTTGATGGCGCTGTCGAGCTCCCGGCTTGTGAAGGAGGCGTTGCCCTCGAAGGTGACGGCCATCACGCGGACGCGCGGGCCCTCCACGACGCGGAGCACCACGATCGACGACTCGGCGAGCTCCTTCTCGTCCACCGCGACGCTGACGTTGTAGTACCCCTTGGTCCGGTACAGGTCCTCCATCGCGCGGGCGGCGCGATCGATCTGGAACCGGTCCATGGGAGAGCCGGGGATCAGCCCGCCGGCCTTGAGCAGGTCCTGGTCGGACAGCTCGCGGTTGCCCACCACCTGCACGTCCTGCATCACGGGCTGCTCGCGGAGCGTGAAGGTGACGATCACCGACCCGTCGGGCGCGAGCTGCACGTCGCTCTCGATCGAGCGGAAGCGACCCAGGCGGTTGAGACGCGAGACGTCCTCGGTCACGATCGAGCGGCGGAAGGGCCGGCCCTCGAGCGTGCGGAGCTGGTTCCGCACGAGCTGCTCGATGGCGGCGGGCGCGGGCGTGAACTCGGTGGGCTTGCCCTCGACGGGCTCGCGAAGCACGACGCGCTGGATGGGGCGCAGCTCGAAGGCATCGTCCGCGTCGGGGGTCGGGGCCGATGGGCGAGACTCGGGCGGCGGCGCGGCGGGCGCCTGCGCGAGGGTCGGGCCCGCGAGCACGCCCATCGCCAGCCCGGCGAGGGCGAGCAGCGTCCGCGCTGGGATGGCGGGCGGAGAGGATGGATCGCGCGGGTTAGTCCTCACAAGCCGGGCAGAGTACCGGGCCTGGCGCGCGATGACAAACCGGGCGGTCCTGAGGGTTGCCGCGCGTCAGGGGCATCCGGCGCGGAAGGAAGCAAGGAAACAGACGAAGTCCGCGGCCGTGAGCGCCGGCGAGCCGGTGCTCCCGTCGCAGTTGGCGGCGCTATCGCCCGCGCGGAACCTGGCGAGGAAGCAGACGAAGTCGCCCGCGCTGAGCACGGGCGAGGCGGTGCTGCCATCGCAATTGGCGTAACAGGTGCCCTGGCTCATCTGGGCGCTGTAGATGCGTCCGCCGGTTCCCAGCGGATCGAGCAGCACACCCGAAGCGCCGCCGTACACCTGTCCGATCAGGATGGTCCCCGGCGTGGCGTACGACCACGCGTCGCTCGTGGGCCCAGCCGTGAAGGGCACGACAGCCGAAACGGCGCCCAACTGGATCGTTCCTCCGGGCGCGGTGACGAGTCGTTGGACCACGCCGAAGGTGAACCGCCCAGCGAGAATGGTTGGATTGCCCAGGATGGTCTCGAACGGGAACGACTGCGCTCCAGTTCCGGCGGAGTTTCGCGTCGTGCCGATGGCGCGCAGCGTGTACTCGTTGGTGTTGGTGATCTCAAAGAGGAGGGGGGTGACCGGTTGTCCTTGATGCGAAGCATCAAAGTAACCCCAGGTGCTCGCGAGACCCGCGAACGGGAACGGCGCGGTTGTTCCGCGATAGATGAGCACAAGCCCGGTGGAATTATCAACGTTCGGGCGCGAAGTGAGCGGGCTGCCGATGGTCTGGGCCGAGGCGGGCGCGAGGGGGCCGGCGACAGAGGAAGCCAGGAGCGTGGCACGGATCAAGCGAGAGCGCATCAGCGTCTTTCCTTGGTGGTTGAGCGGCGTGCTACGCAGAACACGCGCTGGCGGACGAGCAGAGATCTGGCGATCACGGGCACCCCGAGGCCCGGAACGTGTTGAGGAAGCAGACAAAGTCCCCGGCCGAGAGAAGCGGGATTCCCGTGCTCCCGTCGCAGTTGGCGAAATTGTTCCCCGCGCGGAACGCGTTGAGGAAGCACACAAAGTCGCTCGCCGAGAGGGCGGGTGGCGTGGTGCTGTTGTCGCAGTTGGCGTACCCGCCCACGCGCACGAAGGCGTTGGAGGTTCTCGCGCTGCCGCAGGCGTTGTTCGCCACGCAGTAGTAGTTGCCCACGTCCGACGGGCCGGGCGTGGCGATCGTCAGCGTGTCGCTGGTCGCGCCCGAGATGGTCGAACCGGTCCCCGTGGGTCCGTTGCCCATCGGCGTTCCCGCGCGGTACCACTGGTAGGAGGTGGGCGCGGGGTTCGCGACGAAGCTCGCCTTGATCGTGTCGGCCGGTCCGCACGTGGGGAAGAGCCCGCGTCGACCCTGCAGGAACACGGGCTTGCTCGGGTCCTCCGCGGGCGGCGTCTGGAAGTTCGTCGGCGCGATGACGTATCCGTTCACGCCGGCCGCCAGGTGCGCGTTGGTCCCGTCGAACGCGATGCCCGAGGCGTCCTGTTCCGCGGCGGGCCCGATCAGCAGGTACGAGGGCGCGCCCTGCACGAGCACGCGCGCGAACAGGCCCGTGGACGAGATCATGCCGATCGACTGCCCGAACGGGTCGGTGAACGCCGCGTCGTCCACCGCTCCGCCGATCCCTGTGGACAGGGCGTACAGCGGCGTGGGCGTGGCGGGCGTCGAGAGGTCGTACCCCCAGAGCGTGCCCGAATCGAGCAGCCAGAAGACGCTGCCGTTGTAGAGGATCTTCTGGCTTCCCGAGGGGACCACGCCCTCGGAGAAGAGCGAGTTCGGGTTGTCCACGGACACGATCTGCGTCTTGCCCCCGGTGCCACCGACATAGACGCGCCCGGGGCGTCCCGCGAGCTGGAACGGGGGGACATACTTCACGACGCCCGACACGCCGGTCGTGAGCGCGAAGGAGCTGGTCTGGGACATCGCGCCCGGGTTCGCGGCGTTGACGAGGCGGAGCGTGCCCGCGCCCGATGCGCGCGTGCAGCAATAGATGCGCCGGGAGCTGGTCGCGTCCGATCCGCCATCGAACCCCGTGAAGACGCCGGGCAGATCGAGCGAGCCCAGGAACGAGACCGACGGCGTGGGGGCGACGATCACCTGGTACGCCATGAGCCTCGTGGTCGTGAGCGCGAAGTCCACCTGGGCGATGAACATCGTGTTGTCGTTGAACAGGAGGACCGAGCGCTCGTCGTAAGTGAAGTTGGGCTGCGGATGCAGGTGCGCGAGCAGGGTGGGCGCGGAGCCCGCGGGCGTGAGGAAGACGCACGCGTCGAACGTGCTGTTGACGACCGAGTACCCGTTGTTGATCGTCGCGACGCCCGACGATGTGCCCGGGCCCGCGTCGCGGTAGATCGCTTCCACGGCCGGCGTCGCGGGAGAGAGCAGGTTCACACGAGAGACCTCTCCCGTCAGGTTCGCGGTGAACCCGAAGATGCCGTCCATGCCCATCGTGATCGTGTCTCCCGGCAGCGGGACGATGGACACCTCGGCGAGGGTGGACTTGTTGTACACGCCGAACGCGCCCGAGTTGAACCCCACGGGCCCGATCGACGATGCCCGGCACAGCCCGCCCGGGGCCACTTGCAGCTCGTCCCCGGTCGTCACGTTGGAGAGGGCGACGCTGGCGGTGGCGGCGAGCGTGGGGTTGCTCGCGTTCGTCAGGCTCCAGCGCTCGAGCGCCGTGGGGTTCAGGAAGCGCCCGCTCAGCACGTACAGGCTCGACGTGCTCGGGTCGCTCGCGAGGCGGGCGCCGATCTTGAAGTCCGTCCCCACGCGACGGACCTCCGTGGGCGCGAGCGGGTTGCCGATGTCCATCACGAGGAACTTGGCCGCGCCGGGGGAGGCGTCGTCGATCCCGATGTACGCGAAACTCCCGACCACCTCGAGGTCGTACGCCTGGTCCACGTTGGCCAGGGGCGTGGAGGAACGCACGATCGGGGCGCCCGGGTTCGAGATGTCGATGATGCACAGCGAGAAGTCGCTCAGCGCGTACACGAAGTTCCCCTTGACGCGCAGGCGCGACGGGAACTCGCTGGCGGGCAGCGCCATCGTGGTGGCGATGCTCGCCGAGGCGGGCGTGCTCGTGTTGATGCGGTACAGGAAGGAACCGTCCGTGGCCCAGATGCTGCCCGCGAACTCCGTGCTCATGTGGCGGAGGCGATGCTGGAACGACAGGGTCTTGATGAGCGAGGGCGACCCGCTCACCGGCGTGGAGACGATGTCCACGAAGCGCCCGCGCGCCATCGCCTCGACGAGCGAGCCGGCCGTGCAGATCGCGCTGGGCTGCCCGCCCAGCTCGTAGATCGCGGGCAGCGGGCACTGGGCGTGGGCCAACCCGGAGCACGCGGCGAGCACCGAGACCAGCGAAAGACCACGAGCGGGAATCGTCGCGCGCACAAGGACACCTCCTGGGGTCGGTGGGATCACGGGTTTGCCCGTGTCGGAGGCCGATTATCGCGCCACGCGCCCGGAATTGGAACACAAAAACCCCGGCAATTCCCGGGGAAAGGCTCTGGCGTCATCCCAGATTCACAGATGTGGCGTGCGGCGCTACTGCAGGTTCACCGGCATGACGACGTACACGAAGTCGCTGCCGCTCTTGATGAGCCCGGGCTTGTTGGTCGCCTTGAGCTCCATGATCACCTCGGGATCGACGATGACCTTGAGCGCATCGGTGATGAAGCTCGGGTTGAACCCGATCTCCAGGTCCGTGCCCTCGTAGCTGGAGAGGTCCACGTTGATCTGGGCCTCGCCCATCTCGGGCGCGCGGCTCGAGAGCTCGACCTGCTTGTCCTTGGCGTTGAACTTCAGGCGCACGCCGCGCGACTCCTCGTTGGTGAGCAGCGCGGCGCGCGTGACGGCCGAGCGCAGCACGTCGCGATCGAACACGACCTTCTTGTCCTGGTCCTTGGGGATGACATCCTCGTAGGGCGGGAAGGTTCCCTCCACGAGGTTGCTCGCGAGGACCGCGAGCGTGCCGCCCTCCTTGCCATCGCCGAGCTTGAAAAGGATCTGGTTGTCGGTGATCGCGATCTGCACGGGCGCGTCGGGCTCGTCGATGAGCTTGAGCAGGAGGGACAGGGCCTTGCTGGGCACGATGCACGAGACGCTCCCGCCGTCCTTCTCCGCGATGGTCTGTCGGCACAGGGCCAGGCGCCGCCCGTCGGTGGCGACCATCTCGAGCTTCTTGCCGTCACGGCGCAGGAGCACGCCGTTGATCGCGTAGCGTGAGTTCTCGCGGGCCGTGGCGAAGAGGGTCTTGGCGATCATGCCCGCGAAGGTGCCCGCCTGGTGGGTGAAGACGGCCTTGGCCTTGGCGCCATCAGCGCCGGCGGCGATCTTCTCGAACTCCGGGATGGGCGGGAACTCGGCCGCGGGATACCCGAGCATCTTGAAGCGCGCGTCGGCCCCGCGGATCTCGCAGCTCTCGCCCTCGCTCTCGATGGTGAGCGTGGGCTCGCCGTCCTCGGCGCTGACGATCTGGCGCAGCTTGTCGGCGGGGATGAGCAGCTCGCCGGGCTGCTGGACGTCGACCTGCGTCGTCTGCAGTTTGAGCGAGACCTCCGCGTCGGTGGCGGACAGCGTCAACTCCCCAACCTTTCCCGACTTTTTGGCGGCGATCTTGACGCAGGTCAGTTGGGGCCGGGGGGTTCGAGCGGCGACAACACCCGACACCAGATTCACGGCGTCGAGGAGCGCGGCGCGGTCACAGATCACCTTCATTGGGTGGAACTCCGGTTCGCAGGGTCAATTCTTCAGCCTCGTAGTGTATCGCGGGCGATGATGGGGATACGGTTGGTGTATCTCGCACAGGCGTCCGCGCCGATGGGGGTTGCCATTCGCAACCCAGTCCCGGATGGGGTCCAAAGGGCGGACCCCCGGTGCGCGCGGAACGCAACCCCGAACGTCGGGGCGTGGTTCCGTGTACAACAGGTGTCCGCGCGTCGCACGCCGAGCGTGACTCGGTCTTTGTGCGGGGCGTCATGGATGGTCTCGCCGTCGCGCCGTTGGGCCCGACGAGAAAGGAACTCGCCGCATGTCCTTCGAAGCCGCCGTTCACGCCCAGGCGATCGAGCTCGACAAGATGTCGCTGGAGATGACCTCCGCCGCGGGCGCCGGGCACCCGTCCACCGCCCTGTCTCTGGGGCACATCGTCACGGTCCTCATGTTCCACACCATGCGCTGGAGCCCGGACTACCCGGACTACCCCACCAGCGACCGCCTGGTCCTGTCCGAGGGGCACGCGGTGCCGATCGTGTACTCCGCGGCGATCAAGCTCGGCGTCACGGTGGGGCGTGACCGCGAGACGCGGCGCAAGCTCGTCGCGGACGACGTGAAGAAGCTCCGCGAGTGGAAGAGCGAGCTCGACGGGCACCCGAACCCCATGGAGGGCTTCCCCTTCTTCGACGCGGCGACGGGGTCGCTGGGGCAGGGGCTCTCGGTCGCGGCGGGGCTAGGCGAGGCGGCACGCCTGGACGGGCTCGACAAGCGGATCTACTGCATCATCGGCGACGGCGAGAGCCGCGAGGGGCAGATCAGCGAGGCGCTGGACTACATCGCGGACCACAAGCTGACGAACGTGCTCCCGATCTTCAACTGTAACGAGTACGGGCAGGCCGATCGCGTCAGCGCGCAGCAGAGCGCCGACACCTGGAACGGCAAGCTCAACGCGATGGGCTACGCCGTCAAGGTGATCGACGGGCACAACCCGAACCAGATCAAGGCCGCGTTCGACGCGTTCATCGCCAACTCGCAGACGCCCGGCGCCAAGCCCATGGCGCTGATCGCCAAGACGGTCAAGGGCTGGGGCGCCAACACGCTGCACGGCGGCGGCTGGCACGGCAAGCCCGCCACGGGCGACGCGCTCAAGAAGGCGATCGCCGAGCTCGACGAGAAGCGCGTGCAGATGACCACGGCGCTGGCGTCCTCCGACGCGTTCGAGATCCAGCCGCCACCGCAGGCCGCCCCGCGCGAGTTCAGCCAGGGCGAGCTGCCCTCGCTCTCGGCGACGATGAAGAAGCTCGACATGGGCAACGTGCTCGCCTCGGGCAAGCTCGCGACGCGCCGGGCCTACGGCATCGCGCTGCGGGCGCTGGGCGAGGTGAACGACCGGGTCGTCGCGCTCGACGCGGACGTCTCCAACTCCACGTTCGCCGACATGTTCGCCAAGGACTCGGACCTGAAGGACCGCTTCTTCGAGTGCAAGATCGGCGAGCAGAACATGTACTCCGTCGCGGCGGGGCTCTCGGCCGCGGGCAAGATCCCGTTCTGCTCGACGTTCGCCAAGTTCGTCACGCGCGGGTACGACCAGATCGAGATGGCGATCAACTCCGGCGCGAACCTCAAGATCATCGGGTCGCACGCGGGCATCTCGCTCGCCTCCGACGGCCCGTCGCAGATGAGCCTCCCGGACATCGCCTGGTTCCGCTCCTTCGCGACGATGCGCGACCATCGCGGCAACCCCGGGTGCTACGTGCTCCAGCCCGCCGACGCGTACGCGGCGTACGCGCTCACGGGCGTGATGGCCGAGTACGAGGGCGCCTGCTACATGCGCACCCTCCGCCCGGACACCGAGTTCCTCTACAACGAGAACACGGTGTTCAATCTCGGCGGGTTCGAGGTGCTGGCGCAGGGGCGCGACCTGGTGCTCGCCGCCTCGGGCTACATGGTGCACGAGGCGAACAAGGCGCTCGACCTGCTCGACAAGGCGGGCATCTCCGCCACGCTCGTGGACATGTACTCCATCCCGTTCGACGATGAGAAGCTCATGGACATCATCGGGCAGAACAACGGGTACGTGCTCTCCATCGAGGACAACTACGGCGGCGGGCTGGGCAGCGCGATCGCCGACGCCCTCACCGAGTCCGGCGACGCCTTCACGCTCCACCAGCTGCACGTGCGTCGCATCCCCAAGAGCGCTAAGACGCCCGAGGAGATGCTGCAGATGTGCTCCATCACCGCGGCGGACATTGTGAAGGCGGCGATGAAGATGCTGCAGGTCGCCTAGGCCCGCGCGAGCGCTCGATCGAACACCAAAGGCCGAGGGATTCTCATCCCTCGGCTTTCTTCTTGGGCTCTTCACGTCCCGGGCGAGGACTCATTCTCGGACGATCGTTCCCAAGCGTTCGTGAATCTCCCGCGCGGACTGGCACGCGACCGGATGCGCCCCACACTCTCACTGAGGCAAGACAGAGGGTGGTGGGATGTTGCGCAACAACTCAAGACTCGTTCAGAACGCGCGGGCGTCGCTCGCGCTCCTCGCCCTTTCGAGCGTGCTCGCGGCGTGCGCCGAGCCCATCGAGCGTCGCGATCGCGGGGCCATGATCGGCAACCAGGGCGACGCGTGGGAGGCGCTCTACGCGCCCGCGCGGGTGGACGGGCAGCCCCAGCTCGTGGGCCCGGAGGCCTGGCGGCGCGACACCGCCCTCGCGGGCGAGCCCGAGGTGTACACGCCCGCCGGGACCTGGGACAACGACACGCGCCCGCGCCTTGAGGACCTCCGCCGCGTGTACATCCGCCAGCGGACCGACGAGGTGTACTACTTCCACACGAGGGGCGGGCGTCGCCCGTGGTGGTGATCGGGCATCGGGTCTCGCGGGGGGAATTGCATAAAAACCTTGAGGAACGTGGGAACCCGGCTCTCGCGGCGCGTCTTGTCATTGGTGCATGTCCAGCACCGCCGGAACCATCGACGCACGCGTGAACGAGGCCCTGGGGCGCACGCCCACGGCGGGCGAGGCTCGCCCGGCGTTCACGCTGGTGTATCGCCAGCACTACGCGACGATCGCGACGTACATCTTCCGACGCGTGGGCGATCGGGGCGCGACGGAGGACGTGACGAGCGAGACGTTCCTCGCGGCGATGCGCGCGTACCCGCAGTACCAGGAGCGCGGGCTGCCGGTCGTGTGCTGGCTGTACCGGATCGCCAGCGGTGAGATCGCGCGCTGGGCCCGCCACCGGCGAACGCGGGAGCGCCTGGCGCGCGTCCTGCCGTTCCTGGCGCCCGGGGCGAGCGGGACGGCGGGCGACGCCGCGGAACAACTCCGCCGGGCGCTGGCGGCGCTGCAGAGCGAGCAGCAGGAAGCGCTGGTGCTCCACGAGGTCGAGGGGCTGAGCGTGGAGCAGGTCGCGCTGGTGCAGGGCGTCGCGGAGGGAACGGTCAAATCGAGGTTGTCGCGGGCGCGCGAGGCGCTGCGGGCCAGGCTTGGAGCATCAGCCTGATGCGGGCCGGTCCGAGCGATCGAAGGTGGGCACGGATCGAAGGAGCATGACGATGAGCACGAATCGGACGGACGACCTCGGCGCGCTGCGCGAGCAGCAGTGGAACAGCGACTCGCACCGCGACGCGCTAGAGGCGAGGCTCGCCACGCCCGCGCGTCGGCGGGTGAGCGCCAGGGCGGGCCTGATCGGCGCGCTCGCGATCGGCGCGATCGCCAGCGCCGCCTACGTGGCGTACACCCGCACCGCGACGGTGAGCTTCGACGGCGACACCTTCACCATCACCGAGGATGGCAGGACCATCAGCGGCACCACCGTCACCAATCCGGACGGGTCCAAGACCGTCACGGGCGACGGGTTCCAGGCGACGGTCGCGCCCGTCGGCTCCGATGGGCAGCGGAACGTCAGCGTTCAGATGGGCGGCGGGGAGAACGACGCCCTGCCGAAGATCACCACGGGCGACGGCACCACCCTCACGCCGGGCGACTTCCAGACGATCACGACCAAGGACGGGAAGGTGATCAAGCGGTACGTCAAGCGTGCCGACGCGCCCAAGTAGGCTTCACGCGCACGAGCGCACAACCTCGAAGCACGGCGCCGGGCGACCCTTCGTCCGGCGTCGCTTCACGCCGCGCTGGCTCGGGGCGATCGCGTCGCGCCCACCACGCGGTTCCGCCCCTGGTGCTTGGCGTCGTAGAGGGCGGCGTCGGCGGCGGCGAGGAGGTCCGCGCCTCCGATCGCGGGGCACGACGCGACACCGAAACTGCACGTGATGCGCAGGGGAACGTCCTTGCGGCGAAGCGTCATCGCCTCGATGCCGCCGCGCGCTCGCTCGGCCCAGGCGTGCGCATCGTGGGCGAGCACGCCCGGCATGACGACGACGAACTCCTCGCCGCCGTACCGGCACACCAGGTCCTGGGCGCGCGCCAGCCCGGAGATCGTTCGCGCCACGCTCTGCAGCGCCAGGTCGCCGAACGGATGCCCGTGGTTGTCGTTGACGGCCTTGAAGTGGTCCACGTCGCCGATCACGACCGACAGCGACTCGCCCGGGCGCGACGCCCGCTCGATCTCGCTCGCGAGGCGCTGCTCGAGGTACGCGCGGTTCCACAGCCCGGTGAGCCCGTCGAGCATCGCCCGCTGGGCCAGAAGATCGAACATGTACTTGCTCCGCGCCGAGGCCCGCACGCGAGCGCACAACTCCGCGGGCTCGAAGGGCTTGGTGACGTAGTCCACCGCGCCCAGGTCCAGCCCGCGAACCTTCTCCGTCGTCGAGGTGTGCCCCGTGAGAAAGATGACCGGGATCCGCATCGTCCGCTCGTCGGCCTTGAGGCGCGCGCACACCTCGAACCCACTCGTTCCGGGCATTTCCACGTCGAGCAGGATGACGTCGGGCGCCTCGGCGTGCGCCAGGGCGAGTCCCTCGTCGCCGTTGCTCGCGAACACCAGCGTGACATCCTCATCCGCGAGCCCGCTTCGGATGAAGGCCCGTGTGGTCCGGGAATCATCGATCACCAGAACCTTGGGACGCATGAGCGAGTCGATCGACATGCTCGGGCGGCGATGTGAGCGTTCCGCGTCGGACGAAACCCAAAAAGGGGAGACCGAGGTCGCCTCGACGATTTATGGGTATCAGCCGCACCCAAAGGGGGGAGAGCGCGGCACGATCGATCCCCATTTCGCGGTATGCCTCACCAGGCGATCGGCTTGCCCTCGTGCGTGAGGTACTTCCCGTTATCCGCGGGCACGAGGCGATCCACCACGCCAAGCAGGCTCGCGATGCTGTTCTTGGGCTCCAGCGGCGCCTGCGGCCCGCCCATGTCCGTCTTGTTCCATCCGGGGCAGAACGTGACGCTCACGAAGCCCTCGCGCCCCAGCTCCTTGCCCAGCTTCGCGGTGATCATGTTCAACGCGCTCTTGCTGGCGCAATAGGCGTAACTGAATCCGTTGGAGGCGACGGCGATCGACCCCAGCGTGCTGGAGATGTTGACGATCCGCTTGTGCGTCCCGGCGCGCAGGTTGGGCAGCAGCGTCCGCACGAGCACCAGCGGCGCGACCGCGTTGGTCGTGAAGACTTTCTGCAGGTCGGCCATCGTCGCCTGCGTCACGGACTTGTCGGGCCCGGTGATCGCCGCGTTGTTGATGAGCACGTCGATCGCGCGGCCCGAGAGAGCCGCGCCCAGACGCTCGATGCTCGCGGCGTCCGTCACGTCCAGCGGCAGAAGCTCCGCGCAGAATTTGGCCGCGTCGCCCGCGTCCTGCGGCTTGCGGGCCGTGCCGATGACGTGATCGCCCCGCGCCGAGAGCTGGCGGACGAACTCGAGCCCCAGCCCGCGATTGACGCCCGTGACGAGAACCGTTCGTGCCATGTCGGACCTCCCGTGCCGCGAGCGTAGGGAGCCGGGCACGCGAGTGTGTTCGATACATCGACGATGATCGATGCACGCGACGGCGGGGCGTGGCGACAGCCCGCAGCGGGGGTCGGAAACAGGGGTCTTGCCCGACGTGGTAGACTGTGTGCCGGGTCGGACAGGGGAGCGCGATGACCTGGTTGTCCTTTCTCTACCTGCTGCTGGCGATGGTGCTCGGCGCGATCCTGCTGCGCGTGGGGCTTCGCGGGCGTCGAATCAACGACCACCCGGTGTGCCGCCAATGCCGGTTCGATCTGGTCGGGCAGCCCGAGCCGCTGACGACGTGCCCGGAGTGCGGGTGCGGGCTTCGGCGCCCCGGGTGGGTGCGGATCGGTCAGCGGAAGCGGATGCCGATCGTCGCGGGCGTGGGCGTGCTGCTCCTGCTGCTGCCGGCGCTGCTCATCGGTTCGGCGGTGGCGGTGGTCGCGACGGGCTCGAACCTCGACAAGCACACGCCCACGGGGCTCCTGCTATGGCAGGCGCGGCACATGAGCCCCGCGCGCCTGGGCGCGATCGCCGAGGAACTCGAGTGGCGGGCGAGCGGAGGCAAGTTCAAGAAGGACGAACTCGCGCGTGTGGCCGAGGTGGCGCTCGAGGTGCAGGGAGACCTGGGCAAGCCCTGGTCGGAGAAATGGGGAGATTTGATCGAGCAGGCGCACACGGAGGATGCGCTGAGCAAGGAGCAGTGGGAGCGGTTCTGCCGACACGCGATCACGCTGGAGTTTCGCACCAGACCAATGGCGCAAGAGGGGAACTCAATACCCGTGATCGCGACGCAAAAGGAGTCGAGAGTTGGTTCAGCCTCGCAGTTGATGGCGATCGCCGACTGGTATGGGTCGGAGATAGAAGCGGGAGCATCGTCACTCCAACCGGCAAGCACCGAGTCGCGACCGGGCCGATGGCAGCAAGTTCTGGCACCGACGTCGAGCCGCAAGATGGATCGCAACAATCCCTTTGGACGTGGCATCTTTCACGCGGTTGGCAGCAAGAGCAGGTACTCATCCATGCCAGTTGAAAGAAGCGTTGGGGCAGCAGTGCCCGTGCCGGCGGGAACGCGCTCCGGTCCATCGCGCATCGCCATTGAGATTGTGACCGAGGCCAAAGACTTCGGCCGCTCCAATCAGTCGTGGGGTGACATAAGCAAGTCCGCGAGCGCAGCGCACCACTACGCAGAGTTGCCCATAGAGATCTTGCCAAACAATGTTGATTCTGTCGAGTCGGTGCCCCCAGACGCGGAACTGAAGCGGCGGATGGAGCAGTTCGTTCGTCCGGGGAGGTTCGAAATTCAGATCCAAAACGTACCACCGCAAAGAACATATCGGGGCGCAACCGTTGCCATTCCAATCAAGCCGTGCCCTATCGATTTCGCGTTTGACGTGTTCTATCGGACAAAGGACGGCGAACACAGGCTTGGTTCGGTGTCATCATCACAATTCGGTACTTTGGATTCTGGGCACTTGAATCCGCCAACAAACGGATCGATCTACTGTGGCGCGCCTGTAAAAGAGTTCGATGACGAAACCGTGGACCTGATCTTTCGACCCAAGACGAGCATCGCGATGGCGACGATCGACCTCACGCGCATCTACGGTGAGGAGATCGTGATTCGTGACGTGCCCGTTGAAGTCACGGACTACACCTCGAGCAACCCGCGGCCCGTGCGCCGCAAGCCGAAGACGGAATCGAAGCCCGAGTCCAAGCCGGCGAGCGAACTCAAGGCTTCAACCATCGACGACGCTCCGGCGGGCGAGAAGCCATCAGAGTCAAAGGACGGGAAGTCGCCCGACTCGCCCAAGCAACCGTGACCGAAGAGTCCGTGCAGTGGGACGAGCGCGCCGTCTCCTCACGCCCTCTCCACCGCCTCGGACTTGGGAGGCACGATGACCTCCTGCGGCTCGCCCGAGGTCGGCTTGGCATCGTCGGGCGCGGCGTCGTCCGCCGGCGTCTCCGCGAGCGGGCCGGCCTCGCCGTCCCGACGCTTCACGCGCACGCGGATCACGCGGGTCGCCTCGGCCTCGAGCACCTCGATCGACAGCCCCGGCGTGTTCTCGTCGGGCGTGGCGCCCGCCTCGCCCGTGCCGCCCAGCAGCAGCGTCTCGCCCGCGTGCGGGATGCGCCCCAGCGTCGTGACGATGAGCCCGCCCACGGTGTCGTAGTCCTCGCCCTTGGGCAGGCGCACGCCGATCGCCGCGAGCGCGTCGTTCGCGTCGTCGATGTACGCCCGCGCGTCGAGCTCGGCGTCGCGCTGCAGGTCGTTGACGACGATCTGCGGCGCATCGTCCTCGGCGAGCTCGTACTCGTCCTGGATCTCGCCGAAGACCTCCTCGACGATGTCCTCGAGCGTCACCATGCCGCTCGTGCCGCCGTACTCGTCGGCGACCATCGCCACGTGCACTTTCTTGTCGATCAGTTCGGCGAGCAATTCGCGGATGGTCTTGGTCTCGGGCACAAACAGGGCCGGGCGCAGGATGGAGCGCAGCTCGAAGGGCTTGCCGCTGGATCGCGCCCCATCGCCCGCGAGCCAGCGCATCAGGTCCTTGATGTAGAACATGCCCACGACCTGGTCGAGCGACCCGTCGAAGACCGGGATGCGCGAGTGCCGGCAGGCGCGGATGAAGCGGATCACCTCGCCCAGGTTGTTCGTCAGTTCGAGCGCCTCGATCTCCGTGCGCGGGGTCATGATCTGCTCGACGGTGGTGTTGCGGAAGCCCACCAGCGACTCGATCATGTTCCGCTCGGTCTCATCGAACTGCCCGGACTCCTGCGCCTCCTCGACGACGCTCATGAGCTCGGCCTGGAGCTGCTCGGCGTCGCTCGTGGGCGGGCGACCCGAGAGGCGGCGCACCACCTCGTCGAAGAACCGCACCAGCGTGCTCAGCGGGCGCTGCAGCCAGTAGCACGCGCGGATCAGCCACGACCACGCGAGCACCGTGCCCTCCGCGGCGTAGCTCGCGACGGCGTGGGGGATCACCAGCCCGAAGACCCAGACCAGCAGCGAGGCGAGCGTGATGCCCGCGACGATCGCGATCCATCCGGGCGAGTCCGTGGGGAGCAGCGCATCGGCGTAGCGCACCGCCGCGTACGCGACGATCATGTTGCACACGATCCGCGGGAGCGCGACGGCGGTTGAGTGCGCGCCCACGTCCTCGAGGATCAGTTCGGCCTGGCGCAGCGCGGAGGCATCGCCCCGGGCGCGGGCGCGCTCCTCGAGGGCGGAGCGCGTCATGTCCTTGAGCGAGTGGAACAGCGCCGAGAGCAGCCCGCCCGCGAGCGTGGAGACGGCGACGATCCAGAGCCAGGCCGAGGCGCTCATGGCGTGGGCTCCGTGGCGCGGTCCTCGCGCGCGAACGTCGCGCCGACCCCCAGCGCGGTGAGGAGCTTGTCCTCCTGCGCGTGCATCAGCTCGTAGGCCTCGGGGTCGTGGTCGTCGTGCCCCAGGCAGTGCAGGATGCCGTGGATGCTGTAGAGCAGCAGCTCGCGCCTGGGCTCATGCCCGCGGGCGCGCGCCTGACGGCTCGCCTCGTCCAGGCAGAGCAGGATGTCCACGTCCAGCGGGCAGGTGCCCTCGCCGTCGGTGAGGTCGAACGTGAGCACGTCCGTGGTGCCCGCCACGCCCGAGTACGTCTCGTGGGCGTGGGCCATCTCGCGATCGTTCACGACCTTCAGGCGCACCTCGCCCCCGACGCCCAGGAGCCCCAGGGCCCGGTCCACGTGCGCGTGGAGCCACTCGGCGTCGGCCAAGGACAGCCGGCCGGTCTGGTCCGACACATGCACCGCGGGCGTGGCGTTGGTCGGCG
Organism: uncultured Phycisphaeraceae bacterium; assembly: GCA_964399625.1. GTDB lineage: Bacteria > Planctomycetota > Phycisphaerae > Phycisphaerales > UBA1924 > CAYNSB01. Next base: position 31,500 of record CAYNSB010000003.1, read on the forward strand.
GGCGGGATGCGGGCTCGGGCGGATTCATGCTCGGGCGATCACAGGCCAAGACGCCCCCGCCGCGGCGTCGTTGTCGGGCGGGGAAGGGCGGGGTCTTCGGGCAGGGCTGGTGCTTCCAGTCTATGAATGTCGGCGATGGATGCATAGGTGTGGAGGTCCTAGAACCACGAGAATCCGGTGTTTTGTTTGTATTTTGTTCACATATTTGGTGAGTGCGGCCCCTGCGTATCGGGCGTGGGCTTTGGTTCGACCGGCGGAGGCTTGGCGGTAGGCTGGTACGCGCCGGAGGCCTCGCGATGACCAACCTGGACAGTCATGGCGGGGCCCTGAACGCGACATCGGAAGGATCACACATCACCCACGAGGCCGTTGCTTCACGGGTCGTGCCGTGGCTCGTGTCCAAGGACGGCACGGCTCCGCGCCACTGGTTTGCGGCGCGCTGGCTCATGACGGTGTGGTGGGTGCTCACGCGGCCGAGCGCGGTCGGGGAGCAGGTGGCCTCGCACCCGCGTGCAACCTGGTGGAGGGCCCTGCTGTTCGCATGGATGTCCTTGTCGTTGCCCATCTTGGCGACTGAGGCGACGATCATCATTCATCAGGTCGCGTTCCGCGGGCCGTGGCACGGCACTCCCCCCAGCCAGCGAGAGATTCTCGATGTGCTGCTGCTCTCGTGCGTTGAGGTTCCAATTGCGAGCATCGGCGTGCTGTCGGCGTGGGCCATCGCTGCGAATCTGGTGCTCAGCCACGGAGCCCGTCGCGGGTTGCGGAGCTCGTGGCAGGCGATGATGTACGCGAGCGCCGCCGCGATCGTACTGAGCGTTCCGATGTATGGAATCTGGCTCGTGCCCGTTGCTCTCGGGCTTTTGCCGATTCTCGGAACGGTTCTTGTCGCGGGCGCAACGGGAGCCAATCCGTGGCGCGCCGCGCTCGCGGTGTTCGCCCCGCCGATCGCCGCATTCGTGGTTCTCTTCGTCCGATCGGCCTGGCAGTACGAGCCCTGATCACCATGCCCACCGACTCGACCAATGCCAGCCCCGATGCCCACGCGGACGACCGCGCGACGCCCGAAGCGCCCAGCGCGGCGGCACCTCCGCGCGAGGGGCCCGCGCACACCACCTATCACTGTCCCGATTGCCACTACCCGCTGTGGGACCTGAAGGCGCGCCAGTGTCCCGAGTGTGGCCGGGGATTCCGCCCCAGCGAGTTCCGGTTCGTGCGCGGGGCCGTGCGGTTCAGGTGTCCGCACTGCGCCCAGGCGTACTACGGGATGGACGAGTACGGGCAGTTGGTGCCCCGCGCGTTCTCGTGCGTGAAGTGCGGGAACGCGATCGCGCAGGACGAGATGGTCGTGTCGCTGCGCGAGGATGTGGGCGAGGAACGGACGCGCGTCCATTCGCTGCCGTGGCTCTCGGGCGTCAACGTGAGCGGCACGAGGATCGGGTGGTTCAGGCGATGGCTGGGCACCGTGGAGTGGGGCATGACCAGCGGGCGCGCGTTGGGCGCCGAGCTGGCGCGGGACGCGCGCGCGAGCGTTCCGCGTGCGCTGGTGTTCGCGTGCGTGAACTCGGGCGGTGCGGCGCTCGCATGGATCGCGATGTTCACTGTGCTCGTTCTCCTGGACTCGCGTGTTCTGAGCGTGTCGCGCGTGCTGGCCGAGCTGCGTTCGTTCGCCTCGCTGCTCGCGATCGCCGGCGTGACGGTGGTGGGCTATGTCGTGTGGGGGGTGCTGGCGCACCTTGTGCTGCTCATGCTCAACGGGGCCAAGCGGGGCATGGGCGCCACGGTCCAGGGCGTGCTGTATTCCACCGCCGCAGCGTCGCTGATGGTGATCCCCGGCGCTGGTTTCTTCGCCTTGCCCATTGTGCCGATCTGGTCGTGCATCGCGGCTGTCGCGATCGTGACGGGCGTGCACGGGATTCCGTGGTGGAAGGCGTTTGTGGCACTGATCGTGTGGGCGATCGTGGGCGGGATCATCGCCGCCGCGTTCATCATCCGATGAGCAATCCCCCGGGCGCGCCATTGCGCCGGGCCGGGGGTGGGATCGGGAGCTCGCGGGGCGAGGGGGCCGCGCCGGCGTCGGGCCGGCGTGAGGAGAAACGGGCCCCGTCGTTGGGCGCGAGGTTCCCGGGAGAGACGTGATGTCGCCCCTCTCCGCGCGGACGCACGCTGGGCGTGCCCCGGGGGCAAATCCGTGAGACCCAAACTCGGATTGAACAAAGGTCCGGGGAGCACCCACCCGGAGAGCCCCCGGCGAGGGCCGGGGAACAGAAGCAAGAGAAGGAACCGGCGGGCGTGGGCGCGAACAGGTCGGGCGTGTCGCGAGCCGGGCTCCGCCTCAGTATCCGTCGCCGGCGGCCTGTCGGTTTCACCCGGCGCGTGACAAGATCGCGCGAATGGGGCGCGGTGTGGGGCGTCTGGGGCGTTTTCCGGATCGCGCCCGGGGCGTTGAGGGTCGCGATTTCGGTAGACTGCCCCGCTCGGAGGAAGGCGACCATGACCCACGACATGACCAGGCGTGCCGCGCTGCGGATCGGCGGGGCGGGACTGCTCGCGGCGATGGCCTCGGGCTGTGCGACGAGCACCGGCACAACCCGCTCGGGCGCGAGCGCCCGGGCCGGCGAGGGCACGCGCCGACGCCTGTGCCGCATCGCCCACATGACGGACATGCACGTGCAGCCGGAATTGGCGGCGGGCGAGGGGATGGCGACGGCGTTCCGCCACGTCGCGGGCCTGAGCGACAAGCCCGACCTCATCATCACCGGCGGGGACACGGTGATGGACTCGATGGACCAGGACCGTGCGCGCACGCAGACGCAGTGGGACCTGTGGCACAAGGTGGCGCGCGACGAGGCGCCGCTGCCCATCCGCTCGTGCATCGGCAACCACGACGTGTGGGGGTGGAACAAGTCCAGGAGCAAGACCACGGGGAGCGAGGCCAAGTGGGGCAAGGGGTGGTCGGTGGACGCGCTCAAGCTCGACGAGCGGTACTACGCCTTCGATCTGCCCAGGCGCGCCGGTGGTGGGGCCGGTGGTGGGGCCGGCGGTGGGGCTGGTGGTGGGGCGGGGGGGTGGCGCTGCATCGTCCTCGACAGCATCCATCCCTTGGGCGAGGGGTACACGGGCAAGCTCGATGACGCGCAGAAGGACTGGCTCGCGCGCGAGTTGCGCGACACCTCGGCCCGCGACCCGAACGGGCACATCCTCATCGTCTCGCACATCCCGATCCTTTCGGCGTGCGTGTTCTTCGACACGAAGAAGGACGCGCCGCGGAACAAGGAAGTCTCCGGCGGGCTGATGCACGAGGACTGTGCGGAGCTGTACCGCCTCTTCGCCAAGCATCCGCAGGTGCGCGCGTGCCTGTCGGGGCACATCCACCAGCTCGACCGCGTGGAGTTCAACGGCGTGACGTACCTGTGCGATGGGGCCGTCTGCGGCGCGTGGTGGAAGGGTCGCCACGTGGACTGCGACGAGGGGTACGCACTCATCGACCTCTACGACGATGGCAGCGTGGAGCGCCAGTACACGACATACGGGTGGAAGGCGCGCCAGGGGTAGGCGCGGATCAGCGCTGCGGGCGCGGACGTTCCTACGCTCGCGCATGAGGCTCACGCTGCCCGACACGGACCGGTTTCTCTCGCGCACGCCGGGCGTGCTTGGCGCGCTGGTGCGGGGGCTTGGCAAGGAGTGGACGCACGCGGACTACGGCTCGGGAACCTGGAGCGCGGCGGAGGTCGTGGCGCACCTGATCCACGCGGAGCGAACGGACTGGATACCTCGGGCTCGAATCATCCTTGAGCACGGCGACTCGCGCCCGTTCGACGCGTTCGATCGAAACGGGCACGCAACGCTCATGCGACACTCGCTCGATGAGCTGCTCGATCTTTTTGCGCGCGAGCGTGCGGCGAGCCTCGCGGAGTTGCGACGCCTCGTCACGAGCGAGGCGGACCTGGACCGCCCGGGGACGCATCCAGCCCTTGGGCGCGTGACGCTGCGCAACCTGCTGGCGACGTGGACGGTGCACGACCTGAACCACATCGCGCAGATGTGCAAGGCGATGGCGTACCAGTGCAAGGGCGAGGTGGGGGCGTGGGAGGCGTACCTGTCGATCCTGTCGCCGCCGAACCCGCGGTGAGAGGCCGCGGAGCGCGTTCCTACCCTCGCGGGCCATGACAACGCTCGCCGCACCCCACAGCGCCGCCTCCAAGCCCCGCATCCTCACGGGCGACACGCCCACCAGCACTGGGCTGCACCTGGGGCACTACGTCGGTTCGCTCGAGAACCGTCTGGCGCTGCAGGACCAGTACGACTGCTACTTCCTGATCGCCAACGTGCACGCCTTCACGACGCTCGCGGACAAGCCCGCGGACATTCGCGCCAACACGATCGGCATCGTCAAGGACTGGCTCGCGGTGGGGCTCGATCCCGAGCGCTCCACGTTCGTGCTCCAGAGCGAGATCCCCGCGATCGCGGAGCTGACGTTCCTTTTCGCGATGCTGCTGCCCTTCAACAAGGTGATGCGCAACCCGACGCTCAAGACGGAGATCGAGAGCAAGGGCCTTGGCGATCACTACTCGTTCGGGTTCCCGATGTACGCCGTGGGCCAGTGCGCGGACATCCTGACGTTCCGCCCGGAGCTTGTGCCCGTGGGCGAGGACCAGGAGGCGCACATCGAGATGTGCCGGGACGTGGCGCTGAAGTTCAACCAGATGTACTGCGCCGTGGGCAATCGCGTGGAGCCCAAGGACCACGTGAAGGCCGGCGGGCTCTTTCCGATTCCTGCGGCGAAGGTGGGGCGGGTCGCGCGCCTGGTGGGCACGGACGGCAAGAACAAGATGTCCAAGAGCCTGAACAACGCGATCTTCCTGTACGACAGCGAGAAGCAGGTGCAGAAGAAGATCAACGGCATCGTGACGGGGCGGACCTCGCCGACGAGCCCGATCGACCCCGCGAGCCCGCTGGTGCAGTACATCGAGGCGTTCCTCCCGCGCGAGCGGGCCGACGAGATCAAGTCGATGTACGCGACCGGCAAGGAAGTGATGGACGGGCACATCAAGGCCGAGGTGGGCGCGGCGATCAACGCGCTGATCGAGCCGATGCGCCAGCGCCGCGCCAAGCTCGAGGGCGAGCAGGGCGAGTCGATGGTGCAGGACGTGATCCGCACCGGCGTGAAGCGCGCGAACATCGTCGCGGAGGAGACGCTCTACGAGGCGAAGAAGGCGATGAAGATCGAGTTTGGGAGGAGGACGATCGGGTAGACTGCTCGTGCGGGCTTCAACGCGAGGGAGCGATCCATGAGCGAGAACTGGATGCCCATCCTGAGACACGACGAGTCGGGCCCACGCTCGTTGATGACTAATGTGCGGTTCCGCGACGAGGGGAGTTCGCCGGACCCGACAAGGCCTCTTGCCGTTTGCGTTAATCTTCCGTTTCAAAATCCAGATGATCACGGGATGGGCGAGACGTCGGAGATGGAACTCATCGATCGGGAGATCGACAGGCTGGCTCTGCGGATTCTCTCCGAGGCCTCGGGCGTGTATGTCGGGCGTGTCCGTGGGCAGGGGCGAGTGCGCCTCTGGTTCTACGCACCAGAGAGTTCACAGCACGCGATCGAGACTCTTGCGCGAGCCGCCTTCAAGTCGCGGGTGATCGGCTTCGAGATTCACCGAGATCCCCAGTGGTCGAACTACCAAGCGATGCTCCCGAGTGATGACGAGCATCAGCGAGTAATGGACCAGATGGTGATCAATCAGCTCGCGCAGCATGGCGACCCGCTCAGTGTGCCGCGAGATGTCCAGCACTTTGCGTATTTTGGCGACGACGCATCAGCTCGGCAGTTCGCCGATAAACTCAAAATGGAGGGATTTCGCATCACGATCGAGGAGGCAGCCGAACCCGCGCCCGGCGCCGAGATCTGCGTGATCGCGAATCGCGACGACCCCGCGACGCCCGAGGCCATAATGCCCATCACGAGCCGCCTGCTCGCGCTCGCCAAGGAGCACGGCGGCGTTTATGACGGGTGGGAGGCCCAACTCATCAGGAAGCGTGGCGGGCTCGCGGGGCTCGTGTCGAGGCTCATCGGACGCCGGTAGAGCGAGTCAGGGCTGTGCCGTGCGCGTGCCCATCGCCTCGATTACCGTGCGAGCCCGATCATCGATCCACCGCCGGAGTTCCTCGGGCTTGGGGCCTTTGGGCGGCGGGTTGCCCGTGTCGATCGCACGCTGGAGCGCGACGAGTTCCTCGGCGTAGCGACAGACCTCGGCGATCGTGCCCGCCTGCTCGCCCAACCACGACTCGCCGCGGACGGGCCCGCCAAAGCCGATCTCGCCGAGGATCGTGCCCGCGCCGCGATCGCCCGCGTGCGCGTGGTGCTCGTGCGCCAGGCGACCCATCAGCAGCGCCGGCGCGTGCCGCTCGCGGAGACGCTTGAGCGCCGAGGCCGACGCGGGCGCATCGCCCTCGAGCGTGAGGCGTGTCGCCTCGGCGGCCTCCTTTGCGATGCCCTCGGCGATCGCCAGGCGCGCCTCGACGCCCAGCTCCCATGCGCCCCAGCCCTGCATCGCTGCCAGCGCGGGCGTGGGAGCGCGGTCCTTGGCGGGCACGGCGGGGGCGAGCGCGTCGAGCGTGCCCAAGAGCTCCCGCAGCGCGTCCAGGCGCGCGATGTCCTCGGGCGCGGGCGTGCCGCCCTTGCGCAGCGTCTCGAGCCACGCGTCGCGCCGGGCGATGATCTCGGAACGCAGCGCCCCGGTGCGTCCGCCGGTGAGCGCGTCCCACGCGGCGCGATCGGGGTCGCCCGCGCCCAGGGCGAGCGCGCTCTGCAGGCTGGGCTCGCCGGGCATGGTGAGGAAGCGATCGAGCGATTCGAGGAGCGTGCGCAGGGCGAGCGTCGCCTCGGGCGCGCGATCCGGGCGTGCCAGTTCCTGTCCGATCTTGAGCACCCGATCGGCGAGGCGCGCGTAGGGCGCGGTGACCTGGGGCTCGGCAGCGCCCTTGCCCGGCGGCGCGGCGCTCAGGCGCGCGAATCGCTCCAGCAGGCGCAGGTCCTCCAGGGCCCGGCGCTGCGCGCCCAGCGGCGTGAGCAGGGCGGGGTCGGCGATCGAGTCGGGCGTGCGGATGGCGTCGGGCAGCACGACGAGCAGCGGGCCCTCGCCCGCGCGGAGCGATTGCACGAGCGCGCGCCACGCGGGGCGGTACTGGCGGGCCAGACCCTTCTCGTCGATCAGCACGGGCGTGACGGGTTCGAGAAGCGAGCGGGCGCGACGAAGGTGCTCGAGCGTCGCGCCCGAGGTCGCGGTGGGCACGATCTCGGCGAGCGAGGACCGCGCCTTGCCGGCCGCGGCGTCGGCGCCCAGGCGCGCGCCCGCGCGGACGAGCTCGCTCCAGGCGGCGAGTCGATCGACCAGCAGCAGCGCGGCGTCGCGATCCGTGGCGGAGGCAAGACGCGGGATCGCGAAGAGCAGCGCGCCCCCCGCCGCAGACGCGGGCGCATCGGGCAGCCACGCGGGGCGATTCGCCAGCACCTCGGCGGAGCGCGCGATAGCCCTTCGCAGGTGGCGCGCCGCGGGCCAGGAGGGCGAGTGATCATCGACCTCCGCGATGAGCGCGAGCGCGGGCTCCGCGGCGGCGCGCGCATCAGCGCTGACTCCGGGAATCTTGGAAAGCGTCCCGCGGATCGACTCGACGCCGGGCACATCGCCCTCGGGCTTGTCGGCGTCGCTCGCCTCGGGCCAGCCCGTGGGCGTGGCGTTCGCCGCGCGGGAGAGCACGGAGAGCGAGTCGCGCACGGCCCGCCACGGATCGGCCGTGGCATTCTTCAGTGCGGCGCGGGCGCCGTCGCAGTCGGACGCGAGCAGGCGCAGCGCCACCGCCCGCGCGTCCGCGTCGTCCCCGGCGAGCGCGCCGATCGACGCGTCGAGCTCGTCCAGCCCGCGCACGATCGTGCGCGCGAGCACGACGCGGATCGATCCCGTTTCGCCCATCGCCTCGCCGGATTCGAGAAGGTCCGCCGCGAGCGAGCGCATCGCCGCGCGTGCCGCGCCCGCGTCATCGGGCGATTCGCGGGCGATCCGCTGGGCCTCCAGACGCATCGCCTGGGCCAGGGCCGGGGCGCCCAGCCCGCTGCCCGGCGCGGGGGCGGACGCGGGCGGACGAAGGTCCAGCGTCGCCTGCGCTGGGGCCCACGGCGCGATCATGCCCACGCCCAGGAACGACGCGATGAACGCCAGCCGCGTGGCGAGGGCGGGCGCGGAGTTTGAAGGAGCGGTGGTCATGGAGTCGGGGACGATTTTGCGCCCGAAGCGCGGGCGAGCCCAAGGGCGCGAGCATACACGCGCTCGAGATCCTTCACCATCGTCGCGGCGCTGAATCGTTCCCGGCACAGCTCGCGCCCCCGCTCACCCAGGCGGGCCCGCAGGGGCGGATCATCCGCCAGGGCGAGGATCGCCCGCCCGAGCCCCGCGCGATCGCCCGTGCGCACCAAGCGCCCCGTGACACCCTCGATGCACGCCTCGCCCGTGCCGTCGCAGTCGTACGCGACGACGGGCACCGCCGAGAGCAGGGCCTGTGGGACGGTGCGCGGCAGCCCCTCGCGATAACTCGGGTGCGCGAGGATGTCCATCGCGCGCACCAATCCCGGAATCCGCTCGGGCGGCACCAGCCCCGTGCAGATGACGGAGCGCTCGAGCCCCATGTCGTGCACACGCCGCATGAGACGCTCGCGCCACCACCCATCGCCGACCCACAGCAGCTTGAGCGTGGGGCGCGAGCGCAGCGTGTCGCCCAGCGCATCGAGCAGGTCGTCGTGCCCCTTGTGCTGGGCGAGGCGCGCGATGGTGCCGACGACGATGTCCGACGGCTCAAGCCCGAGTGAGCCGCGGATCTCGCCGCGCGATTGCCCCGGCGCCGCGTGCAGGAAGGGCTCGACCTCCATGCCCGAGTAGACCGTCGCGTACTGCTCTGGGCGCCCGATGCGCTTCGCGAGGAAAAGCTTGGTCATCGCGTCGGCGACGGAGACGAAGAGGTGGCAGTGTTTCGCGGCGCGGCGCTCGGCGAGCACGTACGCGTGGTTGACGAGCGCGATCTTCGCGCGTCGCAGGGGCGAGCCCTCCATGGGCATGAAGGGCGGGCCGTGGATCGTGTGGACGATGCCGGGCAGGTACGGGCCGATCTCCGCGTGACCAAGGACGATGTCGCCCTTCTCATCGAGCCAGGAACCGATCTCCTGCGGCTCGGGGGAGCTGACGCGCCACGCCGCGATGCGCCCGAGGATCCCCGCCTTGCTGCTGTGCGTGTGCACGATGTCCGGGCGAAGGTCGCGGATGAGCATGCGCAACTGCCCGAGCGCTCGCCTATCGCGGCGGGGGCTCACCTCGCGGCACAGGTCGGGCACCTCGTGCGTCTTGATCCCGCGCCCGTCGCTCGTGCGAAACGAGGCGACGCGCTCGAGCATCGACCCCTCGGGCCCATAGATCGGGCCGAAGGCGAGGTGCACCTCGTGCCCGAGGCGCGCCTGCCCTTCGCAGGAGAGGACGGTGTTCTCCTGCGATCCGCCGAGGATCAGGCGGGTGCTGATGTGGAGGATGCGCATGGAGGCGGATTGTTGACGGGCGAGCCGCAGCTGGAAATCGCGGGGCCGACCCGATCCGACGCGGCACTACATCTTCTCCACCCAGTCATGGTCGCTGGGGACGTAGAGCCAACGGGGCATGCGGGTGATCCGACCCCGGACTTCCACGCGCACGCCATCATCTTCATGATCCGAGGCGCTTCGGAAGGAGAGTTGAAACGACCCATCATCCGTCGGCGCGTAGTACCAATCCTCGTCCGGCCCATAGACCGGGCGAGGCAGCGCGGGCATGCACGTGGGCACAAGGTCGCTCAGCCACTCGGGATAGGCGTGGTTCGCTGCGCGGTAGCGATCGAGCGCATCGACAATGGCATTGCCTCGATGGATTGTTTCGGCGAGCGAGGCTGGTGTGTCGCGCGCTCCTGGCCACGCCGGGTAGAGCGAATACGCCCGCTCGTGCGCGCGCCGGATAGCCCGGTCCTTGAACCACGCAGCTCCCAGCACGCTTGAGACGAGCACTATCCCGGTGCCGCTCGCTAGCACAGTGAACCGCAACGAACGCCATCGCCCCCAATACCCCGAACCAGATTTGTTGGGATTGGAGATGGAACTCATGCTTCAACTCGTTCGGGCGGAATGATGATCGGCGAGCCGCACTCGGGGCAGACGGGAGAAGAGAGACCGCGGAGGTCGTAGCGACAGCTGGAACAGTGGCCCAGAATGATGCGATTTCTCCATGCCCACGATCCGGACCACAACACCCATGTGCCCGAGAGCGCCAGCGGTATCCAAAGCGGCAGCACGAATCTCCACGCAAATCCGCAGTTTGTGGACCCCCACTCTTGCTCACACCGCATCGAGTTCCATTCGCGAAAGCTCCAGAGTCGCCAATGAGTTTGGGAGACGTAGTTGGGGGCGGCATCTCCGGCGTACGAGCAAATCGTGGGACCGAGAGGGTGATCGCGACCGACGCAGAGCCGTCCGTTCGAGAGCTCGATGCGGGTATGCCAGTAGCCGCTGTCCGTCGGCCCTGAGAGTCGCACCCAGTAGAGCCTTGCCCACATCCATAAGGACAGCGAACCCACCAACATCAGAAGGGGCATGACCACTCGCACAACTGTTCGCCTACGCATATCTCACCTCCAGGCACAGCCCGCGTGCGTTCATCGCCCCATCGTTCCTCGCGTTCCGAGGCGACGAACCTTGGGTGCGATGACCACCGGCCAGATCATGCCAACGAGCGTCGTCCACGGGATTCCGCACCAGAACCAGAGCGCCTCCACCATGTACGCGCCCTTGCCCTCTGCTCCGCCGTCCTGGGGCACCGGATGGATGACGAACGGCGACAAGTAAAGGAGTGAATGGAAGATCCCCCATCCGATTCCAAATCCGACGATCCCTCCCAGAACAATCGCTATCCCAGTTCGCCGTGCTGGCGTAGTGGATCGGATGCCGGGGGTCTCAATCGCCTCCATACCTCACCCATTCCAGGCACAGCCCGCGCGCGGGCATCGTCGGTCCGGCAAGCCGCCGGTCCTTCTCGGTGAGTGCCCGCGTGATTTGGGCTGGGTCCATCTTGCCGCGCCCAACCTCATAGAGCGTTCCGGCGACGATCCGCACCATGTTCCAGAGAAATCCCGAGCCGGAGATGTGGAGGGCCACACGGGACTCGGGATTCGGGATTCGGCCTTTGGCATTAGCGGAGGCCTCCTCCTCCACCCGGCATTCGTGGATTGTCCGCACTGTCGTCAATCGCCCGTGCCCAGCCGCGGCAAAGGCGGCAAAGTCGTGCTCGCCCACGAGGCGCGCCGCCGCGTCGTTCATCCGCGCCACGTCGAGCGGCGACCAGATATGGTGCACGTAGTTGCGGTCCCACAGCGGACGATCGCGCGAGACGTGGAACGAGTACGAGTAGCCCTTGCTCACGCAGTCGCCGATCGGATCGAACGTTGGCGCGGCCGGCTCGCACGCCGCGAGCAGAACGTCATCGGGCAGGCGAGCGTTGATCGCGCGGAGCAGAGGTTCGACGCCGCGTTCGACGGGCCAGCGATCGTCGGCACACGTGAACGCCCCGACCTGCCCGCGCGCGTGCACGCCCGAGTCCGTCCGGCTGGCGCCGATCAGCACGATCGGCTCGCGGACGACCTCGCGAACGGCCCGCTCCACCACTTCCTGCACCGTGCGGAGCAACTGGCGTGGCGGCTCGGACGCGATCTCGTCGGGCCGATCGTGCGCATCGCCCGTAGCGTCGTGCGGCGCGAGGAGTTTGTCCTCGGGCACGATCGCGTGCGCGGGCGGCTCCTGCTTCTGCCACCCACAGAAGTTCGTCCCGTCGTAGGCGATGGTGAGCTTGTAGCGCGGCACGCCGGGAACGATACGTCCGCGGGCGGGGCGTGCCCCCCGGGGCAAGGCGAAGTCTGCGCGGTCAAGGCGGAGTGGTCGGGGCCGCGTGTTCAGGGCGCGTCGTGCATGCGGACAAACGCGGGCGACTCGCCGTCCGCCAGCGACTGCAGCAGCGCGGTGCTCCGCGAGGCCTGGTCGCTGTAGCGGATCCACTGCACGGTCAGGGCCGTCATCACGACGCAGCACGCGATCGCGGCGAGCTCGGCGACGCGCTTCTTGCGGCAGGCCGCGAGGATGCCCGCGGCGAGGCCCGAGGTGCCCAGCTTCCACGCGATGAGCACCCACGGCGCCTGGTACTGGATGACCAGGCGTGCGAACGGATTCATCTCGACCATGCCCGCCCCGCGCAGGTGCACCATCGTCATGTACAGATCGCCCACGGACATGAGCGCGATCGCCGCCACGAGGGTCAGCACCCGGGCCGAGCGTCGGCGCTCGGCGTGCGCGATATCACCCTGGCTCGTTCCCCCCTCCGCCATGGAATCCCCCATCGGCGGGCTCGGAGCGCTGGGCGAGGGGCTGGGTCGGCAGGCGTGGAAGGAATTGGCAAGGGGAGGGGGTGGGGCGATGAAGCCGGGCCCGCGAGAGGGCGATAATCCCCGGGTGAGGTCCGAGTCGGGCCCCGGTCCCGGGAGGCGTCGTGATTCGGAGGTCGAGGTCATCGCTGGTGGCGGCGGTGTGCGCGGCGGTGCTGTGGGCTCCGTGCGCGCCGGCGCAATTGCCCGCCGCGATGCCGGCGCAGCCGCCCGCGGGCCCGCCCCTCAACCCCGTCTATGCCGATGACGCGCCGGTCGCGCGCGAGACGCTCCAGCGTGCGGCGGAGTTCGTCGCCGCGGGCAACGCGGGACGCGCCGCGCACGAGCTTCAGCGCCTCCTGGACGAGCAGGGCGATCGCGTCGTGGTCATGCCCGCCAACGCGGACCTGTACGTGGGCGTGCGCTCCCAGGTGCACGCGCGATTGCTGGGCGATCCGGCGCTGCTGGAGCTGTACCGCGCGAGCGAGGAGCCGGCCGCGCGCGCGATGCTCGATCGCGGCGCGTTCCGCGACGTTGAGCGCACGCGCCTGCTCACGCCCTCGGGGTTCGAGGCGGCGCTGCGTGCCGCCCAGGAGGATGTCGAGAGCGCGCGATTCGAATCGGCGCGACTGGTGCTCGAGCAGCTCGAGTCCCACCCCGAGCGCGCCACGGAGGCGGGGCGACGCGACGCGGCGTCCATGCTCGTGCTCGTGGCGCGGTACCTCGATCGCCCCGACGTGTGGGCCCGCGCCGAGCGATGGCGCCTCGAGGCGGGCGATCCTCTGCGCGAACGCCCAGCGCCCTTCCCGCGCCCCCCGGCGGTGCGCGTGCCCGCGCTGGGCATGGAGCGCGCGGGCGGCACGCCCTCGCCCGAGGCGGTGCCCGCGCGCCCGCTCTGGAGCACGCGCCTGGAGCCCGAGCCCCTGCCCGATCGCGAGCCCGACGCGCCGCCCGAGCAGGTCGTGGAGAACCTCTGGGTCTTCCCGCGCGTGGTGGGCGACACCATCTACATCAACGACGGGACCTTCGTCACCGCCCGCGATCGGTACACGCTCCAGGCCCGCTGGTCCGTGCACCCCGTGGGCGAGGGCGGAGCGGAGGACACGTACGCGGCGCGACGCCAGGCCGCCGCCCACAGCGCGGGCCGCCAGGCCCAGGACGTGAACTCGGTGAGCGTGCACGGGCGCACGCTCGTGACGACCATGGGTCTTGCGATGGGCGGGTCCCGCGAGGGAGCGCCGCTGACGCTGGCGATCGACGCGGACACGGGGCGCGTGCTCTGGTCGGTGGACGTGGCGCGGCTGGACCCCTCGCTCGACGGCGCCTCGGTGCGCGGCGCCGCGCTCATCGATCCGATCGAGGGCGGCTCGGTGGTGCTGCTGGCGCGCAAGCCCGCCCAGGGCCGCCGGACCGTCGCGCTCTACATGCTGTCGCTGGGGCTGGAGTCGGGCGAGCTGCGCTGGGTGCGGCCCATCGCCAGCGCCGGGTCCATCCCCTGGAGCCAGGCCGATCGACGCATCGGTTGGTCCGGCGTGCTCCACGAGGGCGTCGTGTACGCCGTGGACCCGCTGGGCGTGATCGCCGCGGTCGAGGCCGCGAGCGGGCGGGTGCGCTGGGTGCGCGCGGCGCCGGTGCCGGCGATGATGGCCCAGGGTTCGAGCGACTCGAGCATGCCCTGGCAGTGGGGCGAGCCGATCGTGCACGCGGGCGCGCTCGTCACCCTCTCTCCCGATCGCTCGCAGGTCCTGCGGATCGATCTGGGCACGGGCGCGATCGGGGCCCGGCGCGACGCGGCAGAGCTGGGCGAGCCCCTGTACCTGCTCCGCGCGGACGATCGCCTCGTGTGCGTGGGCGCGGACTCGGTCACGACGATCCCCCTGGACGCGGTCGCCGAGGGCGTCGTGCGTCCTGTCGTCCACGCCAGCCGGGGCGAGGTGCGCGGGCGCGTCATGGTCAGCGGCGGCGACCTGCTGGTGCCCAAGAACGAGGGGCTGGCGATCGTGCCGCTCGATGGCGGGACGACCCGCCTGCTGCGCCTGGAGCACTCGGGCAACATCCTCCCGCTGGCGGACCAGGTCCTCGCGCTCGATGCGATCAGCGTGCACAGCTATCTGAACTGGGAGGTCGCCGACCGCTTGCTCACGCGGCGCATGAGCGACGAACCGGACAATCCCGAGCCCGCCGTCACCGCGGTGCAGCTCGCGTTCCACGCGGGGCACGCCGAGCGGATCGCGCCCTCGGCCGACGCGGCGCTGCGCGCCATCGAGAAGGACCCCTCGCGCCCCGCGCACGAGCAGGAGCGCCAGCGCCTGTTCCGCGTGCTCGCGGAGATGATCGAGGGCTCGCAGGCGCGATGGGGAGCGGACGCCACGCGCAAGGGGCCCGAGGGCGCGCCGATGCTCGATCTTCCCTGGATGGGCGAGGCGATCGTGCGCCTGGGTCGCGCGGCGCGGACGCCCGGCGAGCGCGTGACCCACCTGCTCGCCCTGGGGCGCTATCAGGACGGCGCGGGCAAGGGAGCGCTCGCCGCCGAGGCGTACCAACGCGTGCTCGCCGAGCCCGCGCTCGCCGACGCGACGGTTCGCGCGGGCATGGTCACGGTGCGGGCGGACCTGGAGGCGACGCGCCGGATCCGTCAGTTGGTGCAGGAGCAGGGGCCCGAGCCCTACGCCGGGTTCTCGCGCGAGGCCGAGGAGCGTCTGGGCGCCCTGGCTCCGGGCACGGGCGAGGAGCTCGAAACCCTGGCGCGAGCCTTCCCCGCGGCGCCCGCGGCCTGCGGCGCGTGGGTGCGCCTTGCCGAGCTGCACGAGGCGGGCGGACGCCCGCACGCGGCGCTCTCGGCTCTGCGCGAGGCGATGGACGTCGCGGAGGTGGTGCGCGATCCGGGCCCGCGGGGCGTGCCCCTGGGCGAGATCGTCGGGCGCCTCGTCGAGGCGCTGCGCGCCCAGGACCGGGCGTTCACCGCGGCCCAGCTCCTGGCGCGAGTCCGCGAGCAATCGCCCGGCATCGCGCTCACGTCCCACGGGCGGCCCATCGACGACGGGGCGATGCTCGCGTCGCTGCGGGCGCGCCTGCTCACGCTCCAGCGTCTGCCGCGCATCGGGTCGCAGTTGCGGGGCGAGCCCCAGCCGGTGCAGGACTGGGCGATCATGCCCGCCCAGAGCCGGGCCAACGTCGGGCGCGCCTGCGAGCAGGTGATGATGATCTCCCCGCGCAACGAGCGCGTCGCGCTCTGGGGCGGCAGCAGCGGGGGCGGCGGGCTGATGGAGCCGCTGTGGTCGCGCCCTACGCACACGGGCACGCCGGTCCTGCTGCGATACGACGCGCAGAACGTGGACCTGATCTGGGATCGCCTTCCCGAGCATGCGCCGGCGGAACTCCGCGAGAAGCGCGACGCCTCGGGCGATGGGCCCGTGCTCGAGCGCATCGGCGCCCTCGACGGCAAGACGCGCTGGTTCACCCCGCCGCTCTCCACGCTCATGCGGGGCGCCGAGGGCGACGGCGGGGTCCGGCGCGAGGGGCTCGTCGTCGTCTTCGCCGAGCAGAGCGTGGTGCTGCTGGATCGCTCCGGGCGTGCGGCGTGCCTGGACGCCGACAGCGGGCGCGTGCTCTGGGCACGCAAGCTCCCGCTGCGCGTGGTGATCGACGCGGTCGCGGGCGGCGGGGTCGTGGCGGTGGGGGGCTCGTTCTCCGAGCCCGGGCGCGATCGCAACCTCACCTCGGGACTGCTCGTGCTCGACGCGCGCACGGGCGAGGTGCAGCAGAAGATCGAGCAGGCCCGCACGCTGGTGCGCTGGGTGCGACTTGCCGGCGTCGAGGGCAACGCCGCGGGCGAGAGCGGGCCCGGTCGCGCCGCCGCGCTCGCCGTCATTGTCGGCTACAACAACGCAATCGCGTCCATCGATCCCGCGAGTGGGCGAACGAACTGGACCATCACGCCCCAGGGCGGCGCGGCGCTCGCCATGTCCATGGAGGCGTGGATCTTCGGCGAGCGCCTCTTCCTGCTCGACTCGGCGCGATCGCTGTGGCTCGTGCCCGTCGCCACAGGGCAGGCACCCGCTCGCCCGCTGGACCTTGGCGAGCGCCTCTCGGGCTCGGCCCAGATCGAGGCGACCGCCCTGCCCAACGGGCGCGTCGCCTTCAGCAGCGAGCGTGGCGTGTGCGTGCTGGACGCCTCGGGCAAGCTCATCGGCGCCGACGCGCTCTCCTCGCCGCAGGAGCCCGCGACCATGATTCCCCCGATGCCCGCCGCCGGCGCGTTCGTCGCGGTCGAGAGCACCGGGCACGAGGGGGAAGTGGGGTACCGCCTGAGCGTGCTCGAGGGGCGGAGCGGGGCGCTGCGATCCACGCGTCTGCTGGGCGGGCTCGAGCTGCCGCCCCGGCGCGCCGCGGTCATCGACGGCCGCATCGTCGTCACCGCCGGGCCCAACACCGTCGTGTATCCGGCGCCCGAGGGCGAGCGCTAGGGCCTCTCGGCGCCCGCGACGCGCCGTGCCTGATCGAGGAAATCCACGCCCCGCCGCAGGTGCGGGATGACGATCGACCCGCCGACGATCAGCGCCACGTCGAACGTCTCCCAGAGCTCCTGATCGCTCACGCCGACCTTCACGCACTGGTCGATGTGGTACGCGATGCAGTCGTCGCAGCGCAGGACCATGGAGGCGACGAGCCCCAGCAGCTCCTTGGTCTTCACGGGCAGCGCGCCCTCCTGGTAGGTCTGCGTGTCCAGGGCGAAGAAGCGCTTGGTGACGAGCGTGCCCCCCGGGCGCCCGCTCCGCGACGCGTCGTCGCCCAGGATGCGCTGGTTCATCGCGGTGCGGAAGGCCTGGAACTGCTCGTAGCGGGACGTGCCCGCGTGGTCGTGCGGCGTGCTCATGCCCGAGGGTAGCGGAGGCCTCAGGCGAGCGCCAGCGCCAGCAGCACGTTCGCGGCGTTGTACGCCACATGCAGCAGGATCGCCACCGTCGCCCGCCCCGTCCGCTCGTACGCGATGCCACACCCCAGCCCCACGATGAGGATCGGCAGCAGCGCGTACGCCTCTCCCGCCTTGACGCCGCCGCCCAGGTGGATCGCCGCGAACAGCAGCGAGGTCAGGATGATCGCTCCCCAGCGCGAGCCCACCCCGCGCACGAGCGCGCTCTGGATCAGCACGCGGAAGAGCAGCTCCTCCGCGATCGGCGCGACGAGCACCGCGAGCGCCACCGCGCCCCACGTCCAGGGGTCGGTGCGGTGCTCGATCAGTTGGCGCAGCGTGTCGTGGGCGATGGTGTCGGGCTCGCGTTCCAGCGCATGGCGCGCGATGAAGAGCGCCAGCGTGCCGCTCGAGATCGCCACGGGCAGCAGGGCGAGCGCGCCCAGCAGCGCCGATAGCGCGATGGAGCGCGACGCGCGCGCCGGGCGTTCGGGCAGGCGCAGCCACCCCGCGCCGGGCTCGATCGCGCGAAGGCCCCAGAGCATGAGCGTGATCGCGACGGCGTACGCGGCGCCCAGCGACAGCACGCGACCGCCATCCTCCCCGACTGCGCCCGATCCGGCCCGCAGGACGAGCACGCTCGCCGCGGCCTGGGCGAAGATCGCCACGAGCGCCAGGATCAGGTAGAAGTACCCCGGCGCCGCCGGCTCCGGGCGGGCCCGACGCGCGAAGGACCCCGGGCGGATGATGTCCCTCCGCCAGAGCACGAGCAGCACCGCGATCGCGAGCACGCCCATGCCGATCTCGACCGGGGAGGCTCCGGCCCCTGCGCCGCCCGACGCGGCCCAGGCGGGCCCGGCGGCGATCGCGGCGATCGCGAGGAACGCGGCGACGGAGCGCCCAAGAATGGGGGCCATGCCCAAGGAGCCGCCCGGAACGCTGGGGAAGATCGTCGCGCGGAAGCGCGAGGAGGTATCCCGCGATTCGGCGCGGGTGAGCTTCTCCGAGCTCGAGGCCCTGGTCGCCCAGGCCGATCCGCCCCGCAACTTCTTCGCCGCCGTCACCCGCCATCCGGACGATCGCCACATGTCCGTGATCGCGGAGGTCAAGCGCAAGAGCCCCTCGGCAGGGCTGATCCGTCCGGAGTACGCGGGCGAGGGCTTCACGCCCGAGACGATAGCCAGGGCGTACGCGGACGCGGGCGCGCGCGCGATCTCGTGCCTCACCGATGAGCACGATTTCGGCGGACATCTCTCGTACATCGAGCGGATCAAGAACGCCGTGGATCTGCCCGTGCTGCGCAAGGACTTCATCATCGACCCGTGGCAGCTCTGGCAGAGCCGGGCCGCGGGCGCCGACGCGGTGCTGCTCATCGCCGAGTGCCTCACCGAGAGCGAGATCGTGGACCTGCTCATCCTCAGCCAACAGCTGCAGATGACGGCGCTGCTGGAGGTGCACGAGATGGACAGCCTGCTGCGCGTCCGTCCGCACATCGGCTTTCCGCACGCGGGGTACGGGCTCGTGGGGATCAACAACCGCGACCTGTCCTCGATGACCGTCGATCTGAACCACACCCTGCGCCTGGTGGACCTCGTCGAGGACCGCTCGATCCTCGTGAGCGAGAGCGGGATCAAGACGCCCCAGGACCTTGCGCGCCTGCGCGAGGCGGGCGTGCGCATCGTGCTCGTGGGCGAGCACCTGATGAGGCAGGACGACCCGGGCAAGGCGCTGGGAACGCTCTTGAAGTGATCGGCCCAAATCGGCGCGAGCGCCGTCGCTCTACGAGCGAACACCAAACGAGCACACGACGCGTCGCGCTACCATTGTGCCCACGCCGCCCCCGCCCCTGAAGGCGTGCGACGAAGGAGACAGAAATGCCCCGTTTGACGATGATCTCGGCCCTTTCCGCGCTCGTCCTCGCCGCGCCCGTCTGGGCCCAGGTCGATCCCGCCGCCAAGGACAAGCTCCAGGCGATGTCCGACGCCGTGGGCAAGCTCAAGAGCCTGCAGTACGAGGTGGTGAGCAGGGGCGAGGGGGGCATGCTCGCGACGTTCACGCCCGTGACCAGCGCCAAGGTCATGCTCCAGCGTGCCGAGAAGGGTTGGAAGCAGCGGCGCGAGGGCAAGGCCGAGGGCTACGGCATGCCCGAGTCCAAGTTCCTGCTCGTCTCCGACGGCGCGATGGTGCGCTGGGCCGACGATCGCAACAAGACGTTCAACGAGCGCCCCGAAGGGCAGGTGTCCAGCGACCTGTGGGAGCTCTCCAAGACGGCGTTCGTCTCCGAGTTCATCGTCGCCCAGCCGTGGGCCAAGGAGCTCAACTCGTCGGTGATCACCGCCCTTCCCGGCGAGCAGGTCGAGGGCGAGGCGTGCGACGTGGTGCTGGTGGACCTGGGCTCCGGGCCCGGTCTGGGCAGGACCAAGTTCGCCATCGCCACGAGCGACCACCTGCCCCGCAAGATCACGTCGTACGTGCAGAACCTCGGCGAGAAGGACGCGCTCTCGCTCACGCTGAGCAACGTCAAGATCGACGCCACGCCGCCCGAGGGCTCCTTCGCGATCAGCAAGCCCGACGGGTACACAGTGATCGGGCCCGTGCCGCAGACCCCGGCGCCCCGCGCGACGCCCGCGACTCCCGATTCGGCGTCCGCACCCGCCGCGCCCAGGCCCGGCACCGTTGAGCGCGCCATCGGCGGCAACGTGGGCGACCTCGCGCCCGACTTCGAGCTCGCGTCCACCACCGGCGAGAAGGTCAAGCTCAGCGGGCTGCGCGGCGGCGTGACGGTGCTGGACTTCTGGGGCACGTGGTGCATCCCGTGCCGCAAGGCCTCGCCCGATCTGCAGAAGCTCTCGGAGTCCTACAAGGACAAGGGCGTGCGGGTCGTCTCGCTGGCCGTCCGCGAGAAGGACGATGCGGCGCCGGGCAACTACATGAAGGAGCACAACTACACCTACACGGCGCTGCTCAAGGGCGATGACACCGCAAAGGCGTACAAGGTGAAGTCGTATCCGACGACGTTCGTGATCGGGCCCGACGGCGTGATCGTGGGCACCATGGGCTACGAGGACGGCTTCTACACGAAGCTCTCGGCGCTGGTCGACAAGGCCCTGGGCGCCGGCAAGCCCGGCGACGCGAAGCCGGCCGATGCCAAGCCCGCCGAGGCTGGCAAGGACGCCCCAAAGTCCGGCGGGCACTGAGCGATCAGTTCGAGAATCGGACGCGGGAGATGCCGCGCCCGCACGCGCGCGCCAGTCGGGCCATGCCCCCCGCGCGGAGCCAGCGATCGAGCTCGAACCGGGCCGAGGCGTCGGGCGTCCGCACGCTCAGCACGCCCCGCGACAGCGAGAGCGCGCCCGCCCGTTCGCGCAGATTCGCGGGGGCCAGCGATCGCCAGGCGTGGTCCAGCGCGTCCTCGGCCCGCGCGGCGTGCCCCAGCTCGCGCGCGATCGTGGTCATCTCGGGCGCGATGCTCAGGGGCCGGCCCGTGGGCAGGGCGCGGTACCGCCGCAGCGTCGAGAGGCTCACCGATGGGTTGGCACGCGCCACGGGGCTCACCCCTTGGACTTGTAGTAATCCAGGTTGATCTGGATGTACTTGTTCCACTCCGCGGGCAGGTCGTCCTGCGGGAAGATCGCCTTCACCGGGCACTCGTCCACGCACAGCCCGCAGTCGATGCACGTGTCGGGGTCGATGTAGAGCTGCTCGCAGGCCTCGAACTCGGCCTCGTTCTTGGTGGGGTGGATGCAGTCCACGGGGCACACGTCCACGCAGGACGTGTCGCGGGTCCCGATGCAGGGTTCGGCGATGATGTGCGGCATGCGCGATGGCTCCAACGGACTCGCGCCATGATACGCCCCGTCCCGCGCGTCCTAGTTGAGCGTCAGCCCGCTCGTCTTGAGCGCCCAGCGGAACGTCGTGCGGACCGACGCGGGCACCTGGAACAGGGGCATCTCCTGCATGTTGCACACGCCCTGCGGGTCGCACCACGCCTTGACGACGCGGACCGTCGGCTTGCCCGATGAGGTGCTCAGCGTGGGCGTCGGATTGCCGCGCTGGTCCACACGGATCGAGGTGCTCTTTCCGGGCTCGCCCACGAGAAAGACCCAGGTCACCACGTACTGCCCGGCGCCGGTGCCCTGGCGGTCCCGCATCAGGACCACCGTGGTGGAGGTGGGGGAGATCACCACGCTGTCCGTGGTCTGGATCGGCCACGACCCGCGCAGCGCCGTCCACCAGTCGATGTTGGGAATCCAGTTTGGAGCCAGGGCCGGCGCGGGCGCGTGATCGCCCTGCGCCGCCGGTGAACTGGGCAGGTCCACGTCGGGCGCGCCGGGGGGCGGGCTCAGCACTCCGCCGCTGGGCGTGTTGCCGTTGAAGCGGGCGTACAGGGGCGCTCCGCTGTCGTCGGTGTGCAGCTCCGCCTGAACGCCCTGCCCGATGACATCGAGCACCTGCTCCTGGAGGGTGATCTGCGCGCCGAATCGGACCGCCCCTTCGAAGCGATAGGGCGAGCCCGTTCTGCACCCGACCATCACCAGGCAGCACAACGCCACGGCCAGCGGGCCTATCCGATTCATCGCGGGACCTCCTCGAGCGCCGTTAGCGGCGAGCGTGCAAGGTACTGGATGCCCAGCGACACCGCCCCGGCCACGCCCATTCCCAGCAGCGGGAGCATGGGATTCACCAGATATCCCCAGAGCATCCCCGCCAGCATCGTCGCGACGACGATCGCCGCGACGCCCGCAAGCCAGGCGAGCGACGAGATCCCCAGCACCCGCCGGTGGGCGTACGGGCGACGCCTGTGCACCAGCAGCGGGATCGCCGCGCCCAGCGCCGCCCCGCCCACGAGCACGATCTGGCGTCCCAATTGCCCCGGGCGCTGGAGCACGCTCCCGCGCAGGGCTTCGGCCGTCAGGGCGTGCGCGAAGCACCCGGGCAGGCGCTCGCCCGTGGGCGCGGGCCAGTAGTCCTTGGCGTCGCTGGTGTCCGAGACGATCACGATCCTGCGCGCGAGCATCTCGATCGCGCCCGCCTCGCCCGCGAGCACGCGCGAGGCGTCCACCGTCACGCGGTCCAGCACCGAGCGCGCCGGGATGGGCAGGATCAGTCGCGCCGAATCGCGGCGCGGGCTGGGCTCGGCGGGCGTGGGGTGCGCCCGGAAGCTCGTCGTCACCGGCAGCATGACGGGATCGGGCGAGGTGTAGCGTCGGACGCCGCCGGGCGTGCTGTCGTAGAAGCGGAGCAGCACCTCCTGCCCCGTGGCGGACAGCTCGTACTGGGCCTTGCTCGCGGGCGCGATCGACGCGGCGATCGCCGCCAGGGCCAGCGCCGGCGCGGGCTCGGCGCTCGTCTGCTCCTCGAGCACGATCATCTGCCAGTCGTAGACCTTCCCGTTCGCGACCGGGTTCTGCATGCGCAGGTGCCCCAGTCGGTCCGACGCGCGGGCGAGCGCCGGGCTGAGCACGCTCGCCGCGGGCGCACCGTCGGGCCCAAACTCCCAGTCCGACATGCCCAGCACGACCGGCGCCAGTTCCTTCGTGGTGCGCGACAGCGCGCGGGCCAGGTCCTCATCCGGCGGGCGCGGGCCGCGGAAGGCGAGATCGATCGCGATCGCCGCGGGTCGCGCCCGCGCGGAGCCCGCGTCGCACCACGCGTTGAGCACGCGCGCGAGGAGCGCCCGGCGCTGCCAGGGCTCGATCGGCGCGTCCGCGGGCAGCCCCAGCACCCGCCGCGCATCGTCCAGATGCACATCCAGCACCGCGACGCGATCGAGGTGGTTGGGCGCGAGCATGGGCGTGAGCGAGCGCTCGAAACGCGCCGACGCGTCCGTCCATGTGTAGAACAGCGGCACGCCCAGGCCCCACGCCGCGAGCGTGCCCAGCGTCAGCGCCAGAACGAAGCCCAGCAGCGGGGACGACGCGAGCCGCTGGCGGATCGAGTGCCCTGCGCGTCGCGCGGCCCCCGCGCCCGCGGGCAGCATCCCCTGCAGCACCCGGCGCAGGTCATCGCCCATCGCCCGCGCGGACTCGTACCGGCGCTCGGGGGGCTTCTCCAGCGCACGCTCGAGGATCGCGCGCACGGGCGCGGGCAGTCGGCGCGCCTCGGGCGAGTCCAGGTCCGGCGGCGCGGTGCGGATGATCTCCGCCAGCGAGCCACGATCGGCATCGCGGGGCAGCGCGTACGGCAGGCGCCCCAGCAGCAGCTCGTACAGCACCACGCCCAGCGCGTGCACGTCCGTGCGCTCATCGAGCGTCGATCCGGGCATCGTCTGCTCCGGGGCCATGTAGTGGGGCGTGCCCCGGAAGCCCGAGGGCGATGGGTCCGCGGCGGGGTCGATCGCGCGCGCGATGCCCAGGTCGATGAGCTTGGGCTGGGCCGGGCGCGTGGGCATGCCGGGCCAGACGAGGATGTTGCCCGGCTTGAGGTCCAGGTGCAGCAGCCCGTGGTCGTGCGCGTGCTGCACGCCGTCGCACACCATCGCCATCAGGCGCAGGCGCTCGCGGAGGTCGGCGCGCGTGGCGTCGGCGTGGTGCGTGATGCTCTGCTCGCCGGGCACGTGGTCCGTCACGAAGTACGGGAACCGCTGCCCGCTCGCGGGGTCGCGATAGAGCCCAAAGTCGCGGATCTGCACCACGCCCGGGTGCCCAAGCAGCGTCGCCAGGCGCTGCGCCTCGGCGCGGAAGCCGCGCTCATCGCCCGAGTGCGGCGTGCGCAGCACCTTGATCGCCCCCGTGTACCCAAGCCACACGTGACGCGCGCGATACACCGAGCCGAATCCGCCCCGCGCGATCAATCCCTCCACGCGGTAGTGCCCGATCCGCTCGGGCACGAGCGCCTCGCTCGCGCCCCGGGGCACCATGGGCGAGCGCGGCGGCGACGACGCGAGCAGATCGCCCGGATCGCGCGTCGCGTCGAGGGGCGCCGGCTGGGTTGGATCGTCGGGCACGCGAATCTCCCAGCGAGTGGCTCACGCGGGCGAGGGCGGTGGCTCGGCGGGATCGGCTCGCATGAAGAGCGGATCGCCCTTGCTGATCGCGTGCCCGGGCTTGAGCCCGTGCGGCCCGGCGAACGTGCAGAGTTCCTCCAGCGTCGCGCCCGCGGGCGGAGCGCAGTTCCAGGCGTTCCAGAGCTGGGCCATCTTTTCGGGGATCGCGGGCGCGAGAAGGAACGAAGCGACCCGCAGCGTCTCCGCGCACGTCGCGAGAATCCGCGCAACGCTCTTGCCGTTGGCGCCCATGTCCTTCGCGAGCGTGAAGGGACGCGTGTCGGCGATGTGCAGGTCCACCCTGCGCACCAACTCGATGCCACACGCGAGCATGCCCGCCAGGTCGATCGAGGCCGAGGCGGCGCAGGCGCGCCCAACGAGATCGTCGCAAAGCTTCGGCCAATCACCCCGCTCGTCCAACTCGGGCACCTTGCCCTCGAAGTACTTCTCGATCATGTTCCCGACGCGGTTGATGCAGTTGCTCACGCAATTGGTGAGCTCCGCGTTGTACACCTCGACAAACTTCGCGTGCGAGAAGTCCGCGTCCGTCGCGTGCAGCGGGCCCTGCGTCACGAGGTACCAGCGGAGCGCATCGACGCCGAACTTGCCCGTGTACGCGCGGATGGTCTCGAGATCGATGAAGTTGCCCAGCGTCTTGGACATCTTCTTGCCGTCGCGCGTGTAGTGGCTGTGCGCGTAGATGAGGCGCGGCAGGGGCCGCCCCAGCGCCTTGAGGATCGCCGGCCAGATCACCGCGTGGAACCAGAGGATCTCCTTGCCCATCAGGTGCACGCTGGGGGGCCAGAGGTCGCGGCGCTCGGGCGTGTCCACCGCGGAGAGGTAGTTGAACAGGGCATCGATCCAGACGTAGACGCGATGGTCCGTGTGCCCGGGCATGCGCACGCCGAACTGCGTCGCGGGGTCGTCCGTCACGGGGCGCGTGATGGGCACGTCCTGCAGCCCCTCGCGCAGGCGCCCCAGCACCTCGTTGCGGCGCGCCTCGGGCTCGATGCGCAGCGTGCCGCTCGTGATGGACTGCTCCAGCCACGACTCGTACTTGCTCAGCTTGAAGTAGTAGTTCCGCTCCTTGCGGCGCACGAGCGGCTTGCCGTTCTCCGCGACGTAGTTCGTCTCCTTCGCCTTCGTCTCGGTGACATAGGCCTCCGCGCCCACGTCGTACCACCCCTCGAACTCGCCCTCGGCGACGTCGCCCGTCTTGACCAGCGCCGCGAGATACTCAGCGACCTTGCTCTTGTGCCGATCCTGCGTGGTGCGGATGAAGTCGTCGAACGAGAAATTGAGCTCGCGGAAGACCTGCTGGAACGCCGCGGAGTTCTGGTCCGCCCATTGCATCGTGGTGAGCCCACGTTCCGCGGCGGTGGTGACCACCTTCTCCGCGTGCTCGTCGGTGCCGGTGAGCAGGAAGACCCGACCCGCCGAGGCGGTGGGGGGGTGAGCGGGGGCCGAACCGTCCATGGGCAGCCCGCGCCGGAGGCGTTCGAATCGGGCGAGGACATCCGCCAGGAGCGTGGTGTAGCAGTGCCCGATATGGGGCCGATCGTTCACGTAGTAGATGGGCGTGGTGATGTAGGCGGCGTGGAGCGGCCCGCGCGCCCGATTCGGGTCGGTCATGCGCGGATCATAGTGGAGCGGGGCAGGGTTCTCGGGCATTTCCCGCGGGCGTCGAGCCGATGAAGGGGGAGCGGTCCGCGCCGGGCGCTCGTGGCACGGGCGCAGTTCCCTACCATTGTCCTGATCGGGGCGAACCGGCGCCCGCGCCGGGAGTATCTTCAGGGGAGGTCACCCATGACGCAACGCATCGCAACGCTGGTTCTCGCGGCCGGGCTCAGCCTCGGCGCGGCCCAGGCGCAGAACGCGCTGGACAAGAACCTGCAGCAGGGCTCGGGAGGGATCAATCCCGCCCGGCGTTCGCTGTCGGACGACCTGCGCCTGCGGAACGCGATCGTGACGGGCAACGCCCCGGGCGGCACGTCCTTCCGTGGGGATGTGGGGTACCGGGCCCCGGGCGAGTTCGTCGGACGCCTGGGCTCCAACGACCTCTTCGCCTTCCGTCGCGACTCGGTGAACAGCGGGCTGGGCGGCATGGGCATCCGTGGCACCGAGGGGCTGCAGTACCAGTTCGGGGCGGCCACGGGCGCCGCGCCCGGGCGCAGCGGGCTTGGCTCCACGTTCATCTCGCGCTCCGGGTATGCGCCCAGCGCGGGCGAGATCCGCGCCGCGACGCCGACGGTCCCCTCGGGCGTGCCGCTCGTCGGGCGTCCCGGGCAGACGCTCGACACGCGCGCCAGCGAGGATACCCGCGGGCTCTCGCTGCTCTCGCTGCGTTCGCCCTCGGCGTACAGCGCCAACCGCGGCTTCGTGCCGGCGATCATCGCGACCTCCGCCGCGCCCGACGGTGACACGTGGGCGCTGACCGCCTCGCCCCTGCGCGGGGTCGTGTACCGCCCCATGCGGGCCGACACCAAGGCCGGGGAGAACGAGCCACGCCCGGGCGAGGCCCCGAGCACGCGGATCGACGATCGGGCCGCGTCCAGCGTTGACACGCGCTTCGGGCTGCCCGCGATCGAGGCCCGCTTCGACGAGCGCCTGGGCGCCACGCCCAAGTCGAGCGAGACCAAGTCCAGCGAGGTCAAGCCCACCGAGATCAAGCCCAGCGAGACCAAGCCCTCGGGCGAACCCTCGACGCCCGGGTCGATCACGCCGGGCTCGACCAGGCCCGACTCGAGCAAGCCCGAGACGGGCGTGGCGTCGAACGGCGTGAAGGGATGGCGCGACCGCCTCAGCGATCTCCGCAAGGACCTCGACCTCGAGGCCCGCGAGCGTGACCTCAAGCCCAGGCGCGCCGAGGCAAAGTCCGCCCCGACCAAGGCGGGCGAGGACAAGAACGCCGATCGCACCCCCGGCGAGCCGGCGGCGCGTGGCGTGTCGCGCGAGGACAAGGACCTCATCCGCGCCGGCGCGGGCGAGCCCCTCCAGGCCTACGCGCCGCAGGGCTTCGACGCCTACGCCGAGAACATGACCCGTGCGCAGGAGCACCTGGCCGCGGGGCGGTACTTCGACGCCGAGCAGCGGTTCGTCGCGGCGGGCTCGGCCAAGGGCGGGGACGCGATGGCCGCCATCGGGCGGGTGAACAGCCAGATCGGTGCGGGCACGTTCGCGTCGGCGGCGCTGAGCCTCCGCTCGGTGCTGGGCGCGCACCCGCAGATCATCGCGGTGCGCTACGGGGACAAGATCATGCCCGCGCCCCAGCGCCTCGCCGGCGCCGCCGAGCGACTGCGCGAGATCATCGCCAAGGACCGCGCCGGCGCCCGCGACCCCGGGCTTGTGCTGGCGTACATCGGGTACCAGACGGGGAACGTCGCGATGACGCGCGAGGGGCTCGACGCGTTCGATACCGCCCTGGCCGCCAACCAGCCCGGGGGCATCGCGCCCGAGGACGCCAACACGCGACTGTCCGACCTCCTGCGCGACGTGTGGCTCAACCCCGCCGCCGCGCCCGCCCAGGTCCCTCCCAAGCCCGACGCGAAGTGAGCACAGGAGCCCCGACGCGCCCATGAGCGCCCCGACCGCACCCAACCCGCCGCCCGGCGCGACCAGGCGGGCCCAGGCGCGCCCGGCGCCCTCGGCCCCGTCGATCACCTCGTTCCTCACCGACGGCTCGCTCGCCGCGCTGTGCGATGAGCTCTCGGTGCTCACGGGGGTGCGCGTGGCGCTTCTGGAGCCCGGGGGCAAGCGGATCGTCCGCGATCCCAGCGATCCCGCGCGCCCCTGGCGCATGGAGCAGACGCCGACGATCGAACCCCCGCTCGCCCCGCCCGCGTCGCAGAAGGACGGAGCGCACATCGCGGACCTGGGCGCCCGCCAGATCATCACCATGTGGGTCGAGGGCACCGTGATCGGCGGGCTGCTGCTCGAGCCCCCCGCGAGCGAGCCGCCGCTCTCGGTCGATGAGCGCGTGCGGGCGCACCTGCGCGCGATCGCGCAGCTGCTCGCGACCGTCGCGGCGGACTTCTGTCGCCAGGAGCTGGACCTGCGCCATCGCGTGCAGGAGGTGCAGACGCTCTACCGCCTGAGCTCGATGCTCACGCGCGCCACCACGATGGAGTCCCTCCTGCAGACCTGCCTGGACTCGGCGATCGACGTGCTCGAGCTCGACGCGGGCTCCATCGTGCTCTTCGAGAGCGACGAGGGCCCCAGCACGCAGACCGAGGTCGATCTGGTGCTCAAGGCGAGCAAGAACCTCTCCAAGGACTGGCTCAACAACCCTCTGCCGCTCTCGAAGGACCGTCTCTTCGATCGCCTGGCTCTCAAGGGCGAGGTGGTCATCTCGGACGACCTGTTCGCCGACGATCGCGTGCTCCTCGAGAAAGAGGTGCGCGAGGAGGGGCTGCGGGCCGCGATCCACGCGGGGCTGGTCTTCCAGGACCGGGCGATCGGCGTCATCCGCCTCTACGACCGGCGTCCGCGCCAGTTCGGCGACAGCGAGCGGCGACTGGTCAAGTCCATCGCGCACCAGGCGGCCGTCGCTGTCGAGCAGGCACGCCTGCTCAAGCTCCAGGAACGCGAGACGCGGATCGAGCGTCAATTGCAGCTCGCGGCGGACGTGCAGCGACGGATGCTCCCGCGCACGCTCCCGCAGGTGCCGCGCCTGTCGGTCGCGGCGCGGTACGTGCCCTCGTTCGAGCTGGGCGGCGACTTCTACGACTTCATCGAGTTGCCGGGGAACCTGGGCATCGCGATCGGTGATGTGGTGGGCAAGGGCGTGGCGGCGGCGTTGCTGATGGCGTCGGTGCGCGCCTCCCTGCGCGCCCACGTGCAGGACGTGTACCACATCGACGACGTGCTCGTCCGCGTGAACGCCGCCCTGTGCCGCGACACCCGCGACAACGAGTTCGCCACGCTGTGGTACGGCGTGATCGATCGCGAGAAGCTCCGCATGACCTACTCGGGCGCGGGGCACGACCCGCCGCTCGTCTTCCGTGTTCCGGCCCACCGCCCGCCCACGCCCGCGGACATCGACGAGCTCTCGATCGGCGGCATGGCCGTGGGCATCGACCCCTCGCAGCGCTACCAGCGCGGCACGTACGACCTGCACCCCGACGACGTCATGCTCCTCTACACCGACGGCGTGACGGACGTGCAGGACTTCGACGGCAAGCGATTCGGCAAGGCCAGGCTCCGCCAGGCGGTGCTGGAGCTGCTCGCGCAGGACCGCGAGGCCTCGGCCGCGAAGATCGTGGACCACATCTTCTGGTCCCTGCGCCAGTACGGCGGCATCCGCGAGAGGCCCGACGATCAGACGGTCGTCGTCGTGCGCGTGAAGTAGGCGAAAAACGACGGACGCGGCGTCCACCAGAACGCCGCGTCCGCGAACTCATCCGTGAGAAATCTCGGAATCCGTCCCCTGATCGCCTACGCGGCCTTGGGGCCGTCTCCGTCGGCCTCCTCCAGCAGGCGTTTGAGCTTCAGGAAGTTCAGTTCCACGTCGAGCATCGCCTGCTCGACCTGCCACGCGGCGTCCACGCTCTGACGGTCCATCGGCAGCTCCTCGGCGGTCTTGCCCCGCGAGCGGGCCAGCCCCACCGGGAACGGCAGCACCTCGGGGATGTCGCTCTCGCGCACATCCTCGTCACATCGCACGAGCTTGAGCATGGGCATGCTCCTTCCCCGGCCATGGATCGACCAGTGGAAGGACCATCGGAATCACGGGCCCTCGGGGAAAGGCACGGGTTCGCCGCAAACGCGCGCGTGCGATGATCGGGCGTGGCGATCGCTACGCCCGGCGCAGATTCACACGCGCGGGCGGACGCTGCGTTATCCGGGCGTGGACGCCGAGGCCCCGGGAACGGGCGGGACGGCAGGGCCCGCCGCGGGTCGCCGCCCGATCCGATTCTCCGTGCCCTTCCACACGCGCACGAGGTTCGCGCGGTGCCGCACGACGACGAGTCCGCCGATCACCGACGTCGCGATCACGAATGGGGCGACATCGACGCACTGCGCCGAGGCGCGGGCCCACGCCCACACCAGCACGGGGATTGCCGCCGCGGCGACGCAGCTCGCGACACTGACCATGCGCGTGATCTTCACCACGACGCACCAGAGCGCGAACGCCGCAAGCGCCGGGAGCGCGAGCACGGGCGCCACGCCCAGCGCCGCCCCAAGCCCAGTCGCGACGCCCTTGCCACCCTTGAACCCCGCCCAGGGCGTGAACATGTGCCCGAGGATCGCCCCCGCGAGCGTGCCCAGCCACCACCACGCGTCGGCCGGCGCGATCGGCGCGACGAACACCGACGCGGGCACGAGCCCCTTGGCCAGCCCCGCGCCCAGCACGGGCACAAGCCCCTTAATCACGTCCAGCACGAAGCACGTCAGCCCGGGCCCGCGCCCCATGACGCGCCACACGTTGGTCGCGCCGATGTTGCCCGAGCCGTGCGCCCGCAGATCGACGCCCCGCGTGCGCGCGATCAGCAGTCCGAACGGGATCGACCCGCAGATGAACGCGATCGCGATGAACGCCGGCCAGGGCATGGGCAAGGGTAGAGGCCCGGGCGCAGCAGATGCGCTATGGGCATCCTGCTCGGAAACGGGCGAGGAAGCACGAGAGATCGAGGGCGTTGAGCGTCGGCGGCAGCGAGCTTGAATCGCAGTTGGCGTACGGGTCGCCGTCAAGGAACGCGCGGATGAAGCAGACGAAGTCCCCCGCGGAGAGGATCGGCGGCTGCGTGCTCTCGTCGCAGTTCGCGTAGCACACGGGGCGGGACCACAGCACCGCCTCGGAGCGATTGGTGTGCGCGCTGAGCGCGTAGCCCGCGACGAGGACGCGCGTCCCGTCGCTCCACACGCCCTGCGCAAAGGACATCGCGTACCCGCTGGGGAGCATCGCGTGCAGATCGACCCACGTCGTGGACGACCCGTTCCACAGGCTCGCGTGCGGCCCGCCCGAAACGCCCACGTATCCCACCTGCCAGCCCTCGCCCGTCGCGAACGCCTCCGCGTCGTTGAAGCCCGCGGGCGTCAGGTCCACGAACGAGGCGGCCGAGCCCCACCACATCGCGGCGTGCCGCTCACCCGGGCGCGAGACGTACCCGACCTGGCACGCGCCCGCAACGTCCAGCGCCAGCGCATCGCCGGACCAGGACCCCGGCGTCAGGTCGACCCACGACGCCGCCGAGCCGGCCCACAGCGAGGCGTGCGTCCGACCCGCGATCTTCGCGTACCCGGCCTGGAGCCCGCCATCAACGCCCGTCGCGTTGGACGACGAGGCCCCGGCGGGGTGGAGATCGATCCACGACGTCGGCGAGCCGCGCCAAAGGCTTGCGTGGCTCGATCCCTCGACGCTGGCGTGCCCTACCTGCGACGCGCCATCCGTGCCGAAGCAGATCGAGGACGATGCGCCGGGCGGATGCAGATCGATCCACGATTCGCGCGACCCGCGCCACATCGAGGCGTGTTCGCTGCCGCCCATGGAGGCAACGCCAACCTGGACTCCGGGCGCAGCGCCCGTGGCGTACGAGTAGGTCGCGTCCGTCGGCGACAGATCGACCCAGGTCTGGGGCGTTCCGGACCAGGTGCCCGCACGGCTCGCGAGAGTTGTGTCCGCGGCCCAGCCCGCCTGCAGCCCCGCGCGCACATCCAGCGCGCCCGACGCGGGCGAAGCCGGAGGGGAGAGCATCGTGACCCGCCACTGGGCCCGAGCCTGGCTCGTCGCGTTCGCGAGCGCGCACAGAGCCAGGGTCCAAATCGCGACGCATGCGGGGCGACCCATGCCTGAGGGTAGCGAACCGTGCCCGCCGCCGATCCGCCGGCATCAGACGCTCGGAAACTTGTGCCTCAGCACCGCGATCAACTGCTCCCACACCTGCGGCTCGCCCTGGCTCGCGTCGATCTTGCGATAGGTGTCCGGATAGGCCCGCACCTGGCTCAGGTATCCCTCGCGGACCTTGCGGTGGAACTCGCTCCCGCGGGACTCGATGCGATCGAGCGTGCCGGCCCGCGCCGCCGACGAGAGCAGGGGGTTGATCCGTGCCGCGGCGGTCTGCTCGTCCACATCGAAGATGAGCGTCAGGTCGGGCATCACGCCGCACAGCGCCGCGCGGGCGACGGCCATGATGTCCTCCTGCGGGATGCCCCCCGCGGTGCCCTGGTAGGCGAGCGTGGAGGCAAGGAAGCGGTCGGCGATGACGATCTTCTTCGCGGCCAGCGCGGGGCGGACCTCCTGCTCGACGAGCTGGGCCCGCGAGGCCATGTACAGGAGCATCTCGCAGCGGAGGGTCATCTCCGCCTTGGTGTGGAGGAGGACCTGGCGGATCTGCTCGCCGATCGCGGTGCCGCCGGGCTCGCGCACCTCGCAGACGGAGAGCCCCGCCTCCTGGCACGTGCGCACGAAGCGACGCAGCTGGGTGGATTTCCCAGACCCATCGGGCCCCTCGAAGACGAGGAAGCGACCCGCGAGCGTTCGGAGCCAGGATCGATCATCGCGCACGGGCCCAGTGTAGCGGGACACGCGCCCGCGTCGACCCGCGTTGAACACATGTTCACAGCGCGGCGAACGCGCGGGCTACTTCACCGCGTCGCCCACGCGCCGCAGGCGCGACGCCCACGGTTCGCCGCCCATCGCGGGGTCGATCGACGTGAGCCGGCGCAGGTGGGCGCGGATGGGTCCGGACCGATCGCCCGCGCCGTTCTGCTTCTGCAGCGTCTCGAGCATCAGCGTCCACGCGTGCCAGAACGCCTCGGGTCGCGACGCGGGGTGCGCAGAGTCCGTGGGCGCGTCGGTGTGCTCGGCGGCGCTCTTGAGCAGCGCGAACGCCTCCGCGTCCTTGCCCGCGAGCAGCTTCGAGCGGGCGAGCCCCAGCTCCAGCCCGGGCACGCCGCCCGGCACGATCGCCTTGTGATCCAGCAATTCGGCGTAGAGCGGCGCGGCGCCGGAGTCGCCCGCGTCCAGCAGAGCCTCCGCCGCGTCGAAGCGGAACCGGTCCGCCAGCTTTGAGGCGTGCTCCCGCGCCCAGTCCGCCGCGCGCCGCGCCTCGACCGCCAGGCGCTCCACCGCGAGCGTGCGCAGCTCGGCGTCGCGCCCCTGGGTGCGCAGGTCGCGGGCCTGGGTCCGCCAGCGGTCGATCAAGGCCAGCTGCAGGCGCTCGCCCAGCGTGCGCACGTCATCGCCCGAGAGCGGCTTGGGCGGCTGCGCGGGGATCTCGCGCACGATGGCGATCGCGGCGCGGAGCTCGTCGTCGTCGATCGAGCCCAGCCCGGCCTCCGCCAGGCGAGCCCGCTCGAACCGCCAGGCGTTGATGTCGGGCAGCGCGGGGAACGATTCGGTCGCGAGCAGGAGCGCCCGGCGGTACGCGCGCGAGCCGCCCTCGCGCGTCGCGCCGACGTCCGACGAGGCGAGCGCCCGCGCGTGCAGCAGCGCCGCGGATAAGGCCTCGAGCGCGCGAGGGTGGTCGGGGAACCGCTCGGCGAGCGACATCAGCGTGCCCACGCCCTCCAGGCGCGAGGCGTCGTCGGCCTGGGACTTTCCCTTGGGCGGCTGCAGCAGCATCACGCAGCGCTCCCAGAGCGCATCGGCGGCGTACGCGCCCGCATCGGGGTCGTCGGCGAGGCGCTGGAACTCGGACAGCGCCAACTCACGGCGCGCGGGGTCGCGGGCGGCGATCACCGCGCGGGCCAGCGCGACCATGGGCGGCGATCGCAGCGTTGATCCCTGCGGCAGTTCCAGGGCCGCGAGCTTCTCGAACACCAGCGGCGCCAGCGAGTCCCCACGCACCGTGAGGTCCGTGCGCGCCAGCAGCGCGTGCTGGAGCGCGCAGGCACGGGCGAGCATCTCCGGGCGCGCCTCGCGCGCACCACGCTCCCAAAGGGCGCTAGTCGCGGCGTCGGTGATGAGCACCGCCGCCAGCGCGTCCACGCGGGCCTGGGCATCGAGGAAGGGCTTCTGCGACAGCGCCTTCTCGCTCTGCTCGAGCACGGCGTCGAGGCGGTCCTGCGCCGCGCCGATGTGGATCAGGGCCTGCCACGCCTCGACCTTCACCGACGCAGGCACCCCCGTCGCCTCGGGCGAGGCGAGCACCCACCCCGCCTCCTCCGCGGCGGCGGACACGTCCGGCGGTGAGCGCAGCAGCAGCGCCGCGGCGAGCGTCGCGCGCCGCGCCCCCTCGGCGCTGGGGCTCACCAGCGTCATCCGCGCGATGCGATCGCCCGCCGCCTGCGCCCGCGACGCTCCCTCCCCGCTCCGAGCGAGCAGCACCTCAGCGCGCGCGCGGAAGAAGGGGATGCGCACCGTCGCGAGTTGCTCGGCGGCGCTCGCCCCGGGCTGGTCCGAGCCCGCACCACCCAGGCGCGCCAGCAGCGCGTCGGCGAGCGTGGCGGCACGCGCGAGCAGCCCCTCGGCCTCGCCCGCGGACTGGCGCGCCAGTTGGCGCTGCGTCGGTGTGGGGAGGCCGAAGAGCAGCGCCGAGTCCGCGCCGTCCCGCGAAAGGCGGTCCATCAGGGCCGCGCCCTGCGCCGCGAGCAGATCGGGCAGCGACGCCTCGCCCTCGGGCACCTGCGCGATGAGCTGGCGACGGAGCTCGATCGCGCGGTCCGCGCTCTGCTCGCGCTCGCGGAGCGGTGCTGCGGCGTCCGCGGCCCGGCGCTCCGCCGCGGAGAGCTCGGCGCGAACGGACTCGCCCCGATCCTGCGCGACCGCGACCCCCGCGATGGCGAGCGCGGCGACGACGGCGAATCTGGCGTGTGAGTGCGGGATCATCGCGAGGTCAGCGCCTCCAGCGGGAGCACGCGGTAGCTGCCCGCGCCGTCGCCGTGCTCGCTGCCGATCGCCTGCATCGTGCCCGTCGGGTCTTCCTCAAGGAACTGGATCGCCTTGATGACCACGCGCCGCTGCCCGCGCGAGTCCCTGGGGTTCAGGCGATCGAGCTCCGCGAGGATCTCGCGCGTGCCCCGACCCCACACGCCACCCTCGGCTCCCGCGCCGTCGCTGCCCCCGGAGCGCCGGATGGAGCGCGAGAGGAGAAAGACCGCGTCGCACGGGAACGCGAGCCCCCGACGCACGCCGTCGAGCGGGTTGGAGCGCCCCGTCGGGCGGATGTTCGCGAGCCAGTTGCGGAGGGCGGCCTTGTTGGCCGGGGTCGCGGCGACCATGCTCGTGCCCGGGTCGCGTCCGCTGGGGCTGAAGACGTCCACGAGCGGGCCCCGCGTGTCCGAGCGATCGCGGAAGAGGACCACCGCGAACTTCTGCCCCGTGCCCAATCGGCTCACGGAGCGGTTGAGCTCCTCGAAGACGAACCGCAGGCTCGAGACCATCGCGCCCGAGGCGTCCACCACGTACACGACGCTCGCCGCCCGCTTGGCGCCCATGCCCGCGAACGTCGCGCCCAATCCCGCCTCTTCCGTGCGCTTGAGCGACTCGAGCGCGCCCGCGGGGCTCGCGTTCCAATCCCCGGCGCTGGAGCGCAGCACCGGCGCCGCGGCGAGCGTGGGCGTTGTGAATCCCTGGAGCCGGGGCAGCGCCTGCTCCACGGGCGCCGGCGCGATCGCGGGGGCGTTGGCCGCGGGGTCCTTGGAGGGCGCGGGCGCCATGGGGTTGGGCATGTCGATGCGGATCTCGGTTCGGCTGTAGCCCCCGGGTCGCGAACGCCCCAGCGACAGCCCCGACAAGATGATCAACGCCGCGATCCCCACGTGCGCGCCGATGGAGACCGACACGGGCAGCCCGAAGCGCGCGAACCACCCGGCGACGAGCGCACGCCGAAGGCGCGCCCAGATCGAGGGGCGAGGAGCGAGGGCGCCGATCGCGCCGGTCGTGGGGACGTTGGTGTAGGGCATCGGGTACTCGGGCTCAGTCCAGGTCATCATCGTCCCGACGCCCCAGAACCATGTGATCGAGCCCCAGCCTTCCCGAGCCGAGCGTGACGAGTGCGAGGGCCATGACGAACAGGCAGGCCTGCATCCACAGCATCTGCCACGCCACCCCGTCGTTCCAGGCGTGCGCAGGGATGAACCCCAGCCTTCCCGTGCCGGACTGGATCGCCGGCCCGAAGACCGTCAGCCACGCCGCGACGAGCATGACGAACGCGAGCCCCAGCGCGCTCAGACGCGTGAACAGCCCCAGCAGCACGCACGCGCCGCCGACGAGCTCCGTGATCGCCGCGAGCCACGCGAAGCGCACGGGCCAGGCGCCCCCGCCCAGAGCGCTGGGCCAGAGACGCATCGGCGTGACGCCCTTCTCATTGGGCACGGGGTGGGAAGCGTGGTGCAACGCCAGCGCCACCTGGTACACGCTGAGCACCTTGACGGGCTCGGGGAAATCGGCCGCGGTGTACACGCGCTCTGGGGCGGCGGGCGTGCCCTGGGCCGCGGGCTCGAGGTTGCCCAGCACATCGAGCAGCACGCGCGGCTTGTCTATTGGCTTGTCTGCGGGCTTGTCCGCGGGTTTCTCGAGCGGCTTGGTGGGGGCCGGGCCGGTCTTCGGAGACGTCACAGGCTCGCTGGGGGCGGGGGGAGCGCTCGGCGAGGTGGCCGGAGGCGTCGCCTTGTCCTTGGCGGGCGGGGCGGGCGTCGCCGACTTGGGCGTGATCGCGCCCATGTTCGCGAGGATGGCCGCGTCGGCTCCCTGGGCGGTGAAGCTGTCGCCGATCTTGATCGCGCCCGCCCACACGAAGATCGCGCCGGTGACGATCCGCAGGAGCAGAGGTGCGGCGTTGAGCCCGATCCGTTGGCGCAGCGTGAGCATCGCGTGTGGTCCTGTTCGCCGCGAGTCCGTCCGCGGCACGCACAGGATTCTAACGCGAATCGACCCCCAACGCACTACGATCGTGCGATCGCGGGCGTGGCGGAACTGGCAGACGCGCGGGATTTAGGTTCCCGTGGGCGAAAGCCCTTGCAGGTTCGATTCCTGTCGCCCGCACTTGCGGAGCCGTCCCCCCGTCGCGTTCAGGGGCACCCCGCGCGGAACCTGGCGAGGAAACAGACGAAGTCCGCGGCGCTGAGCACGGGCGCCGATGTGCTCCCGTCGCAGTTCGCGTACGAGTCCCCCGCGCGGAACTTGGCGAGGAAGCACACGAAGTCGGCGGCGCTGAGCACGGGCGCCGACGTGCTCCCGTCGCAGTTGGCGTAGCACGCGACGCCGATCGCCGCGCCCCAGAACCCGCCCTGGCACTGGAAGCCCGTGCCCGCGAGCAGCCCGGCATCGGGCTGCCCGATCGTTCCCGAGAGGGCGAACGTGCCGCCCGCGGAGGTGCCGCCGCCACCATCGACGGTGAACGAGGTGATCGCGAAGGGCTGGGCGTGCGCGAGGGAGGCGAGCGCGGCGGGAAGGACAAGACCAGCGAGTGAGCGTGCCATGGTTCAGTTCCCCAGCGTCGCGCCCAGGGGCGCGCGGATGGTGATCGCCTTGTTGTACGTGCCGATCGCGCTGTAATTGCCGGCGTTCTTGATGAACAGCGTGCCGCCGGTCTGGGCGTTGGTCACGGCGTTCTGGAAGGTGCCGTTCCAGGCGCTGGGCAGGTTGCCGCTGCCGCCGTTCGCCGCGAACGGATCCCACCACACGTCCCCGTTGAAGCGGTAGATGCCCCGGCAGGTGAGCGCGTCGAAGTACGAGAAGTGGTCGCGCTGCCCGATCGTCGCCTGGTACTGGGTGTACCCCGCGTTGCAGGTGATCGTGTTGCCGCCGTTGCACGAGAACGCGCCCGCGCCGTAGTGCATGAACGAGTCGAAGTCGTACGGGCCGTAGGTGAGCGCCCCGGACTGCACGTTGAAGTTGAACGCGCACGAGACGCACGTGCCGCCCGAGTTCGTGCACCCGCAGCACTGGCCCGCGCCCGTGCCCGCGGTGCAGGCGTTGGAGATGCCCGACCCGCAGATGTTGTTCGTGTTGATCGTGATGTACGTCCCGCGATCGCCCCGGCTCTGCTCGTGCCAGAAGCCCAGCGAGTGGTAGATCTCGTGGCAGATGATGATCTGCGTGCCCCAGCTCGTGATGTTGATGATCTGCACCCCGCCCTGCACGCCCACGGGCGAGTTGTTGAAGGAACTGTTCTGGAAGCGGATGCGGTTCGCGTCGCCCGCGACCGCCGGACGGAAGATGAGCCCCGCCTGCGCGGCGACGGCGTTCATGGCGTCGATCGCCGCCGTCTGGTTCGCCGCGGACACCGCCCCGCCGCCGGAGGTGACAAAGTCGTACGGGACCGTGACGTTCCAGTAGGCGACGGTGCCGAAGGTCGAATCGACGCCCGCGAGCATCGCCTCGAACTGGGCGATGGGCATCTGGATATCGCCCTCGACGATCACGTAGCCGGGGGGCACGTCGGGGTGCGCCAGGGCACCCCGCCCCAGCACCGTCACGCCCTGATCGGAGGCGTGCATGAGCCCCTCCTCCGCATCCCGGGCGTTCTGGGGCTGCGTCTGGGCGTGGGCCGCGGCGCCCCACGCGAGGCCAAGGGCGAGGATCATCATCGTTCGTGCGCGAGTCATGGAAAGAGTCCTTGCGGGTGGTCGCGACGTTCGTCGCGTGGTGCTCTGGTCCTGGCGCGGGATCTCCCGCCCCACGTCGCTCGTGCGGGTCACTGCAGGTTCACCAGCACCAGCACCATTCCCCGTCCTTCCTTGAGGTCCGTCATCGCCTTGCCGATCACCGCGCCGGGCGCGCGGGCCGAGTCGGAGGCGCGCATCGCGTGCCCGCGGGTGGCGCTCGTCGTGAGGCGATCGCCCGGCGTGATGGCTCCGCCCCCTGTCGTCGTGCTCGCGTCGCACCACACCCACACGCGCCCGCTCATCGCGATCGGGTGCTCGCCGTCGGCCTTCGGGTTGCCCTTGCTCCGCAGCACCATGCCCGGCTCGATGCCGTTGGCGCCCGAGATCACGCCCGCGACGCGCGTGTCGTACGCGCTGCTGGAGGGCGTCAGCTCGCCCGGGTGCGCCGGATCGATCGACATCACCATCCCCGCCTCGATCTTCTCGTCCTGATCCTCCGACCACACGTCGAAGGGCTCGGCGACGTCCGACCCGCCCAGGATCTGCAGCACCTTTACCTGCGCAAGCCCATCCACGCCCAGGGCGACACCGCCGCCGTAGTTCGCGAAGCACCCGCCGCACCCGGTCGCGGAGTTCGAGTAGGCGAAGACGCCGGACTTGTTGGGCGCATCGGAGAAGGCGACGATCGCGTCGTTGCCCGTGGCGTGGGCCTGGACCGCGACGCCGCCATTGAGCTGATCGAACGCGCCGGCGATGCCCGTGGAGCTCGTCGCCTTGGCGTAGATCGCGCTCTTGCCCGTGCCGCCCGAGGTCGTGTAGATGCCGTCGGCGAAGGGGGCATCGGCGCGGATCGCGGCGACGCCGGGGATCAGGGCGAGCGTGCCGCAGCGTGCCCACAGCCCGTAGCTTGTGCCGGTGAGGTACGCGCCGTAGTCGCCCGTGCCATACACGGCGTAGCCCGCGGGGGACTCGCCATACACGCCCCACGAGGAGCCCGCGCTGCCCGAGGAAACGCCCCACACGCCGACGTAGTCCGACGTGCCGTACACCCCGCGCGAGCCCGATCCGTTGGCCACGCCGTACGCGCCGACCAGATTCGCGCCCCCGCCCTGACCCTGGAAGTACCCGCCGACGGCGGACCCGAACCCCGTGACACCCGTGCCGTTGGTCACCGCGGTGCAGCGTCCGTACACGCCCACCGGGACGTTGGTTCCGAAGCTCTCGCCGTACACGCCCGCGGCGTTGAAGGCCGTCGAGTTGGTGGTGCCCAGGATGCCGTGTCCGTCGCCCGTGCTGCTCGCCTGGATGACGCCGTTGCCCACGCCGGGGTTGGTCACGATCGAGATCGCGGAGATGCCCTGCGCCGAGGACTCGATGATCGGGAGTTTGAGCCCCAGCGCGTACGGCGTGCCGGTCATCTCCTGCCTGGGGAGCAGCTCGGTGTACGACACGCTCGCGGGGCGCTTGACGAGGATGCGCAGGAAGAGCTTGTTCGCGTTGAACCGCTCGCCGAAGTCGAGCGACGCGGTGAACACACCCGCGCTCACCGAGACGCCCGTCTGGGTCAGCGTCGAGCCGAGCTGTGTGCCGCCCGAGAGCGAGTCCCACAACTCGAACTGCATGTCGTAGGTGCCCGTGGGCGCGTTGCCCGCGTCGGTCAGGCGCCCCTGGTACGTGAAGGTGGTGCCGACGGGGGTCTGGGCCAGTGCGGAACCCGCGAGGAAGGACAGGGCGAGGCAGGCGCTGGCGAGAAGGGTTCGGTTCATGAGCGGTTCTCGGAACGCCGTGCTGGCCGGGCGAGCGGCGTTTGGTTTCTGTCTTGCAAAGGCCGGACAGGAACGCGACAATCAGCACCTCCGAGTGCAAGCGGGCCCGGGGTTTTTGCGTATTGGAGCGCATGGTGTTCAGCGACGATGCGAGCGAGGGGTGTGGGGATGGTGCGCCCGCGGGGGACGCACGGCACGAGCCGGTCGATCCCGCGTCGCTGCTCCCCCTGCTCTATGACGAGCTTCGGGCGCTCGCCCAGTCCTGGCTCGCCCACGAGCGCCCGGGGCACACCCTCAGCGCCACGGCGATCGTCCACGAGGCGTACCTGCGGATGGCCGAGCAGACCCGCGCCCGGGTCAACGATCGCACGCACTTCATGGCGCTGGCCTCGACGATGATCCGGCGCATCCTCGTGGACCACGCGCGCACGCGCTCGCGTCAGAAGCGTGGCGGCGACGCGCAGCGCGTCACGCTCGCGGAGGTCGAGCCGATCGCCGGCGACGCGCCCGCGTCCTCGGGCATGGACCTGCTCGCGCTCGACGAGG
Organism: uncultured Phycisphaeraceae bacterium; assembly: GCA_964399625.1. Taxonomy (GTDB): domain Bacteria; phylum Planctomycetota; class Phycisphaerae; order Phycisphaerales; family UBA1924; genus CAYNSB01. The sequence continues at coordinate 72,679 of CAYNSB010000003.1, forward strand.
CGCTCGACCGCCTCGCGACCAAGGACCCGCTGGGCGCGCGCGTCGTGGAGATGCGCTACTTCGCGGGGCTGGACATGGACCAGGTCGCCTCGGCTCTGGGCATCGCGCCGCGCACCGCCAAGTACCACTGGGCCTCGTCGCGCGCCTGGCTCCGCGAGGCGCTCACGCCATGACGTCGCTCCTCTCCAGGCGCGTGCGCGAGATCTTCGAATCGCTCGCGGACCTGCCCGCGGACGAGCGCGAGCGCGCCCTTGCGGCCATGAGCACGCGCGAGGACGCGCAGACGATCGCCCGCACGCGCGCCCTGCTCGCCGAGCTCGACACGCCCCCCGAGGTCGTCGTCACCGGCGCCGCGCTGCGCGACGCCGTGGACGCCCTGCGCGATCCGGTCCTGACGGCGGGCTTCGCGGGCGTTCGCCTGGGCAAGTACCGCCTGGGGCGACTCATCGACCAGGGGGGCATGGGCGCCGTCTACGAGGCCGAGCAGGACGATCCGCGACGCACCGTCGCGGTGAAGGTGATGCGGTTCGCCTCGGCCACGCCCGAGCTCTTGCGGCGCTTCCGCCACGAGACGCAGATCCTCGGGTCGCTCCAGCACCCGTGCATCGCGCAGATCTACGAGGCCGGAACGTACCAGTTCACGCCCACGGCGAGCCTCGCCGGGCTCGATGGCGGCGTGCGTCCGTACTTCGCGATGGAGTACGTGCGGGGCGCCCGCGCCATCACCCGCTACGCCCAGGAGGTCGGGCTGGACCTGCGGGCGCGCCTCGAACTCTTCGCCCGTGTGTGCGACGGCGTGCAGCACGCGCACCAGCGCGGCGTGATCCACCGCGACCTCAAGCCGGGCAACATCCTCATCTCCGACGCGGGCGAGCCCAAGATCATCGACTTCGGCGTCGCCCGCGCCAGCGGGAGCGACCTCACCGCCGCCACGATGCACACGACCGCGGGGCAGCTGCTGGGCACGCTGCGCTACATGAGCCCCGAGCAGTTCGAGTCGGGCGACGGGGTGGACACGCGATCGGACGTGTACGCGCTGGGCGCGATCCTGTACGAGCTCACGACCGGGCGCTGCCCGCTGGATCTGGAGCGCGTGCCGCTGGCCCGCGTGGGCGAGGTCGTGCGCGACGTGCTCCCGGAGCGCCCCTCGTCGATCGAGCCGCGCGCGCGGGGCGACCTCGAGGCGATCGTGCTGCACGCGATCGAGAAAGCGCCCGGCGCCCGCTACCAGTCCGCCGCGGACCTCGCCGCGGACGTGCGGGCCTTCCTCGCGGGCGAGCCGATCCGGGCCCACTCCCGGCACACGCTGTACCAACTCCGCGTGTTCGCGCGGCGCAACCGCGTGCTCGTGGCGGGGTCGATGGGCGCGCTGCTCGCCCTGGTCGTCGGGCTCATCGCCACGAGCACCCAGCTCGTGCGCGCCCGCCGGGCCGAGCGCGAGACGGCCAGCGCCCGCGACCTGGCGCAGCGGCGCGGGGACCTCGCCGAGCAGGTCGCGTACCGCGCGAGCATCGCCGCCGCACAGGCCGCGCTCGCCAGCGGCGACGGTGGGGCCGCGCGATCGCGCCTAGAGGACGCGCCGCCCGCGCTGCGCGGATGGGAGTGGGGGCACCTGTCGGCGCGCGCGGACACGAGCCGCACGATCGTCCCGCTCGAGCACGAGGTGCGCAACCTCGAGGCGTCGCGGGACGGGCGCGTGGTGGTGCTCACGGACGATTCGGGCTTCTCGCGCGCTACGGAGGTGGACTCGCTCCGCGTGCTCTGGGAGTGCCACGACGATCCACCGATGTACGTGACGCAGGTGTCTCCGGATGGCACGGAGGTTCTGTTCGTCGGGCACGCCGGGGTGCGTGTGCGCGACGTGCGCACGGGCGAGGTGCGCCGCGCCTTCACGATCGCGCACGAGCCCGAGCAGCTGATGACGGGCGCCTACTCGCCCGACGGCTCGCGCCTGGCGGTGATCCCCGTGCGCGACGGGCTCGTGCGCGTGCTCGATGCGCGCACGGGTGCGCAGGTCTGGTCCCGCCCGATCCGCCAGGCGCTCTGGAGCTGGTGGGTGCGCTGGTCCCCCGACGGTTCGCTGCTCGCGATCAACCACCATCCCGACGTGGCGATCCTGGACGCGCGCACGGGCGACGAGATCGCCCGATGGGACATCGCCCAGGGCCAGACGCCCCAGCAGAGCGGCGCGTGCTTCTCGCCCGACTCGCGCTCGATCGCGATCGCCTTCGGCCCGGACATGCGCGTGCACGAGGTGCCCACGGGGCGCATCCTGCGCGAGCTCCACGGGCACACCCAGCGCATCGTCTCGCTCCGCTTCGATGCCAGGGGCGAGCGTGTGCTCACCGCCTCGCTCGACAAGACGGCGCGGATCTGGTCCCTCGCCGGACGCGAGATCCCCACGCTCCTGGTCGGGCACGGGGGCACGCTGCTCAACGCCGCCTGGCTGGGCGACGAGGGCGTGATCACCTCGAGCAACGACGGCACGCTCCGCCTCTGGGACGCGCGCCCCGCGCCGAGCGTCCGCGCGCTCCCGCTCGATGTCGAGAGCGCGCTGTGCGAGTCGCTCGCGTGGAGCGCCGACGGACGCTCGCTCACCTCGATCGCCGACGGGCTGCTCACGCGCTGGCACGCCGATGGAGCCAGGCTCGACTCGGTCCGCACCGACATCGCGCAGGGGGTCGTGTCCGCCATCCGCCCCGACCTGGGCGTCGCGATCGGCTCGGACGTTGGGGGGCACGTCGTGGCGATCGATCTGGGCGATGCGAGCACGCGCTGGCGTTCGAGCGAGGCGCAGGGCAAGGTCTGGCGTCTGGCCATCACTCCCGACGGAACGTACGCGCTCTCGGGCACGGGGGACGGCTGGGTCCAGCGCTGGGACCTTCGCGATGGCTCGCCCGGCCCAAGGACGCGCGTCGCGACCTCGCCCATCCTCGCCCTCGAGCCCACGCCGGACGGTTCGCTGCTGGTCGCCGCCGAGGAGGGCGGGCCCATCCACGTGATCGAGCTGCCCACGCTCCAGACGCGCTGCACGATCCCCCTGGACGACGCGAGCACCGTCGAGTCGATCGCGCTCGCGTCCGACGGCGTCACGATCGTCGCGTGCGGGCTCGACGGGAACATCCGCTTCTTCGACCGGCGCACCGGAAGGCCCACGCGCCCGCCGCTGAGCGTGGGATCGCCGCTGTGGCGCGGCACGCTGTCGCCCGACGGCTCGCGCTTCGCCGTGGGCGCTCAGGATCGCGTCGTGCGGATCTATGAGACCCGCGCCTGGACCGAACTCGCCCAGCTCCGCGACGAGGAACGCACGTGCATCTCGCTCGCCTGGAGCCCCGACGGCACGCGCCTGGCGGGCGGCACCTGGGGCGGCACGCACGTGATGTTGTGGGACGGCGCCGCCCACGCGCCGCAGACGCGCTCGTTGGTGCCCCTCAAGGAGCCCGATCCGGCGCCGCCGCGGTGATCGACCGGGCCCGGGTCACGGGCAGCCGGCGCGGAACTTGCCCAGGAAGCACACGAAGTCCGTCGCGGTGAGCAGGGGGGCGCCCGTGCTGCCGTCGCAGTTGGCGTAGGCGTTGCCCGCGCGGAACTTGTCCAGGAAGCACGCGAAGTCGCCCGCGTTGAGCAGCGGCGCGACCTGGCTCCCGTCGCAGTTGGCGTAGCAGGGCGGCGCGGCGGTCAGATCCACGTTCACCGAGAACTTCGAGTGCAGCGTCCGCGACTCGCCCGGCGCCAGCGTGAGCGACCACTGGAACGCCGTGCTCGCGTCGCCCGTGTACGTCGTGGACCCGATCAGGTCGTACGCGCCCGAGTACAGCTTCTGGCGGAAGAACACGCCCGAGTTCACCTCGAACCGGTTGCACGCCTCGGCGATGATGTACCCGAAGTTGCTCGGCTGTCCCAGCACCGTGCCCGTGTCCTGGTAGACCCGCACCTGCGAGGCGTCGGCGACCTGCTTGGTCGCCACGTTCGTCGTGCCCACGCCGCCCAGGTCCTCATCCACGCACACGAACACCTGGTACGTTCGCGTGGCCGTGTTGTCCGGGTGCGCCTGGAACACCATCACCTGGTCCACGATCGCCTGCCCGGGCGCGAGGCCCTGCGTCAGCGTCGCGGTGAGCTGCGCGTTGAACCGCTCCACGCCCGCGAGCCCGGGCCCCGCGTTGGTCCACGTGAACACCACCTGGTTGGGCGCGGGCTGCGAGTACGTCGGTGTGTCCCACTTGCTGAACTGCGTGTTCTGGTTGTTCAGCGGCGTGCGGTAGTACCAGCTGAGCATGCTCATCTGGTCCACGGTGCCCGGCCCGCTCGTCAGGTTGCAATTCGCGTTCGGATTGTCGAACGGGTAGACCCAGTACAAGTTGGTCAGCCCGTCGGTCAGGCTGAACACGAACTGAGCGTGGGCGGACCCGGCGGTGCAGGCGAGCGCGGCCGCGGCGGCGAGCAACTTCCGACTCATGCACAAGTCTCCTCGTTCGAGGGATGCAGGACACGACACGAAACCGCGACGCTCGTGCGCCAGCGACAAGCCGACCAACATCGCACCACTATTCATCGGGGGGGAGAGGTGCCCGCCACAGTTTTCAGAAAACTGGCACGCTCGTCAAGCCAATTCCGCAAGAGTGGACAGATGGTGCCCCCCATCGCCCGTGAATCGTGGTCGCAACCGAAGTCGGCCCACGTGTGTGGGTTTTGTTTGGATCACATCCAAAGAACACTACGCAGTCCCATGCCTCGATCCGCTACGGGCATCCGGCCCGGAAGGAGCTCAGGAAGCACGTGAAGTCCGCGGCGGTGAGCGTCGGCGAGCCCGTGCTCCCGTCGCAGTTCGCGTACGCGTCGCCGTTGCGGAAGGCGGTCAGGAAGCACGAGAAGTCCGCGGCGGTGAGCGCGGGCGAGCCCGTGCTCCCGTCGCAGTTGGCGTAGCACGAAGTCGTGGGCAGGCTCAGCGTGTACGTCGCGAACTGATTTCCGGCGATCGTCGTGAAGTTGGGCGCGATGCCGAAGTTGGTCGTCCGTCCGCCCAGCCCGGGCAATACCTGGTTGGTGATCGTGCCGTCGGTCTTGATGATCATTGCCGCGACGCGGACGGTCTGTCCCGAGGGCGCGCCCAGCCCCAGGTCCGCCAGCGGCAGGAGCATCTCAAAGCCCGTCGTCGCGGTGCCCGCGTTGGCGACGCTCGCGCCGGTGACGCCAGCGGCGTTGGAGTTGTTGAACGCGACCTGGAGCCCGTTGGGGTTCGTGCCGCCGGCGAGCAGACCGCGCCCGGTGCCCACGCCCGCGCTCCCGCGATAGGTCTTGCTGACGCCGCCCCCGGACAGCAGCGTGAACTGATCGACGTACAGCGCGCCCGCGGTGTTGATCCAGTACATCGTCGAGGGCGAGAACCCGGCATCGAGGCGCGTGCCGTTGAGCAGCGCCGCGCCCGCGGGCGGGTTGGGCGCGTTCGCGGTGGAGAGCACGTTCTGCCCGCCCGTGCCCGTGTCCACGAAGAGGGCCATCGCCGTCGCGTCGCTGGGCAGGTTGCCCGTGACGCCCACGGCGAGGAACGTCGGCTCCGTGCGCAGGAACATCTGGTCGAGCTCGCCCACGTTGTCGCCCAGAGCGGTGGGGGAGTCCTGCGTCGCGGCGAGCGCGCCCGAGGGCACGAAGTCCGTGGGGATGTTCGCGCCGTCGATGTCCGTGCGCGCCACGACCACCGGCGGCACGAGCCCGCTGATGTTCAGCACCTTGAACCCGAACGCGGGCAGCGTGAGCGAGTACGCGCCCTTGTTCGCGTCGGTGATCGGCGCCAGTGTGCCCGATCCGAGCAGGTCCGAGGGCGTGACGCTGCCGCCGGCGATCGTCGAGCCGCTCATGTTCAGCGTCGCCGTCACGCTCGCGCCTGTCAGGTTGATCGCGACGAGCACGCTCGCGGGCCCGCCGTGCGCGGCGTCCGCGTAGCGCACCGCGGTGTACATGCCCGCGCTGGAGTTGGTGATGGGCGTGTACGACCCGCGCTTGAGCGCGGCGCTGCCCTTGCGCACGCCGATGAGCTGCTTGTACGTTTCCAGCAGCGATCCCGACACGCCCGACTGCTCCTCAACGGAGCGCCCGTCGTTGTCGCGCTCGAAGCGGTTCGTGAACGCCTGGCTGTTGAGCACGAAGTAGTTGCTCATGGGCGGGCCGGCGACCTTGTTCCACTTGAACGGCTCGCGCATCGGGATGTCGTTCGCGTCGCTCCCAAAGTTCTGCTTCGTGCCCAGCATGCCCAGCTCGTCGCCGTAATAGATGTTGGGCGGGAAGGGCTGCGTGAGCAGGATCGCCGCCGCCACCTTCTGCTTGGGCACGCTCCCGCCCAGCGCCGAACCCAGGCGGTCCGAGTCGTGATCGTTCACCTGCGCCACAAGAAACTTGCCCGTGGGCACCGCCGCGACCGTGGACGCGATGCTCGAGTACAACCCCGCGGCGTTGCCCGTGTTCGCCGCGTCGCGCGCCGCGAACTCGAAGGGCTTGGTGATCACGCCATCAAAGCCCGTGGGCGTGAGCAGGTCCGTGCCGTAGTTCCCCCAGTCGCCCGGCTCGCAGAAGATGAAGACGTTGGGGTTCTTGACGCGCAGCGCCTGCGCCCACGTCTGCCAGAACGAGATCGTCGCGCCCCAGCCCTCGGGCGCGCTGGAGTACGCGTGATCGAGGCGGAACCCATCCACGCCGTCGGCGGGGTTGTTGTCGTTGTTGGGGTCGAGCCACTTGCTCGCCCACTGGATGTTGAGGTTCACGGGGTTCGTGTTCGCGAGGTTCCAGTGGATGAACCCCACCGTCGCGCCGTTCCAGGTCGAGTACGTCGAGCCCGTGTACGTCGTGTTCGCGGCGTTGGTGAACGCGAGCCACAGGTCGTAGGGGCTCGCCGGGTTGTTCCGCGCGGACTGGTAGTAGATCGAGTTCTGCGAGATGCCGTACGCGACGAAGTCGAGATAGACCTTCAAGCCCGCGGCGTGGGCCTGCGCGACGAAGTTGAGGAACTGCGGCTCGGTGCCGAAGCGCGAGTTGAGCTGGTCCGCCGCGTCGTGCTGGTACCCGTGGTACGCGGGCGAGGGGAAGATCGGCTGCAGGTAGATCGAGGTGACGCCCAGCTGCTGGAAGTAGGGGATGGAGTTGGTGAGCCCGTTGAAATCGCCGAAGCGTGACGCGTCGTTGTCCGAATCGCGATACGCGATCGGCATGATCTGGTAGAACACCTCGTCGGAGGGGTCGGGCGCGCCCGAGGCCGATCCCGCGCACGCCCCCGCGAGAAGCGCCACCAGCAGAGACCTGGACTGCCAACGACGGCTCAGCGATGGGCGCATGAAACTCTCCTGGGCGCTGATGCTACTCGCGGGGCGCCGTGACCGATAGACGCGATTCGTTCGCATCATCACGCAAGTTCCGAGAACTCGCGCAGATGAATCGTCTTGGGCGTGCCATTGGGGAGTATGCCCGTCCCCAATCTTCGTTAGGGGCACCCGGCGCGGAACGAGTTGAGGAAGCACGTGAAATCGGCCGCGGAGAGCAGGGGCGCGCTCGTGTTCCCGTCGCAGTTGGCGTACGGATCGCCCGCGCGGAACCTCGTGATGAAGCACGTGAAATCCGCGGCGCTGAGCAGCGGTGGCGAGGTGTTCCCGTCGCAATTGGCGTAGCACGCGGGCGGCGCCGGGGGCGCCTCGATCACGACGATCTGCGCCACCTCTCCAGAGCCGCACCCGGAGACGAACGTGCCCGAGATCACCACCCCGCCGCCGGGCCCGGAGTCCCCGGGCGAGTAGGTGCGCAGCTGATCGTTGAACGTGTCGAGCATGACCGCCTGCCCGCGCGTGGGGACGTATGCCCCAGCCGTCTCGTTCGCGGTGCCGAAGTAGTCCGAGGTCGCGAACACGGACACGCTCAGCGTGCTGGGGTCGATCAGGCGCATGCGCCCCGCGGGCAGGTTGGTGGTGTCGGCGATCTTCAGGAAGAGCGATCCCGAAGGCCCTTTGGAGAATCCCACGGGGGACTCGCCCGTCACGCCGCCCGTCGCGTCGAACGTCACCGTCGTCGCGGGGCCGACGACCTGCGTGCCCGAGGCGTTGAGCGGGACGCGCGAGATCTCCGTGAGGTCGCCCGCGGCGGCGCTGGCGAAGAAGAGGCTGTTCGTCCCCGCGTGGTAGTGCATCGCGCCCACCGGCCCGGAGAAGACGTAGGGGCCCGAGCCCGCCTGGTTCATCAGGCTCTGCAGCGTGTTCGACGGGTCGTAGTAGCTCACCTGCGCCGCGCCCCACACGTACAGCTTGCCCGCCGCGCCCGTCGTCGCCAGCGCGAACCGGTTCGAGACGATCTCCGTCAGCGGGTACTCGGCGCCCGCGCTGTCGATGAGCGTGGGCGCGACGCTCGACGTGCGGCAGGCGACGATCCGCTGGCGGAACGGGTCGTAGCACCCGCGCCCGTTGAGCACCGTGGGGCGCGTGATCGCGCTCGAGCTCCACGCGCCCGACGCGGGCGTGATCCGAACCACCGCCGGCGCCGAGCACGCCACGCCGGGGTTCGAGGTGCCCGTGGTGATGAGATAGATGTCGCCCACGGCGAACGGCTGCGCCTGCGCGGCGCCGCACGCGGCGAGCAACGGACCGATCGTGCACGCGCCCCGCAGGGCGCGTCCGCTCAGCGATGGTGTGGGCATGCAATCACTCCCTGGTGTCCGCGCCATGCTACCGACGGGCCGGACCTCTTCCTAGATGATCAAAGCACGAACCGTGCCCGACGCGAAGGGTCCGCGCCGGGTTATGAGCACCCCGCACGGAAGCGCGCCAGGAAGCACACGAAGTCCCCCGCGCTCAGCAGCGGCTGGGCCGTGCTCCCATCGCAGTTGGCGTAGGCGGCGCCCGCGCGGAACTTGGAGAGGAAGCACACGAAATCGCCGGCGCTCAGCAGCGGCGGCGTCGTGTTCCCGTCGCAGTTGGCGTAGCACGTGCTCGCGGTGGGGCCCTCGATGACGATCACCTGGGCGAGCTCGCCGCTCCCGCACCCGGACAGGGGGTCGCCCCCCGTCGTCACGCTCGCGCCCGCGCCGGCCTCCCCCGATGCGAACAGGCGGAGCGAGTCGTTGAGCGTGTCGAGCACCAGCGCCTTGCCCAAGGCTGGGACGTACGCGCCCGCGATCTCGCCCCCGACGCCGAAGTACCCCGAGCTCGCGAAGACCGAAACGCCCAGCGTCACCGGATCGATCAATCGCATGCGTCCGGCGGTGTTGTTCGAGTTGTCGTCCACCTTCAGGAACAGCGTTCCGTTGGGCCCGCGCGAGAACCCGACCGGGAACTCCCCGTTGGGCCCGCTTGAGGCGTCGAAGGTGATCCTCAGCGGCGCGCCCGTCACCTGCGTGCCCGAGGCGTTGAGCGGCACCTTCGCGATCTCGATCAGGTCGCCCGTGACCGCGCTCGCGAAGAAAAGGCAGTTGGTTCCCGCGTCGTACGTCAGTGCGCCCACGCTGCCCGCGGTCGTGAACACGAATGGCGCGCTCCCGCCGACGTCCGGGAGCGAGTGCCACGTGTTCCCGCTGTCGTAGTAGCTCGTCTGCGCCGCGCCCCAGACATAGATGAAGCCGTTGGCGCCCGTCGCCGCGAGCGAGTACAGGTTGTCCCCGGCGTCGGGCAGAGTCGCGATGGCTCCAGCGCTGGAGCACAGCACGGGCGGCACGTTCGGGTTGCCGCACACCACCAGACGATCACGGTACGGGTCGTAGCACCCGCGCCCGTTCATCAGCGCCGGGCGAGCGATGACCGACGCGGTCCATGTCGCCCCGCTCACGAGGTGCTCGATCGCGGGCCCCCCGCAGGGCGCGCTGCCGCTGGGGATCGCCAGACTCAGCAGGTACACATCACCCGGGGTGAACTGCGCCGACGCGGCGCTCGTCGCCGCCATTCCGAAGAACGACGCCAACCAGCGTGCTGACCGCATGAATCGCTCCCGGTGCCCCGCCGCCGATGCTACTCGGCGGCCCGCCCGCAGTCGAGATGTTCTCGTCGCGGCAGGGTCCGAGAAGGCACGCTCGGGCGTCGATCACGGGCAGCCGGCGCGGAACTTGGCCAGGTAGCACACGAAATCGCTCGCGCTCAGCAGCGGAGGCGTCGTGTTCCCGTCGCAGTTCGCGTAGGGATCGCCCGCGCGGAACTTGGCCAGGAAGCACACGAAGTCCGACGCGCTCAGCAGCGGTGGGCTCGTGTTCCCGTCGCAGTTGGCGTAGCACGCGGGGCCCGAGCCCAGGATCGCCCAGAACCCGCCCACGGACGTGTACGTCCCGCCCGCGAGCGTGCCCGGGTCCCATTGCCCGCAGGTGCCCGCGACGGCGTACGTGCCGCCCGTCGAGTCCTCCGTGGTGCCCGAGCCGTCGTAGTTGTACCAGTCGATCGCGTACTGCGCGTGCGCGCCCGTGGCGAGCCCCGTGGCGAGGGCGAGCGTTGCGGCGCGGAGGATCGTTGAGGATCGCATGGATCGTGCCTTTCGAGCGCGGGCGTCCCCCGCGCGATGGCGGATGCGTGATCAGTTCAGCTTGGCGCCCACGGGGGCGATGATGGTCATGGGCTTGTTGTAATACCCGACCGACGAGAATGCGCCGTTGTTGCGGATGTACAGCACGCCGCCCGAGGCGGTGTTGTTGTACCCGTTGGCGAACGTGCCTCCGACGGGCGCGTAGATGGTGCCCGCGCCCGAAGAGCCCAGCGGCACGAACCCGTCCCACCACAGGTCGCCCGCGAAGCGGTAGATCCCCCGCGCCGTGATGGTGTCGAAGAACGAGAAGTGGTCCCGCTGCCCGATCGTGTTCTGGAAGCCCGCGTACGCGGGCTGGCACGTGATCGTGTCGCTCCCGTTGCACGAGAACGCCGTCCGCCCGTAGTGCATGAACGAGTCGAAGTCGTACGGGCCGTAGTAGATCGCGCCGTTGGTAATGTTGAAGTTGAACGCGCACGAGATGAAGCTCGAGCCGTTGGAGCAGCCCTGGCACACGTTCGCGTTGCACGCGTTGCCGGGCACGCTGCTCGACCCGCACACGTTGGCGAAGTTGATCGTGACGTAGCTGTCGCGGATCGGGGAGCTCTGCTCATGCCAGAAGCCCAGCGAGTGGTAGATCTCGTGGCAGATGATGATCTGCGTGCCCCAGTTGAAGATGTTGATGATCTGCGCGCCGCCCTGCACGCCCACGGGCGAGTTGTTGAACGAGCTGTTCTGGAAGCGGATGCGATTGGCATCGCCCGCAACCGCAGGACGGAAGATGAGCCCCGCCCGCGCCGCGACGGCGTTCATCGCGTTGATCGCGTTCGTCTGGTTCGCGGCCGAGACGGCGCCGCCCCCGCTGGTCACGAAGTCGTACGGGACGGTGACCGGCCAGTACGTGACCGTGCCAAAGACCGAGTCCGCGCCCGACCACAGCGCCTGGGCCTGGGCGAGCGGGACCTGGATGTCACCCTCGATCAGCACGTACCCGGGCGTCAAGTCGTTCACCCAGCGCACGCCGTGCCCCAATTCAACGACACGTCCTTCCTGCTGCGCCTGCGCGAACGCCAGCGGATTCTCCTCGGGCTGGGCGGGCTCGTGGGCCTGCGCGTGCACGGCGCTGGCGAGCAGCCCGCACGCGAGAATGGATGTCAGCAAGCGATTCATGGTGTGGCTCCTTGGCTGTGGAGTGGAGGGGTGGGGATGCGGGTTACTGCAGGTTCACCAGCACGAGCACCAGCCCGCGCCCTTCCTTGAGCTCCGTCATCGCCTTGCCGATCACCGCGCCGTTGGTCCGCGCGCTCTCATCCACGCGCATCGCGTGCCCCGGCGTCGCCGACGTCGTGAGGCGGTCGCCCGGACGCACGGCTCCACCCGCCGCCGCGTCGCACCACACCCACACACGCCCCGTCATCGCCACCGGGTGCTTCCCGTCGGCCTTGGAATCGCCCTCGCTCTTGAGCACCATGCCCGGGGCGAGCCCGTTGGCCCCGGAGATCACGCCCGCGACCTTGGTGTCGTAAGGACGATCGGCCAGGCGCAGATCGCCCGCGCGATCCGGATCGATGGAGACGACCATGCCCGCCTCGATCGCCTGCTCGGGCGCGCTCGCCGAGGCGCTCACGTCAAACGGCTCGGCCACGTCCGCGCCGCCCAGGATCTGCAGCGCCTTGGTCTGCGTCACGCCGTTGACCCACAGCGCCACGCCGCCCGCCGCGTTGTAGAAGTACCCGCCGAACCCGCCCGCGTTGTTGGACTGGCCCGCGAGCGAGGCGTACCCGCTGGCGTTGTTCACCGCGATGAGCGCGTTGCCCGAGTCGTTCTGCGCGTACACCGCTGCGCCGGTGCCCGCGTAGCTCTTCGCGTACACGCCGTACTGCGCCCCGTCGGCGTAGACCGCCGTGCCCGCGGTGGTCGAGGTGCAGAACCCGTAAACCCCGATGCCCGTGTTGGTGTATCCGTAGACGCCCGTGCCCGTGCCCGTGGCCCGCGCGTCCACCCGCGCCGTGGGCGACGAGGTGCCCAGCCCAAGGTTCCCGCTCATCGTCGTCGTCGTCGAGTTGATGGTGAGCCGGGGCATGTTCGTGCCACCAAACCCCGTGATGAGCGACTCGGCCGCGGACCCGTCGTTGGTCGAGTTGTACATCTCCAGATAGACCTTGTTATCGCCCGCGTTGTTGCCGATCACGAGCGACCCGCCGCCGTTGGAGTTCATGCCCAGGCGGATGAGCTTCGCATCCACATCGAGCCCGAAGGGGATGCCGATGATGCTGCCCGGATCGCGACCGATGCCCACGCTCCCGAGCTTGTACGAGATGTCGTTGGTCCCGCCGACCGTGGCGAAGGGCGCCATCGAGAACAGCGACACGGGCGAGGCCGCGATCTCCTGCAGCGGGCCCACCGGCGTGTACGTGCCCGCGCCCGCGGGGCTCACGCCGATGGAGAGGAAGTTCTTCGATCCCGTGAACTGGGCGCCAAAGTCCGGCGCGAGCGTGAAGAGCCCGTTGGTCACCGCGATGTTCGTCAGGGTGACCGTGGGTCCGGTCTGCGTAGTGCCCGCGGCATCCAGGAAGAGTTTGCACTCAAAGTCGAAGGTCCCGTTGGCGGGGCTCCCCGAGTTTGTCAGCCGTCCCTGGTACGTAAAGTGGGTGTCCATGGGCGTTTGCGCGAACGATGGAGCGACGCCAGCAAGGCCCAGAAGTGCAAAGACGGCGGCCGCGACAGGACGGGAGCGACGAGAACGTGCCATGTGCGTATCTCCGGATGATTTCGTGGGTTATGCGCGCGCAAAGGGGGACCTTTGCCCTTGCAGCCCGCTCCTCAGGACGCGAGAATGGCGGCGGAACCCGGACGCGGAATCCGGACGAATCTCGATGACCCAGACACCACCCGATCGCCCGGATCGCGTGCCACGCGACGAGGACATCACCCTCCAGCTCGAACGCGTCAGCCGTGGCGAGCCCGGGGCCGTCGATCGATTGCTGCCCGGCGTCTATGACGAGCTGCGGGCTCTGGCCCAGTCGCAACTGGACCGCGAACGCGCCGGGCACACGCTCCAGGCGACGGCGCTGGTCCACGAGGCGTACATGAAGCTCGTCGACCAGCGCGACGTGCGATGGCAGGGGCGGGCCCACTTCTTCGCGCTGGCGGCGCAGGCGATGCGACGCATCCTCGTCGATCATGCGCGCGCCGCCAAGGCCGCCAAGCGGGGCGGCGGCGCCCAGCGCCTAGACCTGACGCAGGTGGACGCCGAGGCCCCCGCCTCGGGCGTGGACGTGCTGGCGCTGGACGAGGCGATGGTGCGTCTGTCGGCCGCGGAGCCCGAGGCCGCGCGCGTCGTGGAGATGAAGTTCTTCGGCGGGGCCAGCGAACCCGAGATCGCCTGCGCGATGGGCATCAGCGATCGCACCGTGCGCCGCCACTGGACCTACGCGCGGGCGTGGCTCTTCCGCGAGATGCGCGGGGGCGCGCCCGACGGGGAACCCCGGGCATGAACGCGCGCGAGATCTTCGATCACGCCGTGGAGCTGGAGCCCGGCGAGCGCACGGCGTTCCTCGAGCGCGCGTGCGAGCCCGCGCTCCGCGCGGAGGTGCGCTCCCTGCTCGCCGCCCACGCCCACGCGGAGCGCTTCCTCGCCGACCCCGCGGGCGACCCCGCGACGATCGCCGCCGCCCTGATCCACGACGCGCTCCGCCCCGGCGCTCGCCTGGGGCGGTACACGATCGTCCGCCTCATCGGGGTGGGCGGGATGGGCGCGGTGTACCTGGCGGAGCAGGACCGTCCACGCCGCACCGTGGCGCTCAAGGTCATCCGCGCCGGGCTCGCCGACCCCGACCTGATCCGCCGGTTCGAGCTCGAATCGCAGGTGCTCGCCTCGCTCGCCCACCCGGGCATCGCGCAGGTGTTCGACGCGGGCACGCACGCGCTGGGGCCCGGCGGGCCCGACCAGCCGCTCGCCCTGCCCTACTTCGCGATGGAGCACATCCCCAAGGCGCGTTCCCTCGTGGCGCACGCCGACGGCGCGGGGCTCGCGCGCCGCGCGCGCCTCGAGGTCTTCGCCCGCGTGTGCGACGCGGTGCAGTACGCGCACCTCCGCGGGGTGATCCATCGCGACCTCAAGCCCGGGAACATCCTCGTGCCGGGCGAGCCCGACGCCGCGCCCACGCCCAAGATCATCGACTTCGGCGTCGCACGCGTCTCGGGCCCCGAGGTCGCGCTGCAGACCCAGCAGACGACGATCGGGCAGATCGTCGGCACGCTCCGCTACATGAGCCCCGAGCAGTGCGGCGACGACCCCGCGAGCGTCGACGCGCGATCCGACGTGTACGCGCTGGGCGTGATCCTCTACGAGCTGCTCACCGGGCGCGCTCCCTACGAGCTCAAGAGCTCGTCGCTCATCCAGGCGCCGCGCATCATCCGCGAGATGCCAGCGACACGCCCCTCGCTCATCGATGCCACGCTCAGGGGCGACCTCGAGACGATCATCCTCAAGGCGCTGGAGAAGGAGCCCGAGGCCCGGTACCAGTCCGCGGGCGCGCTCGCCGAGGACATCCGCCGGCTCCTCTCCGATCGCCCCATCCTCGCCCGCCCGCCGAGCACGGCGTACCAGCTCCGCACGTTCGCGCGGCGCAATCGCGCCCTGGTCGCGGGCGTGGGCGCGACCCTCGCGGTGCTGGTGCTGGGCGCGGTGGGCACCGCGTGGCAGGCGGTCGTCGCGACGCGCGAGCGGAACCTCGCGATCACCGCCGAGCGTCGCGCCAACCAGGCGCTCGAGCACGCGCGCAGCGAGCAGGCCCGGGCCGAGTGGTCCTCGTACGTCGCGAACGTCGCCGCGGCCGACTCGGCGCTCAAGACCCTCGACGCCAAGACCGCCCTCGCCAGCCTCCGCGCCGCGCCCGAGCAGCACCGCAACTGGGAGTGGCGACTGCTCGCCTCGCGCGCCGACGACTCGACCCGCACCTGGCGCGGGCCCGCGGGCGAGGGCGTCGTCTCGGCCATGCCCCTGCCCGATGGCACGCGCGTGCTCGCCCTCCTCCGCACCAGCGAGCTCGTGATGGTCGATGGGAAGACCTTCGACACCATCTGGCGCGCTCCGCTGGGACGCGATCTGGCCGGCGCCTCGGACGTCACGGTCGCGGGCATCTCCCCCGATGGCACGCTCGCGTGCGTCGCGTTCGAGGATGACGCGAGCGTCTGGGACACGCGCACGGGGCGGATCGTCGCGCAGCTGCGCGGGCCCCGGCGTCTCTGGGGAGTTCCCTTTGCCGCATTCTCGCCCGATGGCGCGCGCGTCGCGCTGTCGGGGCGGGAGAACGACCTTGAGATCTACGAGCTGCCCTCGGGCCAACGGATCCGCCACGAGCGTGCCGGAAAGCCGCGCTACTACTCCCGCGTCGCCTACAGCCCCGACGCCTCCTCGCTGCTGGTCGCGCAGTCTACTGGCGTCGTCGCCCTCGATCGCGAGACGCTGGAGGAACGCCGACGCTGGATCTGGGACGCCCAGCTCAATTCGCCCGGCGACTGGGGGCTTCTGCGCCTGTCCCGGGACGGGCGGTACGCCTTCACGCACTCCTTCGCGACCGGCGTCGTGCTCGATCTGGAGCGCGATCAGACGCGGGCCATCTTCCGCGGCCACACCCAGCGCCTGGGCGATGCCGCGATCACCCCCGACGGGAGCATGGTCGCCACCTGCGCGTGGGACGGCACGATCCGCGTCTGGGACGGGCGAACCGGCGAGTGCCTGGGCGTGCACATGGGCCACGAGGACGTGCTGTGGTCCATCGGGTTCCTCGGCTCGCCGGGCAACTGGTCCGTCGTCACGTCCTCGCGCGATGGATCGATCAAGCTCTGGGACACCGCGCCCCGCGCCCAGCCGTGGGTCGTGAGCCCGATCGATTCCGACGGGTGGTATCTCGCGTGGTCGTCCGACTCGCGACGATTGCTCTGGACCGGCGGGCGCCCCGGCGCCGAGGGCCGCTTCGCCGGCGCTCTTGTGGGCACGCTCAGCCCGGGCACGCGCGAGCGCACCACGCCGGCGTGGTTCCCCCACCTTCCCAGCGCGTACGCGCAGGTCATTCCCAGCGACGACGCGGGCCTGGTCGCGTACCTCAGCGACGCGCACGACGTGATCATCTGGGACATCGCGCAGTCGCGTGAGCGCGCGAGGATCCCGCATCCCCACGACGATCCGGGAGTGCTCGCCCTCTCGCGCGATGGCGCGCTGCTCGCGGTGCAGGGCGGCTCGCCCACCACCAGCGTGTGGGAGGTCGCCAGCGGGCGCCGACGCTGGGCGCACCCCGTGCCACCGAACGAGTCCACGCACACACGGTTCCTGCTGTTCTCGCCCGACGGCACGCGGCTGCTCACCGCCGAGTTCAACGATCGCGCCCGCGTCCTGGACTCCCGCGACGGAAGCACCATCCACGCCTTCGAGAGCGGGGGGGACGCGACGGCCGCCGCGTGGAGCGAGGACGGCTCGCTCATCGCCATCGCCTTCGATCGCGGGACCGTGCGAATCTATCGCATGCCCGACGGGGCCCTCGTGGGTCAGATCTCGGGGCTCACGCCCGCGTGCTGGTCGCTGGGCTTCTCGCCCGACGGCACGCGTCTTGCCGTCGGCGTGCAGGACCGCACCGTCCGCGTCATCGACGTGCCCCACAGCACGCCGCTGCTCACCTTCGAGGGGTTCACCGGCACGCCCACGACGACCCTCTGGAGCCCCGACGGGCGGTACCTCGCCGTGGGCTGCCGCGATCACACCATCCGCGTGTGGGACGCCTCTCCGCAGGACGCCTCCTCGACCCGCGCGCCCCGCGCGGAATAATGCCCACGCGTGCTCACCCCGATCCCCGACATCCTCGACGAGCTCCGTCGTGGCCGCATGGTCATCCTCACCGATGACGAGCAGCGCGAGAACGAGGGCGATCTCATCCTCCCCGCGCAGTTCGTCACGCCCGAGGCGATCACGTTCATGCTCAGCGTCGCGCGCGGGTACATGTGCCTCTCGCTCACCAGCGCCGACTGCGATCGCCTCGCCCTGCACCCGCAGTCCCCCGTGAACAGCACCTCGCGCGGCACCGCGTTCACCGTCTCCGTCGATCTGCACCCCAGGTTCGGCGGCACCACCGGCGTCTCCGCGCGCGAGCGGGCCAAGTGCATCCAGATGCTCATCGATCCGAGCACCGGCCCGCAGGACTTCGTCCGCCCCGGGCACATCAACCCCCTCCGCTCGCGCGACGGGGGCGTGCTCGTGCGCACGGGGCAGACCGAGGGCTCGCTCGACCTGTGCCGCCTCGCCGGGCTCACGCCCGCCGCGGTCATCATCGAGATCATGCGCGATGATGGCGAGATGGCCCGCCTGCCGGACCTGCTGAAGATCGCCGGCGCGCACAACCTCAAGGTGTGCTCGGTCGCGCAGATCATCGAGCACCGCCTCGCGAGCGAGTCGCTCGTGCGCCGCATCGCGCCCGAGCAGGGAACGCCCATCCGCACCCGCGAGGGCACGTTCAACCTCATCGCCTTCGACTCGCTCGTCGATCCGCTCCCGCACATCGCGCTCACCCTGGGCGAGGTGGGACGCCTCGATGCCCGCGGACTGCCAATCCAGATTCCCAACCCCACGCTCGTCCGCATGCACCGCAAGAGCATCCTGGGCGACATCTTCGCCGACGTGGACAGCTCGCCCGAGGGGCCCACCGGCGAGACGCTCCGCGCCTCCATGCGCGCGATCCAGCGCACGGGGCAGGGCGCGATCGTCTACCTCCGCACCGAGGGCGTGCCCGTGGACGCCCGCGCCGGCGCCCACTCGGCGCTCGAGCAGCGCCTGCGACAGATCCGGCGCGGCGGATTCGACACCGGCGGCGAGACGCTGGACCTCACCCACCCCGATGGGCCCGGTGCGGCCGCGATGCCCATGAACCAGCGCGACTTTGGCATCGGCGGGCAGATCCTCCGCGCGCTGGGGCTGAGCAAGCTCCGCCTGCTCACCAACCATGCCCGGGCGCTGCCGATGCTCGACGCCTTCGGGCTCGAGATCGTCGAGCACGTGCCCGTCCGCGACGTCTGAACCGTCGTTCACCGGGCGACGAACACGATCATCCTCATCGAACGCGGAACGAGTTGACGGACGGTGCGTCTATCGGAACAATCGTGCCCTTGTTCGGGGATTGGCTGGTTGTGGCGCAAGCGGAGTTCGCGCCATCGTCCGCCGTGCTCCCCTCGCACGCCCGAGCCAAGGTGGCTCGGGCAGACCAGGGTTGGGTTCGCACAGGAGATGACGCATGAAGGTTCGCACGCTGATGACGATCGTGGCCCTCTGTTCGATGTCCGGCATGGCGATGGCGCAGGACCACAAGGCTCCCGCCAAGCCCGAGATGAAACCCGTCCAGCCCGCCAAGCCCGCGGACGCCAAGCCAGCCGACGCCCACGCGGGCGGCATGGGCGATGCCGAGAAGAAGATGATGGAGGCCTGGGCCGCCGCCTCGACCCCCGGCGAGATGCACAAGCTCATGGCCGGGCGCGTCGGCGAGTGGGACATGGCCGTCGAGAGCATGAACCCGATGGAGCCGGGCAAGAGCGAGAAGTCCGGCGGCACGACCGTCAGCAAGGCGATCATGGGCGGACGCTTCGTCATCTCCGAGATCAAGAGCACGATGATGGGCATGCCCTTCGAGGGGATGGAGATCTGCGGGTACAACAACGTCAGCAAGAAGTTCGAGTCGAGCTGGATCGACTCCATGGGCACGGGCATCTACAACAGCACCGGCACCTACGACGAGAAGGCCAAGCAGATCACCTACGTGGGCGAGATGGACGACCCGACCACGGGCAAGAAGTCCAAGGCCCGCGGCGTTGTCACCATCAAGGACCACGACCACCACACCTTCGAGATGTTCGGCGCGGGGCCCGATGGCAAGGAGATGAAGATGATCTCGATCTCCTACACGCGCAAGGGCGCGAGCGCCGAGACCACCAAGGACGCCGCCAAGCACGTCGAGAAGGCCGTCGAGCACGCGGCCGACAAGGCCAAGGACGCCGTGAAGGACCTGCCCAAGGGCAAGTGATCCTCGCGTCCATCGCATCACAAACCATTCCGGGCCCGCCGACGCGGGCCCGGTTTGTTTTTCAGACCGGCACAGGTTCGCGGACGCTCCGCGCCATTGCCCAGCCCGCCGCGCTCCGCGCGCCCGCGCAGACGTCACAGCCCTCGCGCGCCGCGCAGGCCCCACCCCGCCCGCCACGCCCAGCGCTCCACCCTTGCCGATGCTCCCTTTGCACTCCATCTTCGATCTCGGAGGCGGAGACGCACAAGATGGGCACGCGAAGCAACCTCACCCCCCGGACCCTCGGCATGGCGCTGGTCGCCCTCGGGCTCGCCATCACCCACGCCGCGACCGCCGAACCGACGACCCCCACGGGGTCCAAGGTCTCGACGTTCCGACCCAGCGGCTCCTCGGCGGGCTCGAGCGTCATCACGTTCAACCGCTCGGGCGGGCAGGCGGGCAGGGGCGTCGCCACCGTCAAGGGTGAGGCCAACCGGTACACCGCCGCTCGACCCGTCCGCCTCGCCGGCGCTTCGGCGTCGCGCTCCAAGTCCGCCGTGGGCGCCCGCGGCAAGGTCGAGCGCACACCTCCGATCATCCGCGTGCGTCGCCTCGATTCGGACGCGTCCGCCGAGTCGCTGATCTCCGGCGTGCAGGCGTCGCTTCCCGAGGCCACGCCGATCCTCCTGGCCTCGGCCGATTCGAGCGAGGGTCGTCTGATCGCGTTCGAGCAGCCCACTCTCGAGGTCCGCGCGGACATGCTCGTTCCCGCGACCCCCGAGGAGGAGCGCCAGGTCGTGCTCGCCGACGCCGCCCCCATCCGCATCACCCCACTCCCGGTCTCGGGCGCGCCCGTCGCCGAAGAGGTGCTGCAGGAAGAGGCCGCCAAGCCCGTGGCGCCGACGATCACCGGCGGCGCGCTGGGCGGGCCCAACCGCCGGCGCTAGCGCCCTCTTGCCCGGCAACACGGATCAGCACCCCGCACGCCCGACGTATCGTTGGGCGTGCTCATCTTGACGGTCATCCACGGCCCGGACCTGGGCAAGAAGTTCGAGCTGCCCGACCACGAGCCGCAGCTCATCGGGCGCTCGAGCGAGGCCCTGCCCCTCTCGGACAACACCGTCTCGCGCCGCCACGCCGAGCTGACCCCCGACGCGGGCGCGTGGTACCTGCGCGATCTGGCGAGCCAGAACGGGACGTACGTGAACGGCGTGCGGATCGCCGAGCGCACACGCCTCAAGCCGGGCGACCAGATCCGCACCGGCTCCACGCTCTTCGTGTACGGGCAGGCCTCGTGGGACGAGGCCGACGTGGTGCGCCTGTCGGGCGAGCTCGACGACCAGATCGAGCGCACGCTGGATAGCAACGAGGACTCGATCGTGCTCGCCGAGCCCGAGCCGCGCGCCGCCGCCGTCGAGCACCTGCGGATGATCTACCGCCTCACGACGATCACGACGCAGGCGCTGCCGCGGCGCGAGCTGCTGGCGCGCGTGCTGGACCTGGTCATGGCGGAGTTCAAGCCCGAGCGCGGCGTGGTGCTGCTGGGCTCGGACGCCGAGAGCGACCCGATCCGCCCCGTCACCGTGCGCCAGCGCGGGCTGGCGCCCACGCCCCCGCGCCCCGGGCAGGACGCGGAGGAGGACTCCGTCCGCGTGAGCAAGACCATCGTGCTCCACGCGATCAAGCACGCGCAGGGCGTGCTCTCGACCAACGCGATGAACGACCCGCGCTTCACCGCGGGCGACTCCGTGCAGCGCCTGCGCATCCGCAGCGCGATCTGCGCGCCCATCCGCCACCGCGATCGCACCTACGGCGCGATCTACATCGACTCCTCCATCGCCAACTACACCTTCACCCCCGAGCAGCTGGCCCTCATGAACGCCATCGGGCAGCACGCCGGGCTCGCCCTGGCCAACGCCGAGCTCAACGCCCAGAAGCTCCAGACCGAGCGCCTCGCGACCATCGGCGAGACCGTCGCGAGCCTCTCCCACGCGATCAAGAACATCCTCCAGGGGCTGCGCGGCGGGGCCGACGTCGTGGAGATGGGCCTGAAGAAGGAGGACCTGAAGGTCGCGCGCGGCGGGTGGGACATCCTCAAGCGCAACCTCGATCGCATCGTCTCGCTGACCATGAACATGCTCGCGTTCTCGCGCCAGCGGTCCATCGAGCCCGAGCTCACGCCCCTGGGCGTGCTGCTGGAGGACTGCGCCCAGCTCCTCGAGACCCAGTGCGCCGCCAAGGGCGTCGCGCTCATCGTGGACGCCGACCCGGAGATGCCGCCCCTGCCCATCGACCAGGGCCTCATGCACCAGGCGCTGATGAACCTGATGACCAACGCCGTCGAGGCCGTCGACGCCGGGCGCGGCGTCGTCACCGTCCGCGCCACGTACCTGCCCGCGGGCGCGCGCGGGTCGGGCTCGCCCGCCGCCGCGGAGATCGCGGTCATCGACAACGGCCCGGGCGTACCGCGCGAGCGCCTCCCGCGCCTCTTCGAGCCCTTCCACACGACCAAGGGCGCCCGCGGAACGGGGCTGGGCCTCGCCGTCACCAAGCGCATCGTCGAGGAGCACCACGGACGCATCACCGTCGAGAACGCGGGCGTGCAGGGATCCGCCGGCGCCACGTTCCGCATCCTGCTCCCCGTCGATACCGCCACCAACATCGACCCCTCGCAGACCGCCCAGCCGCGCCCGGGCGGGCCCGAGACGTGGCCCACCGGGTGATCCGCCCCACGCGGCGCTAGCCTCCCCCGATGGCGTACGCGATCGTGAGCATCGTCGCGCTGCTGGTGGCGTGCCTGTCGTTCTTCTGCGGCTTCGGGCTGGGCACGCTCCTCATGCCCGCGCTGGCCCTCTTCTTTCCCGTCGAGCTCGCCATCGCCGCCACGGCCGTCGTCCATCTGGCCAACAACCTCTTCAAGCTCACGCTCGTTGGACGCTGGGCCCACTGGCCCACCGTCTGGAGGTACGGCATCCCCGCGGCGATCGCGTCCATCGCCGGCGCGTTCGTGCTGCTGCGCCTCGGGCATGTGCCCCCGCTGCGCACGTACGCCCTGGCGGGGCACGCCTGCGCGATCACGTGGATCGGCCTGGTCGTCGCGCTCGTGATCGCCGGCTTTGCAGTCCTCGAGCTCTGGCCGGGCTTCGACGAGCTGTCCTTCCCCCCGCGCCTGCTGACGCTCGGCGGCGTGCTCTCGGGCTTCTTCGGGGGCCTGTCGGGCCACCAGGGCGCGCTCCGATCCGCGTTCCTGCTCCGCGCCGGACTGACCAAGGAGCAGCTCGTGGGCACGCGCATCGCCGGGGCCGTGATCGTGGATGTACCCCGCGTGATCGTCTACGGCGCGGGGTTCGCCGCTGCGGACCTGGCCCGCCTGCGCGATGGTGGGGGCCTGGGGCTGGTCATCGCCGCCACGCTCTGCGCGTTCGTCGGCTCATTTGTGGGGTCGCGTCTCATCAAGTCGGTGACGCTCCGCGGGCTCAAGCGGATCGTGGGCGCGGCCCTCCTGCTTTTCGCGATCGCGCTTGGCTCGGGCGTGATCTAGCACGCACGCAAGCCCGTTCCCGTGCGCCGCTCGGGCATCGCGGATATCCTGCCCTCTCGTACGGAACGGCGCTCGTCCGTTTCCCAACCACGGGTCGAGCCCGCAGGAGCGATCGTGACCCAGGTCCAGACGATGCCCGATTCGAGCATGGAAGCCCGACCCCCCGCGCGCCGCGGGCACCACGTCCGCTTCCTCAAGGAGTTCGTCGCCGCCCCGTTCACCATCGGCGCCATCGCGCCCTCCTCGGCGCGCCTCGCCCGGCGCATGCTCGAGGGCGTGGACCTCGCGCACGCCAAGGCCGTCGTCGAGTTCGGCCCGGGCACCGGCGCCTTCACCGACCACATCCTCCCGCGCCTGCCCAAGTCCTGCACCTACTTCGCCATCGAGCTCAACGCGACCATGGTCCGCCTCTGGCGCGCCCGCCACCCCGGCGTGCGCATCTATCGCAACTCCGTCCACTACGTCGATCGACTCTGCGCCAAGGAGGGCGTCGCCCAGGTGGACGTCATCTTCTCCGGGCTGCCCTGGGCGAGCTTCGACCACGACCTGCAGGACTCGACGCTCGACGCGGCGCTCCGCGTCCTCAAGCCCGGCGGGCAGCTCATCACCTTCGGCTATCGCGTGGGAACGCTGCTTCCCAAGGGGAGGCGCTTCTACCGCCGATTGCCCGAGGTGTTCTCCAAGGTCGAGCGCAGCCGGTACGTCTGGCGGAACCTTCCCCCCGCCTTCGTCGTGCGCTGCACCAAGTAGGCATCGCGACGAGCGCTCACGGCGCTTCGGGCGCGGTCTCGTTCGTCACCACGATCTCCGCCCGCTGGTTGCCCCGCAGCACCTTCTCGTCGTAGATCCGTCCCTGCGTCACGGGGTCGTTCGTGCCGCACGCCACCAGGCGGATGAGCTTCCAGTCCATGCCCGCCTCGACCAGCGCCTGCCCCGCGGCGTACGCACGCTCGTAGCTCAGGCGCCACCCCGCCTTGGCGTCGCGCACCGCCTCGGCCGCGCTCACGTGCCCGCGGACCTCCACGATCCAGCGCATGCCCGCGACGCCGTCGGCGATCCGACGCGCGTTCTCCTTCTCGCCCTCCGAGAGCGCCGCCGAGCCCTCGACGAACGCCACGCTCCCGCCCAGGTTGCTGAACCGGGTGGGCTTGGTGGACTCGACCTTGTCCCGCGGCCCCTTGGCGCCCACCTCGGAGCTCTTGGACTTCTTCTCGCGGAGGCGCGCGGCCAGCTGCTGCTCGGCCGGATTCGTCGAGTTCGCGCTCACCGGGTTGTTGAACCCCTCGCGCATCGCGAGGACGAAGTCCACCATCGCGGCGTCGGGCGCCCCGCCGTTCTGCTTCTCGCCGCCGATGCCGCCCGCGGTCTTCTTCGCCATGTTCATGGCGAGCAGAATCACGAAGAATCCCATCATGAGCGCGACGTTGTCGGCGAACGAGATGAGCCACTCGGGCGCGCCCTCGTGCTCGCCCTCGGCGTGCCCTCCCCCGCCGTGCCCGCCGCCATGCCCACCGCCGTGGGATCCCCCGCCGTGCCCCTCTTCGTGCTTGTCGTGCTTCTCGTGCTCGGCCATGGGCGCTCCGATCAGGCGGTCACGCCGCCGCCTTCATCTTCACACGCACCGTCTGCGGGATGAACGCGAGCATCTTGTCCGAGGTGACGCGCGGGTTGTCGCCCGCCTGGATCGAGAGGATGCCCTGGAGCATCATCTCGCGGTTGA
>CAYNSB010000004.1:0-96131 GCA_964399625.1 uncultured Phycisphaeraceae bacterium
TCGCCAAGAACCGGCACCTGCTGGGCTTCGACAACCCGCGCAAGGCGCTGCTCACGGCCGTCAAGGAGGCCGTGGACAACTCCCTCGATGCCTGCGAAGAAGCCGGCATTCTGCCCGAGATCACCGTGGTGATTGAGGACGTGGCGACCGGTACGTCGGCTCTCCGAGCCGACGCCGCGCCGGACGCCACGAACTCGAAGGGCAAATCCAGGAGCGCGAAAAAGGGTAGCCCCGCGCCGCGTGACGACGGAGCCGCAGCGCGGGGAGTGGGCCCGGAGAGCCGATCCACCAAGTCGTCGCGCTACCGCGTCACCGTCGTCGATAACGGCCCCGGCATCGTCCGCAAGCAGGTCGAAAACATCTTCGGGCGCCTGCTCTACGGCTCCAAGTTCCATCGCCTCAAGATGAGCCGCGGGCAGCAGGGCATCGGCATCTCGGCCGCGGGCATGTACGGGCTGATCACCACCGGCAAGCCCATGGCGATCCAAACGCGCCCCGACGCCCGCAAGAAGGCCCACCACATCGAACTGGCGATGAACACCAAGACCAACCGCGCCGAGATCACCCTCGACGAGGAGACGGAGGATTT
Organism: uncultured Phycisphaeraceae bacterium; assembly: GCA_964399625.1. Lineage (GTDB taxonomy): Bacteria > Planctomycetota > Phycisphaerae > Phycisphaerales > UBA1924 > CAYNSB01. The sequence continues at coordinate 590 of CAYNSB010000004.1, forward strand.
CCCGCTCCGTCGCCTGCGCGAGCTGAATCCCGCGGTGCGCGAGCTCGCCTCGCGCGGCGAGTTCCTCAGCGCCGACGCCTACCCCACCGGCACCAGCGTCTCCATCGAGCTCGAGGGCAAGTACCAGCGCGGACGCGGCAGCGTCGACGAGTTCCTGGAGCTCACCGCGATCGCCAACCCGCACGCGCGGATCACCCTCGTGCGCCCAACCCGCGTCACGGAGGAAGAGGACGATGCGCCGCTGCTCAAAGGCAGGAACACGGGAACCGGCCATCGGCAATCGGCGCCATCGGAACAGGGCACGAGCGGTTCGGCAAACGCCGAATCCCGGATCGCGGACCCCGCAACCACACCCGCAATCACCTCCGACCTTGGCCCGCTGGTCCTGTTCCCTCGCGCCGTGAATGACCTGCCCCCTGAGACGAAGGAGATCCAGCCCCACCCCAAGGGCGTGGAGCTGGGCACGCTCCTGCAGATGCTCAAGGATTTCCAGGAGTCGACCAAGAACGCTGGCAGCGCGACGCTCTACACGTTCCTGCAGGAGAAGTTCTCGCGCGTCTCGGCGGGCACCGCGAGCGACTTCTGCCAGAAAGTTGGCGTCACCAGCCGGACCAAGGTGTCGGACCTCGATCCTCCGCAGGCCGAGGCCCTGTACAAGGTCTTCCAGGACGCGAAACTCGCTCCGCCGCCAACGGACTGCCTGGCGCCAATCGGCGTGCAGCAGCTTCTCAAGGGCATGTTCAAGGGCGTGCGCGCGGAGTTCTACGCCGCGAGCTCCCGCGACCCCGCCGTGTATCGCGGGCGTCCGTTCCTGATCGAGGCGGCGATTGCCTTCGGGGGCGAGCTCCCCGCCGACGACACCGCCCGCGTGATCCGCTTCGCCAACCGCGTGCCGCTGCTGTTCCAGCAGAGCGCGTGCTCGAGCTTCAAGGGCGTCGTGGAAACCAACTGGCGCAACTACGACCTGCAGCACCCGCGGAACGCCCTGCCCATCGGCCCGCTCGTGATCATGATCCACATGGCGAGCGTGTGGGTGCCCTTCACCAGCGAGTCCAAGGAGGCGATCGCCGACTACGACGAGATCCGCAAGGAGATGAAGCTCGCGCTCATGGAGTGCGGGCGCAAGCTCGGGACGTACCTCCGCAAGCGAGCCAAGATGCGCCGCGAGAGCGAGCGCCGCGACATCTTCGAGCGGTACATCGGCGAGGTCGCCAAGGCGTGCACGCAGATCACCGGCGGCGACGCCAAGAAGCTCTTCGAGGCGCTGCTCTCCCAAGCCAAGAAACGCACGGCGATCGCGGACCAGCAGCTCGACGATGAGGGGCGGCGCGTGAAGGACGCGCAGGAGGACGCCGCGGACCTCGATGGCGTGCTGATCGTTGAGCAGACCGCATCCACGCCGGCAGAGGGGACGGCAGTCGAAGCGTCCAAGGGAACGAGCCCACAGACGCCGAGCGACGAACGCGCGAGTTCGACGCGGAAGCGCGAGCGACGGGGAGGCGATACGCCGTCCTCTGGTCGCAGGGGAGCTCGATCGACCACCGCAAAGCCCGCGCGCACGCCCTCACCCGCGGACTCCGACGCGCCGCCGCTGACCCTTTCCAAGGCCGAGCGGGCCCAGCTCGAGGTCTCCGCCCGCGCCAAGGATGGCGATGGCAAATCGGCGAGCAAGCCCAACGCAAGCAAGCCCAGCGCGGACACGCCCCCCGCGGGCAAGGGCGCGAAGCCGCGCCTGCGTCTTGTGAACGGAAAGATGGTGCCGGTGCAGGACGAGCCGGGGTTGTTCTGACTTAACCTCGCGCCGGCTTGCGGTAGGTCATCGTCATCTCGTTGCCGCGCCCGCCGAACTTCACGCTCGTCATGTAGCTGCGGATGAGCATCAGCCCGCGCCCGCTGGGGCGCTCGAGGTTCTCATCGAGCGTGGGGTCGGGCACATCCTCGGGCTTGAAGCCCGGCCCCTGGTCGATGATGGTCACGCGCAGCTCGTCCTCGCCCACCTGCGATCGCACGTGCACGGGCGTGCTCGCGGGCATGCCCTTGTGCCCGTGGCGGAACGCGTTGGACACGCCCTCCTCCAGCGCCAGGCGCACCGCGAACCGCGAGGACTCGCTGAAGCCGTGGTGCCCCATGTGCTCGAGGACCTCGGCGACGAACGCGTCGATCTGCCCGCGCTCGTTGGTGAGCCACGTGTCGATCGAATCCGGCGGAGGGGTTGAGCGGGCGCGCTTGCTCATGCGGAGTTGGCGGGGCGGGTCGTGGACCGTCGGGCGGGGGTGGGGCGCGCCGCTCCGCGAGGGCGGGCGCCGGGGCGTGCCTCATCGGAAGCTCTTGAGCGCCTCCGCCGCGGTCTCGTGGATCTCGAAAAGCTTGTAGAGCTTGGTGATGACGAAGACCTCGTATATCTGCGGGTCGATGTCCGAGAGGCGCAGCTGCCCCTGGGCGTTGCGGACGCGGTTGTTGATCGTGATGAGCGTGCCCAGCGCCGCCGAGGAGAGATGGTCCACGTTCGTGAAGGAGATCAGCAGCTTGGGCTTGGGCGCGGACTCGATGATGTGGGTGATCTCCTCGCCGATGAGCTGGATGTTCGCCTCGTCCAGGATGTTGCGGTCGATGAACTCGACCTGGGTCACATCGTTGATCTTCTTGATGCGGAGTCGGGAGGTCTCGGAAGCCATCGCGTGCGTTCTCCTGGGGCGTGCGGGCAAGGATACGCCCGGGTAAACGCCCTGTCGCCCAACGAAAAACCCCCGGCACGGGCCGGGGGTTGTGGTTCACGCTCGCGATCGGCCTCGATCAGTTGCCCAGCCCTAGCGACTGCTGCAGGCCCGGGAAGTTCCGCTCCTCCTCCTCGTTCTGGATGATGATCGTCGGCTTCATCAGGATCATCAGCGTCTGCTCTTCCTTGGACTCGATCCGGTTCGTGAAAAACCGGTTGAGGATCGGGATCTTGGAGAGCACCGGCACGCCGGACTCGACCTCGTACTCCGTCACCAGGCGCTGACCGCCCAGCAGCAGCGTGCCCTGGTCGGGCACGGTCACCGTCGTGCGGACGCGCGTCACAGTCGTCTGCGGCAGCTGGATGAACGACTGCACCGACGCGGAGTTGACGAGCTGCCCGCCCGCGACGGCCGTCACCGACTGCGTCGCGAACCCGTTCACGCGGGCGACGCCGCTATCGATCGTCATCGTGACGAAGCGCCGGTCCGCGGTCACGGTGCCCTCGACGCTCATCGTCACACCCTCGGAGACGACCGAGACGGTGGGCTGGAAGCCGACCGCCGAGTCGCCCACGATGGGCTGAAGATCGGAGACGAAGGACGTCTGCGTGAGGACGTAGATGTTCGACGCCTGCCCGTTGGTGAACGTGAGACGCGGGGCCGTGAGCGACACGGAGCGCCGGTCGGCCTGCGTCGCCTTGATCAGGAAGTCCACCTGCACGTCATCGAGGAACTGCCCCGCGACGCCCAGCGCCGGAGCGCCGGTCAGGATCGGATCGGCCCAGTTCGCCGAACGCGGGACGACGGCCTGCGCCACGCCCAGCGAGTTGCCGCCGAAGCCGATGGGCGACCAACCGGACGTCGGATTCGCGAACGCGACGCTGGGCGGATTCGTGCCCGTGCCGCCGGTCGTCGAGCCGAACGTCGAGGGGAACGTGCGGTTGAGGCCCGGGGCCTGCCCGGCGAAGTTGAAGAAGTCGCTGGGCCGGACCGCGGGGTTGATGCCCCGAGCGGCGCGGACCTGGTTGTTCTTGCCGTTGATGTAGACGTCGAGGTCGAAGCCGATCTGCTCGAAGAAGTCCTGGTTCACGAGGAGGAACCGGCACTCCACGTTGATCTGCATCGCGCGGACCTCGCGGAGCTTGCGGAGCAGACCCTGGATCTCGCGGTGGTTCTTGGGCGTGTTGGTGATGATGAGGCTGCCCTGGTTCGCCAGGAGCTGGATCGCGCCCGTGTCGCCGCCGCCCGACTGCCACCCCTCGGGATCGACGTTGGTCGTGATGATGCCCTGCAGCTCCTCGAGCTTGTCGCGTCGTGCGCGCTGCTGGAGCTGCTGGTTGTCGTTCGTGTTGTCGCGGAAGGGGCTCTGCCCGCCGCCGCCGCCGCGCTGGCTCGCCTGCAGCGCCTGCTGCAGGTCGATCTTGGGCCCGTCACGGAAGTCGGGCACCTCGATGAGCAGGTCCTTCACGTCGTAGATCACCAGAACCTTGTTCTTGCGGAGCTTGACGTCCGACGCGAGCGTCACCACGCCGTCGATCACGGCCCAGTCCGCCTTGCTGTTGCGGTCCGTGCCGCTCACCTTTTCCACGACGCGATCGAGCAGCTGCTTGACCGACACGTTCGTGAGGTTCAGCGAGAGCGTCGTCTCCTTGCGGATGCCCGCCTCTTCCAGCGAGGGCCAGTCCACGTCCACGTTCATCTGGGCGACGGTCTGCACGAACTTGACCGCGTCCTCCAGCGAGTTGTCCGTGAACGTCGCGCTGGGGATGCGGCGCTGCGAGAGGTCCGCGATCACGCGCCGATTCTCGGCGGGCTCGGCGAACTGCAGCGGCTCGCCGCGCCGGGCGCTCACCGAGGGCCAGTCCGACGGGAAGTCCATCAGGCCCAGCGGCGGCACCGTCGCCCGCTGGTTCTCGACGTCGATGATGCCCCGGCGCTCGCTCTTGAGGTCGCGGAGCTCCTGCGAACGCTTGAACACGAGCAGGTCGTTGTACACGTCCTTGAGCAGGAGGCCCGTCGGGTTGATCGGATCGAGGAACAGCAGCTCGTCGATCGTCTGGGCCGCCTCGGCGTAACGCATCTCGGCCTGGAACGAGCGGGCCCGCACGATGAGCCCGTCGATCTTCGCCGCACGCTCCGCCTTGGTGTTCTTGTCGAGCTTGTCGGCGTTCTCCGTCGCGCGCTTGTCACGCTCGGCGGCGAGACGCGCCGCGATCTCGTTCTCCTGCTTGTCCACCTTCGCCCGCGCCGCCTCGACGCGACCGATCATCGCCTCGTACTCGGCCTCGCCGAACACGCCGCGCTGCGAGCTCGCCCGCAGCTTCGCCTGGGCGAGCCGGTTCCGCGCCTCGCTCACGTTGCCGCCAGCGAGGGCGCGGTCCGCCTGGTCCATGTCGTTCTCGAACTCGGCCTTGACCTGCTGCTTGAGGATGTCGCGCTCGACCATCGCCCGCTCGGGCTGGCCGGCGCGATCCTGGCCCAGGAACACGTTGCACTGGGATAGGCGCTGCTCCACCAGCCCGACCTGCTCGGCGCTGAGCACATCGCGGAAGCCCACGCGGAGGCGGTCGTACCGCTGTGCCGCGTCGTTGTACCGCTTGTCCTGGAACGCGCGATCCGCCTGGGCGAGAAGGTCCGTCGCCTCTTGCGAGCGGGCCGCCTTGACCGGATCGCCCTGCGGGGGCGTGACGTTGTCGCCGGGCTGCACCACCGGCTGAGAGACCGGTTGCACCACCGGCGCCGCGGGTTGGGGCGCGGGAGGCTGAGAGGCGGGCGCCTGGGCCGCGGGCGGCTCGTCCTTGCGGTGCACGACGCCGGGCTGCATCATCCCCGCGCTCGCCGCCGACCCGAACAGCTCGGGGCGCTGGGCCGACAACTCGACCAGCGCCAGCGTGTATCGCTCAAGACGATCCTGCTGCTCGCCGCTGAGCGCTACGCCCGAGCGATCGACGAAGGTGAAGCCCGACTTGGCGGCGGCGTAGTTGCCCGCGTCAAAGTCACGCTGGGCCTGCGCGAGCGTCTCGGGCACGAGCGGCGCCATCTCGTCGCGCTTCTGGGCGATGAGCGTCGCGAGCTCCTGCGCCCGCGCCGCGAACGTGCCCGCGTCGCCCGAACGCACCGCGTTCACGTGGCGATCGGCCGTGCGGACGTCGCCATCCTGCAGCGCCTGCTCGGCCTTCTGGAGGCTCACGTCGCGAGGATCGCAGCGTTCGATCTGGGCGTTGGCCTGCGAGAGCAGGTCCGCCGCACGCGTGCGGTCCTCGTCGCTCATCGATCCCGCGCCCAGCGCGGCACGCACGAGCGCCACCCGCGCCAGCACGGGCTTGCCCTGCACCAGATGCATTTCGGCCCGCGCGATCGCGTCGAGCGCGGCCCGGCACGACGCGTCGTCCTCGCGCGAGGGCATCGCCTGGGCGCGACCGGCGCTGAGCGCCAGGGCGAGCGGCAGCGTCGTCACGAGCGCCGCGGACAGGAAGGACCGGTGGAAGAGGGCCGAGCTGCGACGGCTGAGCATGTCAACGATCTCCAGTGGTCCGGGCGTCGTTCCGAGTGCGCCTGGATCCGCGCCTGCATGGGGCGCGCCGGCGCTCGGCGCCGACGCGAGATGGGGTGCCGAGAACGCGAACCCGTGCGCGGGTCCCCGACGGATCGGCAACGTCCTGTCGGGGCGGAAGATACTCCCGCGCCGTGTGCAACGCAAACCGTGGCGATGGACTTTGTCCACACCACCGCCGACGCGCGACTCAACAGACCTTGGGCCCCGGCGCGCACCGACCATCTCCCCACAGCGAGGTAGGGGTTTGGTACGGGCACCTGACCGCCCACGTCCAACTCCGATCGCACCGAGCGGATCACGCCCAACCCTCGGGCCAATGTGCCCGAACCGGCGGACCCGACGCCGGTCCTTGCCCGGCCGGCGATCGCGAGCGGGCGTCCTATTCGAGCCACGCCCGCCACATGATCCCGGGCTCCAGCGGGTTCTTCACATTTTTGAGCTCGATCGACTTTCCGATCTCCGCCAGACCCGTCGCGTCCACTCGATCGCTCTGCACGACGATCGCTTCCTCCCACGCCGGCACGTCGTCAGGGCGAAGTTCGTCCACCGCGTCCAGCGCCAGGTCCTCCGCCTGGCGGAGACTCCCCGCCGCGAGCATCACCTCCGCGTAGCGGGGACGGTCCACTCCCTCCGTCAGGCAGCGGACCAGGCACCGCCACGCCGTCACGCCCAGGTCTTTCCCCTGATCATCCACATTCTGCTCGGGATCGATGTTGAGCGTGAGCCGCCAGTCGTCCCGGAGGAACTCGACGATCTCGTCGAGCGTCAGCAGGTCCGATCGCCCCTCCTCCGTCACCAGGACCGAGCGATGCTCGTGCGAGACGGCGTCGGCGCCCGCCGGCTCTTCCATCGCCTCAAGGTCGAAGGCGCGCAGCACCTTCTCCACCTTCTCCTTGAACTCTGGCTCCACCCGCACCGTCACGATCTTGTGCTCGTCCACGAACACGTAGCAGAACGGCTCCTCGGTCATCAGCCCGAACCCGATGAGCCCGTCCTCGAAGAACAGCCCGCGGTACCGCCGCAGCGCGTCGGTCACACGATCGAGGCCCACCAGCTCGTACGCGATGTAGGGGTCCACCTCGCGGTACGCGTCCTGCCCCAGCACATCGAGGATCGGGAACACGCGCCCGGGGAACAGCCCGATCAGCGAGCGAAGCAGCGGTTCCAGACGCTCCGCCGAGATCACGATGTCGAACATGTACCGGTCGGGCCACTCTTCCCAATCGCCGCCCTCGTTGTCGCCGTCGGCCGGCTCGAACTCCACCGAGTACCCCGCTCTGGGCGTCATCGACTCCACGGGATAGGTTCCCAGCGGGAACGAGAACCCGTCCAATTTCTGACGCTCCAGCGCTGGATCGACGCGGCATCGGGCCATGGGCGAGGGTAGATCACCCGCCTTGGCTCCGACGGCCCGCGCGCCAAGCGCCCCTAACGTCCGTGCATGGACCATCTCGAACTCATCGCCGTGAGCGTGGGCAACACGCGCACTCGCGTCGGGCACTTCCGCTCCAACGCGCTCGAGCACTCGCGCGCGCTCCTCAACAGCGACGAGCCCGAGCTGGCGCGGGCGATCCTGGACCTCAAGACGTCCGACGCCGCCGCGCCCATCGTCATCGCCAGCGTGAACCCGCCGCTCTCCTCGCGCCTCGAGCTCGCTCTGGCGGGCGCGGTCGAGCGTCGCGGCGGGTCGATCTATCGCCTGGGACGCGACCTGTCCATCCCGATCGCCAACGCCCTCCGCGACGACACCACCGTGGGCCAGGACCGCCTGCTCAACGCGCTGGGCGCCTTCTCCAGGGCGGGGCAGGCGTGCGTGATCGTGGACGCGGGCACCGCCGTCACCGTGGATTTCGTCGATGGCGTTGGCGTCTTCCAGGGCGGGGCGATCGCGCCCGGGGTCTCGACGATGCTCGCCGCGTTGCACGAGCGCACCGCCGCACTGCCCCAGATCGCCTTCGAGCCGATCCCCGACGCCGAGCCCTTCGGCAAGGACACCGCCAGCGCCATGAGGCTCGGCGTGCAATCGGCGATCCGCGGGATGGTCCGCACGCTCGCGGAGCGGTACGCACAGGCCCTGGGCGCGTATCCGCAGATCGTCGCCACGGGCGGCGACGCGGGCGCCCTCTTCGAGGGCGATGAGGTCGTCGAGCACATCGTGCCCGATCTCACGCTCATGGGCATCCACGCCGCCTGCCGCGCCGAGCTTGGCGAATAGGTCGATGACCGCGTCGTGGTCCATCCAGACGCCCACGGGCGCTCCCGGCGCGATCGGGATCATCCAGCTCATCGCACCCGCCGGCCAGGAGTTGGACGACGCGTGCAAGGCCCTGGCGTTGCCCCGCCTGTCGCCCGGCGCTCTGCGCGTCGCGGACCTGCTGGGAGTGGATCGTGGCGTGCTCGCCCGCTGGGACGAGCGAACGCTGCACCTGATGCCCCACGCGGGGCCGCACGTCCTGCGGAGCCTTTCCGAGGCGCTCACGCGGGCTGGGCTCCCCCACCACCACCGGCCCGACGTGCGGGCCGTGTATCCCGAGGGCGGCTCCGTGCTCGAGTGTCGGATGCTCGACGCGCTCGCTCGCGCGAGGAGCCCGCTGGCGATCGACCTGCTGCTCGATCAGCCGCGACGCTGGCGCGCGCACGAACGCGGCGCGCTCCCGCCGCCGGACGATGAGCACTCTCGCGTCCTGTCGCGCCTCATCGATCCGCCGCTCATCGTCGCCGTGGGCCCGCCCAACATCGGCAAGTCCACGCTGCTCAACACGCTCGCGGGGCGGAGCGTCGCCCTCGTCGCCGATGAGCCCGGCACGACCCGCGATCATCTCGGCGCCTCCATCGACCTTGCGGGCCTCGTCGTCCGCTACGCGGACACGCCCGGTGTGCGCCCCAACGCCCCCGCGCTCGAGCGCGACGCGATCGACCTCGCTCTGGCCCTCGCCCGTCGCGCGGACCTGCTCCTTCTCTGCGGCGATGCGGGCTCGCCCCCCATCGATCCGCGCGCCCACGCTCTCGCCGCCCCCGCCCTTCGCCTCGCCCTCCGTGACGACCTGGGGACGCCCGACTGGGCGCACGATCTCGCGATCTCCGCCCGCTCCGGACACGCGATCGATCCGCTCATCACGCTCCTGCGCGACACGCTGCTCCCGCCCCGCGTGCGGCTCGATCCCCGCCCCTGGCGCTTCTGGAACGAGCCGACCCCGACCCCCAGCGCGTAGGCGAATCGCACGGGAATCGGTCCTACCATCCCCGCTCGCCCGGCGGCCACGCCCCGCCAGCACGGAACCGCCATGGAAGAACGCCAAACACAAATCCGCGAGCAAGCCGGACTCACCGAGTCCAAACTCAACGTCGAGTTCATCGACTGGCTCAAACGCTGGAGCACGCCGCTGATGCTCGTCCTGCTCGCGGGGGCGCTGGGCATCCTCGCGTACCAGCGGTACCAGAAGTTCCAGGGCGAGAAGCTGGACGCCGCGTTCCGCGAGCTCGAGGCCGCGTCCACCGGCAACGCGAACCCGGACTCGCTCCGAGCCATCGCCGAAACGTACCCCGGCGTTCGCGCCGTGCCCCTGCTGGCGCGTCTCCGCGCCGCCGACCAGTACCTGCGCAGCGTCCGTCTGGGCGCTCGCACCGGCGCCAAGCCCGGCGACACCGGCGCGTTCCCGGCCGAGGAAGTGCTCACCGAGCAGGATCGCACCGCGTACCTCGCTCAGGCCGAAGACCTCTACAAGCAGGTGCTCGCCGAGACCGCGAGCGACACGAGCAAGGCCGTGCACGCCCTCGCGGGCGCGTACGGGCTCGCCAGCGTCGCCGAGTGCCGCGGGCAATTCGACGACGCCAAGAAGTTCTACGAGCAGGCGGCCCAGATCGCCGATCGCGCGGGCTTCCCGGCCCAGGTCCAGATCGCTCGCAAGCGGATCGAGCAGTTGCCCGCGCTCGCCAAGGCTCGGTTCCCGAGCAAGAGTGAGCTGCCGCCCGAGCCCGCGCCGACGCCGGCCCCCGAAGCGGTGCCCGGGCCGGTCCAGGCCCCCGCCGCACCCGCGGGATCCGAGATTCCCGACCTCAAGCCGCCGAATCTCGAGCTCAAGCCCACGACTCCGGCCGCGACTCCGGCCGCGACCCCGGCCGCGGCGCCCGGCGCAGAGCAGCCCAAGAAGGACCCCGCGCCCGCCGCACCGCCCGCCCCGTCGCCCGCGCCCCCGAAATGACCCCGCCCGACGCACACGACCCGCGTCGAACCGAACCGGGCAAGCCGACGACCTCGCCATCGCAGTCCGCCGCCGACGAGCAGGTGATCGTCGGCGAGCGCGTGGTCATGCACGGCGGGAAGGTCGATCCCGAGGCGATCCGGCGCATGATCGAGGCCCAGCGGGGCGAGACCGGCGACCGTGAGGCGGACGACGACGACACGCTTGCCCGTGTCACGTTCACGCTGCAGCGTGACCTGCAGAAGCGGCTCGACAAGTACCTCACCGATCGCATCACCTTCATGAGCCGCAACCAGCTCCAGGCGCTCATCGAGCGCGGCGGAGTGACGGTGAACGGGCGCACGCCCAAGTCCTCCACGACGCTCCGCAAGGGGGACGTGGTCGAGGTCATGGTGCCCGAGCCGCCCGCGACGGAGATCCAGCCCGAGCAGATCCCCATCGAGGTGCTGTTCGAGGACGAGCACCTGATCGTCCTGAACAAGAGCCCGGACATCATCGTGCACCCCGCCCGTGCGCACAACAATGGCACGATGGTCAACGCGCTCGCGTGGCACTTCCGCACGACCGGATCGGGCGCTCTTTCCAAGGTCGGCGACGAGTTCGCGCGCCCCGGCGTCGTCCACCGCCTCGATCGGCACACCTCGGGCGTGATCGTCTTCGCCAAGCAGGACGAAGCGCACTGGAAGCTCGGGCGACAGTTCGAGCACCGGCAGGTGGACAAGCGCTACCTGGCCCTCGTCCACGGGCGGATGGAGCCGGAGACCGACGCGATCGAGCAGCCGATCGGGCCCCACCCCTCCCGCGAGAAGGGGTATCGCGAGAAGTACGTCGTCCGTCACGACGAGCAGGGACGCCACGCGCTCACGATCTATCGCGTGCGCGAGACCTACAACCCCCACGCTCCCGCGGGCAGCGGCACGCGCGAGGCCCGCGCGAGCGAGCGATTCACGCTCGTCGAGCTCGAACTGCGGACCGGGCGCACGCACCAGATCCGCGTCCACCTCTCGCACCAGGGCTGGCCCATCGTGGGCGATGACATGTACGGTGGGCGCCCGCTCGTGGACGATTCGGGCAGCGGCGTCATCTCCCGCCAGGCGCTGCACGCGGCGCTGCTGGGCTTCACACACCCGATCACCGGAACCAAGATGCAGTTCACCGCGCCCCTGCGCGGGGACATGGCGAGCGCGGTGCGACTGCTCCGGGCCCGGGGGCAGGTCGTGCGCGCCGCGGCGGTGGGCGCGAGCGTCGACCTGGACCATGCGCTCAGCGGCGTGTGATCGCCTCGCGCAGGGCCGGGGCGAGGCGTTCGTGCAGACGGGCCACGCCCTCATCATTCAGATGGAACACCGTGTCGTACGCGAGCGCCGGCTCGAGGCGAGCATCGCCGACGCGGAGCAGAGGGAGGTAGCCCAGCGCCTCGGCGGTCGCTGCGACTCGTTGCTCGATCGCGTCGAGCGCCTCGCCCTCGTCCCGGGGCAGCGTCGGATCGACGATCCGCACACCGGGAGAGAACAGCAGCGTCACGCCGCGCTCCCGTGCGGCCTGGGCGAGGCAGCGCATCGCACGGACGCCGATGGATTGGTCGAGGTCATAGTCCTCGGGTCGCGAGGCGAGGCGACGGAGTCGCAGGTCCGGCGCGGGCGCGGGGCGCGGCGCTCGTACGCACCCGTTCTCATCGATCCCGCTGGGCAGATAGGGCGAGACCGACTCGCCCACGGAATGCCCGCGGTTGCGCGCCCGCCACCGCGACACATACTCGGGCCACTGCGTGCCCACCGCGTTCACGATCCTGCCGCACCGGCCCCGCATCGCATACCACGGGCGCAGCGCGCGCTCGCGCTCGGAGAAGATCGCAAGATCGGGGTGGTCGCGTTGCCAATCGGCGCGGATCGTCGGCTCCAGGCGGGGCTCGCGGAGGAAGTGGTCCAGGCAGGGCATGAGCACCACCACATCGCCCGGCTTCGAGCGCTCGATCGCGTGGTCCACCAGCACGTCCAGCCCGAGCGACGCGTGCCCCGTGCAGGTGAACACAGGACGCCCGATGTCCGCACCGAGTCGCGCGCCGTCGATCGCGAAGGCGACGTTGCTGTCGCCGACGAACAGCACACGCGGCGGCTCGTGGCTCTGGGCGAAGCGCGCGCTCGTTTCCTGCACATGCCGCGACCATGCCGTCTGGTGCGCGGCGTCGAAGGGCCAGAGCGGCTCGATCGCGAAGATCGCCGGCAGGAGCGCGCCCAGCGCGATCACAGCCGCCGAGCGGCGCGCCCGGCGTTCACGAGCCGCGCTTGGAGCCGATTCAGAAATCAAAGTACAAAAACTCCGGAGGAGCCTTGCGGGAAAGGACGAACACGAGCCCCACGGCGAGCAGCAGCGAGCCGGCCACGGACCACGCGAAGGTCGGGCGGAATCGCTCGGAGAGTTGGCGTGCGTTGGGCGCGCCGAGGGCGATCAGGCACGCGGGCACAAGGTACAGGATGGCGAGTGAGGTGGGTCGGTCCCAGGGGTCGAACCACTGGCCCCGCATGTGCAGCAGTCGCGCTGCCATCTCGTGGACATCGGCGAGCGACCGCGAACGGAATAGCACCCAGCCCGTCATAACCACGAGCATGGTGGCGAGCCAACCCATCGGGCGCGGGATCGGAATGTGAAGCGCCCGGACGGCGTGGTTGATGACGAGCGCCACGCCGTGGAGAAGCCCCCAGAGGGCGAACGTCCAGCCCGCGCCGTGCCAGATTCCGCCCAGGAGCATGGTGATGAGCAGGTTGATCGCTGTTCGCGCGGGGCCGCGGCGCGAGCCGCCCAGGGGGATGTAGAGGTAGTTCTTGAGAAAGTCCGAGAGCGTGATGTGCCAGCGTCGCCAGAAGGCGGCGATGCTCGTCGCCTTGTACGGCGAATCGAAGTTCCACGGCAGGCGCACGCCGAACATGAGCCCCAGGCCCACCGCCATGTCCGAGTACCCGGAGAAGTCGAAGTAGAGCTGCATGGTGTACGAGGCGAGCGCGACCCACGCGTTGCCCGTCGCCAGGGAGGAGGGATTCGCGAAGCTGGGGTCCACGAATGCGCCGAGCTGGTCGGCGATGCAGGCTTTCTTGGCGAGCCCGATGGCGAGGATGAAGAGCCCGCGGGCGATGTCGTCCCACGTCGGACGTGGATCGGCAAGCTGCGGGAGCATGATCGCGGGGTGGGTGATGGGCCCGGCGATGTGGTGTGGGAAGAAGCTGACCAGGAGCTGGTGACGCAGGAGCGTGGCGCGGGCGCACGTGCCGCGCGAGAGGTCCACGAGGTACGCGATCTGCTGGAACGTGTAAAAGGAAAGGCCCAGCGGAAGCGCCGCGGGAAGCACGCGAGAGAGGAGGTTGCCCTCCGAGAGCGGGACCGACGCCTCGCGCGCGACGAAAAGGGCGTACTTGAACCAGAAGAGCAGGAGGAGGTTGCCGGCGATGCCCAGGGTCAGCCAATGCCGGGGCGAGGCAGCGCGCGCACGCGATGCGTCGATCCGCTGCGCGAGGCACCAGTTGAAGAGCACCGAGCCCAGCAGCACGGGCAGGTTCCACGCCTTCCACAGCGTGTAGAAGACGACCGAAGCGAGCGTGAGCACCGAGACCGCGGCATGGGCGCCCGCCCACCTTCGCGTCGCGCGGACCGCGAGCATCGCCAGCGGAAGGTAGAGGAAGAGGAACTCGAGGGACGAGAAGATCACGCGGGACGCAGCCTACGCGATCGACTTCTCGTGACGCAATTGCCCGCACGCGGCGGCGATGTCGCGCCCGCGGGAACGACGGATGTGGGCGTTCACGTTGCGGGCGCGGAGCAGGCGCTGGAACTCCTGCACGTCCTCGGTGCGGGGGCGCTTGAAGGGCAGGCCGTCAACCTCGTTGTAGCGGATCAGGTTGATGTTGGCGCGGAGCTGGCGGGCGACGCGGGCGAGCTCCGCGGCGTGCTCGGGGCGATCGTTCACATCGCGGAGCAAGGTGTATTCGAGCGTGATCTCGCGTCCCGTTTTCTCGAACCATTTCTGGCACGCGACGAGCAGGTCCGCGATCGTCGTGTACTCAGCCCAGGGGATGAGCTCGCGACGCAGTTCATCGGTGGGCGCGTGGAGCGAGAGCGCGAGGGTGACGGGAAGCTCGAGCTGCTCGGCGAGCTTCTCGATGGCCTTGGGCAGGCCCACGGTGGAGATCGTGATCTTGCGTGCGGAGATGCCCAGGCCCCATTCCGCGGCGAGCGTGCGGATGGCGGGGACGACGGCGCCGAGGTTCGAGAGCGGCTCGCCCATGCCCATGAAGACGACGTTGGTGATGCGTGGGATGCCGCGGGTGCGCGCGGGCTCGGGCGGGAGGACCGAGCCCAGGCGCCACACCTGCTCGACGATGCGGCCGGCGGAGAGATTCCCGTCCAGCCCGCCCAGCCCCGAGGCGCAGAACCGGCAACCGACGGGGCACCCGACCTGCGACGAGATGCACGCGGTGCGCCGCGGGCCGGAGGGATCGTCCGAGGGGATCATGACGCACTCGGTCTGGCGACGCGTGTCGCCCCTCGGCCCCTGGACCACGCCGAGGATCGGCTGGTTCATCACGCGCAGGCGCGAGGCGAGCCCCGTGGGCTCGTCTCGGGTGGGCGGCAAGTCCTCGCTCAGGGGCTGCGGCGAGGTGCCCTCGCTCGCGCTTCGGGCTCGTTGGTGGGGGGATGGCGAGCCTCCATCCGCCCATTCGATGAGCAGCTTCTGCGTGCCGTCGGTCGCGCTCTGGTGGGCCACGATGTCGCCCGAGAGGAACGTCATCTCGGCGGCGAGGGTCTCGCGATCGCGGGCCGAGAGGTTGGTCATCGCTCCGGGATCGATCGTGCGCTTCTCGTAGACCCATTCGAGGATCTGCTTGGCGCGGAACACGGGCATCCGGCGGTCGGCGCACCATTGCGCGAGCGACTCGGGCGTGTGCTGGAAGATGTGGTCGGCGGGGTGACGCATCCGGCGGCATTGTTGGGGGCGCCGATGCGGGACGCGGGGCGAGCTGGCGGAACGGGCGGATGATGCGGCGGGGTGCGATCCTTCGACCGCGTCAGTCCTTGGGCGGGACGTCGAGGATGTCCTTGCGGGGCGTCTTGCCCGAGCGATCGGCCTCATACTCCAGGGCGGCTTCCTCGGGCGGCACGCGGAACTTCGCGAGCATTTTGTCCGTCCACCGACTCTGCACTGCGACGAGCGCATCGAGTTCGAGGCGCCACTTTCCATCCTCGCCCTTCACGAACGAAATCCTCCATTGATCTCGAAACCCCTCGACATGCAGGTCCGCCATCGCCCGACGATCGCCGATCTGAAAGTTATCCAAGTGCTCCTCGGCGGGCTCGGCCTGACTCTCGTCGGCCCACTCCCCCGCTTCGACGAGCCAGCGCAGGGCCTTCTCACCATCGAGCGCGGCGATCTCGTCGCGAGACATTCGATTCCGGATCGCGATCACAGAATCGAGCTCCGAACTTTCCAGCGCCTTCAACTCCTTGCGCGTTCCCTTGAGAGCCAGACGCGCGATCGTATCGAACCGCGCGATGCTTCCAGGATCGATGCGAGCCAGGAACCCGTTCGCATCCTTTCGACTGCCCGCCTCGCTCCACGATGCGTAGAGCGCTGAGATCGCCGCCTCTTCCTGCCGGTCCTTGCAACCGGGCACGAGTAGAAGAACGAGGGCGGCCATCAGCACGGCGAGGTGGCGATGTAACAGCATGGCTGTAGCGTACCAACCTTTCATCCGCCGTCTGCGCCGGGACGGGTGGGACCGGAGGTGCTGGGCGCCATCGCACGGATTTGTGTCGCCCCGAGCGGTTGTCGCACGGGATAGGGTGGATGGCGAATGTTACATTGCGCTCATCGCGTTGCACTGATCGTCAGTGGCACGGCCCCGTACAACTCCGGCGTCACGGTCGGGCGGCCGACGCGGATGCCGCCCGTCGGCGGGGCCTTGCCCTGCTCCTTCATCAGGCGTCGCATGGCGACGGGCAGGGCGAACTCGACATCCTCCTCGAAGATGTCGCGTGTTTCGAGGGTCGCGCCGTAGCGGGTGACGAGCTCGCGGCACAGGCCCGCGACGAGGTCCTCCGGGGCCGAGGCCCCGGCGGTGAGCAGGATGGTGAGGCCGCCCCCGCGGGTCGCGGGCGAGGCCTTGGGCACGAACCAGTCGTCGCGCAGCTCGCTCACATCGTCGAGCAGGTGCGCGGGCGTGCCCACGTTGCGGGCGATCTCGGTGAGGCGCACCGAGTTGCTCGAGTTCGTGCTGCCCACGACCAGGACCAGATCGCACTCGGGCGCGAGCTTGCGCACCGCGTGCTGGCGGTTGGTCGTGGCGTAGCAGATATCCTCGCTGGGCGGGGCTTTGATGAGCGGAAAGGCCCGCTTGAGCGCGTCGATGATCACGCCGGCATCGTCGGTGGAGAGCGTCGTCTGCGTCAGGTACACGAGGCGTGCGGGGTCGCGGATCGTGAGGCGCGGGATGTCGTCGGGAGATTCGACGACCTGGATCGCGTCGGGCGCTTCACCGCTGGTGCCGATGACCTCCTGGTGATCGCGGTGCCCGATCAGCAGGATCTGGAAGCCCTGCCGCGCGTAGCGGATGGCCTCGGAGTGGACCTTGGTGACGAGGGGGCACGTCGCGTCGATCGCGGTGAGCCCGCGCTCGCTGGCGAGGCGGCGGATGGCGGGCGAGACGCCGTGCGCGGAGAAGACGACGATCTCGCCGCGCGGGACGTCGGCGATATCATCGACGAAGACGACGCCACGATTCTTGAATCGCCCGACGACGTGGCGGTTGTGCACGATCTCGTGGTAGACGTAGATGGTGCGCCCGGGGAAGAGGTCGACCATCTGCGAGACGACCTCGACGGCCATGCCGACGCCGGCGCAGAAGCCACGTGGATTGGTGAGCAGGACGCGCATCGGGAGGCGTGGATCGACCGTTGGCAAGGGTGGGGAGATCGTGTTCGTATCAGGATAGGGTGTTTGGTGCGATGCGACGACCGCGGGATTGCCCACGGGATGTCAAGGTTGGTTCAAATCGGAGAGGATGGATGCGGTTGACAAGGGGTTTGTTTATACTGACTCGGCGGGCGTGCGTTGCGTTCTGGCACGCGCGATGAGCGTGGGGTTTCTCGGGCGCGTTCTGCGCGACTCGAAGGTGCGGCAGGAGCGGGCATGGGCAACGTGAAGCCGTGGCAGGTCGTGGTGATGGTGGTCGCGCTGGTGGCGGTCGCGGTGTCCACGTACACCACGTTCTCGGGGAGCGATCGTCCGCGCCTGGCCGATCGCCTTCGCGTCGTGGACATCAACACGGGGCGCGAGCTGATGATGCCCATGAGCGATGTGAAGAACATCCCCGCGCTCAACGCGGAGACCAACACGTTCACGTACTTCCCCGTTGAGGAGCGTGACGGCAAGGTGTTCATCAAGGAGCGGTACATGGGCGCGGTGCCCAACGCCGAGGGCAAGCACGAGGCGCTCGTGGACGCCAAGACGGGCGAGATTTCGATCAAGGTTCCCGCGAAATAGCGCATCGGGAGTGATCCAACATGACCAGCCATCGATCGGGTCGGACGCTGCGGCTGCCCGGGTTCACGCTCATCGAATTGCTGGTGGTGATCGCGATCATCGCGATCCTGATCAGCATCCTGCTGCCCAGCCTGGCCGGTGCGCGCGAGGCCGCGCGGAGCATCGCGTGCTCCGCGATGCAGCGATCCCTCGTTCAGGGGCAGCAGCAGTACATGCTGGGGAACAAGGACTACTTCGCGTGCTCCAACACGTCGGGGGCGGACATCATCGCCCAGGTGGTGGACAACACGGGCGAGACGACGCCCAACACGCCCGTGCAGGAGTACGACTGGATCAGCCCGTGCCTGGGCGATTCGATGGGGTTGCCCGCCCAGCGGGTGCAGCGGTTCGCGCAGATCGTGAACAAGTACGGGTGCCCGTCGATGATGCTGCGGGTGCCGGTGTACACGTCCTCGACGGGCAAGGACCTGCGGACGTTCCAGGACTACGCGCAGAACACGGGGTTCAAGGGCAGCAGCTTCCTGATGCCGCACGCCTTCTCAGGGTTCCCGAGCTTTGACGTGGCCCGGGCCAACCCGTACAAGCGCTACCAGCTCAAGGCGAACTTCGCGCAGCCGGTGAAGATCGCGGACACGTACCGCCCGCGCGAGGATCGCCTGGGCGTGCAGACGTCGCGCAAGGCGCTGTGCGCCGACGGGTTCCGCTACTACGTCGGCGCGGACCGGTCGGCGGACTTCGACGCGAGCCCGTACACCTCGGGCAACCCTGGGTTCGGGGCGTTCACGTCCAACGGCCCCCTCTTCATCAACAGCACCGAGTACGGGTACCCGCAGGGCGTGACCAACGACACCACCAATCAGAAGCTCTCCGCCCGGCACACGACCCTGAAGATGAACGTTGGTTTCTTCGACGGGCACGTGGGCGGGATGACGCTCAAGGAGGCCCGCTCGGACGGAACGCCGTGGTACCCGGGCAACAGCGAGTTCAATGGGCAGAGCGCCACGCCCGAGTCCATCGAGTTCTACAAGGACAAGAAGAGCAAGATCATCCCGTAGGCGCAGGCGAGAGTTGCACCAACGAAAGAGCCCACCCCTGCGGGTGGGCTCTGTTCTTTCGTGCGTGAAGAAATCGGTTCGTCGCGGCGATTACTCGCCCTTCTTCTTGCCCTTGGCGGACTTGGCGGGCTTGTCGTTGCCGGCGTCCTTGGCCTCGCTCTTGGCGCTCTTGGACCCGCTCTTGGGCTTGTCCTCCGCGTCCTTGTTCTTGGCCTCGATCGCCTTGGCGTACTCCTCGGGCGAGACCTCCTTCACGCTCGCCATCGCGAGGATCGCGTCGAAGGTCTTGTGCTCGCGGAGCTGCTGGTAGATGCCGCCCACCTGGTTGCGGGCGATAAGCTCCTGGCGGAGCATGTCGGGGCGGATGTTTCGCTCGGCGGCGATCTGGGCAATGCGCCCGTTCATCTCGCCCTCGCTGACCTGGATGTTCATCTGGTCGGCGGCCTTGCTCAGGATGAAGAAGAGCTTGAGCTCGCCCTGGGCCAGGGCGGTGGAGCTGGCGCGGAGCTCGGCCATGTGCTCCTCGATCTGCGTCGCCTCGTGCCCGCGGTACATGAGCTCGAGCCGCTGACGCTGGAGCGTGCGTGCGGCCTGCTGCGTGCTGAGGCGCTCGGGGAGCTCCATCTGCGTGTGCTCAAGGAGGTAGCGTGCGACCTGCTGGCGCATCGCGGCGGTCTGCTGGATCACGCCGCGCTGCGTGAGGCGGGCGCGGATCGCGTCCTTGAGCGAGCCCTCGTCGCTGAACCCGTAGCGGGAGATCAGCTCGGAGAGATCGGCGGGGATGATTCGATCGCAACGCTCGACCTTGAACGTGATCGTCAGCGCGGCGCCGCGGATGGCCTCGACCTCGTGGTTCTCGGGGCCGGTGGTCTTGATCGTCGCGGTCTCGCCGGCCTTGGGCGATCCGAGCTGACGCGAGAAGTCGTCGACCATGACGCCCAGGATCATGCCCTTGCCGCCCTTGTCCGCGGCGGGGACCTGCACGACGGCGCCCTTGATGTTGTAGAACTCCGTGCCGTCGGCGCCCTTCATCACGCCGTGACCGGTGAGGTAGTCGCCCGCCTCCGGGTTGTCGCGGGACTCGAGGCGTCCCTCGTTGATCTGGAACTTCTTGACCTCGTCATCGACGGTCGCGGCGGGAACCTCGAAGTTCGGCTTGAGGATCTCGAGCCCGTCGAGCTTGGGCAGGTCGAACTCGGGCATCACCTCGATATCGACGACGAAGGAGAGGTCCTGTCCCTCGCGGACCTCGATGCCCTCGAGCTCGGCTGCGGCGTCGCCCACGACCTTGAGCTTGTGCTCCTGCACGGCGCTCTGGACGGCCTCGGAGACGAGGGCACGCTTCGCATCGTCGCGAAGGGCGGGGCCGAACTTCTTCTCCACGAGGTGGCGGGGAGCGCGCCCGCGGCGGAAGCCCGGGAGCTGAGCGTCGGCGACGATCGAGTCCACGCCCTGGCGGAGCTTGGCGGAGACGACGTCGGCGGGGATGGAGATCGAGACGCGCTTGCGGCTGGGGCCGGCGTCGGTGATGGTGACTTTCTGGGCGGTCGCGGTGGTCATGGGGCGGCTCCGGGGCGCAGTGCGATGGGGCGCGGGGTTGCCGCGCTGCAAGGGCGAAGTTTAGCGCGTGCGGTCGGAGAGGCCAAGGGCGTTGCTCGGGGTCGTTGGAGGGGCTACATTTCCACCCGCCGCGGGAGGGCCCGCGGCTTCGGGCGTGTGCCGGAGTGGCCAATCGGGCCAGACTGTAAATCTGGTGGCTTAACGCCTACGGTGGTTCGAATCCACCCGCGCCCACTTTCACGTTCTGCACCAAGCCGCGCCGGCGGTTTGGTGCAGCGATTCCGGGGGATTTTGCGCTGCCCTCCGAGGGCGAGCAACGGGGGCTACAGCGGCCGGAGGCCAGCGCACTCCGCGTTGACCACTGCGTGAGCGGAACCCAGCCCTGGGATCTTTTCTAGGGGCACCCTGTGCGGAACTTGCCCAGGAAGCAGACAAAGTCCGACGCGCTCAGTTGCGGCGAGGTCGAGTTGCCATCGCAATTGGCGTACGCGACCCGGAAGCTGTCCCGAAACGCGGTGAGGAAGCAGACGAAGTCCGCGGCCGAGAGGGCGGGCGACGTGGTGCTCGCGTCGCAGTTGGCGTAGCCGCCGACCCGTGCCTCGACGAGGGTGGCGGAGCGGCTCTCGCCGCACGAGTTGCTCGCGTAGGCGACGTAGTACGTCGCATCGGCGGGGCCGGGATCGGTGATCGTCAGCGTGGCGGTGGTAGCGCCCGAGACGACCGAGCCTGTGCCCGTGGGGCCGTCGAGCAGCGGCTCGAACTGGCGGGTCGTTCGGTTGTAGCGCTCCCAGCGCCGGGAGGTGATCGCCGGATTGGCGACGAACCTTGCGGTGAGCGTGATGGGCTGTCCGCTGCAGACGGCGACGATGCCCTGCGTGCCGAGCCCGGAGAGCGCGTGGCTCGGGTCCTCCATGGGCGGGGCCGCGAAGCTGAGCGGATAGACGAGGTATCCATCCTTGCCCCCGGCGAAGTGGAGGTTGGAGCCGTCGTACGCCAGTGCGCGGGTGCTGTTCGTCAGCGGACTCCCGATCGGGGCGATCTGCGTGATGATCGGCGCATCGGGGTTGCTCACGTTCAGCCTGATGAGCCTTCCGCCAATGAGCACGCCCAGCCCAGTCGCGAACGGGAAATCGCTGAGTATCGCGGTGTCCGTGGCGTAGGCGGTGCTGGTGCTGAGCAGCGTCTGGGAGCGGAGCGTGGGCACCGTCGGGTTCGAGAGGTTGTACGCCTTGAGCACGTTCACGTCCGTCAGCCAGGCGGTCGTGGAGTTTCCGAAGGGCACAAGGATGGTGTCCGACGGTGAGGGGATGACGCCGACGGTCGCCGGCGCTCCGGCCGCGGCGACGGACAGAATCTGCGTGCGATCGTTGGCGGCGAAGATTGAGTTGCCGCCCACGATGAGGCGAGGCGGCTGCTGCGAGAACGAGGAGCCCGGCCAGAACTTCGGGAGGTAGACGCCGTCGGTCAGCGCGAACGTGCTGGTGATCGACATCGCCGCGAGGTTGGAGGCCGTGATCGTGAGGAGCTGGTGCGCGGTGCTCGACCCCGCCACCAGGCGTGTGCAATAGACGTGTCGCACGCCGTTGTTGTCAACGCCCGCGTCCATTCCCTTGACCTGCCCCGGGATGTCCAGGAAGCCCTGCACCGAGATCCCAACGCCATCGACGTGGTACGCGATGAGCCGGGTGGTCACGTTCGGCGAGGTTCCGGTGTAGTCCGTGGCGAAGAGCGTGCCATCGCCCAGGAGAGCGGTGCACGCGCCAAAGCCGTAGTAGCTCGGGCCGGACTTGAGGTGCCCCGCGGGAACTGGCGCGCCCGCCGCGGGCGTCAGGATGTACCACATGTCGCCGGTGCTGCTCGTGAGCAACGAGAACGCGGGATTGAGCCTGATCACGTTGGTCGTGTCGCCGGGCATGACATCCGTGAAGACGCCGGGCGTGCTCGTGAAGCCGCTGGTCGAGTTGTACTTCACTCGGATCAGTTCCCCGTTGGATTGGGGAATGAACGCCGACGGAGAGTTCACGCCCAGGCTCTGGTTCCATGAGTTGAAGTCGAGGGACAGGGACGCGCCGACCTGCGCGAGCGTGGTCGGGTTGTAGACGCGCAGCTGCTCCGGAAACGCGTCGCTGTCCAGCCGCAGGATCCCGGTGTTGCTCGCGATCAGTTCGTCGAAGGTCAGGTCGATGTTGAGCGTCGCGTTGACGACGCTCAGCGTCGGATTCGCGGCGTTGGCGAGGCTCCAGAGTTCCAACGCCCCGCCGTTGATGTTCCGCGTCAGCGCGTACAGGCCGGGGAGATTGGGGGCCTTGGAGAGGCGGACTCCCTGGCGGTTGCTGTTGCCGACGCGTCGGACTTCGGTCGGGGCGAGCGGGTCGCTGATGTCCAGCACGAGCATCGAGTTCGTCTGCGGCGTTCCTTCCTCGATCGAGAGGTACGCGAAGCTGCCGACCACCTCGACATCATTGAAGTACGTCACGCCGCTCGGTCGGTTGAAGGCCGTGCGCAGCACCGGCGCCGCAGGATTGCTGATGTCCACGATGTACAGCGCGAGCCCGTTGACCAGGTAGACGAAGTTGCCCTTCACGCGCAGGCGGCTCAAGCCGAACGAGTTCGGAATCGTGATCTGCCCCAGAAGCGACGGCGCGGCGGCGTTGGAGCAGTTGATGCCGTAGAGCGTGACGCCATCGGTCGCCCAGATTCGCCCCGAAATCTCGGTGTGCATGGCGGTCACCGGGCGATCCAGCCCGAGACGCGACAGCACCTGCGGCGTGCCCGAGACCAGCGGCACGCTCTCGAAGCTGATGAAGCGTCCACGCGCGACGGCCTGCACCGCGGTCTGCGGCAGGCTCGTGCCTCCGCCGTCGCAGGTGGGGCCGGGACTTCCGCCGATCTCGAAGAGCGCGGGGCTCGGACATTGCGCCATCGCGTGCCCAGAAAGAGCCGCAAGCGCGGCCACGAGCGAGGCACGATCCAGCCAGGGCAGACGGCGGGTTCCGTTGATCATCGCATTTCTCCTCACACTCGCGGGCGCGGGTTGGGCCGCGTCGGGCGTCAACACTTCAAGAGGGCTCACGGACATCCGGCGCGGAACGCGCCGACAAAGCAGACGAAATCGGCCGCGGACAACGTGGGCGGCGTGGTGTTGCCATCGCAGTTGGCGTACGCGTCGCCGGAGCGGAACTTGCCCAGGAAGCACACGAAATCCGCGGCGGAGAGCAGCGGTGCGGAGATGTTGCCGTCGCAGTTTGCATAGCACGGGGCGACCGCCGTCGCGTTCCAGAATCCACCCAGGACCGCGAAGGTGCCGCCGCTCATCTGCCCCGCGTCGAGCTGCCCGACGGTGCCGGTGACGCTGAACGTGCCCGCGGCGCTAGCGCCC
The DNA here is from genome assembly GCA_964399625.1 of uncultured Phycisphaeraceae bacterium. GTDB lineage: Bacteria > Planctomycetota > Phycisphaerae > Phycisphaerales > UBA1924 > CAYNSB01. The sequence goes on from CAYNSB010000004.1 coordinate 24,590, forward strand.
CCACCGCCATCGAGGGCGAAAGCAACGATCGAGAACTGGGCGTGGGCGGAGCAGGGAGCCGAGGCGAGCGCCGCGATCGCCAGCCCGAGGGGCGAGAGCGCCCACGCCAAGGCGCGACGTCCCGGAGTCGTTGTCCGCATCGATCGAGCGCGCATGGCTCATCTCCTTGAAGTGACGTGGTGGTACGAGGACGCTGCACGGATCCGCCCAAGCGTTCTACCGCGGGCCGACCGCTATGAAGTGGAAGGGCCCGTCTCCGAATTGTGTTGAGACGATGAGCAGAACCTGCGCCGAAGACGTGGTGATGTTGTCAACGTTCACATACGTGAAGGCGCCGGATCCCTGAGGAATGTCTCCGGACGATGCAATCGTCGGAGCGGCGGAGAACGGCGTTGTGAAGGTGATCGTGTAGTGACCCACATCGGTGTGCGCGATCGAGAAGCCGCTCCCGGCCACGATGGCACCCGCGGTCGAGATCGTTCCGCGCACGATCCGCAGGTTCTCATCGCCCGAGACTGCTTTCAGGGCGCCGGTCGGCCCGAGGCGGATGTCGCCACGAACATCGAGCAGTGAGAGTGGGCTCGACGTTCCGATGCCGACGTTGCCGCCGCCCAGCGTGCTCAGGACGATGTCGCCACCCGAGCGAGCGTTGACGATGGAAAGATCGGGGTCGCCCGCCGTGCCGTACCCGACCCACCCTCGCTCCGTGTTTGAGTTGTCGCGCAGGCTGACGTATCCGACCTGAGTGCCGCCGGCGCCACCCGAGGAATTGGTGTCCTGCAGGGCCAGCGTGGGATCGGTGCCGGCGATGTGGAGCGAGTGGGTGGGAAAGATCGTGCCGATGCCCACCTTTCCCGTGTTGTCCACGAACACGGCGTTGGCGATCGAGCCGTTCGGCGCGTCCAGGGTAAACGCGCTGCGGGCGTGGGTGGCGAGGGGCGCTGGCGTGATGGGCTGGCGTGGCTCGAGGATGGTGAAGCCGCTCGGATCGGAGCAGTCCGTCCCCGTGTCGCGACGCACCTGGACCTCGATGAATCGCGGGGCGGTGGTCGAGAACTGGTTGCCGAAGTCCATGGTGGCCGTGAAGGTTCCGGCGGTCACAAGGATGTTGTCCACGCACTGGGTCGTGCCGATGAGCGTCCCGCCCGTGCCCGCGTCGAAGAGGCGGAATCGGAAGTCGTGAAGCCCATTGGCGGGAAGGCCGGCGTCCTTGAGCTGGCCTTGATATGTGAAAGCGGTGGTCTGGGCGTTCGCGAGGGCCGAGATCATCCCCAACTGAAGAACCGCCAGAACAAGTTGAGACCTCATGGGAATCTCCGTTGCGGGTGTGGTGTTGCCCGCCAAGCGGAGAAACGTGCGCGGCAGCGCCCGGAAATCGGACTCATTCGAACAAACTTCCTTGGGAATGGGGCTGGGCGGGCGCGAAAGGGGGCCTTGGCGCTCGCCGCGGCTCGATCGAAATCAAATCGCAGAAGGGGCCTGTTGCGGTCAACACGAGGAGCGGGCGCAATGCACGGATGCCCAACGGCGTTGGAGGAGGACGCCGGTCTGGCAGCGCTGCGGTGCTAGCGCCCCGCGGGCTCGTTCACCGGCTTCTTGGTGCCGAGCTTCTCACGCCATTCACGCGCCATGCCGTCGAACCCCCGGTCCGGCGTGGCGAGGTGTCGCGCGTCGAAGAGGTTCACCAGATGCTCCGCCGCCTTCGACGGATCGCCACCTTTGCTCGCGCCCAGGATTTCGTACGCCTCGACGAGATTCATCTGCGCGGCGTCGGCGTCGCCCCCGGCCGCACGCGCCGCGCCGAGCACGCACAGGAACTGACCCAGGCGAACAGCGTGGTCCTTGACGAACGCGTGGCGTGCTGCGGCTTCGGCGGGCGCGAGAAGTGGCAGGGCCTCGGGCGATCGCTCGTCGACCAGAACCCCGCCCAGGCTGATCAGCGAGATCAGGGTGTCCGGATGGTCCGCGCCCAGCCGCTGACGGGTTCTTTCGTACGACTCGCGGAGATAGGTCCTGGCGTCTTCGAGCTTGCCTTCGCCCCGCATGACCGTGCCGAGGTTGTGCAGCGCCGTCAGGGTGTCCGGGTGATCATCGCCAAGGACGCGCCGGCTTGTGCGCAGCGCTTCGCGCAGGTAGGGCTCGGCCTCGGGGAACTTGTTCTGCCGCGACAGCACGGTGCCCATGTTGATCAAGGAGTTGAGCGTGTCCGGGTGCTCATCGCCCAGCAGACGGCGGCGCGACGCCAATGTCTCGGACAGCAGCGGCTGCGCATCGGAGGGCTTTCCCATCAAGAGGAGCACGCCGCCCAGATTGCCCACCAGCGTGACCGTGTCCGGATGGTCATTGCCGAGGAGACGTCGGCTCTTCTCCAGCACCTGCCGGTAGAGCGACTCGGACTCATCGAAGCGCCCTCGCGATCGCAGGAGCGAGGCCATCGCGCCCATCGCGGTCAGCGTGTCGCGATGATCCTCGCCCAGGGCGCGTCGGCTGGTTTCCATCGCCTCGCGGCACAGCGGCTCGGCCTCGTCCAGGTTGCCGCGCGCACGGAGCAGGCCGCCGAGCTTCCCCATGGTGACGATCGTGTCGCGGTGCTCCTTCCCGAGCACGCGCCTTCGTCCCGCCAGCGCTTCGCGGTACGACGACTCTGACTCCTCGAGCTTCCCCCGTTGCCACAGCACGCGGGCCAGAACGTTCAGCGAATCGAGCGAGTCGGCGTGATCGCCGCCCAGCACGCGCCGACGACGCTCGAGAACATCCCGCAGCGCGTCCTCCGCCTCCGGCAAGCGCCCCTGAGCGCGGCGCAGCACGCCCGTGTGATGCATGGACTCGAGCGTGTCCACGTGGTCATCGCCCAGGGCGCTCCGGCGGAGGGTGAGCGCCTCGGCCTGGGGCGCCGCTCCGGCCTCGACCAGCCCGACCTCCACGAGCGTTGAGGCCATCGCCTGAAGCAGCCGGGCCCTGACCAGCGGATTGCCGGGCGTGGAGTCGGCGATGGCGCCGATCGCCGGCTTGAAGACGTTCTCGTCCAGCGCCTTCAGCGCCAATCCCGTGAAGTCAACGCCCGTGAGAAGTCGCTCGAGCTCGGCGACATCGACGTCGCGCGGAGTCGCCGCCGCGCCGGCTCGCGTTCCGGCCCGACGCGCCCGCTCGAGAAGATCGGCCCGCAATCGAACGCCCAGCGTGGGCGCGTCGATGCGCGAGAGCTGCCTCGCCTGGAATCGGGCGACCTCCTCCAGGTCTTGGAGGTGCCGCAGCGACTCCCTCCGCGACGCTTCGGCGGCCGCTCTCTGGCGTGCCTCGCCGATGCCGAAGGCGATCGAGACCGCCGCGCCCGCGACGAGCGCCGCCGCGACGGCGCCGGAGGCGAGCACCCCGACGCGGTGCCGACGAACGAACTTGCGCAGGCGGTAGGACGTTGAAGGGGGAGCCGCGGACACGGCCTCGCCCGCGCGATGGCGCAGCACATCGTCGGCGAGGGCGCCCGCGGTCTGGTACCGGCGCGATCGATCCTTCTCGATCGCTTTCATCACGATCCAGTCCAGGTCCCCCGTCAGGCGATGGGCGAGGCGCACCGGAGGGTCCCGTCGGAGCGCGGCGACCGAGGCGGCATCGGCGGCGCGCGACAGACGCGTCGAGGGAGCCGGGGGCTCCACCTCGCGGATGATCCGCTGCATCTCGTCGTAGGCGGCCGAGCGGAGCTCCTTGGAATCCAGCGGTGTCGCGCCGGTCAGCAGCTCGTAGAGCATCGTGCCCAGGCTGTACACGTCGGATCGCGTGTCCACGTCCGGGGCGCCGCCCGCCTGCTCGGGAGACATGTACTCGGGCGTGCCGATCATTTGTCGCAGCTCGGTGAAGACCGACCGCTCGGTCGTGCGTGCGTCGGTCGCCTTGGCGATGCCAAAGTCGATCACCGTCGCGTGCGGGCGGGAGTCCCGCGTTGCGACCAGCACGTTCCCGGGCTTGAGATCGCGATGGATCACGCCCTTGGTGTGCGCATGCTGCGTCGCGAGGCAGACCTGGACGAAAAGGTCCAGACGCTCGTCGATGCTCAGGTTTGCCTTATCGGCGTACGCGGTGATCGGCTCGCCCTCGACCAGTTCCATGACGAAGAACGGGCGGCCCGTGGCGGTCGCTCCCGCGTCGAGCACCTTGGCGATGTGCGGATGGTCCATCATCGCCAGGGCCTGGCGTTCGGCCTCGAAACGGGCGATGACCGCGCGCGTGTCCATGCCCAGCTTGATGATCTTGAGGGCCACGCGCCGGCGAATCGGCGTCTCCTGCTCGGCGAGGTAGACCGTGCCGAACCCGCCGTGCCCGATCTCCTCGCGCAGCGTGTACGCCCCGATGCGCGTTCCGGGCCCCTCGCCCGGGGCGTGCTCCTGCGCGCCCAGGGTCGGCACGGACATGAAGCGAGGCGTTCGAGCGGCGGCCGCGAGCAGCGACTCGACCTCGGCACGCAGGGGCGCGTCGTCGGCGCAGACACGATCGAGGAACGCGCGGCGCTCCGATTCGCCCAGCTCGGCCGCTTCCGCGTAGACGTCGCGAACTTTGTTGCGGTCCAGCATGGGGCTCAGCCCGTCATCTCTCGCGCGAGCCACGCCCGTGCGTAGGCCCACACGCGGTCCACCTGGCGCGGAGAGACGCCCAGCGCCTGGGCGGTGTCGTCGCCGCTGAGCCCCGCGAAGAAGCGCAAGCGGACCACGGCCGCCGCGTCGGGCTCGACCTGCTCCAAGCGGGCGAGCGCCTGATCGAGCGCCAGGATTTCCGAAGGATCGGGGTCCGACGCGAGATCGACGACGGACAGGGGACTCCTGGGAGCGTCGCCCCCGCGCTTGACGGCGCCCTTGGCGCGCGCGTGATCGACAAGGATGCGACGCATCGCCTCGGCGGCCGTGGCAAAGAAGTGCGCGCGGCTCTCGAAGGGAACTCTCCGCCCCTGCCCGATGCGCAGGAACGCCTCGTGAACGAGGGCGGTCGCCTGGAGCGTGTGCCCCGGGCCTTCGGCGCTGATTCGCTGTTGCGCGATGGCACGGAGCTGGTCGTAGACAAGACCCAGCAACTCGCTCGGCGCGGTGTGGCGGAGTTCGCCCGGTGCTGGCAGTGGAGTGTCCGGCACGCCGTGATCGTAGAAGCGGCTCACGGACCCCGAGATTGCCGGTCGTGGCATAGTTCGGGACACGAGGTTGCCTGATTCTGGGGTCGGGCTAAGGAGCAGTGGTTGACCGTGCCGCACGCGGCTTGGGGTATGATTTGTTACATACGTTTCTCATGTCGAACTCTTCGGGGCAAGTCTCGTGGCAGCGAGCTCCAAACGAGCACTCGGGCGGTCGAAACGACTCCAAGCAGGCGCGGTCGCCGCAAGTCTTGCGGACCGTCTTGCGCCGCGATGCGACGATCTGCCGCCGCGCGTGCGCGACTCCACGAGATCGGACCTCCCCAGCGTCAACGAACGGTGGAATCTCACGGCGAGCGCGGCGGAGGATCGCGCCGCGCTCTTTCCCGTTGCATCGGGCGAGGTCGGAGCGCTGTACGGGCGGAACATCGAGAACTTCATCGGTGAGGCGCGGATCCCCATCGGTCTCGCCGGACCGATTCGAATCAACGGACTCGCGGCGCGGGCCGACTACTACGTGCCGATGGCGACCCACGAAGCGGCGTTGGTGGCGTCGTACAGCCGCGGCATGCACGTGATCAGCGAGGCTGGCGGGTGCGCCGCGTGGGTGCTGAACCGTGGGGTCTCGCGTGCGCCCGGGTTCATCTTTCGCACGACGGCTCAGGCGGCGTTGTTTGTGTCCTGGGTTGTTGATCACACGCACGTTCTGCGGCGTGTGGCTCAGGCGACCACGCGGCACGGGAGACTCATCGATATCCGCCTGAGCGTGGAGGGCAATCACGTCTATCTGATCTGCGAGTACGAGACGGGAGACGCGGCGGGGCAGAACATGGTCACGGTCGCCACCGAGGCCATGTGCCGGCACATTGTCGCCGCCGCGCCCGTGTCGCCGCGCGCGTGGTTCCTCGAAGCGAACATGTCCGGCGACAAGAAGGCCAGCGCCCATTCGTACTTGACGGTGCGCGGGCACAAGGTGACCGCCGAGGTAGTGATTCCTTCCGGCCTGGTCGCCCGTCGACTGTCCACCACGCCGGGCAAGTTGAGCGAGTACTGGCAGATGAGCGCGATGGGCTGCGCGATGAGCGGGATGATGGGCGTCCACGGGCACGTCGCGAACGGGTTGGCGGCTGTTTTCATCGCGTGCGGGCAGGACGTGGCCTGCGTGGCCGAAGCGACGGTGGGCGTCACTCGGTTCGAGGTCACCGACAACGGCGACTTGTACGCGGCCGTCACCCTGCCGGGACTGATCGTGGGCACGGTGGGTGGCGGCACGGGATTGCCGACGCCCTCGGCGTGCCTGCGGATGCTCGGGCTGGCGGGGGCGGGAAAGGTCGAAGCGTTCGCGGAGCTGTGCGCGGGCGTGGTGCTCGCCGGCGAGATCTCGATCGCGGGCGCGTTGTGCGCGGGACACTTCGCGCGAGCGCACGAACGACTCGCACGCGGGAAGCGTCGGGCTGGTACCACGTGAACCATCGCGACGGCTCCAGTGCTCCGGCCTCTTTCGCGGGGCGTTGGTGGGCCTACCAGCGGGAGCGTTTCCCCCTCGCGGGGCACGGCCCGCTCATCGCCGTGTTCAGCGCCTCGGCGGTGTGCTTCTCGGTTCTCCTGCGGGCCGGGCCAGGGGGAGCGATCGACTGGCCTCGGCCGGGCGCCGTGGCGACCGCCTTTGCGTGTTGCCTGCTGATGTTCCTCCAGCTGCGGATCGCCGACGAGTTCAAGGACTTCGGGGAGGATCTGGAGTTTCGCCCGTACCGCCCGGTGCAACGCGGACTGGTGACGCTTCGTCAGTTGGGAGTGCTCTTCGTCGCGTGCGCGGTTGTCCAGTTTGGTCTTGCGTGGCTTCGCTCGCCGGCGCTCGTGCCGCTGCTGCTGATCGCATGGGGATATCTCGCCCTGATGTCCCGCGAGTTCTTCGTGCCCGATTGGCTCAAGGCGCGCCCGCTGCTGTACCTGGCGTCGCACATGTTCATCATGCCCCTCGTGGACCTATTCGCGACGGGCTGCGATTGGACAGCATCGTCCTCGGGACAGCCGGGGTCCGTCGCGGGACTCGGATGGTTCCTGGGGGCGAGCTACTTCAACGGCGTGGTCATCGAGATCGGACGAAAGGTCCGTAGCCCGGTGGACGAGGAGCGGGGCGTGCGAACCTACAGCGCCATGTGGGGGCCGCGCAGGGCGGTGTTGGCGTGGCTGGGGGCGTTGATCACGACGGGCCTGCTGGCGATCGCGGCGTCCATGTGCGTGGGCACGTGGCGTTGGTTCGCGGTCGTGATCATCGTCTTATTGCTGAGTGCCGGAGTTGTCGCGCGGCTGTTCGTGCGGAACATGGAGCGTGGCGCCGGCAAGCGCATCGAGCTCGCGTCCGGGCTGTGGACGATGAGCCTCTACCTCGCTCTGGGCGTGATCCCGCTGGGCGTTCGGGTACTCTGCAGGTAGGCCATGCCGACACGACTCCTTCGACCAGGCGCCTCGAACGAACCGCGATTGCTCGGCGGGAAGGCCTCAACGCTGGCGCGACTGAGCGACAGCAGTTTCGCCATTCCGCCCTGGTTCGTTGTCTCCAGCGGATCCGACGAAGAGCTCGGTTCGCTCGCTCCGGAACTGCAGCGTGCCCTGCTTGAAATCTCTCCCGACGGACGGCTCGTGGCCGTGCGATCTTCGGCCGTGGAAGAGGACGGGCAGGCGCACAGCTTCGCGGGTCAGTTCGAGAGTTTCCTCAACGTCAGCGCGGACGACCTTGTCGCGCGCATCAAAGACGTTCGGGCATCGGGGCAGACCCCGCGCGTGCGAGAGTACCGCAGGAGCCGGGGTCTCGACGGTGATCCGCCCGTTCCCGCCGTGCTTGTCCAGCGGATGGTCCGCGCGGAGTGGGCCGGCGTCGCCTTTGCCGTCGATCCCGTGACTCACGATCGGTCGGTGGCGTTGGTTGCGGCCGTCCGCGGGCTGGGCGAGTCGCTCGTCAGCGGCGAACGGGATGCGGACACCTTCCGCGTTGATCTCGAGGGTCGCACCCTGTCGATCGAGCGGGCGTCGAGCGGCGCCGCGAGCGGACTTCCCGAGGACACGGCTCGGACGATCGCGGCTCTTGTGCGCCGGGTGAGCGAGCGTCAGGGGTGTCCGCAGGACATTGAGTGGGCCGTGGAAGATGGCCGCTTGTATCTTCTCCAGGCGAGACCGATCACGACGCTCGACGCGGGGGCGATCCCATCTGCGCCCGCGGGCCGCGGGCGGCTTGTGATCTGGGACAACAGCAACATCGCCGAGAGCTATGGCGGCATCACCCAGCCGCTCACGTTCAGCTTCGCACGCGGCGCGTACGAGGAGGTCTATCGCTCGTTCTGCCGGATCATGGGGGTGTCCCGCGCCGTCGTTGACGACTCCGACGACGTGTACGCCAACATGCTCGGCCTGATCCGTGGGCGTGTGTACTACAACCTCCTCAACTGGTACCGGCTGTTGGCGATGCTGCCCGGCTACACGATCAACCGAAGGTTCATGGAGCAGATGATGGGCGTGAGCGCATCCCTCTCCGATGAGCTCCATAACGAGATCAGGCCGCCCCAGAGGGTCTCTCGAATCCGGGAGATTGCGCGCCTGGGGATGGCGCTCGCTGGGCTGGAATGGCGCCGGCGATGCCTCCCGCGGATGATCCGCGATTTCTACCTTCGCCTGAACTCTGCCCTGTCCTCCGACTCGGGTCGATTGAAAGCGATGCGGCCCGACGAACTCGCGGCCCATTACCGCGAGCTTCAGCGCGAGGTGCTTCGACGCTGGGACGCGCCCATCGTCAACGACTTCCTGGCGATGGTGTTTCATGGGCTGCTCCGATCGCTGGGTTCGCGGTGGATCGACGCGAGCCGCGACTCGCTGCACAACGACCTGGTGCGGGGCGTGGATGGCGTGATCAGCACGGAGCCCGTGGTTCGCCTGCGACGCATGGCCGAATTGGTGAAGGACGAACCCGAGCTTGTGCGTGTGCTGCAGACCGCCGCAGCGCCGGAGATGCTCAGGGCCATGGAAACGCGCCCCGCGCTGAAGGCCCAGTATCAGGAGTACTTGGACAAGTTCGCCGATCGATGCCTGGAGGAGCTCAAGCTGGAGAGCCCGACGCTAGCGGATGACCCGACCGGTCTTCTTCGAAGCGTGGGGCACATGGGGTCTCGCCTTGCCAGCGGATCGATACCCGACAACGGAGACGCGGAGGCGGCCGATAGAGCGCGACGGCTCGTCCGAGATCGCCTGCGGTGGCACCCCGTTCGCCGCCTTTCTTTCGCGTGGGTTCTGAGCAATGCACGGGACCGGATCCGGGACAGAGAGAACCTTCGGTTCGAGCGGACGCGCGCGTTCGGGCGCGTCCGACGGGTGTTTCTGGAGATCGGCAAGAGGCTCGCGGCGCAGGGCTTGCTCGATTCGCCGCGGGATATCTTTCTGCTCGAGACCGAAGAGGTGCTCGGCTTCATTGAGGGCACCGCGACCACGATCGACCTGAGGGCGTTGGTCGCGCTCCGCGCGAAGCAGTACGAGCAATTCGCCAGAGGGCCCGCGCCGCCGGATCGCTTCAGCACGCTGGGAATGGTGCACCCGTTGAATGCCTCGTCGCGTGCCAGGGAGAGCGCCGCGGCGGACCCCCACTGCCGGCGCGGAACGGGTTGCTGCGCGGGAAAGGTGCGCGGGGTAGTCCGTGTCGTTCGCGATCCCCGAAGCGCCGAGTTGAAGGCGGGGGAGATCCTCGTCGCCGAGCGCACCGACCCCGGGTGGGTGATGCTCTTTCCGGCCGCGCTGGGCATCCTCGTGGAGCGGGGCAGCCTGCTGTCGCATTCGGCGATCGTGTCACGGGAACTGGGCATTCCCAGCATCGTGTCCATTCCCGGACTGACATCCTGGCTGCACGACGGGGATGTGGTCGAGTTCGACGGGTCCGAAGGGATCGTGCGGTTGATTGCGCCCCTGGCCCGGAGCCAAGAGGTCCGAGCGTGATGAGCGAAGTGTCCACCCGCGCCGACTTCTCACGGATCAGGTACGCCCAGTGCTGGGAGGACGCGGACGTGCTTCTGCGGGGCATGGATGTGCGGCCGGGCGACGCGTGCCTTTCCATCTGCTCGGCCGGCGACAACACCCTGGCGCTGCTCACGAAAGATCCCGCGAAGGTGGTCGCGATCGACCTGAGCCCGGCGCAGATCGCGTGCCTGCAACTGCGCATCAGCGCGTACCGAACCCTCGAGCACGCCGAACTGCTTGAGCTCATCGGCTCACGACCGAGCGATCGGCGCATCGACCTGTACCGACGATGCCGGGACCGGGGCGGGCTTGCCCCCGACGCCGCCCGGTTCTGGGATGCGTTGGCTCCGCACATCGCGCGTGGCATAGGCGATGCCGGAAAGTTCGAGTCGTACTTCCGCGTCTTTCGCCGCTGGGTCTTGCCTTTTGTGCACGACGGCGAGGCCGTGCGAGAATTGCTGCGGTCGAAATCCGCGGAGGATCGCCGCGGGTTCTTCGATGAACGGTGGGACACGCGCCGCTGGCGGCTGCTGTTCCGCGTGTTCTTTTCCCGCTTCGTCATGTCGCGGATGGGGCGCGATCCGAGTTTCTTCAAGTACGTGGAAGGATCGGTGTCGGGTCGCATCCTCGAGCGCGCCCGATACGCGCTGCGGGAGCTCGATCCTTCCGCGAACCCGTATCTGCACTGGATCCTGACCGGCACCCACGCGGAGGTCCTTCCGCTCGCGCTGCGGGCCGAGCACTTTGAGACGATCCGCTCGCGGCTGGACCGCGTCGAGGTCCATTTGGGCTCAATCGAGTCGTGGCTCGACGGGGATCGCCGTCGAACGGCGTTCGATCGCTTCAATCTTTCCGATATCTTCGAGTACATGTCCGAGCCAAGCACGGAAGCGCTGCTTCGACGCATCGCGGGCGCGGCCCGGCCCGGGGCACGCCTTGCGTACTGGAACATGCTCGCGCCCAGGCAGCGCCCCGATTCGCTTCGCGGTCTGCTCGAGCCGCTTGGCGAACTCGCCGACGAGTGCTTCCGCGCGGACAAGGCGTTCTTCTATCGCCGCTTCGTGGTCGAGGAAGTCAGAGAAGGGCTGGGCCACGGATGATCCGAGATTGCCTCTCGCTCCTTGGAGCTCTCGCGCTGATCGGGCTGGCTTTCGCGGCGCTCCGCGTCTGGCAACAGCGCCAACCTCCGCCCTCGGGCGAGCTGGTCCGCAAGTCGGCTCACATCGCTACCGGCGTGATCGCCTCGTCCTTTCCGCTGATCTTTCGATCCGCGTGGCCGGGCATCGCGTTGTGCTCGCTTGCGCTGCTGGGCATGATCGGGATGCGGGCCGTTCCCGATCTTCGGCGCACGTTCGGCCGCGTGACCGGATCGGTGGATCGACAGTCGTGGGGCGAGTTCTACTTCCCCGTGGCCGTCGGTTGCGTCTGGGTGTTGTCCGAACGGAACCCGGTGCTGTTCGTGATCCCCGTGCTGCTGCTGACCTTCGGCGACGCTGCGGCGGCCCTTGTGGGCGCCGCCATGGGGCGACACAAGTACCGCACGACCGAGGGCCACAAGTCGGTCGAAGGCTCCATGGCGTTCGTTGGCGTGAGCACCGCGGCGACGCTCATGGCGCTTCTCGTGCTGGCGCCGGGCCTGGACGTGCGCAAGGCTGCTCTGGTGGCCGCTCTGCTCGCGTGCCTGCTCACGATCTTCGAGGCGATCGCGTGGCGCGGCATGGACAACCTCCTGCTGCCGATCATGGCGTTCGTGCTGCTCCGGCAATACCTCGGGCTCGAGGTGCCGCAGCTCGGCGTGCGCCTTGTCGTGCTCCTGCTCATCGTCGTGCTGCTGATCGCCATCCGCAAGCGGCGGACGCTCTCTGGCGAGGGTGTCTTGAGCGCGTCGCTCGTCCTCTACACCGCGTGGGCCCTTGGAGGATGGGTCTGGCTGGCGCCGCCCGCCATCGTCTTGCTTGCTGCGCCCTGGCTTCCTCGGAATCCCGATGTTCCGAGCCCCGCGGTCCACGGGGTGTTCCCGGTGATCGCCCTCTCGGGTTCGGGCCTCGTGCTGCTGGGCGTCCACGTGCTGTACGGCGCGGACGTTTGGTCGCCCTATGTAGTGACGTTCGGCGCCGGCCTGTGCATGCTGAGTTGCATGCAACTGCACGCGCGGGTGCATCGACTGCCGAGCGTGCGCGTGCTCGCGTGCAGCCTCGTGCTGGGCATTGGCCTCGTGATGATTCCGACGGTGCTCGTCGCCCAACTCCCACTCCGCAGCGCTCTGGCTCTGCTCGCCATTGCACTGGCCACCTCCGTTGTGACCTGTGGCGTTGCCTTCATGCCCGCGCTCAATCGACTCGTTGGTCATCCATGGAGATGGCTCCTGCGAGGAGTGGCGCTCTCGATCGGTTCGGCGTGCGCCACGGCGTTGAGTACTGTTGTTCCAACCTCGCCCTGATGGTGGACACACGCGATGCGCATCGAGATCCTCACCCCTGACGATCGGCCCGATTGCGTGCCATCGCCCGATCGAGAGAGCGCATGGAGTAGGGGCGCGTCGTCAGTGATAAGGGTTCTCGGCGCGTCTTCCACCCCGATCGCGTCGTGCGCGACGTGGACTCGCGATCTTCCTTCCATTGGCGGGAAGCGTCTGGGCTTCATGGGTCGCTTCGAGTGCGCTGGCGGTGGCCCGGCCGCCGCCTTGCTGGAAGCCACGAGCTCGTGGTTGGCGCGGGAAGGCTGTCAGCTCGCGGTGGGCCCGCTCGACGGAAGCACGTGGCATCGTTACCGGTTCGTGACGGATTCCACCAGCGAGCCGCCTTTCGCGATGGAACCCACGAATCCTCCGGAGTGGCCGGAGTATTGGAAGGACGCGGGCTTCGCTCCCCTGGCGACCTATCACTCGTCGCTCAACGACGAGATCAAGCCCCGCGACCCGCTCTGCGATGAGGCATCATCGCGGGCGCGCGCGGCCGGATTGTCATTGCGCACGCTCAACATGGGAGAGTTCGAGCGTGAGCTCCGGTCGATTTTCGAGCTGTCCATGGACGCGTTCGCGGACAACTTCCTCTACTCACCCATCGCGTGGGACGAGTTCGCCGGCATGTACGCGCGGCTGAAGGACATCCTCGATCCGCGGCTGGTGCTGCTCAGCGACGACCCGGCGCGACCCGGAGCGCTCGCGGGGTTCATCATGGCCATTCCAGATCAGTTCGAGCGCGGGCGATCGGGCGCGTGCCGAACCGTGATTCTGAAGAGCGTGGCGGTCAGCCAGCGGTGGAGGTCGGTCGGGCTGGGAACGTGGCTCATCGCCCAGGCGCAGCAGGACGCGCGGGCGTTGGGCCTGAGCCGCTCGATCTTTGCGTTGATGCACGATTCCAATCGCTCGGCTCGGGTGAGCGGCCATTACGCGCGCGTCATCCGCCAGTACGCACTCTTCGCACGCGAGCTCGCGGGATGAACCTGTGCGAACTGCTTCTGGCCCAAGCACGCGAGCGCCCCCACGCCCCCGCGATTCTGCAGCCCAAAGGCAAGGGCGACGAGACCATTTCCTTCGGCGAGCTCGATGCTCGGAGCGCACGAGCCGCAGCAAGGCTGCGCGGGGCAGGAATCGGGCGTGGAGATCGCGTTCTCGTCCTGGTCCCCATGTCGATCGATCTGTACATCGCGATCGTTGGAATCTTGAGGGTCGGCGCGGTCGTCGTGATGCTGGACCCCTCCGCAGGAGCGTCCCACGTCGACCGATGCTGTCGAGTGGCACGCCCGGCCGCGCTGATCGCGTCCGCCAAGGCGCAGGTGCTACGGCTCGTGTCCGTTGGCCTTCGCGGAATCCCGGTGAAGTTCACACTCGGCGTCCGATGGTTGCCCGGGTGCCCGTGGAGCACGCGAGACAGGCTCGAGGCGCCAGCCCACTGTGCGGACATGGCCCTCGAAGATCCCGCGCTCATGACGTTCACGAGTGGATCCACCGGCGAGCCCAAGGCCGCGGTCCGCTCGCACGGGCTGCTCCTCGCTCAGCAGTTGGCCCTGAGCAAGGCGCTCGCTCTGGAGGCCGGAACCCGCGACCTCACCACGCTGCCGGTGTTTGTGCTGTCCAACCTGGCGCTGGGCGTCGCGAGCATCATCCCCGACGCGGACCTGCGTGCGCCTGGCTCGGTCGACCCGCGTCCGCTTCTTGCGCAGATCGATCGGCACGCTCCGACGAGCGTTGTGGCCTCCCCCGCGTTCTTGATGCGTCTCGCCGGTGCGTGCAGCGAGTCGCAACGCGGCATGCCCTCGTTCGGCAAGGTGTTCACGGGCGGGGCCCCGGTGTTCTGGCACACGCTCGATGCCCTGGCAAGGGCTGCGCCCAACGCACGCGTGCACGCCCTTTACGGCTCGACCGAGGCTGAACCGATCGCGGAGATCGCCCTCGACCAACTGGCACACGAGGATCGACGGGCCACGGAACGTGGGATGGGACTGCCAGGAGGCATTCCGGTCCCGCAGGTGCAACTCCGAATCATCGCCGATCGTTGGGGAACGCCCATCGGGCCCCTGCGTTCGGCGGACCTGGAAGTGATGACGCTGCGGAAAGAAGAGATTGGCGAGATCGTGGTCGCGGGCGCGCACGTGTTGAGGGGCTATCTCGATGGGCGGGGCGATGAAACGACGAAGTTCCGTGTTGATGGCGAAGTCTGGCATCGCACGGGCGACTCCGGATACCTCGACGAACGGGGCAGGCTCTGGCTCACCGGCCGCTGCGCGGGAAAGGTCGTCGATGAATGGGGGTGCGTCTATCCCCTGCAGGTCGAGGGGGCGGCGCACGCGGTGTGCAACCTGCGACGAGCCGCGTTCGTGAGCAGCCGCTCGCGGCGAATGTTGATCGTCGAGCCCGCCGGCCCGTTCGATGAGGGTGCCGAGCGTGCACTCATGACGAGCCTGGGATGGGCACGACTGCAGCGGGTGGTGCCGCTCGCTCGCATTCCCGTCGACCGCCGGCACAACGCGAAGATCGACTACCCGGCTCTGGCTCGACTCGTCGAGCGCATCTGATCGAGCGTGCGTTGAGCGAGTTGAGACGTCATCGGGCGGAGCGACGTCGCCACACGACGAGCGACACGCTCAAGACGATGGAGCTCGCGCGGCGGTCATCCCTTGCTCAGCGGCCCAGAGGCCCAGGTCGCGACCCTGGATCGCCGCGGCCATCAACTCGGGAAACTTGTCGGGCGTGCACGCAAAGCTGGAGATCCCTAGCGTGGCCAGCGCCGAGGCGTTCCTTTCATCGAACCCCGGAGCGCCCGAATCCGCAAGCGCGAGCAGGGTGACCATCCGGACCCCCGAGGCCGCGATCGCGGCCGCTCGTTTGAGCATCTCCCTGTTGTCGCCGCCCTCGAACAGATCGGTGATGAGAACGAAGATGGTGTCGCGCGGTCTGGTGATCAGGCCCTGGCAGTACGCCAGGGCTCGGTTGATATCGGTTCCGCCCCCGAGCTGGACGCCCATGAGCACATCGACCGGATCGGACATCTTCTCCGTGAGGTCGACGACGCTCGTGTCGAACGTCACCACGTGCGTCCGCAGCGCCGGGATCGAGGCGAGCACCGCGCCGAACACTCCCGAGTACACGACCGACTCGCCCATCGATCCCGACTGATCGATGCACACGATGATGGTGCGGAGCTCGTTGCGCTTGCGTCCGAAGCCGATCCGAGTCTCGGGCACGATGGTCTTGTAGTCGGGCTGGTAGTGCCTGAGGTTGGCGCGGATCGTGCGGTTCCAATCGATCTCGTTGTGCCGCGGTCGGTGGGTGCGCGTCGAGCGCTTGAGGGCGCCCGCCACCGCCTGTCGCAGCGGCGCATCGAGCCGACGCTGCAGGTCCTTCACGACGCGTTGCACGATCTGCCGCGCCGTGGCCTTCGCCTTCTGGGGGATGACGCCCGACAAGGACATGAGCGTGGTCACGAGGCCGATGTCGGGCTCGATCGCCGAGAGCATCTCGGGCTCGAGCAGCAGCCTGTCCATCCCCAGGCGTTCGATCGCGTCCTTCTGCATCACGCGAACGACCGACGCGGGGAAGTACTCTCGGATGTCGCCCAGCCAGCGAGCGGCGTTGGGGGCCGAAGCGCCCAAACCTCCCCGGCGCCCGGGGCCCGACCCGCCGGCGTCGTACAACGCGGCCATCGCCTTGTCCATCGCGAGCGCACGAGCGGAAAGCTCGATCCGGATTCCATCGGCGTCGTCTCCGCCCAGGAGCAGCCGCCATCGCTGCAGTCGTTCCTTGGTTCCCAGCGTGGTCATGGAAGATCTCCGAGGATGAGACGGAGCACCGGGTCCACCAGCGAGCCACGAGACGGCTCGTAGTCGTCCGAAGGCGCACCGAGCGCGCCGGACACGGGGGATGATCCGCGTGCGAGCTTCTCGCCGATCTGCCGGCGCTCGGGCTTCTCGAAGGTCGAGAACGTCCGGCGTGCGATGGGGCAGACCTGCTCGAACGTCTCGCCGGGGAGCGAGCAGACCCATTCATCCACGATCGACAGCAGCCGATCGTCGTGCACCAGCACCAAGCCTGAGCCGCCGAGGAATCCCTCGAGCCACGCCGAAGCCTTCCCGGGATCGTTGCCGCGGGACAGGGCCAGCGAGAGTCGGGTCGCCGCGGCCTCGGAGGTTGCGTCGCCCCTATCGAGCAGGTGGCGCCAGACTCGCCCGCAGACCAGCCCGTGGATGTCGGCGTCGCCGAGCTTCCAAAGCTCCTGCTTCCACGGGTCGGTGAAGTCCGGGCGATCGAGGGTGGATAGCGAGGCGTGCACGGCGTCGATGCGGGCACGCATCGCGGACGCGGCGTCGTCGTCCAGGGACGCGCACGCGGGGAGCAACCCGACGCACACGCGCGCGAGCAGACCGGCGATCACGGGCTCGACCATCGCGGCGTCGGCCTTGCGAACGTTTCCGTACCGCACGACCCGCGCCAGCGGGGGCAACGCGTCCATGAGGTGTCCCACATCCGCGGCGACCGCCGAAAGGTTCTGGATCCGCGCCATGACCTGCGCCACCGCGCCGGGCAGGTCCGCGAGCATGACATGATCGAGCATCTCGGTCAGGTCGCGCAGAGTGCCCGCGTTGCGGGCCCGGTCGGCGACGCGCGCCGCCGCTGCTTCCACCACCGTGTTTCCCCATCGCGCGGCCTCCATGACGGCGACGGCGAATTCCGGCTTCCATTGCAGCTTCCACACCTCGTGGAAGGTGCTGGACCGCTGGGCTTGGTCATCGTGCAGCACGCCCCAGTGGATTCCCAGGATCGTGAGCCGATGGAGGAGCCGGCTCCGGCCCAGGTCGATCTCCTTGCGCTGGTCAAGATCGAGGACCAGGTCGTCGGCCGACACCTTAAGTCTGAGCGATTTCTGCAGCGCCGCCAGGTCGCGCCGGAGAGGAACCGAGGGAACATCCTCGGGCACCTCGCCAAGCCGATTTCCGATGATCAGCTTCTTCTCGATGATGCGCATCGGCATGGGATTGCCGTGGCAGAGGATCGAGAGCGTTGCCTCACCAAGCTCGTCGAGGCCCGCGATCGATCGGCCGCGGAGCGCGGCGAGCGCATCGGCGAGGCGGACCGATTCGATGACGCTGGCGGGCGACGCGTCCAGGTCCTCCTCACGCATCAGGCGCGCGACCCGGGTCAGCCAGCGTTCGGAGCACTTCTCGTGGTGGACCCAGAGGTGGTCGTACCACCCGGGGCTGGTGACGCCCGCGCCGTACCCGGAAGACGCCCAGAGCCGGTCGTAGGTCCACGGGATCCACGTCGCGGTGGTCTTCCGCTTGGGCAAGCCCTTGAGCGCCTCGTCGTCGGCCTTGGCGGAATCCTCGTCCAGCGCTTCGCCCGTAAGCGCCGGAGCGTGCCACGCCCCGCACACGACGGCGATGCTCTTAAACCCATCCTTGATCGCCCTGCGGATCGACTTGCGCATGTGCGCCTCGCGGGCGGGCTCGTCGGGGTCATGGGCTGTTGGGCCGAGCTCTTTCCTCGCGGACGCCATCGCATGCCGGATGGCATCGAACAGACCGATGGGATCCTCTTCGCCGCGGCGCTCCTCGATGAGGCGGCCCCACCAGGCCTCCCCATCGGTGAAGCCAGCCGCACGCGCGAGCGCCTCGAGCGGGTCGCGGGCTGACGCGGCGTCCGCCGGGGAATCGGGCGAGCGCTCGAGCAAGGCTTCATCTGAAACAGATGCTTCGGAGGCCAGTTCCTCGCGCCTTGGGCGCAGCGAATGGGGCAGATCAATGAACCGGACTTCCTTCTTGCGCTCCAGCGCCCAACGAATCGCCTGCCACTCGGGCGAGAACTCGGCGAAAGGGTAGTACGCCCCTTCGCTCGCCCGATCGGGCTCGTACACCAGCAGCGCCACGGGCGGGACCATGCCCGAGCTCCCGGCGAGGGCGACAACCTCCGCGGCGTCGGGCGGGCCCTCGATCAGCACCGCGTCGGGCTTGATCCGCCCCAGCGCGCCAAGCACCATGCGGGCCGAACCCGGCCCGTGGTGACGAATGCCCAGGATGGCGAGCGTGTGCGCCATCGCCTAGAGAACGTCCTTGCACGCGCGGTAGAGGTCCTTCCACCCGTCACGCTCTTTCACCACCGTTTCGAGATACTCCTGGAACGCGACGCGGTCCTGCACCGGGTCCTTGACGATCGCGCCGATCATTCCGCTCGCCACATCTCCGGCCCGCAGCATGCCATCCCCGAAGTGCGTCGCCAGCGCGATCCCGTTCGTGATGACGCTGATGGCCTCGGCCGTGCTCAGCGAGCTCGAGGGCTGCTTGAGCTTGCTCTTGCCGTCGGTCGTCTTCCCCTCGCGCAGCTCGCGGAACACTGTGACCACACGCCGGATCTCCTCCATCGCGGGCGTCTCGCTCGGCAGGTCCAACGCCCGTCCCATCTGCACGACGCGGCGCTGGACGATGTCCACTTCCTCGTCCATCGAGTCCGGCACAGGCAGAACCACCGTGTTGAACCGACGCTTGAGCGCGCTCGAGAGCTCGTTCACCCCCTTGTCGCGGTCGTTGGCCGTCGCGATGATGTTGAAGCCCTTGATGGCCCTAATCTCCTGGTTGAGCTCCGGCACCGGCAGCGTCTTCTCGGACAGGATCGTGATCAGCGTGTCCTGCACATCGCTGGGCACTCGCGTCAGCTCCTCCACACGCACGATCTTGCCCTCGGTCATGCCGCGCATCACGGGGCTGCTCACGAGCGCTTCGCGCGAGGGACCCTTGGCCAGCAGCAGCGCGTAGTTCCATCCGTACCGGATCGCCTCCTCGGGCGTGCCGGCCGTGCCCTGCACCATCAGCGTCGAGTCACCGCTGATCGCCGCGGCCAGGTGCTCGCTCACCCAGCTCTTGGCCGTTCCGGGCACACCCAGAAGCAGGAGCGCCCGATCGGTCACGAGCGTCGCCACCGCGATCTCGATCAGGCGCTGGCTCCCCACGTACTTGGGCGTGATTAGCGTCCCGTCCTTGAGCTTCCCGCCCATGAGGTAGGTCACCACCGCCCAGGGCGACAGCTTCCATCGCGCCGGTCTTTCACGGTCGTCCGCCTTGGCGAGCGCGGAGAGCTCGGCCGCGTACTGACCCTCGGCCGTCTCGCGAAGAACCCCACCACCCTTGTCCACCTGCGCCGTGCTCTTGCTCACGTTCGAAACTCCTTGTGCATGTCCGCCCGCAGACGGACGCGGTCGATGCTCTTTCTGAGACTCGCCGTGGAATCCTCGGAAAGGATCGCGCTCACCATCTCCGCGAACCGCTCCGCCTGCTCCGGCACGATCCATCGCGATATCCGCTCCACGGCGTCATGAAGAGACCACACGTCGCCCTTGCCCGGCGAATCGGCCGCGAGGAGGCACAGGGCCGCATCGGAGAAGGCGGACGACCAGCGGTGCTCGGCCGAAGCGAGGATGGACCACCTCTCGATCGCGGAGAACTTCTTGTGCTTCGCCGTGTCCAGGAGCAGCGGCTCTCGCTGCGCCGCAGAGAGATTCTGCCACAGCCCCCGGAGTTCGTGGACCTGCACCTTGCGCTCCTCGAGCAGACGATGGACGATCGCCTTGCACCAGGCGCCATCGGCGCGCACCGCCGCAACCTCCGACAGCGCCTCGAGCGCGTCGCCAAAGTAATCGTCACCGTTGATCGCCTCGAGGACGCCCGCGGGATCAAGCCCCGTCGCCTCAGTCCATACCGAGAGGTCGGCGGCGCTGAGGATCTGACGCATCCACCACGCGCGCTTGCCGATGCCGCTCGCCGCTTGCTCCTCGATGGCGTCGCGCTCCCACGCCTTGTCGAACTCCTTCGGTGGTGACAAGGTGATCTTCACGCCCCGCTTGAGAATCCCTCGCTGGCGCTCGACGGCGAGAATGGACCTTGCACGCTCGTTCATGCGGGCCCGGAGCCGCGATTCGGGAATCCTTCCAAGCACCGACGACGCCGCGCGCCGGACCACCTTGCTCCGATCGTCGAGCGCGCTCTCCAGGAACGGTTCGTCGACCATCGAGCACCCTTCGCCGAGCACCTCGATGAACCTTCGCCGCTCTTCGGCCCCATCGTGCGCCCAGGTGGACTGGACCAGCGCCAGCGCACGAGTTGGGTCCTGTCGGCGGATGGTGAGCAGCAGGGCCGCCCGTTCAGTGGCGGCGCCCGTCTGCCACACCTCATCGGCGTTGGCTGGTATTTCCGCCCCGGACGCCGGCTTCCGCCACACCTCGTTCAACGAGGCGAGCCACGCTCCGTGCGCTCCGAGCAACGCGAACACCACGTCCGGACGCTTCGGCTGGCGCGACCACCAGTCCAGCAGCGCGGGCACGGCCGAGTCCGCGACGCGCACGCCCCTCGCGTGCGCGAGCTCGGCCCACTCCGTGAGGAGTCCCACATCCGGATCGCTCAGCAGGCGCATCAGGGTCGCCATCGGCGCGGGCCCCGCGATCGGAACGGACTCGGGCGGGCATGCCGGCACGCGACCTTCCACACGCGCCGCCTTGAGACCGGCCCGCGCCCGAGCCCCTTGCACGGCGGCGTCATCCAACAGGCGCTCTGGCTTGACGGAGGCGCCACCGTGGTCGGTCCCGACCATCGAGGTCGCCGCGAGAACCCTCAATCGACTCGCCGGAGATGCGCCGCTCATGCCGCCCACCTCGGCGCCAGGTCCAGGTATCCATCCGCATGGATGGCGCCCAGGGGCAGCGCGGAATGCCCATCCCACTCCGCCATTACCATCACCGCGTTGCCGCCGCTCGCGGACAACAGTCGCCACAAGTGCAACCCCGCGGCGAACGTGTCCTTGAGCGGAAGGCCCGAATCCCGGGAGTCCACGAGGAACCAGCGATCCCGCTCCTGCACAAGCCGCACGCCCGCAAGCACGAGGGGCCAGCGCGCCACCCACGGATTGGCCGCCAGCGCTTGGGCGTACCTGCCCAGCCCGGCCTCGATCGTGTCGTCCGCGGCGGCGCCCAGGTTGGTGTCGAGCGGCAGGCCCGCCGCCCGCGACTTCACAAGCGCCCGGAGCGAGAGCCGTCCTGGGTAGAACGCGAGCTCACCTTCGAACTCGGTCCCCGCAGCGATGGCCGCGTCCAGCGGCGCGAGCCCCGCCGCGAAATCCATCACCAGCGCTCGACGACCCGTGGTCCGCCCCGCGAGCCACGTCCGCCGCACGCGCAATCGATCCTCGTCCTCAACAACCTGTCCCACCGCGATCCAGCGATCCATGATTCCGTCGCCCGCGAGCACCTCCTCCTTCGCCTGGTTCCACCCCAAGGCGCTGCGGACCTCCCCCGCGAGGTCGGGAGAAAGCTCCGCCAGGCGATCGCCAGCTCTGAGCAGCAAGTGCAGCCGGCCCAAGTGGTCGAGCGTCCGCACATCCCACCCCGCGCCGGAGGCGAGCAAGCCTGGAAGTAGACGTATGTACGCCGCCAGCCCGGGCGCCTGGGCGTCCACCATGCGAGCGGCCATCCTGTCCCAGGTCGTGGCGCTCTCCGCCTGCGCCGCGGCGAGTCCGCGACGCATCACATCGTCGAGCCACACACGACAACGAGCGATCCCGTCTTGGACCCGCGATTCACGCTGGAGCGCGCGCTTGGCGCGGGCCTCGGGATCGGCGGGCGATTCCGACGCGGCCTTGGCCTTCTCGACCTGCTTCTCCGCCCGTTCGGCCCGAGAGGCCAGCCATTCCGCGACCCACCCGGGTTCCTGAAGAGCCGGAAACCCTGTCGCATCCTTCGCGTAGAGCAGGAGCAGTCCTAGCCCATGCTTGCAAGGGAACTTCCGGCTCGGGCAACTGCACTTGAAGGCCGGCTCCGCCAGATCCACCCGCGCCTGGTAGGGCTCCTTTCCCGATCCCTGGCACAGGCCCCAGATCGCGCGCTCGCTGCGGCCCAGCCCCGACCACTTTTTCGCGTTGGCCAATGCCTGGCCCGCGCTCGCGGGCGCCGCATCCGGCGCAAGTGAGACGACCTTCTCGGAAGTCCACGAGTGCATGAGGCGCCAGTTTACAGTCCGGCGCGTGGCCCGTGAACGCGATGGATGAAGGTCGAATGAAGAGAAGGCTGGTGTTGGGCGTGAGGGCGGCCTCGGGGCAGGAGCCGGCGCGTGGACCGACACGGAATTGTGTCACGTGCTGTCGAAGCGGTGCCCTGCCCCCGCGGGCCATGGACTGCGAGTCGCGCGCGGTGAGCGGAGGACAGGGTCGGCGCAGTTCAACCAAGTGCGACCGCCGCTCGGACGCGTTCTGGGACGCCAAACGGTGCTTTGGATGGGCCGAGGACTCGGATGATCGATCGCGTTCGGTTCCAGGGACTAGGCCCGCGTGGGCGTTCTCGCTACGCTTGCACCGCCTTGACCCCGAACCCTGGTGCCACCAACGCCGACGTGCAACCGATCTCGCTTTCGGTGATCGTGCCGATGTTCCGCGAGGAGCGTCGCGTGGGCGCCACGCTGCACGATCTTGTGCCGGCGTTGGAGGGCGGGCGCCGACTCTGCGAGATCATCCTCGTCGACGATGGGAGCACGGACCGCACGCTGGAGGTGGTCCACCCCTGGGCGCGCGAGCACGCGCGGGGCTCGCTGGCGCGCATCGCCGTTGTCCGGCACGAGCGGAATCGCGGCAAAGGCGCGGCGGTGCGAACGGGGCTCGGAGCCGCGAGCGGCATCTGGCGCCTGATCATGGACGCGGACAACGCCTGCCGAATCGAGCAGGTGGAGCGTCTGCTGTCGGTGGCCGAGCCCGGGGTGGGGCTCATCGCAGGCTCACGAGTCGCCCCGGGGGCCGAGATCGAGGCTCGGGCGCACCGGCGCTTCACGGGCTGGGCGTTCAAGGTGGCGCTCAAGGGGCTGGGGCTGGACCTGCTGCGCGACACGCAGTGCGGGTTCAAGCTGTATCGAGCGGACCTCGCGGAGCAGGTGGTTCAGCACGCACGCGAGGATGGGTACGCGTTCGACCTCGAGCACCTGCTGATCGCTCGGGCCAGCGGACTCGGGACGCGCGAGGTCGGCGTGCGCTGGTCGCACCAGGATGGGGGCCAGGTGAGCCCGGCACGCGATGGTGTGCGCATGCTCCGTGCCGGGATCGATCTCCGCCGGCGTTGGACGAGCGACCCGCCCGCGATCGCCCGCCTGCCCTTTGCCCTGGACGCAAGCACGATCGCCGCGATGATCGAGTCCAAGCAGGTGTCGCGGCCGGTCGCCTCTCAGATCGAGGCCGGGCGGGCCGCACGGGTGGGCGGCGCTGTACGATCGCCGCCATGAGCGAGCCCGTCCGCCCCGTCAACGCCACACCAACGTCCGACGTGCGACGACAACGAGCCGTGGTGTGGGCGTTGACCGCGGCGCTCATGGGCGTGGGGATCTTCCTGCTGCTCACGTGCGGCAGCGCCAAGAGCGGCGGCACCAAGGGCGACTTCCCGTGCTTCTACCAGGCTGGGGTGCGCCTGCCCTTGGGCGAGAACATCTATGAGAAGCCGCCCAACGCGGGCGAGTACATCTATCCCCCACTGCTCGCGGCGATCTTCACGCCCCTGGCCAAGCTCGGGCAGGCCCGCTGCGCCTGGGCGTGGGCGGGAATCAACGTGGCGATGCTGTACGCGGCGGTGCTCCTGGGGGCGCGCGATGTGGCCCGACGCCTGAGAATCGGCGCATCGGCTCCGGTCGTCCTTTCGATCGCGCTGCTCGGGCTGCTGCTCTCGATCGACAAGGTGAAGTCCGTCATCAGCGGCGGACAGACGGACCTGATCATGGTTCTGGGCGTAGGGCTGGGGCTGGTGTACCACGATCGGCGGCCGGCGATCGCGGGAGCGGCCCTGGCGCTCGCCGCGAACGTCAAGTACACGCCGCTCATCTTCGTGCCCTACCTGCTGCTGCGGGGGCAATGGCGCGCCGCGATCTGGACGCTGGTGTTCTTCGTGGCGTTCGCGCTCGCCCCCGCGTCCGTCGTGGGATGGGGACGCAACATCGACCTCTGGATGATCGCGCTGGGCGGGGTGGCGAGGCTGTTCGGCTACTCGGGCGCAACCGAGTTCGCGGGGAGCATCCGCGACGCGTCGCACCACCTGAGCGTCTCCATCACCAGCGCCCTTTCCCGTGCGCTGACGCCCACGCTCGGGAACAAGGGCGCTATGGCGGCAAGCGGGCTGGTCGCGCTGGGCGTGCTCGCGGTCTCCTGGCGGATGTACGCGCTCCGGCGCATTCCCATGCTCCTTCGGCCGCGCGACGAACGCTCCCCCACGCTCGCGGCGATCGAGTGGGCCGGGGTCATCGTGGCGATCCTCGCGTTCTCGCCTCAAACGCAGGGACGGCACTTCGTCATGCTGCTCACGCTGCATCTGCTGGCCGCGGGAATGGTCCTGCGGCCCGTCGCGGGCGTGCCCCGCCTGTGGCTCGTGCTCGGGCTCATCGTGATTCAGATGGGCATGCTGCTCCCGCCGTCGACACCTTCGATGCGCGGAGCGGTGGACGCGTGGCGGGCGATCGGCGGCATGGGTTGGTGCCTGCTGCCCTTGTGGTTCGCGCTGCTCTGGACGGGGCTGGCGCGGGCGACGAGGGAACCGTCCGCGGTCACGATCGACCGAACAACTTCTCCAGCTGGCGGATCGTGAGACGCACCGTCGTGGGCCGCCCGTGCGGGCAGTTGCTGGACCGTTCCACCTCGTCGCGCAGACGCAGGAGCTCGTCCAGTTCCGACTCGCTCATGCGATCGCCCGCCTTGACGGCGGCCTTGCACGCCATCATGTCGAGCACCTCGTGGAGCGTCTGCTCGCTGCCGGGCTGGAAGCCCTCGCCCTCGGCTCGCTCGAACAGATCGCCCATGAACTCGACGGGATCGACGCCTCGATCGAACAGGAACGTGGGGAACGCGTGCACCGCGAGGGTCGTCGGGCCCATCGGCTCGCACTCCACGCCGATGCGATCGAGCAGCGGCGACAGGCGAGCGAGCCCGTCCACCTGGGCGGGCGCCGCGGGCACGACCGCGGGCATGAGCAGGCGCTGCTTCTCGAGGGGCCCGGCGTGCACGCGCGCGATGAGCTGCTCGAACATCACGCGCTCGTGCAGGGCGTGCTGATCGACGATCACGACGCCGTGCTCATCCTGCGTGACGAGGTAGCTGTTGTGCACCTGGAGCACGCGCGGCGCCATGACCGGCTGGGGCAGCGGCGCGCCCGGATACGCCGGATCGGGCGTGCCCGGGCTTGAGGCCTGTGGAACGCCCGCGGGCGCTGGGGTCCCGGGGGCCAGCGACTGCCGCGCGCTCGCATAGTCGATCGGTGTCTGCGAGATCGACGGCGGCGGCTCGCGGAACGAGTCCACGAACGCGCTGATCCGAGAGGCGACGGTCTGCGGCTGGATCGCCCGCCCGCCCTGCACGCCGCCCATCGAGCCCGGGAGCGACTCGACGCTGGGCGTGAGGTCCGCCCGCTGCAGGGCCTCGCGGAGCGCCCGCAGCACGATGGAGTGCACGGCGCCCGAGTCGCGGAAGCGCACCTCGACTTTGGCGGGGTGCACGTTCACGTCCACGGCTCCGGGGTCCATCTCGATCATGATGAGCGCCGTGGGGTACCGCCCGGGCTCGATGAGCCCGCGGTAGGCCTCGCGGATCGCGTGCTGGATGGTCTTGTCCTTGATGACGCGCCCGTTGAGGAACACGTGCTGCGCCTGGGCCGTCGCCCGCGCGATCGAGGGCCGCCCGATGAGGCCCCACATCGCCGCGCCGCGCGCATCGTCGAACTGGTCCGCGTGCACCTCGAGCAGCTGCGACGCAAGCTCGGGCCCGAGCACCGCCAGCCCGCGCTCGCGCGCGGACTGATCGGGCGGCACGTCGAGGGCGACGCGATCGTCGCAGCGCACCACGAAGGCAACGCCCGGGTGCGCCATCGCCAGATCGCGCACCACATCGACGCACCGACCCTGCTCCGTGGGCGGGGTGCGCAGGAACTTGCGCCGCGCGGGCGTGTTGAAGAACAGGTTGCGGACCTCGATCAGGGTGCCCACGGGCCCGGCGTCTGGGCGCACGCCCGACACCTCGCCGCCGTCCACGCTCAGGCTCGCCGCCGCGTCCGCACCCCGGGTCCGGGATCGGATGGTCACTCGCGCCACCGATCCGATCGACGCCAGCGCCTCGCCGCGGAATCCAAGCGTGCCGATGCGATCGAGGTCCTCGGCGGCGCCGATCTTGCTCGTCGCGTGCGGGGCGATCGCCAGCGGGAGCTGCTCGGGCGCGATGCCCGAGCCGTTGTCGCTCACGCGGACGAGCTCGATCCCCCCCGACTCCAGCGACACCTCGATCCGCGTGGCGCCGGCGTCGAGCGCGTTCTCGACCAGCTCCTTCACCACGCTCGCGGGGCGCTCGATCACCTCGCCCGCCGCGATCTGGTTGACCAGGAGCGCGGGGAGCCGGCGGATCTCACGCGGTCCGGTCTGTGGTGGCGCGGCGGCGCCGTGGGGCGACATGCGCGATTGTACGGCGGACCGCCCCGGACCCCGCGCCTCGGCGCCCGGCGCGTACACTTGCCGCGTGGACCACCTGGTGGACAAGCTCGGGGCGTGGAAGCCCTTCTCGGCGCTGGTGGTCGGCGATTTCATGCTCGACCAGCTCCAGTACGGCGACGCGGACCGGCTCTCCGCCGACGCGCCCGTGCCCGTGCTGCACGTGAAGCGCACCGAGGACCGCCCCGGCGGCGCGGCCAATGTGTGCATGGACCTGATCGCGATGCGCGGGCGGGTGCAGGGCCTGGGCGTGACGGGCACGGACGCGGAGGGCGAGGCGCTGCGCCGGGCCCTCACGCGCGAGGGCGTGGACGCCGACGCCCTCACGAGCGATCCGACGCGCCCCACGACGGTCAAACGCAGCCTCATCGGGCTTGCGCAAGGGCGGCACCCGCAGAAGATGTTCCGCGTGGACTACGAGTCCCGCGAGCCGATTCCCCGCGGCGTGGAGGACCACCTGCTGCGCTCCTTCGAGCGCTCGCTCGCCCACGCGGACATCGTGTGCATCGAGGATTACAACAAGGGCGTGTGCACGGAGCGCGTGTGCCAGGGCGTGATCGAGCGCGCCCGCTCGGCGGGCAAGCCCGTGTTCGTCGACCCCGCCCGCCTGGAGGACTACTCCAAGTACCGCCAGGCCTCGGCGATCACGCCCAACCGAACCGAGGCGGAGGTCGCGACGCGCATGGAGACCTCGCGCGAGGCCTCGCCCGAGCACAACGCCCGCTTGGCCCACGCGCTCATGGCGCAACTGGACGTCGAGGCGGTGATCCTCACGCTCGATCGCCACGGGGCGCTGCTGCTCGAGGGCGACGGGCAGGGGAACGCCGGCACGCCGATCGCGATTCCCACCGTCGCGCGCGAGGTGTACGACGTGACGGGGGCCGGCGACATGATGCTCGCCGCGCTCGCCGCCGCCCGCGCTAACCGTTTCACCTGGGAGGAATCCGTCCGCTTCGCCAACGCCGCGGCGGGGCTGGAGGTCGAGCAGTTCGGCGTGGTGCCCATCCCCCTTGAGAAGATCCACCACGAGCTGCTCGAGCGGGCGGGCGCGGTCCGGGGCAAGCTCCGGACGCTCGATCAGGTGCTCGTGCAGGTGCAGGCGCTGCGCTCGGACGCCGCACGCGGATCGACCGCCAAGCCCTCGCGGATCGTCTTCACCAACGGATGCTTCGATGTGATCCACTCGGGGCACGTCTCGCTGCTCGAGCGTGCCGCTCGCGAGGGCGAGTTTCTCATCGTCGGCCTCAATTCCGACGCGTCGGTGCGTCGCCTCAAGGGCGCGACACGCCCGGTGAATAGCGAGGACGACCGGGCCCGCGTGCTCGGGGAGATGCGGTCCGTGGACGCGGTCGTCGTGTTCGATGAGGACACGCCCATGCGCCTGATCGAGGCGATCCGCCCGGACGTGCTCGTGAAGGGCGCCGACTACTCGAAGGACAAGGTCGTCGGTGGATCGCTCGTCGAGAGCTACGGCGGGCGCGTGGCGCTCATCGACCTCGTCGCCGGCAAGAGCACCACGGGGCTCATCTCTCGCTTGCGCGGATGACACAGATCCGTGCCTTACGACGGACGCCAAGGCGATCTTGAGACGAGGCCTCCATCGGTCCTGGCCGCGCGCCGATGATGACGGCGATGAAGCGCTCCGCACCGACCCAGCACATCGCGATTCTCCGGCGGGCGTATCTCGACGCCATCCTCGCGGGCGACAAGACGATGGAGGCTCGCCTCGCGATGACCCGCCAGGCGCCCTTCCGACGCGTGCACGCCGGCGATGTGATCTGGCTCAAGGAGTCTTCGGGTCCGTTCCGCGGACGCGCGATCGTCCGCCGCGTGCGCTTTCTTGACGGCCTCGATCCGGCCGATATCCGGGCCCTTCGCGCCCGCCACGAACACGCGATCCTCGGCGGTCCCGATTTCTGGCGCGCCAAGCGCCACTCGCGCTGCGCCACGCTCCTGTGGCTCGACCGCATCGATGCCGTCAGCGCCGGGCCGGCGTACAGACACATCCCTGGCGGACGGGCGTGGTATGTGCTGGGAGCGACGGCGATCGGCAAACGGGGTAACGTTTCGCACAATGGGTGCCGGACCGTCGAAACTCACGAGGTTCGAGGCGACGTGGCCCTGGGCCCGATGGGGGGCTTTCATGGGCGGCGTGTTGGCGATCTTCGCCGTTTCGAAGGCCATCGCGCGACCTGTGGGCAGCGAGGCTCTGCTGATACCCGGGGCGATGCTCATCGCTCTCGATCTGCTTGAGTTCCGCCAATCGCGTCGCGGCGCTCAATCGCTCCTGCACAAGCGCTTCGCCGTGTGCTCACAATGTCGCTATTGCCTGGAATCGCTGGGCGACGCGGGAATCTGCCCCGAGTGCGGGTCGAAGTTCACGCGATCGGAACTCGAATCCGTCTGGCGCCGCAGGTATAAGAGGCACTTCGAGGGCACGACGCGCATCACCCCGCTGGAAGATCCCGGCGACCGCTGATGCCGCACGACCGAATCGCTCACCACTTGAGCACGATCTTCCCGAACTGTTCGCCCGCCTCGAGTCGCTCGTAGGCCCTGGCCGCCTGCTCCATGGGGAAGACCTGATCGACGGCGGCACGCACCCGCCCGGCGCGGAACAGCGCGGCAACCTCGTGGAACTCCTCGTTGCTGCCCATCGTTGACCCGAGCACGCGCAGTTGGTTCCAGAAGATGCGGGCGAGGTCCGTCGTGGCGTCGGGCCCGCTGGTGCACCCGGGCGTGACGTACGCCCCGCCGCGGGCCAGGCTCTTGATGCAGGCGAGGTGCGTTGCCTTGCCCGAGGAGTCGATCGCCATGTCCACGCCGCGCTTGTTGGTCCACGCGCGAACGTCCCGCGACCAGTCCTGCCCCGTGTCGAGCACGCCGACATCCGCGCCGAGCTTCTTCGCGCGATCGAGCTTCCACTGGTGCCGGCTCGTCACCGCGACGGGGCACCCATAGTGCTTCGCGAGCGAGAGTGCGGCCGTCGCAACACCACCGCCGATGCCCGTGATCAGCACGCTCTGCCCAGGACGCAACTGCCCCTTGGTGATGATCATGGAGTACGCGGTGAGCGCGCAGAGCCCGAACGCGGCGGCCTCGTGCGCGTCGCAGGACTCGGGAACAACGGCGAGGTTCCCCACCGGCGCGAAGAACCTCTCGCGCATCATGCCGTGGTGATGCTCGCCGATGAGCTGATAGTCGGGCGCAAGGGTCGAGGCGGGCGGGTCGTCGGGCGCGAGTCGCGGGAGCACGCGCGTCGCCGCGTTGACGATGACGCGCCGCCCGACCCACGCCGCGTCGCCTCCCGGGCCCACCGCCTCGACGATCGCGCACGCATCGCACCCCGAGACGCGCGGGTACGCGAGCGTGAGCCCCGGCACGCCCCGACCGACCCACAGGTCCATCTGGTTGAACGCGCTGGCGAGCGTGCGCAGCCGCGCCTCGCCCGGCGCCGGCTCCCCGCCCCGCTCGAGCTCGGGCCAGTCGCTGACGATGCGGATGTTGGGCGCGACAGGCGTGCCCTGCTTTGTGACGACGACGGCTCGCATGGATGTAGATTAGCGACGCCCGTCAGACGCCGTCAGCCTCGGCCGGCGCCCACCCCTGCTCGGGACGCTTCTTGAGCAGCCCGAACCAGATCAGGCAGAACACGGGCCAAGCGGCGAAAATCACGCCAAAGCACGCGGTCATGCCCAGGATGATCGGAACGGTCATGAACTTGGCTTGGGGGTTGTCCGCCTGGGACTTGAGCCACTCCTGGTGAGCGGGCAGCTTCGCGGCAAAGAAGTACCCCATGCTCGCGACCCACATGAGCGCGGATATGGCCACGTAGGCCAGGTGCAGCTTCCGCGCCACGGGCTTGCGGTTGATGAGCGTGATACCAGCAACCAGAAGGAGGATCGCCACCGGGAACTGCGAGACGCCCAGGATGTAGTCCACTACGTCCTTCTGCTGGATCGGCGACTGGTTCTGCATCTGCTGCTGAACCTTCGCCTGCTCCTCCGGGGGCACCATGCCCATCATCGCGTTCTGGAACAATCCCCCGAGCAGATTGCATCCGTTGCAGATCACTCCGATCGACGCCCAGACGATGCTGATGATGCCCACGACCTTGGGCCACTTGGGCGGCTCGGAGGGCATCACGATGTCGGCGTGGGTGGGCGGAGCTGCTGGTACCTGTGACATGCGATTCCCCGATGTGGACACGTCGCGTCCGAGCCGGCAGTATACCGACACGCCCGCGGGTATTGGCACAGTTCCGTGACGCGTTTCATCTTGACGCGCCCGATCTCGATCCCGAGCCCGTTTTTCGAACCCCGCCCCCGCCCGCCTCGGTACATTGTGCGACGTGAACGAATCTCCTCTCCACGAGCGTCTCCGAGCGGCCGTTGGCAGCCGCTCGTACCGGCACATCGCTGACCTGACCGGCGTGAACCACGAATCGGTCCGACGGTACCTCTCGGGTCAGGCCCCGTCGGTGGAGTTCCTCGCGGCCCTGTGCAAGGCGCTGGGGATCAGTTCCGACTGGCTGCTCTGGGGGCGGGGGGCGATGCGCCTGGAGGACGTGCGGGCCTCGGCATTGCGCGAGTCGCCCGCGCCCGACCTGCTCATGGCCCTGGCGCATACCGTGGAGGGCCTGCTCGAGCGCGTCGACCGGATCGAGCGCTTCGTGCAGACGATGGAGACGCGGCTCCGGGGCTCGAGCGACCCGGGGACCCCCAACCATGAGCACACCCCCGATGTGGTCGTCGCCCAGCGCGTCGCGCACCTCGCCGACGCTCTCCCCCAACGATCACCTCCGCCTCCTCGTTGAGTTCCTTCGCCCGCTGGGCACGGACCTGGGCCGGCGCTGGCTCGCGGTGCTCATGCTCGTCCCCGAGGGCGAGCGCGAGACTCTCGTCGCCGAGATGGAGCGGCGCGCCACCTCCGCGTACGCCCCCGTCGCCCAGCCCAAGCCCGGCAAGCGCAAGGCCCGCAAGATCGACACGCGCGCGCAGCCCGAGGCGCTGCACGTCGTTCATCCCCCGCTGCAGAAGCCCGATTACGTCGAGCAGGTCGAGATCACCTACGCCTCGCCGGATCGTGAGGCCGGAGCGAGCGACGCGGCCCGTCCTCCGGGCAAGCGAAAGGGCGCGTAGGCCTCGCGTCGCTCGGTACCATTCGCCATGCCCGATCGCCCGAATGCCGCGCCCCGCACCAACGCGACCCTCGTCGCGATTCTGGAGCGCCTCGCGCGTCTCATGGACGTGCTGGGCGAGGACTCGTTCAAGTCCAGCGCGCACGCGCGCGCCGCACGCGCGATCGAGGGACAGTCCACGGAACTCGCCACGCTCGCCAACAGCGCCGACGCCAAGGCGGCCAAGAGCGCGCTCATGCAGATCGAGGGCATCGGGCCCAAGATCGCCGACAAGATCCTCGAGTTCTTCGCCACGGGGCGGATCGGCGAGCACGACGAGCTCGCGGCGAAGGTCCCCGCGGGCGTGCTCGCGATGATGGAGGTGCCCGGGCTCGGGCCCAAGACGGTGCGCGCGATCTGGCAAACCCTGGGCGTGACGGACCTGGCCGGGGTCAAGAAGGCGATCGACGACGGCTCCATCCTCACGGTTCCGCGGATGGGCGCCAAGGCCGCCGAGAAGATCAAACAGTCCATCGCCTTCGCGGAGCAAGGGCAGCAGCGTCTGTGGCTGGGTCAGGCGTTGCCCCTGGCCCGGCGCATCGTGGAACTGCTGTCCAAGGTGCGTGGCGTCGAGCGCGTGGAGTACGCGGGCTCCCTGCGGCGCGGGCGCGAAACGGTCGGCGATCTGGACATCCTCGTGTGCGTGCCCGCGGGCAAGGACGGCTCGGCGGACGCCAAGGCCGCGCATGCGGCGGGCGAGGCCTTTCGTTCCATGCCCGGAGTCGTGCAGGTGATCTCCGCAGGCGAGGGCAAGTCATCCATCCGCATCGCCACAAGCACCGACTGGGGCCGCTGGACGCTCGAAGGCGAGCACGGGCAGGCGGCGTCGGGGCCCAGCGTCCAGTGCGATCTTCGCGTCATCCCCTCCCCATCGTTCGGCGCGGCCCTCATGTATTTCACCGGCTCCAAGGAGCACAACATCGCGCTGCGCCAGCGATCGCTCGACCGCGGGCTCACGCTCAATGAGTACGGGCTCTTCCCTCACACCAAGGCGGACGAGGGCAAGCCGCCGCCACAGGAGCGCGGCGTCCGACCTGTCGCAGCCGAGAAGGAGGAGGACATCTACGCCGCGCTGGAACTTCCGTACCTCCCACCCGAGATCCGTGAATCGCGCGGCGAGCTTGATCTGTCGCAGCCGCCACGCTTGATCGAGGTTGGGGACATCAAAGCAGAACTGCACGCGCACACGACCGCCTCGGACGGGTCGATGTCGATCGAGGAGCTCGCGTCGCGCGCGAAGGAACGCGGTTTCCACACGATCGCGGTGACGGACCATTCGCAGTCCTCGTCCATCGCGGGCGGGCTCAAGCCCGATCGCCTCAAACTCCACATCGAGGCCATCCGCAAGACGCAGGAGAAGTTCGTGGACCGCTCGGGCAAGCCCACCATCACGATCCTGGCGGGCTCGGAGGTGGACATCCTTGCCGATGGATCGCTCGACTACACGGACAAGGTTCTGCGCGAGCTGGATGTGGTCGTCGCGAGCCCCCACGCCGCCCTCTCGCAGGACCCCGAGACCGCCACGAAACGCCTGCTTGCGGCGATCAAGCACCCGCTCGTGCACATCCTGGGGCATCCCACGGGCCGTTTGATCAACCGTCGCGCGGGGCTTTCGCCCGACTTGGGCAAGCTGATCGCCAGCGCCCGCGAGCACAACGTCGCGCTGGAGATCAACGCCCACTGGATGCGTCTGGATCTGCGCGACACCCACGTGCGGGCCGCGATCGACGCCGAATGTCTGATCGCGATCGATTGCGACGTGCACGCGCCCGAGGACTACGACAACCTCGTGTTCGGCGTGCTGACC
The DNA here is from genome assembly GCA_964399625.1 of uncultured Phycisphaeraceae bacterium. Classification (GTDB taxonomy): domain Bacteria; phylum Planctomycetota; class Phycisphaerae; order Phycisphaerales; family UBA1924; genus CAYNSB01. Next base: position 58,658 of record CAYNSB010000004.1, read on the forward strand.
GCCCGACGCGGATGGGTGACGCCCGAGCGCTGCGTCAACGCGTGGCCCGCGAAGAAACTGCACCAGTGGCTCACGTCAAAGCGCTGACAGGCCGGCGGGCGAGGCTCAGTTCCCCCACCACGCCCACTGCACGTTGAGCAGAGAGTTCGCGACGATGAGCGCCAGGATCGCCAACTGCACAGGGTCCAGCCCGTGCCGGTCCGGAGTCGCACGCACGCGGCGGGTCGCGATCAACATGCCGATCAGGATGACCTGCGCCGCGGCGATGGGCAGGTACTGCTCCAGGTGGTCCGTCACGCCGGGCGTCGGATCGTGCGAGACCGACTGGTAGACCTCCGTCGCGGCCCAGCCCGCGGCGTTGAAGGGCAGGGCCTGCACGCCCGACTGCACGCGCTCCCACGGCGTCTCGTGCGCGACGGCGGTGGGCATGATGAACACGACCTGCACGCCCGCGACGAGCGCCCCGACCACCGCCTGCATGCCCACGCCCTGCGCGATCGCGAGCAGCCACGTGCGCGCGCCCGACCACATCAGCGTGATCGCGGAGGCGATGAGGAGCAGGCCGAGCGTGATGAGCACCGGGTCCATGGCGGGGTTCCGTTCTTCCCCAGGTTCCCATGGATATCGGATACGCGGGCACGATCTGCAAGCCACAACCCACGCGCGGTTTCCTAGACTACCGCACCAGACCCTCGTCCTTTCCATGCGCCGTCCGAGAACGCACGGCGCGACCCCCCGACACGCAGAACGAGCCACCATGTTCGAACGCCTCTCCGAGTCCTTCCAGAACGTCTATCGCAAGCTCTCCGGGCAGGCGAGCATCACCGAGGGCAACGTGCGCGAGTCGCTCGCGGATGTGCGCACGGCGCTGCTCGATGCCGATGTCCACGTGGACGTCGTCGATCACTTCATCGCCGATGTGCTCAAGGACTCCGTCGGGCGCGACGTGACCAAGAGCCTCAAGCCCGGCGAGGAGATGATCGGCATCATCTACCGGCGCCTCATCGACGTGCTGGGCGGCGCACCGGCGATGAAGAGCGAGGACATGGCCGAGCTCGCCGAGACCGCGGCGCAGTCCATCGGCATCCCGCTCCCCAAGCTCAACACGGGCGACTCGCCGATCATGACGATCTCGCCCGGGCCCACCATCGTCATGATGTGCGGGCTGCAGGGCTCGGGCAAAACGACCACGTGCGGCAAGCTCGCGGCGTACCTGAAGAAACGCGGGCGATCGGTGATGGTCGCCGCCGCGGACCTGCAGCGCCCCGCCGCCGTGGAGCAGTTGCACACCGTCGCCGACCAGGTGCAGCGCGAGCTGCCCGGCGGAGCGCAGGTGTCGTTCTACGGCGAGCCCGACAAGGTCGCGGCGTACGGCAAGGCCGTCGGCGTGGCGGTGGGCGTGTGCCAGCGGGCGCTGCTCGCGGCCCAGAAGGCGGGCGTGGACACGCTGATCCTGGACACCGCCGGGCGTCTGCACGTGAACGACGAGCTGATGAACGAGCTGTCCAGCGTGCAGCGGACGCTCAAGCCGCACCACATCTTCCTCGTCGTGGACGCCATGACCGGGCAGGACGCGGTGAACTCCGCCCGCGCGTTCCACCAGCGCCTCCAGGTCGATGGCGTGATCCTGACCAAGTTCGACTCCGACACGCGCGGCGGCGCGGCCCTCTCCGTCAAGCAGGTCACCGGCGCGCCCATCAAGTTCATCGGCACGGGCGAGAAGCTCGACGCGATCGACGAGTTCCACGCCGAGCGCATGGCCGGACGCATCCTGGGCATGGGCGACGTCGTCTCGCTCGTCGAGAAGGCGCAGGAGCAGGTCAGCCAGGAGGAAGCGGAGAAACTGCAGGAGAAGCTCGCCAAGGGCGAGATGTCCATGGACGACTTCCTGGGGCAGCTCAAGGCCCTGCGGCGCATGGGCCCGCTCAAGCAGCTCATGGGGCTGATCCCGGGCGTGGGCGGGGCGCTCAAGAACGCGCAGATCGACGACAAGCAGCTCGATCGCGTGGAGGCGATCATCAACTCCATGACCAAGAAGGAGCGCGCCAAGCCCGACGTGATCGACCTCTCGCGTCGCAAGCGGATCAGCTCCGGCAGCGGGACCAAGCCCGACGATGTCTCCCTGCTCGTCAAGCAGTTCACGACCCTCAACAAGCTCAGCAAGCAGATGGCCGGGCTCGGTGCCATGGGCAAGATGAAGGCGATGACGCAGATGGGCGCCGAGGGCGGCGCGGGGCTGGAGGGATTGGTCCCGGGAGTGAAGGGGCTGCCCGGCATGGGCGGGCGCGGATCGACCGCGACGCCGAGCGTGAAGAGCAAGTTCAAGAAGCGGCGGTAGCACGGCGGGAACCGCCGAGAATTCCTGCTGCCGACGCTCGCATTCGGGGATCGAAAACAAAATCTGTCGCGGAACCGCAACGGGTGTGGGAGGATGGCGGTACGCCTGGTGCTTCGGCCGCCGTTCCATTTCGCACGCCCCAGCGGAGCCACCCATGAAGATGCGAACCCTCTCGAGAGTCCGGCCCATGATCGTCGCCGCATCGATCGCGGCGCCCAGCGCCGTGAGTGCGCAAACCATCCTGCAGATCAACGACGGCTTCACGTCCACGACCGGCAACTGGACGAGCGTGATCACCGTCGAAGGACAGTCCGGCTCCTTCATTAGCGTCGGCGGCAATCCCGGCACCTACGCCTCGCTGATCGCGCTCACGTCCCTGAACAATCGCACGGGCACCGGCTTCCAGTACCGCGGCCCAAGCTCGAACATCCTCCTGGGCTCGCTCAGCGCCCAGATCACGCTCGGCGCGGATCTGAAGCTCACGAGCACGCTCCCGCAGACGCCGGCGCCCGAGTTCGTCCCCATGATCATCCAGGGCGTGCGCGTCTATACGCCCGCCGCGTTCATTCCCGCGCCGACGATCAACCAGTGGCAGACGATCGCCCCGGTGACGTTCAACGTTTCGGACTTCACCAACTCCACGGGAATCGCTCTCGATCCGCTGTCATCCGTCACCGTGGGTTTCTGGCTGCGCATGCCCGTGGCGCCCAACAACACGCCGGGCACTGGGTACGGCGTGGGCGTGGACAACGTCGTGCTCACCGTGATCCCGTCACCGGGCGCGGCTTGCGCGCTCGCGCTGGGCGCGGCGATGATCACCCGCAGACGCCGATCCCGCTAGCCCGTCGCAAGCGGTGAACGACCGAACGCGGCTCGCCGCGCTTATTTTCCGCTCGACATGAGCCCGATGATCGTCGCGGTCATCGCGATGAGCGCCTTCATCAGGCTCTCGCCGGCGATGAGCCCGGACGCGACGGGGACGTTGTACGTCTCGCACGTCTTCTTCGCCATCTTGCCCCAGACCCACGTCAGCACGGCGCCGATCGCGAACGAGAACGCGCTGGCGAAGGGCACGACCCACGACAGGCCCAGCCCCATCGCGCTGGGGAAGTACTTGCGCGCCTTGGGCGGGACGATGAACTTCTCGATGAGCGGCAGCGCGATGCCCAAGAGGCACCCGATCACGAGAGCGTACTTGGCCGAGTCCGCGAGCGAACTGATGCCCTGCGTCAGCACCTGGGCGATGCGGTACCAGCTCTGCGTGCCCGGCGCGGGGAACTTCTCGAGCACCGCCTTGGTCGGCACCATCAGGTACCAGATGGGCACGATGGCAAGCGTTCCGAAGAACACGCCAAAGAACTGCGCCAGGAACTGACGCCGCGGGTTCGCCCCGAGCAGGTACCCGCTCTTGAGGTCCGTGAGCAGGTCCGCCGAAGACGAAGCGCTGTTGGCGGCGATGCCCGCGGAGGCGAGGTTGGGGATGATCTGCTTAGGGTGCAGGATCGCGAACGTGAGCTGCATCACCTTGCCCATCGCGCCGATGGGGGTCGTGTCCGTCTCGCCCGTCGCCCGGCACGCGACCATGGACAGAACGAACGACATGCCCACCGCGATGAGCCCCGCCCACCAGGAGATATGGAACGCGACGTACTGAACCACGACCATCGCGATCGCGATGGGGATCATGCCCGCGAACATCCACCACGACGGAACCTCGATGTCCTTGAGGTTGTCCCGCGTGGAGGCGCCCATGCGCGACTCCTCGCGCGACTTGGTGAACGCGCGCCCGATGGTGCGCCATTGCATCGCCAGGGACGTGAGGCTCGCGAAGACCATCAGCCCCGTGCCGCCCCACAGCGCCCAGCGGTACACATGGAAGATCGTGCCGCCGCCGACGAGCTCGATCGAGCGGACGTACCCCGCAGTGCCCGCGTGGGCGATGTCCATCTGGATCAGGCGCGGCGCCACGAAGAAGTACAGGAGCAGCGAGCCAGCGAGCATCGAGAGCGAGACACGCAGGCCCGTGATCATGCCCGCGCCGATGAGCAGCACGCTGGGCTGGAACCCGCCGTCGATCATCGCCTTCGCGCTGGGCGTCGCCTTGGAGAACCAGGGCACCAGCTCGCCCTTGTCGCTGATCGCGAAATAGCCCTTCTCCGGGTAGAGCGCGGCGAACTGGATGTCGAAGAGCTTGGTCTTGAAGAACTCGAACGTTCTCGCGAGGATACCGATCTTGCCCGCGCTGTCCTCGTCGGTGTTCAGGATGCCCACGATCGCCCCGGCGCCCAGCGCGATCACCAGCGAGTACGCCTTGTAGATCGCCTCCTTGCTCGCGCTATAGAGGCTCTTGAGCGTCTCGGCGGCCGCGATGCCCGAGGGGAACGGCAGCTGCTCGTGGTTGATCATCTGCCGCTTCATGGGGATGGCGAGGAACACGCCCATGAGCCCCGTGCACAGCGTGAACGCGCCCACGAGCCACCAGGGCTGGACCGCCCACGTGCTCACGTCCGCCGAGGTCTTGCCCTCGGGTGCCGTGTTGAGCAGGAGCAGCGCGCCGAACATCGTCGCGATCGTGGAGCCCGTGGAGTACCCCGCCGCGGAGGCGGTGGACTGCATGCAGTTGTTCTCGAGGATCGACATCTGCGAGAGCCGGCCGCCCGAGAGCAGGCGCATGCCGTTCCAGATCACGAAGCTCATCACGCACGCCGTGATCGCCACGCCGAACGACCAACCGATGGAGAGCGTCGTGTACAGGTTCGACGCCGCCATGAGCATGCCCAGGATGCCGCCCATGACCACGGCCCGCAGCGTGAGCTGCGGCATCTTGTCGCCGCGGTACACGTGCTTGAACCAGTGCTCGTCCTTCTGCTCAGGAGTCGCGTTGTCCGGAAGAGGGGGCACGCCCTCGGGGTGCGCGGCCTCGATCGTCTGCGACGGGTCCTCGACGGCAATGCCGGACATGGGATCTCCTGTGCTGGCGCGGAATGGTCTGGGCGGCGCCGGGGGAAGGCTCGACAGGGAGCGTAGATTACCACACTTCGGCGGATTTCGAGCGGATTCCGCACAGAACGGGCGCGTGCCCGGCCCCCGCGCGCCGGCGCGCTCGGGCGTGATACCCTCGCCTGCCACGCGCGAAACCCGCCCGATCGTGCACCGAACCAGTGCCGATGCACGAACACGACTCGCCCCTCGCGGGCGAACACGAAAGGACCGCCATGGGCATCTTCGATCGCCTCAAGCACGAGCTCGTCGACATCATCCAATTCCTGGACGACTCGAGCAACACGCTCGTCTACCGCTTCGAGCGATTCCAGAACGAGATCAAGTACGGCGCCAAGCTCGTCGTGCGCGAGGGTCAGTCGGCCGTCTTCATCAACGAGGGAAAGCTGGCGGACGTGTTCGGGCCCGGCACGTACACGCTCGAAACGAAGAACCTTCCGATCCTCGCCACACTCAAGGGCTGGAAGTACGGGTTCGAGTCGCCGTTCAAGGCGGAGGTCTACTTCGTCTCCACGCGCCAGTTCACGGACCTCAAGTGGGGCACGATGAACCCCGTGATCGTGCGCGACCCGGAGTTCGGGCCCGTGCGCCTGCGGGCATTCGGGACCTACGCGATCCGCGTGAAGGACGCGGGCACGTTCATCAAGGAGATCGTCGGCACCGAGGGGCATTTCACGACCGAGGAGATCACCAGCCAGCTCCGCAACTACATCGTCACGAACCTGGGCGATGCGCTGGGCGAGAGCAAGATGTCCATCATGGACATGTCCGCCCGCTACCGCGAGATGGGCGACTTCCTCAAAGCGCAGCTCACGCCCGACTTCGACAAGATCGGGCTCTCGCTCACCGCGATGCTCGTCGAGAACATCTCCCTCCCGCCCGAGGTCGAGCAGGCGATGGACAAGCGCTCGAGCATGGGCGTCATCGGGGATGTGGACAGGTACGCCAAGTTCCAGGCCGCGGACGCGATCCGCGACGCCGCCAAGAACCCGGGCCCGGCCGGCGCCGTCATCGGCATGGGCGTGGGCGGAATCCTGGGCGGACAGATCGGCGGCGCGATGATGCCCGGCGGCTCGCCGCCCGCGATCCCCAGCGTCGCGTTCTTCATCGCCGTAAACAACCAGCAGGTGGGCCCGCTGGACGCCGGCGCGCTGCGCAGCAAAGCCGCGATGGGCGAGCTGACCGCCAGCACGCTGGTCTGGCGCCAGGGGATGGGCTCGTGGACGGCCGCCAAGGACGTGCCCGAGATCGCGGCACTGCTGGGCGGCTCACCACCGCCGATGCCCGCCACGCCGCCGCCACTGCCGCGATAGATCCCGCCCACGATGCCGCTCGAACCTCCGCCAACCTCCCCCACCGTCGCCGGTGCGCGGTTCTTTCCTTGCAAGCAGTGCGGGGCGAAGCTGCAGTATGAGCCGGGCACGACGTTCCTCAAGTGCCCGTACTGCACCACGGAGAACCAGATCCCCAAGGACGATGAGCCCGCGCAGGAGCTGGACTACAACGCGGCGTTGGCACGCCTCAAGGGCGAGGCGCACGCCCCCGAATCACCCATCGTCACGTGCGCTCACTGCCACGCGGTGCTCACGCTCGCCGGCAGCGTCGCGAGCCTGGACTGCCCTTTCTGCGGCTCGCCCATCGTCGCCACCGGCGCCACCGCCGCGCTCATCAAGCCCAACGCGGTCCTGCCGTTCAAGGTGCCCCGCCAGCAGGCGACCGAGTCTTATCGCAAGTGGATCGCGTCGCGCTGGTTCGCGCCCAGCGCGCTCAAGAAGCAGGCGATGCTCGACGCCGCGCTCTCGGGCGTCTATGTCCCCGCGTGGACGTACGACTGCCACGCCACCACGCGCTACACGGGGCAACGCGGCGATGCGTACTACGTGACCGAGACGCGAACCGTCAACGGGCAGCGCCAGAGCGTGCAGGTCCGCAAGATCCGCTGGACGCCCGTCGCGGGCGTCGTCGAGAACGATTTCGACGATGTGCTCGTGCTCGCGACCAAGTCCCTCCCCGGGCACGAGCTCGACGACCTCGATCCGTGGGACCTCTCCAACACGCAGCCCTATCGCGACGACTACCTCGCGGGGTTCAAGGCCGAGTGCTACCAGATCGACCTCCCCTCGGGCTTCGAGATCGCCAAGGAGAAGATGGCCCCCACGATCACGGGCACCATCTACCACGACATCGGGGGCGATGAGCAGCGCATCGACTCCCGCCAGAGCGCGTACGCGCGCATCACGTACAAGCACATCCTCTTGCCGGTGTGGGTCTCGGCGTACCGGTACCAGGGCAAACTGTACCAATTCCTGGTGAACGCCCGCACGGGCGAGGTGCAGGGGCAGCGGCCCTGGAGCTGGATCAAGATCACGCTCGCGGTGCTCGCAGGGCTCGCGCTCATCGGCGTGGCCATCTACGCGTTCGCGTCGTCGCGCTGATGCCCAGATCCGCGTCCATCTCCAAACCGACCAAGGCTCGCCTGCCCAAGCGGTGGTACGCGCGAGAGGCCCGGACCATCGCGCGCGAATTGCTCGGCTGCGTGCTCGTGCGGGTCCTCGAAGATGGCACGCGTCTCTCGGGCCGGATCGTGGAGACCGAGGCCTATCTGGGCGTGCGCGATGCCGCGAGCCACGCCTACCGAGGACGCCGCACCGCACGCAACGAGTCGATGTACGCCCGCGGCGGCACCGCGTATGTCTACTTCACATACGGCATGCACTGGTGCTTCAACGTCGTCGTGGGCGAGGCGGACGACCCTCAGGCGGTCCTTGTCCGCGCGCTCGAACCGATCGAGGGCATCACCGCGATGTGCGCGCGTAGATTCGGAGCAAATGCTTCGAAATGCGCCGAAGGTTCGGAAACGGTTCGTACCTCAAGAATCATGACGACCTTGTGCTCAGGCCCGGCCCGCCTTTGCCAGGCCTTTGAGATTGACCGTGCTTTCAACGGCATCGACCTGACCCAGGATGCTCGCCTTTGGATCGAACGTGATGTGGCCTTTGTCGATCGTCAAGTGCAGACTGGGCCGAGAGTTGGCGTGGCATACGCGGGCGCGTGGGCACTCCGCCGCCTCCGGTACTGGGTCGCACGCAACCCCCACGTCAGCCCCGCCCGGGCATCCGGCCCCCCTGTCAAAGCGGGCAACCTCCAGAAAGTGGGCCAAAAGATCGGGCTGCCCCGCCGAACGAGAGGTTGAGGCGAACACCGAGGGAACCGCGCACATTCGTGGGCGTTACAGGCAAGTGGTGAGAACATCCGATCCACAACGGCATCGAATACCGTAGTGGACTGCGGAAGGAGATGTTGCGGTGGGCGATCAGATCCAATTCCAGGGCGGCGGGGTTGATTGGAAGGCCGTCCGCGAGAAGGCGGGCCCATACCCGCCCGAGGCGTACCTGTTCGTGCGCGAGGGGCTGGCGCACACCGTCGAGCTGATCCACGGCGAGCACGCCGGAGCCGAGGGGGAAGCGACGCAGCCCACCCAGGCGCAGCACGTGAACGGCCAGCAGTTGTGCATGGGGCTGCGCGACTTCGCCATCCGCCGGTACGGGCAGCTCGCTCGCACGGTCCTGGGCCGCTGGGGCATCCGCCGGACGGACGATTTCGGCAAGATCGTCTTCGCGATGATCGACCTTGGACTGATGCGCAAGAGCGACGAGGACTCGCTGGACGACTTCCGCGAGGTGTATGACTTCGACGAGGCGTTCAACCCGGCCGAGTCGAACTAGGCCGGTCAGATTCACCACGGAGCACCACGGAGAGCCACGGAGTATGCCGTGGCTCTCGTTGCTTTGCGGGGCTTAGCCCCTTCGCACCGCTCCGCGGCCGTTCGTGGCGAACGCGCCGGCCCGGGCAAGCCGTTACCCTTTGCGCATGCCGGACTCCAAACCCGATTGGCGCACGCTGCATCTGTGGCAGATCCAGCCCCTCCGCGACACGCTGGTGATCCTGATCGCCCTGGGGCTCGTGTGGCTTGGGCACACGCTGTCGCTCGTGACGGTGCCGATGCTCCTGGCGCTCCTGCTCGCTTACCTCGTCGAGCCCCTTGTGCGATGGGCGACGCGGCCCCGAAGATCAGGCTCGCGCCCGATCGTCTCACGCCACGGCGTCGCGGCGCTGCTGATCCTCGGTTCGATACTCCTTGTCGCGGTGCCGATCACCTTCGGCGTCGGCTTTGCCGCGGTGCAGGGCACGAACGCCGCGGTGAACATCGCGGACAACGCGCGATCGCTCAAGGCCGCGCTGGAAACTCCAGAGGACACGAGCAAGCGCGACGCCCTTCGCGGCTCGTGGCGCTGGGTGTACGACCGTGTGACGGCGTCCCTCGAGCCCTCGGTCGCAGCGCCCAGCGACGACACGCCCGAGCACCGCACCCTGCGCGAGCGCGTGGCGAACACCCTCGAAGGACGGCGCGAGGTCAAGCGCATCGTGACCTACGTCACGTCGTGGCTCTCCAGCAACGCCGAGAACCTCGGCAAGAGCGCGCTGGGCGCGGGAACGCAGGCGGTGGGCGTCGCGGCGCGGGGGTTCACCACCCTGGGCACGCTCCTCTTCTCCGCGTTCCTCACCGCGTTCTTCTTCTTTTTCTTCTGCACCGGGTACGGCCGGCTGCAGCGGTTCTGGGAGAGCCTGATCCCCGAGCGCAAGCGCGGGCGCGTCGTCGAGCTCCTGTCCCGCATGGACCGTGTCATCGCGGGCTTCATCCGCGGACGCCTGACGATCTGCGCGATCCTCATCTGCGTGTACACGAGCGGGTACGCGATCCTGGGCGTGCCCGCGTGGACGGTCGTCGGGCCCGCCGTCGGGCTGCTCACGCTCATCCCCTACGCCGCGGGCACGGCCGCGCCCATCGCGATGCTGCTGCTCTGGTTCAACGCGGACGGCACGGGCCTCGCCAGCCGTTGGTGGTGGATCATCGGCGGCCCGCTCGTCGTGCTCTCGATCGTGCAGTTGCTGGACGACTACGTGCTCACACCCAAGATCCAGGGCAACGCGACGGGAATGGACACGCCGAGCATCCTGTTTGCTTCGATCGCGGGAGGGATTCTCGGCGGGATCTACGGGCTGCTGCTGGCGATCCCCGTCGCGGCGTGCCTGAAGATCCTGCTGCAGGAGTTGTTCTGGCCGCGCTTCAAGGCTTGGGCCGAGGGCAAGGAGCGCGACATCCTGCCCATCTCCGAAGACTAGACTGCCCGCCGCGCGTCGATGCCGGAGTAGAGCCGAGTGACCCCTCCACCACCGCCCCCGTCTCCCCTCGCGCCCGAGGGAGATGAGATCGAGACTGCGCGCGAGGCGACGCCAGCGGAGGCCACGATCCCATCCCCGGGTGCGCACGACCCGTACGCGGCGCTCCGCGATCCCAACTACCGCGCGTTCGCGCTCGGGTTCGCGTGCTCGAGCACGGGTCTGCAGATGATGGGCACGGCTCTGGCGTGGGACGTGTACGACAAGACGCACGACGCGCTCCACCTCGGGTACATCGGGCTCGCGCGCGCCCTGCCCGTGCTGCTGCTGGCCCTGCCCGCCGGGCACATCATCGATCTTGTCAACCGCAAGCTCGTGCTCATGCTCACGCAGTTCGCATTCGCGTGCTGCGCGCTGGCGCTCGCGTTCTCATCCCGCGAGGGCTGGCCGATCTGGGTCATGTACACGCTCATCTCGCTGAGCGGGTGCGCGCGCGTGTTCAACGGGCCCTCGCGGGCGACGCTGCTGCCGCTGCTGGTGCCGCGCGGCGTCTTCCACAACGCGGTGACGTGGAACTCGGGCGTGTTCCAGTTCTCGGCCGTCGCCGGCCCGTTGCTGGCCGGGTTCATGATCTCCTGGAGCCAGGCGGCTTGGCCGGTGTACTTCATGACCGCGATGGGCTGCTTTGTGTTCGCGCTCAGCTCGCTCGCGCTGCGCCCCCGCCCCTCGGAGCGGCGCGAGGGCGCACGCTTCACGCTCGCGTCGATGCTCGATGGCGCTCGCCACCTGTACCGCGAGAAGACGATCCTCGGCGCGATCACGCTCGACCTGTTCGCGGTCCTCCTCGGGGGTGCGACGGCGCTCATGCCCGTCTACGCCAAGGACATCCTGCACGTGGGCGCCACGGGGCTGGGAGTGCTGCGGGCGGCCCCCTTCGTTGGGGCGCTGCTCATGAGCCTGGTGCTCGCCCATCGCCCGCCCTTCGCTCGCGCCGGGCGAGCGCTCCTGCTGAGCGTCGCGGGCTTTGGCGTCTGCACGATCGCCTTCGGAGTCTCCACGAACTTCTGGCTGTCGCTGGCGATGCTGCTGACGCTGGGCGCGCTGGACAACATCTCCGTCGTCGTGCGCCACGTGCTCGTGCAGGTGCGCACGCCCGACCACCTGCGCGGGCGGGTGAGCTCGGTCAACAGTGTTTTCATCGAGAGCAGCAACGAGCTGGGCGCGTTCGAGTCCGGAGCGGTGGCCAGGCTCTTTGGCCCCGTGGCCAGCGTTGTGTCGGGCGGCGTGGGCACGATCCTCGTGGTCCTTGGGATCGCGTGGGTCTGGCCGCAGCTCCGCCAGCTCGGACGCCTCGACGAGCACGCGGGCGAACCCGCGCCCAAGTAGATTACGCGTACGCGTGCAGCCCCGGCAGCAGAAGGTTCACGCCGAAATAGCACCACACCATCACGACGAACCCCGCCACGCTCAGCCACGCCGTGACGAGGCCCTTGTTCTTCACGCCCGTGAAGCGCGTGTGGATCGCGATGAGATAGACGATCCAGGTGATGAGCGCCCAGGTCTCCTTGGGGTCGAAGGCCCACCAGCGGCCCCAGGAGTGATCCGCCCACCACGCGCCCAGCAGGATGCCCACGCCCAGCGCCCAGAAGGCGAGCTGCAGCACCGTCATCTGCGCCTTGTCGAGGTCCGCGAGGGTCCGCTGCGTGCCGGCGGGGGCGCCCTCCTCGAGGTTCAGCGCGTTGCCCGCGAGCACCGCCGCACCCCCGCTCATCCCCACCACCGCCTGCCCCGCGCGCGCCCCGGCGAGCGTGCCCCGCAGCCGCGCGGCGTAGTACGTCCCCAGGTAGAACAGGCTGCAGATCATGCCCAGCGTGATCAACCCATAGCTGCTCAGCACCGTCGTCACGTGGTACTTGAGCAGGATGCTCGTGTTCAGGATCGCCGCCTCTCGCTCGATCGTCTTGCCGGGGATCGCCGTCTGCGTCGCGGTGATCAGCACAAGGAACCCAACCCCCGCGGCCGCCGCGCCAAAGAGCCACTGACGCCGGGCGAGCATGATGCCCATGCCCACGATCGCGCCGAACAGGCTCAGCCCCGTCATGCTCTCGAATTGGTTCTGGATCGCGAAACGCTCGGCGATGACGCAGCGCGACGCGAACCCGAAGGCGTGCAGCGCGACAGCCAATCCCAGCGTCGCGATGCCCGCGCCCACGAGCCATCTGCGCCCTGTGCCGAAGGCAAGGATGAGGCTGACCAGCGCCAGGAAGTACATCCAGTAGCCATACTCGAAGGCGTGCGCTCGGTTGTACGAGTGCTCGAGCGAGAGGCGGAATGACGTCGGACGCACGCCCGCCAGCGAACCCACCTCGCGGGCCATCGCATCGACGGCGTTCTTGACGCCCGCGGCGTCCCGCGCGCGCCACGCGGCGCCCAGCGCGAGCATCGATCGGCGCACCGCGGACTCCGCGGGCAGCGAGGACACGTGCGCATAGGGCAGGTCCGCGCTGGCGGGCGGCACGAGCAGAAGGTTCGCCACGCCCTGCTGCGCCAGCCCGAGCGACGTGCCCACCTGCTGGAGGCCCCGCTGGTAGTTCGAGTCGGTGTCGTACTTGTCGCGGATGGGCTCATAGAAGCGGGCCGCGGCCATGAGCGGGATGCGCTGGAGCATCCGCATCCGCTCGCGCTGCTTCTCGTCCCCCGGGTACGCCGCCTCAAGGTACTTGTCGCGCAGGGGCAGGTAGTCCACGTAGATCAAGGGCTTGGTTCCGTAGTACACCGGATCGATCATCAGATCGAGCCACGTGAACATCGGATCGAACGAGAGCTTGCGGGGCGCCGCACCTTGCTCGCCCGCGACATACTCGAAGTAGTCGCGCCTCCCCGCGATCTTGAGGATCGATTCCCGCGCGAGCGTGTCGAGAATCTTGACGCGCCCGTCGTGGAGCACCGGAACGCCCTCGAGCGGCTTGAGCGCGCCCGAGGCGCGGACGGCCTGCGCGAACGCGTGCTTGGCGATCGCGTCATCCTCACCGCTCGCTCGCCCGCCCTGCCCCACGCGCACGGCCTCGCCAAAGGGGTTGGCCATGGACCCCATGCCGCTGGAGATCGCCTCGGCCACGGGATGGGCGTTGCCCGCGGGCGCGTTCTGCGCGCGCGCCTCGCCGGCGCACACGCCCACCGTCAAGAGCAGGAGCACGACCACGACGCGCCGCGCCCAGACGCCGCCGTTGAACACCACCCATCCCTCCGCCCCGCGCGACGTGGTCGCGTTCATGATGCCGCTCCTGCCAATTCGGGCTCGCGCTCTCGCGCGGCCAGCATGGACTGCAGACGCCGCTTCTTCCGCTTCATCAGCCAGGGCTTCAGGTAGAACGCCCACGGGATGCCCACGCTCATCATCACGCCCCCCAGCGCGATGATGTGGATCCCCGGGTTGTTTCCAACGCCCAGGATGGTGAACCGTGCGAACGCCCGGGGCAACTGCCCGGCGCCGGCCATCTGCTGCGTTTGGTTCCACCCTTCCGCGTCCCACCCCGCCTGGCTGAACTTGAACTGGTTCGGGTCGACGCGCGAGATCAGCGTGCGTGCGGCGTTGGAGAGCCAAGAGCGATCGTCGCTCCACATGAACGGCGCCTGCAGCGGCGCGTTGAGCTGCGTCACGTGCTCGTAGGGCTCGAAGGTCCCCGCGTTGGTGGGCGTCACGCGGATCACGCTGCGATAGTCCCGCGGCTGGTTCGTGTGCTCGTACGACACCATCTGAAAGTCCGTGAGCTGGATCACGAATCCCGGGAGTTCGTACGCGAGACGACCGAACGCGAGCTCGAGCGATCGACCGCCGGGCAGGTCGATCCGTGTCTGCTCGCTCATGTCCAGCCCCATGTACTTCGAGTAGCGAACCCAGACAACGCGCCGGTAGTTGTCGCGGGCGACGACCTCGACCGCGAGCATCGACCGATCGTGCGTGCCCACGAACTCGGGCGAGCGACGCTCCTCAGGCACAACCCTCGGGACGCCAATCGGTTCGGCGTGCGCCCACGCGCCCAGCAGGCGCAGGCGAAGCCCGGGGATGAGGTCCGCCGAGCCATCGGCGTTGAAATGGTCGATGGTGCGCGCCGCTCCGCCGGGCGTGCGCACGATCGCGCGCGTGCGCTGCGCGAGGCCCGCGAGCGTGCTGGCGCCCGGCGCCTCGCGCGGGCGCTCGTCGAGGTACACCTGGATCTTGGAGGCATCGATGTACGACACGCGGATCGCCGGGTCCGCGTCGCGACGCTTGGGCATGCCCCGATCGTTCTTCTCTTCGAGCAGGTCCTGCGAGATCTCCGGGAAGCGGTGGTACACCCAGCGGTCGAAGCTCGCTCCCGTCGGCGGCGTGATCCGCACGACCGCGAGGCTACTCTGCGCGTTGCGATAGCCCGGCGTCACCAGCGGGAACGGCGGCTGCTCGGCGTGCTGCGTCACCTTCAACGAGTACCCGGACTCTCCGAGCCGCACGTCCTCGTTGAGCCTCGCGGGGTCGAAGACGATGACGCCGGAGTAGGCGGGTCGATCGGACGTCGCGGGCACCTCAACGATGATCGCGTGCTGCGCGCCGGCGGGGAGGTTCGCCTGCAGGTCCTTCCATCGCCGCTGGTCCATTCCCGCTGCGAACTCGATGCCGAAGGCCTCCGTCTCCGCGAGGCGGTCCTTTGCCTCGCGAGGCATGAAGAAGAACGAGAATCCGAGCTTTTTCTCCGCCGTCTTCCCGTTCTCGTCGACCGCCGATTCGAGCCGCGCGAACCGCACGGGGTTCGCGCCACCCTTCGAGCCGTCCGTGGGGGCTGTGCCCTCGATCCAGTCCTGCCCCGCCTCCGCGTAGGACGCATATCCCACGATGCGCAGGCGCACATCGTCATCCAGCGTGGACCGCACGCCCGCCAGCGGCTCGACGGGCAGGCTGAGCGTGCGTCCGCCATCGCTCGACGCGTCCGCGCGACCGATCTCGCCCAGCACGGTCCGCTCGCCCGCGGCGCGAAGGCCATAGTCGTTGTACCGCGGGGGCTGGATGCGCCGCTGCTCCCATTGCGGAGCATGCGCGCCGCCCCGCTGGCGGATCCACAGGGCCGTCGCGGTGTTGTCGTAGAACATGCCCACGGGCTGCCCGGGGCCCGGCTTGCCCTGCGCATCGGGCTGCCCCGCCAGAAGGATCGTGTCGCCCTCCTTCTTGAGCCCGCTGTAGTACGCGCTGCCCAGCGCGATTACGACGATGCCCGAGTGGACCATGAGCACGCCGATGCGCTCGAACGTGAACTCGATCCGCCGCACCGTCGCCACGATCATGTTCGAGACGAACAGCAGCAGCACGGTCCGCAGGGGCCACCAGGAGTAGAACTCCAGCTCGGACATCTCCATGCCCGGCAATCGCCGGAGCGTCGTCGCGCGGTATCGATGGCAGAAGTCCGCGAAGAAGCGCACGCCCTTGCCCGTCGCCGGGTCGTACTGCAGGCGCGGCCAGACCGCCAGGTACCACACCTCCCACGCCACGACGATCAACGCGGCGCCGCCCAGGAGCGTGATCGCGAAGCGAACGTTCCGCCCGCGCCGCTCAGACGGCCTCCAGACGAACCGAACGACGGCCAGCGGCACAAACACTGCCACAACGACCGCGAGCAGCGTCAGCCCGTAGAACGCGACCGTGGGCAGCAACGCGACGATCCCGGCTGGGATGCTCGCCAGCGCCCCATACACCCCCACCAGCACCAGAAGTGCGATCCCGAACCACACCGAACTGAACAGGCGCAGCAGGAACTTGGCGGGCCAGGCCCAGCGCGGGATGTGCTCGTCATCCCATTGCTTGCTGCGGATCCACTTGGCGTTCATGGGGTTCCGTCATCACGCGTCGGCGTGTACGACGCCGCACGATAGGTTGCCGCGAAACAGGACCCTTGGAGGGGATTTCCCCCGCAACGCGGCCGCCCACGCGTCCATCGGAGAATGACCGCCCTCCACGCCAATGGCGATCGCACCCGCAATGGGTCCGCCTTGCGTCCAACGGAACCAAGCCGCGTCCAATTGCAGCGCCCGAGCACCATTGGTCGTGCCCATCGCCAGCAGCGTGAGGGCATCGGCGTGGTCTCGCTGGTGCAGAACCCTCATTTCGTCGAGGATCGAAATGCCGCCGACCGCGACGCGCGTTGCCGGCAGATTGACGACCGAATCCGTCCCAAGGCACACGTTGACCCCCGCCCGGAGCATGTCGCGATATCGATGCGGCCCAAAGGATCTCGCCGCCCCGAAGTACTCCCCCGCCGTGGGGCAGTACGCCACGCTGGCCCGTGACCCCGCGAGCAACTCGATGTCCTCGTTGCTCGCATCGTGCACATGCGCCAGGCACCACCGGGAACGCGACAGGACGCCCCGCAGGTGCGCGACCGGGCTCGCTCCCCGTCCTACTTCTTCGAGGATGCTCTGATCCCAGATGCCCAGGGCCTTAAGGAAGTCAACGTTGGGCCCACTGCCATCGCGCACGAACTGCCTCTCGTCGAGCGTCTCGGCCAGATGCGTCGCCAGCGGGACACTCTCGCCAGCGGCAATCTGGGCAATCCGCTCGTACAGCCGGCGATCGACCGAGTAGGGCGCGTGGGGCTGGAGCCCTGGTACTGAGCCGGTCCGCGTCCCCTGCCGCCGAGCGTCGCGCCAGGCGTCGCCCGCGATCATCGCCTCCACCTGGGCCTGGGCCTTGGTCCGCACACCACCAATCCCGAAGAACTCGAGGTACGACACACCCAGCACGCCCGCCGAATGGAGCTCGCGCCACGGCGCCAGGGTCATGTTGCCCCGCGGCGAGCCGGCGATATCGCCGATCGCGACCGATCCCCCGCGCAGGTTCAGCGCGATCCCATCCCGCACGGAGGCACCGATCGACTCATCGTCGGTCCGCCGTTCCCGACGCACCATGTCGATCCACGGCACAAACCCGCGATCGGGATCGTGCTCGCGCGGGCCGATGTGCGTCAGATCGAGGTGGGTGTGGGCGTTGACCAGCCCCGGCACGATGACATGCCCGGGGAGGCGATGGACGATCGAACGCCGGGCCGCCTCGTGCGTGTCGACCTGCGGGGGCGTGCCCAGCGCGAGCAGGCGGGGCATCGCGTCGGACCGGATCTCCACCAGCAGGGACGCGGGCGCAGCCCCGGCACCCGTCGCGTCGATCGCCGCGGCGGCGTCCCACCTGTGGATTTCCTGCGCATTGCGCCCTGAGTCCGCCCGATTCATGCGGGAATCCGCCGATTTCCGATACATTCTCTCGCGACACGGCGTGGTGCGGACGGCCGTCTCGCAAAGGACCATCAGGTCCTGGGGAGCTACGCTCGCAGCACTGTCAACCGGGCCCGTTCGCGGGTCCGGCGTCCGAGGATAGCGTGCCCGCGCGGCGTTGTGCGCGCACGCGGAGGAGCCTCGGACAGCGCAATCAGGCCGCGGCCCGAGCACGATCGTCACCAGACGCGCCGGACCGCTCAACGGAGTAGGACGCCATGGATCAGGGAAGATGGAACCGGTGGAATCGGTTGGGTGCGGCGACCATCGTGGGCGCGCTGGCGCTGGGCGCGAGCGGGCTGGGTGGGTGCGCGAGCCAGCAGTCGTACGACCAGCTGCTCGACGCCAATCGCAGCCTGACGCAGAAGAACTCGGAGCTCAACCGCACCCTCGAGGAGCTGCGCAACGAGAACCTGCAGATCCAGAAGGATCGCGCCGCCAAGGAGGCCGCCCTCGCCGAACTCGAGCGTCTCAACGGCGACCTGAAGGGGCGCCTGGAGGCCGCGGGCCTTTCGTACAAGGACCTTGAGGCGCGCCTCGCAGGGCTCGCCCTGTCGCCGCTCGACCCCGACACGGACAAGGCCCTGGCCGCCCTCGCCGCCCAGTATCCCGACCTGATCAAGTACGATTCGCTCCGCGGCATGCTCCGCTTCGCCAGCGACCTGACGTTCAACTCCGGCGATGACACCGTGCTCGAGAGCGCCAAGCAGTCGCTTGCGGCGCTGGCCAAGGTCCTCGAGAGCACGAGCGCCTCGCAGTACGAGATCATGATCGTTGGGCACACCGACAGCCAGCCCATCGCCTCGGCCAAGGGCCGCGGGCACCCGACGAACGTCCACCTTTCCGCCCACCGGGCGATCTCGGTGCGTGGATACCTCGCGAGCATGGGCGTGCCCGCGGGCAAGATGTACGTCGCGGGCTGGGGCGAGTTCAAGCCCGCGGTGCCCAACAGCGCCAACGGCAACACCCCCGCCAACCGGCGCGTCGAGATCTACCTCACCAAGGCGACCCAGAGCGGCGCCGAGTACTCCGCCCCCACGCGTGGCGCCTCGGGCAAGGCGACGCCGGCCAAGGAGAGCACGCCGCCCCGCCAGCCCGACGTGAACAAGTAATCCCCGATCGTCCATCGAAACCAGAACGAGCCCGCCGACCCCGTGTCGTCGGGCTCGCTTTCTTTTTCGAATCGCTCCGCTCGTTCGCCTCGGCCCGCCCCCCGGTCAGCCCGCGTCAATCCGCGCGATCGATCGCAACGTCGAGCTCCACGGTCCGCGGCGCAAGGCACTCGCGATCCGTGCACGCCTGATAGGTGACACCGAGCAACGGGCGCCCGCTCCACTCGCCCTCGCGCTCGATGACGACGCGGAACTCGATCTCCTTCGCGTGCACGAGCGGCGCGCCCTCGGCGGAACGCGCGTCATCGGTAGCGAGCGCCACTCCGCTCGGGTAATCGGCGTACACCGCGATGCCCGTTCCGCCCAGCACATGCACCCGCAGCGGCACGAGCGAACGCCCGACGCGGGTGCCCGCGATCGCCCCAAGATCCGCGGCGTTGATGTGGTACCCGGGCGCGATGCGCACCACGAGGCGAATCACCGCCGGCGTCTCCCTGCCCACGCGGACGCGCTCCGCGTTCGCGTACACCTCCACGGGCGTGAAGTCTGGCGGTACCGTGGGTTCGTCGTTGCTTGGGGGGCCGAGCGTTGCCAGGCGTGCCGCAACGGCCGGCTCCATCGTCGCCAGGCGAAGCACTCCGCGCAGCGCGTTGGCGGCCCCCGCTGGGGCGCGGGCGATCGCGCCCGACATCGAGCCCGCACACGCAAGGGCACGATCGAGGTACTCCGCCTCTCCCGTCAGCGCGTGGAGGTCGATGAGGTTCAGCAGCATCTGCGACGCACCGCTGGGCAGGGCGCCGTCGTGGCTCGATCTGGGTCGCACGAAGAGGTCCGCTTGCCCGTCGCGAGCATCGAAGAAGCTGCCCGAACCATCACCAAAGTCGCTCACCGCCCGACTGCAGATTCGCCGGGCTTCCGCCAAAGTTTGGGCCTGCACACGAACGCCCGCCCGCTCCACGGGCACGCTCGCGATACCCGCGCGGTGCAACTCGAGCAGCGCCGCGATGACCTGCGCGGCATCTTCAAGGAATCCCGGACTGCCCGCGCTCGTCCCGGACGGCACCCGGCGCACAGATCCCTCAGAATCGACGAGGCACGCGAGCACGAACGACATCGCACGCTTCGCGAGGTCCAGCCAGCGAGACGCGTGCTCCTTGGCGATCTCGCCCGACGCCAGGCGCGCCGCGCGCGACAACGCCGCGATCATCATGCCGTTCCAAGAGGCGATCCGCTTGTCATCGAGGCGGGGTTGCGGACGCCCGGATCGCCGGTCGAGCAGGATGGCGTTGATGCGCTCGAGGTCTCGCTCCAGCGCCTCGTGCCCAACTCCCACCTCGATCGCCACACGCTCGGGCCGATCGGTCAATCGCAGGATGTGCGCCGTCTGGCCCGGGTGATGGGGGTCCGCGAAGTTCGCGGGGCGATCGAGGGAGTACGCGCGGCCGGCGAGTTCCGTCAGGCGCGGGCCGTCGTGCCCATCAACCATGAGCGCGCCGCGCACCTCCTCGGGCGTCCAGATGTAGTTGGCTCCCTCTCGTCCGTCCACCTCGGCGTCCTGGGCGGAGAAGAAGCCCTCGCCCCGGCTCATCTCCCGCTCGACGTACGCGAACGTCCTCTCGGCTACACGGCGATAGAACGCGTCGTGGTACATCGCGGCCGCCCGCGCGTACACCACGCCCAGCTGCGCGTTGTCGTACAGCATCTTCTCGAAGTGCGGCACGGTCCATTCGGCGTCCACGGAGTAGCGGTGGAAGCCGCCACCGACCTGATCGAACAGCCCGCCGACCGCCATGCGATCGAGCGTGAGTCGGCACGCGGCATCGATCGCCTCGCGAGTCGCGTCGTCGCCCGCGCGCTCACGCACATCCAGGAGTAGTTCGAGGAACACGGGCTGCGGGAACTTTGGGGCCCCGCCGAAGCCGCCGTTCGTGCGATCGAGCATGCGCAGGAGCGACTGAACGCCCGAGGAAACCTGATCCAGGGACAGACCCCGTGCCGCTTCGCCTGCGCCGATCTGATCGCGCACCTCGTTCGCAAGCGCCGCCGCCTGCTGCTCAACCTCGGAGCGCTTCTCACGCCACGCCCGCGAGAGACCCTCGAGCACCTGCACGAAGCCGGGGCGCCCGAACCGCGACTCGGGCGGGAAGTACGTGCCGCAGAAGAACGGCTGCAACCCCCGTGGTTCCAGGAAGCACGACATGGGCCAGCCGCCGTGCCCGCTCATGATCTGCGTCGCGGCCATGTAGAGATCGTCCACGTCCGGACGTTCTTCCCGATCCACCTTGACGCAGACAAACGCCTCGTTCATGATGCCCGCGATGGCGTCGCTCTCGAAGCTCTCGCGCTCCATCACGTGGCACCAGTAGCACGTGCTGTAGCCGATGGACAGAAAGATGGGGACGTCCCGTCGGCGAGCCTCGGCGAACGCCTCCGAACCCCAGGCCCACCAGTCCACGGGGTTGTGCGCGTGCTGACGGAGGTATGGGCTCGCCTCTCTCGCCAGCCGGTTCGCGGGGCGCTCGGACTCGTTTTTGCGGGACGGATCGACGCTCACGTGCCAGCGTAGCGCGGGCGTGGCCCGCGGGGCTTCATCCGCGTGCCCGTCGCGCATCGGCCGGGCGACCCAGGACCTTCATCAGGATCGCGAACGTCGCGCGTCCCTCCGAGAGCCCGTGCGCCACGGACGAGGTGCCCGCGTCCGTCCCCGCGCCGGAGTTCCGGGGCATGCCGGCGGGCGCCATCGTGCGCAGGGCGGCGATGCTCGCGTGGAGCGCCGCGTCGGGCGGCAGCACGAGCCCCGTGAGCGCCAGCGTCCCCTCCACGCCCCGCGATTCGTCCGCGTCGTCCCCCACGTCCCCCCGCACCAGCTCGTCGCGATCCTCGGCGAACGCGACGGCGTACTCGCGCGCCGCGAACGCGACATCCTCCACCGCGTCCCGCTGGTGCTCGTGCGAGGGAGCGTTGATCAGCGTCGCCATCGCCTCCCGCAGCGGCGCGAGCGACTCTTCCAGCAGCGCCCGCGCGTGCAGCACGCGGTTCGCGCTGCCCTGCACCAGCACCGGCAGCGCGACCGAGAGCACCCGTTCTCCCAACCGCGCCTCGGCTCGCTGCACGACGCTCGAGGGGTCGGACCGCGCCACGCCCAGCCCCATCCGCGCCGCGAACGCATCGAGCCCCGCGATGAGCGGCACCGTGATGCCCGGGTCGGGCCCCGCACGCAGAACGTCCCGCGAGATCGCGTCCAGGTACGCGTCCTCATCGCCAAACAGCTCGTGCTTCATCAGCGCGCGGAGCGGTGCGAACGACTCCTCTTCCCCGATCCGCCGGTACGCGCGCCGCACGTCCTCCACCGGCTCGCGCCCCTCGATCGCGCCCGCGATCACGCCCTCCCGCCACAGCGGCATGGACCAGCGCCAGCTCTCCATAAGGCGCACGAAGTTGGGCACGCTCGCGGCCGCGCGCTCCACGTGCGCACGGTCCCGCCCCTCCAGCGGAGACGGCAGCAGCGTGACGACGCCCTCCGCGAGCAGCAGCGACGCCATAGCCGCAGGCTCGCGCGTCGTCAGGTGGTAGGGGCTGATCGCCAGCAGCATGGGTTCAGAGTAGCCGAGCCCCACAGCAGATCGCAATCGGGAACATGCTCGATACGCACGCCCGATACCTCGGGCTCTACTTCACGTCCGCTGGGCGTGCGTCCTCTCCCCCGATCCATCCGACGATCGCTCGAAGCGAGCGATTCACCCAGACGAACACCTGCTCGTGCCCCGCGTCAAGCGTCCATCGCTGCGGCTTGCCCAGGCGCTCCCAGAGCAGATCGCCGGACGCCGCGGGAACCGCGAGATCGAACGAGCCATGGACTATGAGCATGCGCTTGCCCTGCAGCGCACGGGCGGTGTGATAGGAATCGAGCGGACACTGGCGCAGGTACGCCTCGCTCGCGCGCGTCCGATCGCCCGCGCCGGGCGCGCGCGACCACGCGAAATCGACCGCGCGGATCAGGGGCTTGTACACCGAGAGATCGGTGAGCGCCAGCCAGTCGGCGCCGCCGGCGATCAGGACCGCGTTCGAGTATCGCCCGGGCTCGCGCGCCAGCACCGAGGGCAGCGTCATCGCGCCGCCGGACATGCCGACGGCGTGGCGCGGAAGTTCCTTCAGCACGGGACGCTCCCGCTCGCACCAGTTCGCCGCGCCCTGCACGGCAAAGGCGCACTCCGCGACACGCTGCGTCATCTCGCCCGCGATCGCGCGCGCCGAGTCTTCAGGGCGATCGGCGTCGATCGGAAACGTCGCGTTCTCCGTGAAACGCGAGCTCTGCGCGTTCATGCGAAGCACCGCCCAGGACCGCTCGCGCAGCATCAGCACGAGGCGATCGATGACGAGTCGCGGCTCGCCGAAGATGCCCGGCATCACGAGCACGAGCCCTTTCGCCGGTGCCTCGCCGATCGGGTCGTAGTACGAGAGCCACGTGCGCTCGAGCTTGGCCCGTCCCCCGCCCGCGTCCCGCGCGGAGACGAACTCGAGCACGCGCGTCGGCGCCATCCTGAGTTGCTTGGCGCTGGGCTCTCCGGCGGTGAGCGCCCGCACGAAAAGGTACGACCCCGGTCCCTCGATCTCGATGGTCCACGGGCCGCCACCGGCCGAGGACACCAGCTTCGCCTCGGGACCGTTCCGCTCCGATGGATCGGCCCACTGGCGCGGCAGATACTGCACCCGCGGCTCACTCTCGAGCTCGATCACCACGCCCGCCTCCCCAGCCCGCTGACCGGGCAGCGCGAGCCTCGCGGGCCACTCCAGGGCTCGATCGGGCTCGATGCGCAGCCCCGCTGCCGGTGCGGGCGGGAGCGCTTCGTTTTGCGCCGCGACGGGCGCGCACACGCTCAACGCGCAGATCAGCAGAGCCGCACGCACGCCCTCACGCCACCTGCGCGCGTTCACGCGTATCCCCTCGGATGCTTCTGGAACCAGCGCCAGGCGCTCCCGATGATCTCATCGAGGTCAGTGATCGCCGCGCTCCAGCCCAGTTCACGCCTGATCTTGGCGGGATTGGCGAACAGCGTGGGCGGGTCCCCCGCGCGACGCGGGCCTTCCTTCACGATGATCTCGCGCCCCACACCCCGCGTCACGCGTCGTGCCGCGTCGATGATCTGACGCACCGAGTGGCCCGTGCCAATGCCCAGGTTGTACGTGCGGGCATCGCCGGCCTTCAGGGCGCGCAGCACCGCGACGTGCGCGTCGATCAAATCCTCCACGTGCACATAATCACGGACACACGTGCCATCGGGGGTTGGATAGTCCGTGCCGTGGATCTGCACGAACTCACGCTGCCCAAGCGCCGCCTGCAGAATGACCGGGATCAGATGCGTCTCTGGCTCGTGGTGCTCGCCGATCAGCCCCGAGCGATCGCTCCCCGCGACGTTGAAGTATCGCAGCGCCGCGAAGGCGAAGGGCTTTCCCCGACCTCGCATCGCGTGCGCATGGTCGAACAGCATGTGCTCCACGTGCAGCTTGCTCATGCCGTACGGGTTGATCGGCCTCTGCGGGCACGCCTCGGGGATGGGGATGTTCTGCGCGTCGGGCTCGCCGTAGGTCGCGCACGTGGAGCTGAAGACGAACCTCTCCACGCCGCACGCCTCGCACGCCTCCAGCAGCGAGAGCGCCCCCGCGGCGTTGTTCCGGTAATACCGCAGCGGCTGATCGACGCTCTCGCCGACGTACGCGAGCGCGGCAAAGTGCATCACCGCGTCCACGCTTCGGGCCCGCATCAGGCGCTCGAGCCCGGCCCGATCGCCAATGTCCATCCGTTCGAAGTGGAGCCGCGTCGCGCCGTGGGGCGTGCCCGTCCGCAGATACTCGATCGCCCGCTCGTGCCCGCGGAAGAGATTGTCAACCGCGACCACGCTGTGACCATCCGCGAGGAGGCGCTGGCACGCGTGGCTGCCGATGTACCCCGCACCGCCCGTGACCAGAACATTCATGCCAAGAAAGCTCCCGTGTTCTCCGTGGAGTGTAGTGCGGCGAGGTTCCTACGCCCAAGACGCGGAACGGTTCGCGGATGCTCAGGAACGGGTCGTCCCTCGCGTCCACCACCCGCCCACCGCCACGGCGCGCCCCTTCTGGATGATGCCCAGCGCCACAACCCCCACAAGCACCATCGCCACGCTGAGCCACTGCCCGCGCGAAAGCCCCACAAACCGCTGCACCGCGAGCTGCGCGTCGGGCAGACGCCAGAGCTCCGTGAGCACCCGCATGATGCCGTACGCGATGAGGAACCAGCAGCCAACGACGCCCGGACGCCGCGGGCGCGCCGCGATGAGCCACAGAATGCCCATGAGCGCCAGCCCCTCGGCCGCCGCCTGGTACAGCTGCGACGGGTGGCGCGCCGAGACATAGGGCTCGATCTGTCGGGCGAGTTCGCGCCCGCTGCTCCCCCACTGCTGGATGCGATCGAGCGCCCGCTCCCACGTCTGCGAGAAGGTGTCGCCCGGGCGTGTGAGCCCCGCGCGATCGAGGATCTGCTCCAGCTCGCGCCAGCGTTGATCGTCCAGGAGTGAGGCGCGATCCGCGATGACCCGCATGTGCCGCAGGCGCTCATCGTCGAGTTCCTGCGGGAACCGAACCGCCCACCACGGTGCCGCGCCGCCCCCCATCGCGCCCGGACGCGCCACCACATCGCCGAGCAATTCCCCGTTGATGAAGTTCGCGATCCGTCCCAGGAACAGACCGGGCGGCACCGCCATCGCCAGCGCGTCCAGCAGGTGCAACGTGCGACGCCCCATCGATGAGACGCTCGCCGCCTGCGGATCGGGAAGGCGTGCCGGCTCGATCCGTCGGCGCGCGATCCAGAACGCCGCGAGGATCACGCCGATCATCCCGCCGTGGCTCGCCATCCCGCCCTTGTTGAGTTGCAGCACGCCCCAGTACGGTGCCTCGCTCGTGAACAGCGTGAAGAGCGACGGCTGGTAGAAGATCACGTACCCGAGCCTGCCCCCCACCACCACGCCAAGCACGCACGCGAGCACGACGTCGCCCGCCCTCTCGGGCGCGATGGCGAGCGCCCGCCGGCGCGCGAGCAGACGCAGCAGCAGCCAGCCCAGCACGAACCCGAGCGAGTACGCCAGCCCGTACCAGCGCACGCCAAAGCTCGGGCCCAGTCGGAGCACCCACGGGCTGAGATCGTGCAACCAGGCGGCGAGCGTCATGGAGCGGAGTCTACGGTGCGCCGTGCCCGCACGCACGGGCCCGATCACGCGATGCCAAAGAACCGACGCGTGTTCTCTTCGAGCTGCCGCTCGAACTCGGGCCACGCCACGCCCCGCAGCTCCGCCAGAAACCGTGCCGTCAGCGACGCCATCCAGGGCTCGCAGGGGCGCACGCCACGCTTGGGCTCGGGGGAGAGGAACGGCGCGTCCGTCTCCACCATGATGCGATCGATCGGCACGAGGCGCGCCGCGTCCTGCACATCGCGCGCGTTGCGGTACGTGACCACCCCGGTGAACGAGATGCACGCGCCAAACTCGAGCACTGCTCGGGCCTCGTCGGGCGTCCCCGTGAAGCAGTGGAACACGAAGCGCGCCGGATCAAGCGAGCTGCGCCGAAGCACAGGGAGCAAGTCCGCGAACGCCTCGCGACAGTGGACGACAACCGGCAGCGGTCGGCGCTCGCGCGCCTCCCACTCGCGATGGACCCCCTCGATGAACGCGAGCTGATCCGCGAGCACGCGGTCCTGCAGCGCTCTGGCCGGCTCCTTGTAGTGGTTGTCGAGCCCCAACTCACCCCACGCGACGCATCGCGCATCCTCCGCGACCCGCCGCAGGTTGGCCCACTCGTGCGGCCCCTGGTCGGAATAGAGCGGGTGCACGCCCGCGGTGCACCACACGCGATCGTGCGCCCGCGCAATCGCCAGCGCATCCAGGCAATCCTTCGTCGTCGTGGAGATCGTGATGCACCCCGAAACGCCCGCGGCGCGCGCCGATTCCAGGACCTGAGCGGTCCGGCCCGCGAAATCCGGGAACGTCAGGTGGCAGTGCGTGTCGATCACGGATGAGTGTAGATCGGGCCCGCCACGCGACGCGCTCGCGGAGCACGGGGCGGCACGGACGCAGGATCGGCCCGTCGTAGAATCCCCGCATGAACGCCCCACCATCGCTTGCCGATCTGCCGTCGCGTTGGTACCGATGGTTCGCGTGCGTGCTCGCGTTCGTGTGCGCCGCGGGCGCGGCGGCGGGCGATCTCGAACGCTGGTACATCGTCCGCATGGAGGGGCAGCACGCGGGCTGGATGAGCATCTCCGAACGAGCCGAGGGCGATCGCGTGCTGAGCCGAAGCTCAATGAGCCTGAGCGTGGCGCGCGGCTCCACAAACGTCTCGATCTCGATGGAGGGGGAGTTCGTCGAGGGCAAGGACGGCACGCCGCTCTCGATGTCCTCAACCCAGAAACTCGGAAACGTGCCCGTGGAGTCGCGCGGCGAGTTCAAACGCACCGAGCACGGTGTGGAGCTTTCGCTCACCACAACCCAGCAGGGAAGCAAGACCCGCAGCACGACCACCCTGCCCAGCGACGGGTGGCTCGCCCCCGCCGCGGCGGCACGCTCTGTCGCGAGGCAGCTCACCAAAGAGGCCAGGGACATCGTGGTGCGGACGCTCGATCCCACGAGCGGACCGGAGATCGAGACGATCACGCGCCGCAACATCGAGCGGGCACGCCTGAACGTGGGCGGGCGCTCGCGTGACGTGTTCAAGTGCGAGTCGAGCGCGTCCTCGGCGCCCGGCATCAACTCCATCGAGTACCTGGATGCGGACGGCACGCCCGTGAAATTCACCGCGAACCTCGGCGGCATCGCCCTCGAGTTCGAGGAATCGTCCAAGGACGAGGCGACGCGTTCTCTCCGCCCGCCCGAGGTGATGGTCGCGACATTCGTGCGCCCGGATCGTCCGATCGATCTCGCCCGCGCACGCACGCGAGCGACGTACACCCTCGCCGTGCCGCAGGGCGAACTCCCCGCGATTCCCGCCACGGGCACGCAGCGGTCGGAAGCGATCGATCCACGTCGCGCCCGCGTGAGCGTGGGCGTCCGCGACGCCGCACCACAGGCGGACTCGCACGATCGCGCGTTCGTGATCGCCAATTCGATGATCAACAGCGAGGACCCCGAGATCCGGGAACTCGCCGCGCGCGCATTGAAGAGCGCCCCCGCCGATCGGGCGGCACGGGCCGAGCGCCTGCGCCGCTTCGTGCACGGGTACATCACGCGCAAGGACCTCGACACCGCGCTCGCCAGCGCCAGCGAGGTCGCGCGAACGCACGCGGGCGACTGCACGGAGCACGCGGTGCTCCTGGCGGCGCTGCTCAGGGCCGATGGAATCCCCTCTCGGATCGTGAGCGGGCTGATCTACGCAGACCGCTTCGCCGGCGCCCAGGACGTGTTCGCGTACCACATGTGGACCCAGGCGCTCCTGGATTCGAATGGCTCTCCATCCTGGATCGATCTGGACGCGACGCTCTCGGGCGAGCGGGCCTTCGACGCGACCCACATCGCGATCATGACCTCGGCGATGGAGGACGGCAAGGCGACGGGCGCGATGGCGTCGATCGTGCCGCTGCTGGGAAGGCTCTCGATCACGGTGGACCATGTCGAGTGACCCCACCACCACCGCGCCCCCGCTGCCGCGCCTGCCCGCGCGCGATCCCGCGGGGCACAAGGGAACGTTCGGCACCGTCGGCGTGATCGGCGGGTGCGCACGCTCGGACCTCCGCATGATCGGCGCGCCGGCCCTGGTGGCCCGTGCCGCGCTGCGGGCGGGGTGTGGGCTCGCCAAGGTGCTCGTGCCCGAGCCGATCGCCAACGCCGTGCTCTCGATCTGCCCCTCCTCGACCGCGATGCCGATGCCCACGGACGCGCACGGCAGGCTTGTGCCGCACGAGGCCGCCGAAGTTCTCGATCACGCGATCGACCCGTCTGGCGCCGGAGCGTCGTGCCTCGTCGTGGGCCCGGGCATGGGGCAGGGCGATGAGGTGCAGCCGATCGCGCTCCGCGCCGTGCAGCAGGAATCCGTCCCCGTCGTCGTCGATGCCGATGCGCTCAACGCGCTCTCCCAGATCGTCGAACTCCCGCGCGACTTCCGCGCCGCGGCGATCCTCACGCCCCACCCCGGCGAGTATCGCCGACTCGCCGCTTCGCTCAACATCGCCGTTGACCCGGTGCGGCAGGACACACGCGAGCGCGCGGCCACGGCGCTCGCGCAGCGCCTGGGGTGCATCGTCGTCCTCAAGGGGCATCGTTCGGTGGTCTCCGATGGTCACCGCGCCTGGATCAACGACGCGGGCGGGCCGGAGCTCGCCACCGCGGGCACGGGCGATGTGCTCTCGGGCATCATCGGCGGGCTCGTCGCCCAGTGGTGCGCCAACAGATCGCTCTCGCTCTTCGACGCCGCGCGCCTGGGCGTGCGCGCACACGGGATCGCGGGACGCCTGTGGCGCGAGCGATATCGCGCCCAGGCCGGCCTTCTCGCGACGGATCTGACGGAATTCGTGCCCGAGGCGCTCGAATCGTTGCGTTGAATCGCGCCCGTGCCGCCCATTCCGCCCGCCATGCTTGACACGCGCGGCACCCCCCGGTACCGTGCCCCCGTCATCGGTGCCCCGCGCGCTCCACGGGCTCGCGGGGCTGAAAAGGGAAGCGTGGTGCGGCGTCTGCTCGCTGCGTGCAGCACGGGCAACTCCAATTCCACCGCGGACGCGCCGCCGTAAGGGGCACGAACCCGCGACTTCTCGGGAGAGCATGGATCGAGCGGTACCGCCGCTCGCCCCGCCTGCTCCCACCACTGACGCAGGGCCCGCCAGTCGGGGCCCGCCCACACGGTTGGGGCGTCGGGAAGGTTGAAGTCGCGTCCCGGGATCATTCCCGGGCGGGCCCCAAGCCGGAAGACCTGCCGCTGACGAGTGCTGTGGCCGCCCTCGCGTGCCCCCGCAACGTCGCGGAGGCAGGGCGCCGGCAAGGCTCGCGTCGCGCCCCTGGGTGCGCGCCTTCCCGGCTTTCCCGCGAGTGCGGCCAATCCAAACGCCAGGGGACGTCCTGCGCGAATCGGGACGAAGCGCCGGTGTCTGCGCGCCCTTCCATGGGCGAACGCGCCGGCAGAAAGACTGGTCATGCGGATTCTGGCTGTGTCGTCCCGTTCACGGGTGGCGATCTCGTTCATCGGCGTCGTTGTCGCGGCCGCGGGCGCGCTGGGCGCAAGCCCATTCGCGACTCAGGTCGTGTCGTACACGCCGGGCACGGGCACCTCCCCGGGCTTTGACAACCCCCTGGTCGCGCTGGGTGAGCCCTCGCGCTTCACGCCCGACGCGAACTTCCCGGCCGCTGTCACGCCCTTCAGCGCGCCCTACAAGGGCGAGCAGATCGTGTCGGTCGGCGCCGGTGGCTCGCTCGTGCTCGCGTTCGATCACCCGGTGACCAACGACCCGCAGAACCCGTTCGGCGTTGATCTGCTCGTGTTCGGAAACTCGTTCTTCTACGACCCGATCACCTTCACCGCCCGCGCCGATGAGCTCTTCGGGGGCCGCGGAAAGCTCGAGGTCTCGCCCGACGGCGCCGCCTGGACGACGGTGCCCAACTTCCGACCCGACGGCGTCTATCCCACGCTGGGCTACGCGGACCTCACCGACGCGTTCGCGACCGCGCCCGGTGCCGTGCCCACCGATTTCACGCGCCCCGTTGATCCATCGCTCGACTGGCACGCCAAGAACTTCGCGCAGCTCGTCGTGGGCTACAACGGCTCGGGCGGCGGCGCCGGGGTGGACATCGGCGCTCTGGGGCTCTCGTCGGTCTCGTTCCTGCGCTTCACCGTGCCCGCGGGCGAGAGCGGCGTGGTGAACATCGACGCCGTCTCGGATGTCGCCGCCGTGCCCGCGCCGGGAGTCGGCGCGAGCATGATGCTCGCCGGCGCGACGCTCGCGCGACGGAGGCGCCGATGATCGTGCGCCACGCCCGATGGAGTGCTCGTGCGGCTGCTCTCGCAGCGCTGGCGGGATGGGCCACGCCCACACCCGCGCAGCCCTGGACGACGTACGCCGGCTCGAACCAGCGAGCGTCCACCGCGACGCGCTCACCGGCGTCCATCACCACGGCGCGATGGGTGTGCTCGCAGGATCTTGCCGGCAACGCCATCACCTTCGCGGGGCAGTCGGGCGTCGTCGCGACGAGCAGCCGCGTCTTCGCGATCGGCAAAGCCGTGGGCGTGTGGCGCCTGTTCGCGATCGACGCGACTTCGGGCCGTGTCGCGTGGCAGTCGACGGTCAACGCGCCGGTGGTCGACTCCTGGTCCACGCCGACGCTCGACCTCGCGAACCAGTCGGTGCTCGTTGCTGCGGGGCAGTCGCTCGCCGCGTTCGATATGAACTCCGGCTCGCCCCGCTGGAGCGCCGCGCTGCCCCGATCCGTCGTGAACGCCTCGCCCCTCGTCACGGACGACCGCGGACCTGCCGATCGCGCGCTCATCACCGACTACGACGGCTTTGGAGCCGGCGCTCGCCTGCACTGCATCAACGTCGATCCATTCGACGCCGTGAACAACCCGTACCAGCCGGGACAGATCGTCTGGTCGCGCGCGATCGGGGGCTCCTCGGGCAATTCGCCGGCCTACGCGCAGGGCACTGTCTACGTCGCCACGACGGGAGATGGCGCGGGCGCTGGTGGGCGGGTCCTCGCGTTCCCCATCGAGGGCGACGCGCAGACGC
This sequence comes from uncultured Phycisphaeraceae bacterium, assembly GCA_964399625.1. GTDB lineage: Bacteria > Planctomycetota > Phycisphaerae > Phycisphaerales > UBA1924 > CAYNSB01. Next base: position 90,315 of record CAYNSB010000004.1, read on the forward strand.
CGCCAACCTGGGCGTACGTCGCGCCGCCGGGCGTGGGGTTCTTCGGAGGCGTCACGATCGCCAGCACCGCAAACTCCGTGTACGCGGCGTCGTACGCGTTCTTCGGCGATCAGCTCGCCGCGACGCTCGTGAAGTTGAACGCCAGCACGGGAGATGTGCGCTGGACCACGCCGTGCAACCGCACGAGCTCGACGCCCGTGGTCCTTCCAACGGGGCACGTGGTGCTCTGTGGGGGCGTGCAGGGGTTCGGCAGCGTGCCCTCGATCGAGCTCTTCCAGGACGATGTCACGCACGCGACGTTGCTCTGGGATACCGCGCTCGCGACCTGGAGCGACGCGAACGCCAACGGCTCGCTCGATGCGGGCGAGTATCTCGCCGTGGGCGGGTGGTCCACGCTGGGAATTGCTTCGCCGGCACCCGGCGCCGCGGGCCCGGGCCCGGCGTGGTCGCTCCTGGTGGGCGCGATCCCGTCGGGCACCGGGACCGCCGGCGCGAACGCGGACCTCTTCCGCCTCGATCTCTCGCGGGCGCCCACGGACTCCGTCTTTGTCGCGGATCACTTCGCGGGCGCTGGATCAACGCCGGCGATCGCGATCGACGGGCCCGCTGCGTCGCTTTACACGATCGGCCCCGCCGGGCTCTACGCGCTGGGCGGGCCCGCCTGCTACGCCAACTGCGATGGCAACACGACAAGCCCGCTGCTCAGCGCCTCGGACTTCACCTGCTTCCTGACGCGCTTCCGCGCGGGCGACCCCCTCGCCAACTGCGACGGAACCACCTCCGCTCCGCTGCTCAGCGCCGCGGACTTCACCTGCTTCCTGTCGCGCTTCCGCGGAGGATGTCCTTGACTCGCCGCGCGTTCACGCTCATCGAGCTGCTTGTGTGCATCGCGATCGTCGCGATGCTGCTGGGCCTCCTGCTGCCCTCGCTCGCCGGCGCTCGTGAGGCGGCACGCGCCGGCGCGTGCCTCTCCAACCAGCGCCAGATGGTCATCGCCTGGACGCTCTACGCGCAGTCCAACCAGGATCGCGCCATGCCCCTCGCCGATGAGCGCTCGAGCGCGCGGATCGTGTACTGGTGGGGCTCGCTCGAATTCTCTTCCCCGGGGACCGCCAACGGAGCCGGCACCAGCGCACCACGGATCGATGCCTCACGCGGCTTCCTGGCCCCGCACATGGACGCGCCGCTCGCGGCGCGATCCGTCTTCGAATGCCCCGCGCAGCCCTGGGGCTCCTACCGCGCCCAACCCATGTCGCTCACGCCCCCGCAGCCCACGAGCACGTACGGGTACAACGGGTACTTCCTCGCGCCCGCGTCCACGCCGGGATGGAACCGCGCGATCGCCGATCAGCGCTGGCAACGGCTGGGCGAACTGACGCAGGCCGAGGAATTGCTCGTGTTCGCGGACACGATGCTCGCAGGCTCCACCCCCCGCAATTGCGCACTTCTTGATCCGCCATTCCTGTTCGATCGTGCCGAGGGCTGGTCGGCCAACCCCGCGCCGACCACCTCTTTCAGGCATCGCCTGGGTGCGCTGGGCACCACAAACGCGGCCAGGGCCGACGGAAGCGTGCGCGCGTTCGCTGCAAATCCGGAGTGGCTTGTCAACGATTCATTGCGGATTGGTTCCGTCGGAATCCGCAATGATCCGAGGTATGTTCCGGGGTGGACGCGCTGGCGATGATCTAGCACAATGTGCGAGTCGATCGCGCCGATATCGCACACGCCGGGAAGTCGGCGCGGAGTCGGCCGAGTCCCCACGTCGGAGCGCCAGCGCATGACCGTGGACCGTTGCATCTGCAAGAACGTGACGTTCGCGGCGCTGATCGAGGCGCACGAGCGCACGGGACTCCCGTTCGAGGACCTCGCGCGGGAGATGGACTGCTGCACCGCGTGCGGGTTGTGCGATGCGTACGCGCGGGCCGCGGTCGCCACGGGGCGCCCGTCGCTGCCCGCGTGCAGCCCGGGGCAACTGGGGCTGCTCGTGAAGCGCGAGATGCGCCGGCGCGAAAGGCTCGGCACCGCGAGGCCCAAAGCCGCCGACAGGACTTGAACCTGCGACCCGCGCTTTACAAAAGCGCTGCTCTACCACTGAGCTACGGCGGCACGCAGGAAGGGTACGCCGCCAAGCGTCGCGATCAGTTCGGCATCGTCGGAGGGACGCGGGCCCAGTCCGGGCGCGCCATGAACGTGTAGTCCGGCGTGTCGTTCTCGATCTCGCACAGCACGTTAGGCACGTGGACCCGCACACGCACGTGCAGATCAACGTACGCGAGATTCGCCTCGGTCTTGTCCTTCGAGTACCAGCGCTGCCCGCGGTCGCCGTCGAACTCGAAGGCGTAGATGGGCGACGACGCCGCGAGCCACGTGCGCGTGGGGTGGTCCACGCGGGGCATCCGCCCGCCGCCCGGGGGAACGAGCGTCCGCTCGCCCGGGCCGTTCAGACCGTGGTCGTTGAGCACGTAACTGGTGCCCAGCGCGTCGTACATCGACGCCACGTTGGACGTGCCGGGCAGGCCCAGGGCCATGTCGTCCGCGCCGCGATCGCACGGCGAGCGGAAGACCTCGTGCTCGATCACGCGCTGCGAGTCATCGACGGGGCTGGGCGTGCTGGAAAGAAACGCGTTGAGCGGGCGGGCGCCGATGCCGATCGAGTCCGCGTTGTACGCGCTCAGGACCCCGCGCTTGCCGCCAAAGAGCGTGGCCCGCACGTCCGTGCCGCCCTCGGGCACGTTCAGGCGCATCTGCGGGAGCGCGCCCTTATTCGCGTCCAGGTACATCTGCGTCGCCAGCGTGATCTGGCGCAGCTTGCTCGCGCACGCGAGCGTCCGCGCCGATTCGCGCGCGCCGCCCAGGCTCGGCAGCAACAGCCCGATCAGCGTCGAGACGACGGCGATCACCACGAGCAATTCGATTAACGTGAAGCCCCGGCGGAGCATGCACTCAGCATACCGCGCCCCGCGTCGATCCGCCCCTCATCCACACGCGCGGCTCAAGCGCGGGACTTGCTCCGCGTGGCCGCCGGCTTGCGGACGGGCTTGGCGGAGCGGCCTTTGAGGGGAGCCTTTCGGTCATCGATCGGGGTCTTGATCGGCTCCCCGGTCATAGGGTTTCGGAAGTGGGACTCCTGGATCGGGACAACCCACTCCAGAATGTGCTCGAGCACGCGCGCGGGCGAGCCCGTCGCATCGACTTCCTTGATGATGCTCGTCGGGTAGTGGCGCAGCACGGGGAAGGTCTCGCGCTCGTACACCTCCCACCGCTTGCGGATCACATCCTCGCGGGCGTCGTCGATGCGGTTCTCCTTCAGCGCACGACGCCGCAACCGCTTGATCATCTCCTCCTTGTCCGGACAGACGAGGTGGATGATCTGCAGCACGTTCAGGTGGCGCTCCAGGAGCTTCGCCTGATTGACATTCCGCGGGATGCCATCGAGCACGAGCAGGTCGGCCCTCGGCTTGTAATCGCTCAGCACGGTGCGCGCGTGCATGTTCGACTGCCACATCTTGACCGTAAGGTCGTCGGGCACCAGCAGGCCCTTGCTGGAGTACTCGATGAAGGTCTTGCCAAGCTCGGAGCTCGTGTCGATCGTGCGGAAGACCTCGCCGCACGAGAGGTGATAGAAGCCCGGGATCTGGCCCAGGATCTTGCCCTGGGTGCCCTTGCCGGCGCCGGGAGCGCCGAAGAGGAGGACGGTCTGGAAACGTTGCATGCGCAGGCTCCGGCACGGGAGAACCGGGCGGCGGTCGCTCGCGCGCCCTTGCTTGTGTCGGCTGGAAGGTAAACCCGCTGGGTCGCGTCGGCAACCCGAAAGCGGTATTCCCCCTCTCGCACGGGCCGCACAATCCCTAAAGACCCACGGGTCCGAAGGGAGACTGGACAGGCCGTCCGTTGAGCGACGCGTACGGACAAAGAACGGGCCCCGGGGTCAACCCCGGGGCCCGCAAGGTACGAATCGTGTTATGTGATCGGGAAGGCTCGATCGGGCCCTTTCGATCAGGCCTTGTCGCCCAGGACTTCCTTCATCAGCCCGCCGGGCATCGGGCGGTACTCGAGGAACTCCATCGTCGCGCTCGCCCGGCCCTGGGACATGCCGCGCAGGCTCGTCGTGTACCCGAAGAGCTCCGAGAGCGGGATCTCGCACGTCACGAGCTTCACGTTCCCGCGGTCCTCGGTCTCCATGATCATGCCGCGACGGGACGACACGTCGCCCGTCACGTTGCCCAGGTAGTCCTCGGGCACCGTGATGACGACCTTCATGATCGGCTCGAGCAGGATGAGCCCCGCCTTGCCCACCGCCTCCAGCAGCGCCAGACGCCCGGCGAGCTCGAAGGCGACCTGCGACGAGTCCACCGCGTGCGACGATCCGTCCACGATCGTCGCCTTGATGTTGATCATCTGGTAGCCCTTGGTCCCGGCCAGGGCCGCCGAGCGGATGCCGTCGATCGAGGGCTTGATGAACTCCTTGGGGATCGCGCCGCCGACGACCTTGTTCTCGACGACGACGCCCTCCTCCATCTCCACCTCGTCGGCCTTGGCCTGCTCGGGGGTGTAGGGCTCGAGGTTGATGATGACGTCGCCGTACTGGCCGCGACCGCCCGACTGCTTGACGTGCTTGCCGCGGACGTACTCGACCTTGCGCGAGATGGTCTCGCGGTACGACACGCGCGGCTTGCCGACCTCGACGTTGATCTTCATGTCGCGGACGAGGATCGTCCGCTTGATGTCCAGGTGGAGCTCGCCCATGCCGCGGATGATGGTTTGCCCCGTCTCCTCATCGAAGGAGAAGCGGAAGGACGGGTCCTCGCGGGCCATCACGCCCAGCGCCTCGGACATGCGGCGCTTGTCGTCGGCGGTCTTGGCCTCGATCGCCATGGAGATGACCGGCTCGGGGAACGTCATGCGCTCGAGCACGATCGGCGCCTCGGGATCGCACAGCGTGTCGCCCGTGATGGAGTCCTTGATGCCCACCACCGCGACGATGTTGCCGGCGCTGACCTCCTCGAGCGCGATGCGGTTGTTCGCGTGCATCTCGAAGATGCGCGAGGCGTTCTCGCGCTTGTTGCGGACCGGGTTGAGCAGGCGTGTGCCCTTGGTGAGCTTGCCCGAGTAGACGCGCATGTAGGTGAGATCGCCATGCTGGTCGGAGACGACCTTGAACACGAGCGCGGAGAACGGCGCGTTCTCGTCGTGCGGGCGGGTGAGCTTCTTCTCCGGGTCGCGCGGGTCCACGCCCTGCACCTCGTCACGCTCCGTGGGCGAGGGGAGGAACTCGATCACCGCGTCGAGCAGCTTCTGAACGCCGATGTTCCGCAGGGCCGCGCCGCAGAGCACGGGGAAGCACTTGCGGGTCCGCGTGCCCTTGCGCAGCGCCGCGCGGATCTCCTCCTTGGTGATGGACTTCTCGTCGGTGAGGAACTTCTCGGTGAGGTGGTCGTCCAGCTCGGCGGTCTGCTCGAGCATCTTGTGACGCCACTCGTTCGCCTTGTCCTTGAGATCCTCGGGAATCTCGGCGAAGCGCATCGTCGAGCCCTTGTCCTGCGGATCGAAGAAGATCGCCTGCATCTCGATCAGGTCGATCACGCCCTTGAAGTCGTGCCCGAGTCCGATGGGGTACTGCACCGCGATGCCGTTGGCGCCCAGGCGGCTCTTGATGGTGCCGAACGAGAACTCGAAGTCCCCGCCGATCTTGTCCATCTTGTTCACGAAGCACAGGCGCGGCACGTTGTACCGATCCGCCTGACGCCACACCGTCTCGGACTGGGCCTCGACGCCCTCCTTGCCGTCGAACACCGCCACCGCGCCGTCGAGCACGCG
>CAYNSB010000005.1:0-91492 GCA_964399625.1 uncultured Phycisphaeraceae bacterium
GCTCCGCCACCTGGAGAACATGGCGAAGATCATCCTGATGACGGGCATGATGGTGGGCTTCGCCTACTCGATGGAGTTCTTCATCGCGTGGTACTCGGGCAACGAGTACGAGGCGCACGTGTTCAAGTACAACCGGGCGAGCCCCGAGCACGCGCCGTACTGGTGGGCGCACTGGACGATGATCTTCTGCAACGTCGTGTCGCCCCAGGTCTTCTGGAACAAGTGGTGCCGGACGAACCCGGTGGTCATCTTCATCGTGTCGATCCTGGTGACGATCGGCATGTGGTTCGAGCGGTTCGTGATCATCGTCACGTCGCTGCACCGCGCGTTCCTGCCGGGCGAGTGGGGCATGTTCTGGCCCACGCCCGTGGACATCGGGATCTTCGTCGGCTCGTGCGGCGTGTTCCTCACGCTGTACCTGCTGTTCGTGCGGTTCCTCCCGCAGTTCGCGATGGCCGAGCTCAAGGCGGTCATGCCCGCGGCCGACCCGCACGGGGACGACCACGGTGCGGACGCCGTCGCGCACGCGAAGGGAGGGCACTAATCCATGGCGATCTATGACTATCTCCCGTTCGTGCCCCGTCCCGCGCCGCGGTTCGTGACGGAGAAGGGCGATCCCGTCTTCGGGTACCTGGCGCAGTTCGCGTCGCCCTCGGCGGTGTACCACGCGGCGGAGCGCGTCCGCGACTCGGGGTACGAGTCGTGGGACCTGTTCTCGCCGTTCCCCATCCACGGGATCGACGAGGCGATGGGGCAGAAGCGGACGATCCTGCCCGTGCTCGTGGCGTGCGGCGCGTTCACGGGAACGTTCTGCGCGTTCCTGATGCAGTTCTGGATGTCCGCGGTGGACTATCCCATGGTCAAGCAGGGCAAGCCCTGGGGCGCGTGGGAGCCGTTCATGCCCATCGGGTTCGAGCTCTCGATCCTCTTTGCCGCGTTCACGGCGCTGATCGGGATGCTGGCGCTCAACGGGCTGCCGCGCTGGCACCACCCGCTGTTCCGCAAGGAGAGTTTCCTCCGCGTGAGCCAGGACGGGTTCGCGATCTGCATCGAGTCGAGCGATCCCAAGTTCCACCCGCAGCAGACCAAGGAGCTCCTGCAGTCGATCGGGGCGACGAGCGTGGAGTTGGTCGAAGACCCATGAGTGGCACGGACACACAGCGACGAAGAGGCACGATTGCTCACGCCGGGGATGAGCGAGGGCTTGGACGAGCGAATCCCACGGATCGGAAGGTTGGACGAATGACACGCAGCACACATCTGACCCGTCGGTTCGCGAGCGCCACGCTGGCGGCGCTCGCGCTGGGCGCCGGGCTGGGCGGGTGCCGGGGCGACCGCGAGGACAAGCCCCCGCACCAGTTCCTGCCCGACATGGACGACTCGCCCAAGTACAAGCCGCAGGCGGAGAATCCGTTCTACGCCGACAAGCGCGCGATGCGCGCTCCGGTGGCGGGCACCGTTCCGTTCGGACGCTGGGACTTCAACCACGACGCGGTGCCCGACGACGAGGCGCACGCGTGGGTGAAGCCCTTCAAGGCCGAGCGTGCGGCGCTGCTCGCCGAGGACGACGCGTCGTACCGGGGCAAGGGCGCCGACGGCAAGTACGTCGCGCGGATTCCCATCGCCGTCACGTCCGAGCTGCTGGCGCGGGGCCAGGAGCGTTTCGGGATCTACTGCGCGGTGTGCCACGGGTACCAGGGCAACGGGCAGGGCATGGTGGGGCAGCGCTGGTCGGGTGTGGTGCCGAGCTTCCACGATCCGAAGTACTACCCCGGTTCCAACGACCCGGACGCCAAGGGCACCGATGGGTTCCTCTTCTTCACGGCGCTCAACGGCGTCGCGGGCCCGGATGGTCATGTGCTTGCCGGCGATGACGAGGCGACTCGCCTCAAGAAGCTCGCGGGTCTGAAGATGCCCGGCTACGCGCACGCGTTGAGCGCACGCGACGCCTGGGGCATCGTCGCGTACATCCGGGCGCTGCAGGAGCACACGGACCTGAACCAGGTTCCCGAGGCGCAGCGCACGCGGCTGCAGGGCGAGCGGGCGAAGCTTCCGCCCGCGGAGGCGCCGAGCACGCCGCCCGCCGCCAACCCAGGCGCGAGCCCGGCCGCCGGCACAGGGGGCAAGCCATGAGCCAGATCTCCATCGGACACGGCGCGCACGGAGCGCACGGATCGCACGCGGGCCATGTCGACCTCTCCGAGGCGAACATCATGCCCCAGGGCTTCGGGCGCGGGCTCTCGCTCCTGCTGCTGCTGGCGGGCGGCGTGGGGCTCGCGGGCGCGGGCCTCGCGTGGGGCAAGGCGGGCCCGGCGCACGTGCTCGCGGCTCTTCACATCGGGGCGATGGGGTCGCTGGCGATCTCGCTGGGCGCGCTGTTCCTGGTGATGGCCTCGCACCTCACGGGCGCGGGCTGGAACGTCACGCTGCGCCGTCAGATGGAGAACATCGCGTCGCTGGTGTGGGTGCCCGGGCTGATCGTGCTTGCGATCATGCTCACGGACATGAAGCTCGGCGGCACGCTGTTCAAGTGGATGAACCGCGAGGTGGTCGCCAACGACGTGCTGTTCCAGAAGAAGGCGGGCTACTTCAACCCGATGTTCTTCGTGATCCGCAGCCTGCTGTACGTCGCGGTGTGGTTCTTCCTGTCCCACTTCATGCGTCGCTACAGCACGGAGCAGGACGCGACGGGCGACAAGTGGCTGAGCAACCGGGCCCGCTTCACGAGCTCCTGGGGCATGCTCATCTTCGCGCTCACGACGGCGTTCGCCGGCTTTGACTGGCTCATGGCGATCGATTACCGCTACTTCTCCACGATGTGGGGCGTGTACTTCTTCGCCGGCTCGGCGGGCTCGGGCGTCGCGACGACGATCCTGATCCTCGCGGCGCTGCGGGCCAAGGGCAAGCTCGAGGGGCTCGTGACGAGCGAGCACGCCCACGACCTGGGCAAGCTGCTGTTCGCGTTCACCGTCTTCTGGGCGTACATCGCCTTCTCGCAGTACTTCCTGACGTGGTACGCCAACATCCCCGAGGAGACCGCGTTCTTCAACGCCCGCAAGGTCCACGGATGGCAGTACCTCTTCCTCGCCCTGTGCTTCGGGCACTTCGTCGTTCCGTTCTACGTCATGCTCTGGCGGTTCGTGCGGCGGAGCTTCGCGGCTCTCGCGCTCTTCGGCGTGTGGATGCTTTTGATGCAACTGGGCGACCTCTACTGGATCATCCGTCCCCAGCTCTACGCGCAGTCGGGCGATCCGCTCCGCATGGACCTCTTGTGGGTTGATCTGGCGGGCATCCTGGGCGTGGTGCTCGTGTTCTTCGGGCTGCTGCTGCGTCGCGTGGGATCGGGCGTGCTGATCCCGACGCGCGATCCGCGCCTGCACGAGGCGATCGCGCACAAGAACTACGTGTAACCGGGAGAGACGTCCGCGGGCCGGCACGCCGGTTCGCCGCGGGAGAATCGGTCGGGATCGGTCGGACGAAACACATAGGTGGGGCTCCAAGGCCCCGCAGCGAGGCGACGATGGTCCACCAGCGACAGACACTGCCCCACGAGCACGAGGAGCCCGACGCGTGGCATCGGCACGGCGCGGGCGAGGCCTCCCCTCAGGCCGAGCACGGGTCCAAGGCGAACCCCGCGGTCCTGGGCATCGCGTTCCTGGCGAGCATCGGGCTCGTCGCGTTCGTGGTCATCGCCACCCTCGTGTACTTCCGCAAGCACACGACGGAGCTGCGCAAGGAGCGGATCGAGACGACGGTCCTCTCGGCGGACTACGTGAAGTACCGCGACGCGAGCGCGGGCAAGCTCGCGGACTACTCGTGGGCGAGCGAGGATCTGGCCCGCGAGGGCAAGCGTGTGTCGCTGCCGATCGAGGAGGCCAAGCGTCGCGTGCTCGAGAGGTACGCCAAGCCGGCGAAGTGAACGGAGGTCGTTGAGCGTGGTGCGGACGAGCGGACACAGGGCGAGTCGATGGGCGTTTGGCGCGGCGGCGCTGGCGCTGTCGCTCGCGCCCGGCGCGTTCGCTCAGGCGTTCCGTCAGGACCTTCCCGAGCAGATGCAGGGCATCGCGCTCGAGCCCAAGCTGGGCGATCGCGTGCCGATGGACGTGAGCCTGATCAACACCAAGGGCAAGCCCGAGACGCTCGCGGACAGTTTCGCGGGGAAGAAGCCCGTCGTGCTGGCGCTGGTGTACTACTCGTGCCCGATGATGTGCCCACTGATCCTGTCGCGGATCCAGGAGCGGATCAACGACCTGCCGTACCTCGCGGGCGAGGACTACCGCCTCGTGGTCGTGTCGTTCGATCCCAACGAGAAGACCGAGCTGGCCCGCGGGTTCGAGGACGCGTACGTCACGGGGTACCGCGTGCCCGAGACGCCCGCGGTGCGCTCCGGGATCCGGTTCTTCACGGCGCCTCCCGGCGAGGCCAAGCGCCTGGCCGACGCGATCGGGTTCAAGTACAAGTTCGTGCCCGAGAGCGGGCAGTACGCGCACGGGTCGGCGCTGGCGGTGCTCACCGGCGAGGGGGTCGTGTCCCGCTACGTGGACGGGCTCGCGGCCGAGCGGAGCGAGCTTCGCCTGGCGCTGCTGGAGGCGAGCCAGGGCAAGATCGCCAAGTCGCTGGGGGATTTCTTCCTGCACTTCTGCTACCGCTGGGACTCCACCTCGGGCAAGTACACGCTGCAGGCGATGCGCGTGATGCAGATCGGCGGCGTGCTCACGATGACCGGACTCGGAGCGCTCGTGCTCACGCTCCGCGCGGGCGACCGCCTGCGGGCGGCGCGTCGGGCGGGCGTCTCGGTCGCGGCGCCCGCGCTTGGGGGAGTGACGACGACATGACGGGGACGAACACCATGCTCACCATCGCTTCGGGCCCGTTCAAGGCCCTCCAGGACGAGTTCACGAGGTACAACTTCCGCGCGCCCTCGGCCTCCCCGCTGGGGCAGCACTCGGACTACCTCTTCTTCCTCATCTTCCTCATGAGCGCGTTCTTCTTCGTGCTGCTCATGGCGATGATGGTGTGGTTCGCGTTCAAGTACCGCAAGCGCCCCGGGCAGGTGCCGCAGCGCTCGGCCGGGCACAACACGTTCCTCGAGCTCTCGTGGTCCGTGATCCCCACGATCCTGCTGGTGTGGATCTTCTTCGAGGGCTTCTACGGGTACGCCGACAAGCTCGTGGCGCCCACGAACGCGCGGGACCTGACGCTCACGGCCCAGAAGTGGAACTGGACCGTGACGTACCCCAACGGCGCGGCGAGCCCGGAGGTGAGCTTCTCGCGTCGCATGCTGCCCAGCCCCGCGGGCATGGACACGCCCCCCGCCGGGATGATGGTGATGGACGACAAGAACAAGCCCATCGAGGCCAAGGAGATGCGCGGCTCGCAGGGCATCCCGATCTTCGTGGTTCCCGAGAAGGAGCCCGTGCGTCTGCGGATGAGCAGCGTGGACGTGATCCACTCCTTCTGGATCCCCGACTTCCGCGTGAAGTTCGACGTGATGCCCAACCGGTACACGGCGGTGTGGTTCCAGAGCGACGCGGTCGATGAGAAGCTCGCGACGGACAACAAGTGGCTCCTCACGCACGAGATCGAGGTGGTGGACGGCGCGAAGAAGAGCACCAAGCGCGTGCCCATGACCGACGCGGGCGGCAAGCAGTATCTCTACAACGACCACTGGGTGTTCTGCGCCGAGTACTGCGGGCAGTCGCACTCGGAGATGTACGCGATCGTGCGCGTCGTGCCCGTGGCGGCGTACGAGCAGCTCATCGCCGAGTGGGCCGAGCCCAAGGGCTCCGACGCGGAGAAGGGCGCCGCGTACTACAAGATCATGGGATGCAACGCCTGCCACAGCGTGGACGGGAGCAAGAACATCGGCCCCACGTGGAAGGACATCTACGGGCACGCCGTGGAGTTCGCGGACGGATCATCGCTCTCGGACACGCAGATGACCGGCGTCGACTTTGACAACTACGTTCGTGAGTCGGTGCTCGAGCCGGCGAAGAAGATCGTCAAGGGCTACCCGAACCAGATGCAGAGCTACCAGGGACGCAAGCCGCCCGCGGAGCTCGATCGCATCATCTTGAACATCATCTCGTACATGAAGAGCATCAGCGACAAGGGCAAGGGCGAGGCGGCGGCGCCCGCACCGGCCGAGGCACCCAAGAAGTAATCCACCCCGCGCCGGAGAGAAACACCCGGCGCCGGATTGCACGCACCTTTGCACGAGCACGACATGAGCACCATCGATCACGGCAGGGCAGGGGGACTGGAGCACGGCGGGCACGGGGGCGATCACGCCCACGACCACCATCGCTCCTATCTCGCGTCGTACGGCACCTTCTTCGACAACGTGAAGGCGTGGATGACGACGATCGATCACAAGAAGATCGGCGTCATGTACATGTTCGCCACGCTCACGATGTTCTTCCTGGGCGGGCTCGCGGCGCTGCTGGTCCGCACGGAGCTCTTCACGCCCGTGCGCCAGGTGATGGACGCCGCGCGCAACATGAAGGTGACCGGGCAGGAGCTGCAGGCGATGTTCGGCAGCAAGGACGGCGGCGTGGGCGCGGGCAACGAGCTCTACAACCGCGCGTTCACCCTGCACGGCGCGATCATGGTCTTCATGTTCATCATCCCCAGCATCCCCGCGGCGCTGGGCAACTTCTTCCTCCCGCTCATGATCGGCGCCAAGGACGTCGCCTTCCCGCGCCTGAACCTCATGTCCTGGTACGTGTACGTCTTCGGGTCGATCTTCGGCGTCGCGGCGATCCTCGTGGGCGGCGTGGACACGGGCTGGACGTTCTACACGCCCTACTCCACCACGACCGACGCCGACCACTGGCGCGTCGTGGCGATGGTGCTGGGCGTGTTCATCCTCGGGTTCAGCTCGATCCTGACGGGTCTGAACTTCGTGGTGACGGTGCACAAGCTCCGGGCCCCGGGCATGGGCTGGTTCGACATGCCCCTGTTCGTGTGGGCGATCTACTCCACGGCCCTCATCCAGGTGCTCGCGACGCCCGTGCTCGCGATCACGCTGCTGCTGCTCGTGTTCGAGCGCGTCTTCCACGTGGGCATCTTCGATCCGCGCATGGGCGGGGACCCCGTGCTGTTCCAGCACTTCTTCTGGTTCTACTCGCACCCCGCGGTGTACATCATGATCCTGCCGGGCATGGCGATCATCAACGAGACGATCGCGGTGCACGCCCGCAAGAAGATCTTCGGCTACCGCGCCGTCGCGTTCAGCTCCCTGTCGATCGCGGCGATCTCGTTCCTCGTGTGGGGGCACCACATGTTCACGGCGCAGGGCGAGATCGCCAGCGCGATCTTCTCGGCGCTGACGTTCCTCGTGGCGATCCCCACCGCGGTGAAGATGTTCAACTGGACCGCAACGCTTTACAAGGGCACGATCTCGTTCACCACGCCCATGTGGTACACGCTGGCGTTCCTGTTCCTCTTCACGATCGGCGGTCTGACGGGGCTGCCGCTGGGGGCGCTCGCGACGGACGTGCACCTGACGGACTCGTACTTCGTCGTGGCGCACTTCCACTACGTGATGATGGGCGGCACGGTGATCGCCCTGATGGCGGGCCTGCACCACTGGTGGCCCAAGATGTTCGGTCGGATGTACTGGGAGCCCGGGGCCAAGCTCGGGTGCCTGCTCGTGTTCATCGGGTTCAACACCACGTTCTTCATCCAGTTCATCATGGGTGCGCAGGGCATGCCCCGCCGGTACGCGAGCTACGTGGACCACTTCCAGTGGATGCACCAGGTCTCGACGGTGGGGGCGTACATCCTGCTCGTGGGGTTCCTGGTGCACCTGTTCGTATTCGTGCACTCGCTGGTCGCGGGGCCCAAGGCCGCGAAGAACCCGTGGGGCGGGCTCTCGCTGGAGTGGGAGACGGACAGCCCGCCCATCGAGCACAACTTCGAGCACGAGCCGATCGTCACGCACGGGCCGTACGACTTTGATGACGTCGTCCCGCCGAACTGTGATCCCAAGGACTACCCGCTCCCGCCCAAGCCCGTGGGCGGTGTGGTGATGCACTGACTCCGGCCCAAGGAACAGAGGACCCACGCACATGACGACGATCCACGCAGGACAGGGCATGGGGCACGCCGGGGGCGGTGCCGGGGCGCGCGACACGCGCCCTTATTGGCAGCGGTACAAGGCCGCGGCCCACTTCCGCTCGAAGGAGGAGGAGTTCGATGCCGTCAAGCTCGGCATGTGGCTCTTCCTCTCGACGGAGGTGCTCACGTTCTCCGGGCTCTTCTGCGCCTACGCGGTGTTCCGGATGCTGTACCCGCAGGCGTTCGCCAACGGGTCGCACTACCTGGATCCACGCTGGGGCGGGCTGAACACGGTGATCCTGCTGATCTCCTCGTTCACGATCGCCATGGCCGTGCGGAACGCGCAGAAGAACCAGCAGACGCTGCTGAAGTTCAACCTGCTCGCGACGATCGTGTGCGCGATGGCGTTCATCGCGATCAAGCTCACGTTCGAGTACATCCCCAAGTGGGGCGAGGGCAAGCGCCCGGGCTCGTGGTTCACCTTCCCCTGGTCGGAGAACCCCTACGAGCACATCTGGTGGAGCGTGTACTACTCCGCCACGGGCATCCACGCGCTGCACGTGCTCATTGGCGCGGCGCTCATCTCCTGGCTGTACTTCCGTTCCACCAAGCAGCACTTCGGCCCCGGGCACTACACCGCGATCGAGATCGTCGCCCTGTTCTGGCACATCGTCGATCTGGTCTGGATCTTCCTGTTCCCGCTGTTGTACCTGATCCACTAATGACGCAGTGACGCAAAGACGAAGAGACCACCGCATGTCCCACGCCTCGCACGCCGCCGCAATCGACCCGATGGACCCGCACCACGAGGGTCATCACGCGCACGTGATCGTCCGCGCCAGCACGCTCTGGGCGGTGCTGATCCTGCTGCTCGTGTTCACCGCGCTCACCGTCGGCGCGAGCTTCGCCGAGCGCTGGGTCGCCGGCGCGTTCCACGTGGACATCCCCTCGTGGGTGAACGCGGCGATCGCGCTCTCGATCGCGATCGTCAAGGCCTCGCTCGTCTGCCTGTTCTTCATGCAGCTCAAGTACGACAACAAGCTCAACGCCGTCGTGCTCGGGTTCACGCTCTTTGCCGTGGCCCTCTTCCTCGTGTTCACGCTCACGGACCTGGGGACGCGGGCCGAGATCTACACGTTCAAGGCCGGAGAGATCACCGTCGGCGGACAGGGAATCAACACCAAGGAAGACATCAAGGACGCCTCGGGCAACATTCTGGGCACGCGCGGCGTGGACACGAACGGCAAGCCCATCGCGCTCTACTGGCGCGAGAAGAAGATCGAGGAGCTCGGCGGCCTCGAGAATTACGAGAAGGCCCGCGCCGAGTACATGGCCCACCACGGGCACCCGATCCATAGCAACACCCCCGCCGTGTCCACCGCGAATCGCCAGGTCGTTCGTTCGGGGCTGACCCCCAATCTCTACGGACCCAAGCCCGAGCCCGCCGCGAGCGGACACGGCGAGCACTGATCTCCCCGGGTCGGGGGTTCGCCCGGGCGCGGAGCGAAAGATCGTCTCTGCCCGGGCATCTTCCGGCGCGCCGCGAGCGAACTATCGTGCGGGGCTTGGCCCGCGATCAGGGCAAGCTCGTGGAGACGACATGACGACGCCCTCCATCCCGGCCATCGCTCCGAGGGACGCACGCGTGGGATCGCCGCGCCCGTCGCGCCCGCTGGCGCTGGTGGGGCTGTTCGTCTCGATGGCGGCCCTGCTCGTGAGCGTCGGGCTCATGTCTCGAAAGGTGAACGCGTACTACGCCACCAGCGAGCACACGCTGTGGATGTTCGACCCGGTGTCCGACCGCGAGTTCACCTACGCCGGGCGCCCGGTGTCGATCACCGATGAGGACACGCCCGATGGGCGCGTCGTCGTGAACGTTCGCTACGGGGACTCGATCGAACGCATCAACGCGACGATCCCGCCCCTGCCCGCGCAGGTGCCCGGGCTCGCGCGCCACCAGGACTGGTTCCGCGCTCTCCGGTTCGCCGAGCACGGCAAGCGGGACTTCCGCGAGGCCAAGCGCGAGATCGACGCGGGCGAGATCAAGGATCGAATGGTGCTGGTGGTGCGACGCCCACCGCCGGGCATGAACCCGGACGCGCTGGGTCGGGTCGCCCAGAAGGAGTGGATGTTCGATCTGTACGAACTGAAGCCCGAGGGTGGCTTCGCGATCCAGCGTCTGGGCTGGCCCGAGAGCGAGCGCGAGGCCCGCGCCCGCGGCGCATCGGGGCAGGGGCCGAACACGAGCAAGCTGCAGGAGGGCACGTGGCAGTACTACGCCGCGCTGATGGTCATGCCCATCAAGCCCACCCCGCGCTTCACGGGCGACGCCGTGCGTGCCATGGGCTGGACGCTCCCTTCGGCGTCCTTTAGCGCTCTGGCCGTGGTCGCATCGGTGATCGCGCTCACGTCGGCCGGGCGCCGTGCGCGGTCCGCTCGGGCCTGACCTCGATCACATGTGCCCTTCCGCGAGTCGATCGCGGATGAGTCTCGCCATCTCCCGCGCGGCCATCGCCCGATGGCTCCGGGCGTTCTTCTCTTCGGGGCTCAGTTCGGCGCTCGTGCGTGTCTCCGGAGCGGGCAGAAGGAACAGCGGGTCGTATCCGAAGCCGTTGCTCCCGCGTGGCACGTCGCCGGGAAGGCCGATCCGCCCCTCGAACGTGCCGCGGGCGATGGCGATCACCCCGGTACCCACCGGCTCGGCCAGCACCATCACGCACACGAATCGCGCCGCCCTCTCGTGGAGCGGAACACCCTCGAGCTCGCGCATCACCCGCGCGATGTTCGCCGCGTCGCGCTGAGCGCGGGTCGCCCCGGTCTCGCGCCCATCGCTCGCGTAATGCGATGAGATGACGCCCGGGCGGCCGTCCAACGCGTCGATCTCCAAGCCCGAGTCGTCCGCGAGACAGATGTGGCCGGTTTGCCGCGCATAGGCGAGGGCCTTGATCGTCGCGTTCTGCTCGAACGTCGTGCCGGTCTCCTGCGGTTCGGCGAACGGGCCGCCGGCAACCTCATTCAGCCCGATCGTGCGTATCCCGCACTCCGCGAGGATGGCACGCAGCTCCTCGATCTTGTGCGGGTTGCCGGTCGCAAGAACGACGGGCTCGCGTCGAAGGGCACGGATGGCGGAATCGGGCGTGGGCACGCGCCAAGGATAGGGTTTCTCGCTGGAAAGGCGTGCCCCATGCCGAATCGCAATCAGATCGCCTGCGCCGCCGCGGACGCGCTCGAACGTGCCCCAACCCTTCCGCCCGCGCTCGTGGGCTTCGACGGCTTCATCGATTCGATCATCGATGTCGTCGATCAGCGCCGCGACATGACGTCCTCGGGCTACACGCGGATCGCGTCGATCCCCGCGTTTGCCACGCGGGTCGCCTCCGCTGCGGGAAAGTCGGCGAATCTGGAGCTGGTCGTCAAGGAAGAGCGGTTCGGCGGCAACGGGCCGCTGATGGCCGGAGCGTTGGGCGCCGCGGGATGCGCGACGACGTACGTCGGCGCGGTGGGCAGGCCCGACGCGCCCGCGGAGCTGCATCCGATCTACCGCCCCTTCGCGTCCCTGTGCCGGCGCGTGGTTCCTGTCGCCCCGCCCAGCACGACCGACGCGCTGGAGTTCGAGGACGGCAAGCTCATGCTCGGGCAGCCCGCGAACGTGCAGCGGGTGACCTGGGAGCGACTGCTGGAGGTGGTGGGGGAGGCGGAGCTGAAGCGACTCATCGGAACGAGCGCGATCATCGGCATCGTGAACTGGACGATGATGGGCGGAGTGGAGGGCATCTGGCGCGGGCTCATCGAGGACGTGCTGCCAGCGCTCGCGCCGATGAGCAACCGGCGCGTGTTCATCGACCTGGCCGACCCCGCCAAGCGGAGACGCGAGGACATCGCTCACGCGCTGTCGATGCTCCGCGAGATGGATCGCCTCATCCCCGTGACGCTGGGTCTGAACCTTGCCGAGGCCGAGCAGATCGCCGGCGTTCTGGGCGTGGCTCGCCTGCGCGATCAGGGGGCACGATCGAGCGCGATCGAGGCGATGGCCAACGACATTCGCGGCGCGAGCGACCTCTCCTGCGTCGTGATCCATCCCCGCGAGGGTGCGGCCGCGTCGCTCCGCGCACGCACGGGCGGGAGCGAGTCGGCGTGGTTCGATGGCCCCTTCGTGCGGAATCCACGGCTCTCGACGGGCGCCGGGGACCACTTCAACGCGGGCTTTGCGCTGGGGCTCTCGCTGGGGCTTGATCTGGCGTCGGCACTCGCGTTGGGGTGCGCCACGAGCGGCGCCTACGTGCGGGACGCTGAGTCTCCATCGAGGGCGCGCCTGGTCGAGTTCCTGCGCGATCTGCCCGGGCCCGAGGGCGGCTGATCGCGGCGATCACACGCGCGGCGCTCGCACGACCAGCTCGGGATCATGGATCGAGAGCGCCCGAGCGTGCTCCCCTTCGATCTCGAATCGAATCTCGATCGACGGCACGCCGGCCGGAAAGAACCGGTGCTCGCCGCGGCTGTGCAGCGCCCTCCCACCCTCGCCCGCCTTGGTGATCGTGAGCTGCCCCTTGTCAAAGGACACACCCAACCGATCGCTGTCGCTCGCTCCGAAGGAGTACATCCCGGCATACGCGCCCGCTTGCTCGGCGGTGAGCGGCAGCACGACCGGCCCCTGATCGGCGTCGCCCAACTTCTGCAAGTAGTCGTACGTCTCGCGCGCCCGCTCGCCTCCCGCGCGTGCGTGGGCCAGCAGCGTGATGCAGTGCGGCCCGAGCGTGCGCTGTGCGCCCGGGCTCGCTTCAATGATGGCCCGTACCGCCGCGAGGTTGCCCAGCATCGCCATCGCGAACAGATCCGGGCGGGCGCCCTTCTCCAGCAAATACTCCGCGATCGCTCGACGCCCCGTGTGCGAAGCAGCGCCCAAGGGCGACTCCCAATCCCCGAAGCCCCAGTCCCACCATGCGTTGACGAGCGCCGGGTGGCGATCGACCAGCTCGCGCACGCGCTTCTCATCCCGATGCGCGGCGCCGACTACCTCGCGCACCAATGCCTGGTCTTGCCGAGGGAATCCCGCCCACAACGTGCCGGGCTCTCTCGATGAAGCCCGCGCCTGGGCGGGGACGGACACGGCCGCGAAGGTCGCCCCTCCAACCCCGGTCAAGAACATGCGACGCGAAAGGCGAACGTCCATGATGCAACTCTCGGTGGGCTCCGCTGCATAATACTAGTCGCACTATGCGCCGCACGATCGATGGCCGTCCGGCGCCGGAGGGCGCGCGGCCTAGACTGGGCCGATGAACGCCTCCGACGTGCTGCGTGCCGCCGGCCTTTCCGGGCATCCGCGCGTGACCCACGAGCGAGCCCACGCCGGCGATGCCTCGATTGTGGTCAGCGAGAACCCGGCGAGCGGAATCCCCATCGCGGGGGTGCGATTGGACGACGCCCAGTCGTACGAGCGCGCCGCCGACGCCAGCGCCCGGGCCTTCCTCGCGTGGCGAAGTGTTCCGGCTCCGGCGCGAGGGCAGCTCGTCCGCGCGATCGCCGACGAGGTCCGCGCCCACAAGGAATCGCTGGGAGCGCTCATCTCGCTCGAGGTGGGCAAGATCCTGCCCGAGGGGCTGGGCGAAGTGCAGGAGACGATCGACATCGCGGACTTCGCGGTGGGTCTCTCGCGCCAGCTCTACGGGCTCACCATGCCCAGCGAGCGCCCGCACCATCGCATCATGGAGCAGTGGCACCCGCTGGGGCCGGTGGGCGTGATCACCGCGTTCAACTTCCCGCACGCGGTGTGGGGCTGGAACGCGATGATCGGCGCCGTGTGCGGCGACAGCATCCTCTGGAAGCCGAGCCTGTTCGCGCCGCTCACCGCGATCGCGACTCACGAGATCGCGCGCCGCGTCGCCGACAAGCACGGGCACCCGGACCTGTTCACGCTCGTCATCGGCCGGGACGACGTGGTGGGGGAGCGGCTCATCGCCGATGCGCGACTCCCGCTCATCTCCGCGACGGGCTCGTGCCGCATGGGCAAGCGCGTGGGTCAGGTCGTCGCGGGGCGTCTGGGGCGGTCCATCCTCGAGCTGGGCGGGAACAACGCCGCGATCGTCGCCCCCAGCGCGAACCTCGACCTGGCGATCAGGGCGATCGTGTTCGCGGCCGTGGGCACCGCGGGGCAGCGCTGCACCACGACGCGTCGATTGATCGTGCACGAGTCGATCGCGGAGCGCGTGATCGAACGCCTCGTTTCGGCTTATCGCTCGATCCGCCTGGGCGACCCCCTCGCGAATGGGACGCTCGTGGGCCCGTTGATCAGCGCCGCAGCGGTCGAGATGTTCGAGCGCGCGATCGCCACGGCGACGGCGCAGGGCGGACGCGTGCTCGTGGGGGGCGCCCGCGCGAGCGTGACAGGGCCTGGGGGGGCGGGGCACTTTGTGCAGCCGACGATCATCCGCGCTCCCGGCGGTGGGGCGGGCAGCAACCTCCCGATCTCGCGCGAGGAGACGTTCGCCCCGATCCTGTACGTCTTCACGTACCGCACCATCGACGAGGCGATCGCCATGAACAACGCGGTGCCCCAGGGGCTGTCGTCGGCGATCTTCACCGGGGATCAGCGCGAGGCGGAGCTGTTCACGAGCGCGATCGGGAGCGACTGCGGACTCGCGAACGTGAACACGGGCACCAGCGGCGCGGAGATCGGCGGGGCGTTCGGCGGAGAGAAGGAAACGGGCGGCGGGCGCGAGTCCGGGAGCGACGCGTGGAAGGCATACATGCGCCGGAGCACGTCTACCATTCATCACGGTCAGGAGTTCGCCTTGGCACAGGGGATCCGCTTTGAGTAGCCAGCCGCCACAGGCCGTTGACGCTCTCGCCGAGGCCGCCGTCGCCGAGATCAAGAGTGGGATGATCGTGGGACTCGGGACGGGTCGCGCGGCGTCGCGCGGGATCCGGGCCCTGTCCGAGCGCGTGGCGAACGAGGGGCTCGATGTCCAGTGCGTGCCCACGAGCCACGTGACCGAGACGCTCGCCCGCGCGCTGCAGCTCAAGCTTGCCGACTTCGCGATGCTCGAGCGTGTGGACTATCTCTTCGATGGGGCCGACGAGGTCGATCCGCAGATGCGCATGCTCAAGGGCGGCGGCGGCGCCATGGTCCGCGAGCGTATGGTCGCGCGCGTCGCCGATCGACGCGTGTACATCATCGACGAGTCCAAGCTCGTCGATCGCCTCGGCCAGCGCACCACGCTCTCGGTCGCGGTGCTCGCCTTCGGGCTCGCGTCGGTGCGGGCGCGCCTGCGGGACCTGGGTCTGCACGGCGTCGTGCGCCGCACGCTCGATGGGCACCTCTTCCTGACGGACAACGGGTGCCTGGTGATCGATGTCACGCTCCCCGATTGCGATGTCGCCGAGCGCGCCGCGGACCTGAACGACATCGCGGGTGTGGTCGATCACGGCATCTTTCTCGATGAGGCCGACGAGATCATCATCGAAACGCCCAAGGGCCTCGAGCGGATGAAGCGCCAGCACCTTGGAAGATGAGTGTCCGCGCTTGCACACGGGACCTGCGTTGAGGTCGCCGACTTTCTCGGACCTGCCCAAGCACGGCAAAAACAGGCAGTATTGTGTGGATGCGGGCGTTCGTGTCACGATCCCGTGACAGCGCTCTCAATCCGCCGTGTTCTCTCTTTCAACGACGCAGTGCGACTAGTAGCATCCCAAAAAGCCGCGGATGAACGCGGTTCAGGGAGGCTAAAAGATGGGCACGTCGATGGATCGGGTGCGTCGCCGCCTGGGCGCGGTGCTGTTGACCCTTGGGTGTGGCGCGGCGGCGTCCGCACAAACATACCAAGTCACGGATCTGGGAAGCTATCGAGCCGGAATCTCGGCGAGCACGGCGCTGAAGATCTCGGATCGTGGCGAGGTGCTGGGTGTGACGGAGGTTTCGCCCACGGGCGGGGCGCGTCGCCTCTTCGTGCTCACTCCCACGGGCGGGCCCGTCTCGACGCTCCACCTGAGCAGCGAGTGCTGGGTGGACACGCGCGCCAAGCAGGGCGACGGATGGGGTGAGAACCGATTCCAGGACACGACAGGAATGCTGTGGTGGGTCGCGCTGGGCGAGGGACAGGCGCACCTGTGGACGTCGACGTCGGACACGCTCATCGGCGTTCTTCCCGACGGCACGATCAGCGCGGGCACGGACGTGAACGCGTCGCGCGCGGTTGTCGGATGGTCGGACACGCACGATGCCTCGGGCGATGTCGTCTACCGCGGGTTCTACTGGACCGCGGCGGCGGGCATGCAGCGTCTGGATCCGCTCCCCGGTCAGGCCCACGCGCAGGCGCTGGGCATCAACGATCGCGGGCAGGTCGTCGGACGCAGCACCATCGTGCCCTACGGCAACACGGTGCTCTCGCGCCGCCCGCTCACCGAGTCAACGCCGCAGCTCCTGGGTTCGCGCGCCGTGATCTGGAAGCACGAGCAGCCGGTGGATCTCAACACCCTGTGCCCCAACTCCGGCTGGACGCTGCTCACCGCGGGCGACATCAACAACCTGGGGCAGATCGTCGGCTGCGGCATCAACCCGCAGGGCAAGATCAGCGCGTACCGCCTCGACCTCACTCTGCAGGACTTCAACGCGGACGGGGTCGTGGACGCGCGCGACTTCGCGACGTTCATGCAGGACTTCTCGGTTCAGGCGCAGACCGCGGACGTGACGGCCGAGGGCGAGATCACGCTCGTCGATGCTGTGGAGTTCATCCAGGGCCCGCCCGCGCCCCAACTGGACACGGAGCAGCAGGCGTTCGCCACGTCGGGCGTGGAACTGGCCCTGATCTATTCCACGTTGCGCGGAGCCTACAGCGCGGAGGAGTGCCTCCCGGGTTCCGAGCAGCAACCGGACACGAACGAGTGGTACAACTGGCGGTACTCCCCGGGCTGGCCCAACGTGTGGAGCCAGAGGTACAACCCCGATTGCCTCGGCTGCAACGGCAACAACCCCGACAATCCGATCAAGCCCAGCGGTCAGCGCGGGTGGCCTGGCGCGGTGCCCGGCGGGCGTCCGACCGACTGGCCCTACCCGCCGGGACAAGGCGGCCCCGGGGGTGATGGCGCGCCGGGCACGCCGACATCTCTGCCTGGCAACGGCGGTCGCGGTGGCGACGGGTCCGAGGGCGGGCGCGGTGGCAACGGCGGACGCGGCGGCGATTCCAACGGCCCGCACGATGGCGGCGCCGGCGGTGATGGTGGAGATGGCGGCCCGGACACGGGCGCAGGCGGCGATGGCGGGCGCGGCGGCGACAACAACTCGAGCGGACGCGGCGGCGCCGGCGGCAATGGAGGCAACGGCGGCGGAAATACCTCCACCAAGGACGGCGGCAATGGAGGCAACGGCGGACTCGGTGGCACGGCAGGTCCGGCCGGCGATGGGCGCGGCGGCTCGGGCGGAACCGGAGGCAAGGGTGGCGATGGCGGCCCGCGCGGCGGCAACGGCGGCAATGGCGGCACCGGGGCGCAGGGCGGCAAGGGAGGCTCCAGCCCAACCGGTGGCAATCAGGGCGGCGACGGCGGGCGCGGCGGCAACGGCGGCAACGGCCAGTCAGGCGGGTCCAACGGCGGCAACGGTGGACAAGGAGGCGCTGGCGGAACGCCGGGCACCGGTGGCTTCGGCGGAGGTGGCGGTGACGGCGGGCTCGGGGGCAACGGAAAGGCCCCGGGGCACGGCGGCACCGGAGGAAACGGCGGGGCCGGAACTCCAGCCGGTGGGCACGGAGCCGGCGGCACACCCTGACGAGCGGGTCCACGGCGAATCATGAAGACTCCTGCGCGGCGTACCGCTCTCCCTTGAGCGGTACGCTTGCGTCATGACCACCAACGCCACGCACGATCCGTCGCTCCGCTCCTGGGTCGAGAGCGCCAACGACCCCGCCAGCGACTTTCCGATCCAAAACCTGCCCCTGTGCGCCTTTGTCGCGGAGCACAACGGGCACCGGCACGCGCACCTGGGCGTGGCGATCGGCGACTCCATCCTCGATGTGTCCATGCTCGCCGACGCGGGCTACTTCGATGATGCGCAGTCGAAGGACGGCCCGGACCTGCGTCACGTCCTTCACATGCCCTTCTGGGACGGCGTCGCTTCGGTGCCCGGGCTGCCCTCGCTCGTCCGCCAGCGCGTGCAGCAGTTCCTCCGCCACGACTCGCACGCCGGTCAGCAGGCGCGACGCCTCCGCGAGAAGGCGCTCACGTCCATCGCCGGCACGCCGATGATCACGCCGATGCGCATGTTCAACTACACGGACTTCTACGCCTCGATCCACCACGCCACGTGCGTGGGGAGCATGTTCCGCCCGGACAACCCGCTCCTGCCCAACTACAAGCACGTGCCGATCGGCTACCACGGACGTGCCTCGTCCATCGTCGTGAGCGGCGCGGACATCCGGCGTCCGCGCGGGCAGCGTCCCCCGCCCGACGATCAGCCCGGCGCGGCGCCCACCTTCGGCGCCAGCACCATGCTCGACTACGAGCTCGAGGTGGGCGCGCTCATCGGGGTCGGCTCGCGCATGGGCGAGCCCATCGCGATCGCCGAGGCGCCGTCGCACCTTCTGGGCATCTGCCTCGTGAACGACTGGTCCGCGCGCGACATCCAGAAATGGGAGTACCAGCCGCTGGGCCCGTTCCTCGCGAAGAACTTCGCGACGACCGTCTCGCCGTTCATCGTCACGATGGAGGCGCTCGAGCCCTTCCGCTGCCCGGCGTACGCGCGCCCAGCGGGCGACCCCGCGCCGCTTGCGTACCTGAGCGAGGAGGGCGATCGCGCCCGGGGCGGCCTCGACCTCACGCTCGAGGTGCGGCTGCGCTCGCAACAGATGCGCGACAAGGGCATGGACGCGATGGTGCTCTCACGCTCGAGCGCCTTCAAGGACATGTACTGGACCTTCGCCCAGATGCTCGCGCACCACACGAGCAACGGATGCAACATGCTCCCGGGCGATCTGATCGCGAGCGGCACCGTCAGCGGCACCGAGGCGAGCGAGCGCGGGTGCCTGCTCGAGCGCACGTGGGCGGGGCGTGGACCTGATGGCAAGCCGCTCCCGCGCAAGCCCGTGGAACTGCCCACCGGCGAGACGCGGACCTTCCTGCAGGATGGCGACGAGGTGATCCTCACCGGCTTCGCGCAGCGCGAGGGTTCGTATCGCGTGGGCCTGGGCGAGTGCCGGGGGACGATCATGCCGGCCGTCGAGTCGTGATGGGCTGGCGTTGATCAATCAGCGGCCGGCGCATCCTCTCCTGGCGTAGCACGCGACATTCAATCGTAGTTAGTATACACTATCTTCATGAGCAGTCTATCTGGGTTGCTGACCGTTCTAGGCGTCGTTCTTGTGGGATGGACCGTGCTTGTGCTGGCCGTCGACTACGCGGGCGCAATGCGACGCGAGTCGCGTGCCTTCATTGAGCGGAGGTGCGGAGTGTGCGGCTACGCGCGCTCCGGGCTCACTGCAGACGTTCGCTGCCCCGAGTGCGGGTCCGACGAGGCAACTCGAATTCGAGCGTCGCGTCGACGCGTTGCCATGACGCGGACGATACCGCTTTGTATCGCCGTCGGCGGACTGTCGACGATGACGATGCTCGCAATCATCTTCTGGCCCATGAGTTTGGGCGCGGCGATGTTTGGAGGACTGCTGCTCAGTCCTCCATACGTGCTGCTGGCGCTCGTCGGACCTGTCGCGGCTCGCACGGTTCGTGCGGTTCCGATGCACATCATCTCTGGCTTCGCCGCACTCAGTGCCCTGGTGGCGCAGGTCGCTATGCTCGAATCCGAGCGTGGCAGCGGCGATGGGCAGGCGGCGTTCGTGTGGTTTGCGATGCCGCTTGCGGTCGCGCCCGCCGCGGCCGTGTTTCTTACGGGATGGGGAATCCTCGCTTGGCGTCAAAGCCTTGCAAGTCGTCGTTGATCCGCCTCACTTCTCCGACCGGAACAGCGCCAGGCACGCCGTGAACCCGTGCACGTAGGAGTCGCCGCCCACCGGGCCGATCTCGCCACCCGCGAAGAATCCCGCCAGTGGCAAGGCCCCGGGCCCGCCCGCGCCGCCGGGAAG
This sequence comes from uncultured Phycisphaeraceae bacterium, assembly GCA_964399625.1. Lineage (GTDB taxonomy): Bacteria > Planctomycetota > Phycisphaerae > Phycisphaerales > UBA1924 > CAYNSB01. The sequence continues at coordinate 20,124 of CAYNSB010000005.1, forward strand.
CATCGGCTCCAGGGGCGTGCCGCCCTTGGCGAGCTCCTCGCCCGGGTCCGGCGGCGCAAAGGCGCGCACGATCGACGACGCGTCGTGGTGCGGGCGATCGAAGAACCGCTCGCCGCGACCGTTGCACGTGATGAGCAGCCCGCCCAGCGGCGGCTCGCGCAGCTTCTGGGCGTCCAGGAGCATGGCGAGGTCCTGGTCCGCGGTCGCGGCGTCGCGCAGATGGAAGCGCACCGTGGTGCCCACGCGCATCATGTCGTTGGTCGCGATCGCGCCCTGGCTCTCCTCCACGCCCACGACGTTGCGGATGAGGAAGTCGTCGCGCCCGAATCGGTCCTTGTACTCGTTCACCACGCGCCCGAGGAACAGCCCACGCTCGAGGAGCTTCTTGTCCTCGTCGGGCAGGCTCTCGACCATCTCGCGCACGACCTCCAGCGCCGGACGCCCGCCCAGCTTGAGGATCACGTTCCGCTGGCACGCCGTGATGACCAGGGTCGGCCCGATCGCGCGGCAGCCCTGGCTGACAATGGTGTCCACACGCAGCGGGCCCTTGAGGCTCACGCCCACCAGCCCGTGTCGGCTGACTCTGTCGTTGAGCACCAGCGCGTTGGACCCATGGGCGGTGCCCGCCGACGCCATGCCGCCCAGGATCGTGCCCACGCGCTGCCCGTCGGGCCCCTGCGCGCGGGCCCTGTTCATCACGGGGAGCATGCGCACCATGGGAACGCTGAACGGGTCCGCGAGCAGGATCGTCGCGCGGAGCGACTCGTCCATGCCCATCGCACGCGACACGCGCGCGAGACTCTCGGGGGACTCATCGCTCACGGGGGTGATGTCGTCGCCCGTGAACGGGTGCACCGTCACGCCCGGCAGACGCGCCGCGAGCACGGACACCGCCGGCTTGCGCTCCGCTTCCTGCCGCCCGCCCGCGACACCCTCGGCGGTCACGCCGATGAGGCACTCGGCGCGCAACTCCTCGCGGACGCGCCGGGTGATCGCTTCCAGCGATTCCACGTGCGCCGCGGACACGAACACCATCGCCAGGTCCACGGGCCCATCGCCCAACACCTCGCCGCATTGGAGCGCCGTCGCATGAGCCGCGCGGACCCCGTCGGGCATCTCCGAAAGGCTCGAGGCGAGTCGTGCAACCCCCGTCGAGGTAGAGTGGGACATCGGGGAATGGTAGCGCCACGTGGACTGCGGCCGTCACGCGTGGGCGTGGTTCTGCGGCACTTCCGCCCCGTCCGCACCGACAAGGCGGAGAACCACAAGGGGACGTTCCCTCGCATCGCCCGCCAGAACGCGAGCGAGCGATGACGCGACGGCGTCGAGGGTGTCGTCCGATTCGCGGGTCCCGCGCTCCCGCAGCGCACGGAACGCCGCGACCTCTCGAGCGACCCGCGCAGAGCGATCGCTCGACGTCCGCTGGACCGAGCCGGGTCCGTTCTTCATGGCAACGCCCTCTCTGCGGATACGTCTGATCCGCGATCGGCGTGCGTGCCGACGTGCCTCCCTCCCTGGAGACGCCGGTATCGCGCTATCGGGTTGATGCGGTGCGGCCTTGAGCGATCTTGACGAAGAAATCGACGCGATCGAGAGATTCTTCGTCCGAGCTCTCAAGTGCGACACGTGCCCGACTCTCGCGCAATAACCAGCATGCGACAAGGCCCCGGGCGTGTGCCCGGGGCCTTGGGAATCGATCGCGATGGGATGTGACGGGACGTCAGTTCTTGGCGGGGGCTTCGCCGGCAGGAGGCTGTGCCTCCGTCGTCGGAGCCTCCGTGCCCGCCGCCTCGAGCGTGTCCACGCGGATGGGCGTGATGATGTTGAGCTGCACCGTCTGGTCGATCGCCTGGGTGCCCACGATGCCCACGATCTGGCCCAGGCGCCCGTCGATCTTCAGCGCGGGATCGGGCTTGACGTACGCCAGCGTGCGCGGCGAGCCGGCGCTCGCGGCCTGCACGCGGTACATGAGCGGCAGACGCGTTCCGTCGTAGATCGTGCTCGCGGTGAGGCGACCCACGATCGTGTACTGACGCACCTTGGCGAGCTCCGCGAGCTTCTCGTTCGCGGCCTTCTGCCCCTTGTCGATCGCGTCGGCGTTGTCGGCGATCTTGCGTTTCTCGGCCTGCAGGTCCGCACGCAGACGCAGGTAGTCGTACCGCTGCTGCAGGCGGGCCCGAAGCATCTTGTTCCCCGGCGAATCGTCGAGCTTCGAGATCTCCGCCTGGTACTGGGCCATGAGCTCCATGTACTCCGCGGACTCGATGGGCTGCTTGCGGACGTTCTCCAGCGCGCTCTCGAGCTTCTCGTAGGGGTTCGCGGGAGGAGTGGGGGGCTTGGGTTTGGCCTCGCTCTTGGGCGCCTTCTCGATCGACGCCGTGCCCTCGCTGGTGCCCGAAGCGGTGCCCTGATCCTGCGATGGCTTGTAGGTATCGCCCGAGGGAGCGGCGGTCGTCTGCGGGATGACCACAGGCTGCGTGAGATCGACGCCCGTCTTTCCCGCGTCCGTGGCGGGCGTGCTCGCCGGGGCGGACGTCGGCGTTGCAGGAGTCTGGGTCGGCGCGGGCTTGGTCTCGGGCTGATCGAGCTTGAGCGTCGCGGGCTGGGCGGCGCGCGACATGTACCCGTTGATCTCGTCCTGCGTGGCGCGGCGAAGCACGCCCGTGGGCACGAACGCTCGCGCGGCCTCGGGAGGAGCGACCTTGTACGCCTGCGCCGGGCCGCTCGCGGGCTCGCCCTCGAGCACCGTCACGCGCGTTCCCGCGGGAAGCCCCTGGGCGATCGCGTCGGCCCACGAGCCCTTGAGCCCCGTGCTCTGGTTGGGGGCCTTGGCCTTGGCGATCTTGGCGAGCGTGCCCACGCGGCCGCTCGCGTCGAGATTGATCGCGTCGGCGCTCACGAGGACGTAGGACCCGAGCGGGTAGCTCACCTGCGACCAGCGCCCGCCGCTCTTGTCGGTCACCTCGCCATCCACGCGCAGCACCGAGCCGCGCGAGAGCTTGAGGATCGGGTACATCAGGTCGTTGCCGCCCGAGCGCAGCAACGCGTCATCCTGATCCACGACGGCGAAGTACGGCGTGATCTTCGCAACGCCCGTGTCCTGGGCCCGTGCCGAGAACGTCAGCGTCGCGCTCAGCGCCAAACCCGCGAGCGTCGAGAGTCCAAGCATCGTCGAGACGAGCACGCCGCGCGTGCGACCACCAGTGAATCCGTTCATTCCAGCGCTCCTTCGCAACCTCGGGCGTGCCCCGTTGCCCGGCACGACCACCTATTCCATGACCCGTGCCGCTCCGCGACGCGGGATATCCGAGTGTAGTGGGGAGGGCGTGCGGATGCAGCCAAAAGTTGCCTCCGGGCGCACGAAGTGCGCCCGGGCGACCCGCTCCCGCGTACCGGAGCCGTCGCTTTGACGCCCGATCCCGCACCGTCTACCTTCACCCTCCCCATGCGCGTTCCGAACCAGCCGACAGACGTCCCAGGATCGCGCCCCCCAGCGCGTCCTGCCCGTCATGTGGGAATCTTGGCGCTGGCGGCTTGCGCGGGGCTGCTGCCCGCTCTCCCGGGGTGCTCCTCGCCGCTGGCGATCCAGGCCGAGCGGGACCTCAAGCGGTCCGTGATCGATTCCACCCGTCGCGAGCTCGCCGAGGCGCGGCGTGTGCCCGCCGACCGCACGACCCTTCGCGAGCCCGTCGTCTCTCGTCTCAACATCGACCCCGCGCTCATGCCCGATCTCGAACGCATGGGCGGGCCGCTCAGCTACCAGTCCCAGTCCCTGCCCATGGACGCGGACCTGCTGGGGCAGCCCCAGCAGACCGTCACGCTCGACCTGCAGCGGGTCATCCGGACGACGGTGCAGAACAACCTCGCGATCCAGTTCGCTCGCCTGGGGCCGGCGATCAGCGAGTCGCAGGTCGTCGCGGCGCAGGCGGCGTTCGACGCGGTGGTCTTCTCGAACATCGATCTGGCGAACCTGGACGATCCGCAGGCGCAGACGGTCTCGGGCTTCAGCACGTCGGGCGCACCGGTGAACAAGCGCAGCACGATCACCAGCGCCACGGGCGTGCGCCGCCCACTTCCCTCGGGCGGGCAGTTCACGATCCAGCACGACCTGAACTACACGGACCTGAATCAGCCCGGGCTGCTCCAGACGCCCAACCCGAGCAAGGAGGCCGCGCTCACGCTGCGCCTCGACCAGCCGTTGCTGCGGAACTTCGGATCGGACGTGGCCCAGGCGCAGGTGCGCGTGAACCGGAACCAGGAGCGCGACGCGATCGCCTCGCTCAAGCGCGACATGATCCGCACGGCGACGGACGCCGAGACCGCGTACTGGCGCGTCGTGAGCGCGCGCGACGACCTGCTCATCCTGCAGCGGCTGTACGAGCGTGGCGTGCGCGTGCGCGACCAGGTGGAGGCGCGAGAGATCCTCGACGCCACGCCCGCCCAGCGTGCCGACGCGCGATCCCGCGTCGAGCGGCGCCGGGCCGACGTCGTGCGCGCGCGCAACACCCTGCGCCTCGCGAGCGACGCGCTCAAGGCGATCATGAACGACCCCGACCTGCCCGTCGGCGGCGAGACGCTGGTGCTGCCGGCCGATCGCCCGCCCGACGCGCCCGCGTCGTACTCGCTGGTGGACGTGCTGACGACCGCGATCCGCTCGCGTCCGGAGCTGCAGCAGGCGATCCTCGCGATCGACAACACGTCCATCCGCATGCAGGTCGCGGACAACCAGCGCTTACCGAGGCTGGACCTGCGCCTGCAGACGCGCCTGGGCGGGCTGTCGGGATCGCTCCGCGAGAGCTACGACCAGCTGAACCAGGCGGAGTTCATTGACTATCTCGCGGGCATCCAGTTCGAGATGCCGCTGGGCAACCGCCCCGCCGAGGCGCAGTACCGCCAGCGCCGTCTCGAGCGCCAGCAGGCGACGATCGCGTACCGCAACGCGGTGCAGCAGGTTCTCAACGAGTGCAAGAAGGCGCTGCGCGACGTCGTGACGGGGTACGAGCTCGTGGAGCAGACCCGCGCGGCACGCCTCGCCGAGACGGAGAACCTCCGCTCCTTCGAGGTCGAGAAGCGCATCATCCGCGGGTACGACGTGAACTCGCTGGACCTGGAGTTCCGCAAGCAGGAATCGCTCGCGCAGGCCGAGCGGGAGGAAGTGCAGGAGCTCTCGAACTACCAGAACGCCCTGGCCGACCTGTACCGCGCGATGGGCACGTCGCTGGAGCGGAACAACATCGAGTTCAAGGTGCCCGAGGCCTCGGACCCGCTGGACGAGGGCGGGCTTGCCCAGCCTCGCAACCCGGTCACGCGACGCGGGGTCGAGCCGCCGCAGCAGTCGCCGCCGGTGCCCTCGCGTTTCCGAGGGCCCTCGAATCGCTGACATTTCGTGGTCGATCCGCCGCGCCGAGCGATCCTGTGCCCACGGCGTTGGTATGGTTTGGGCCCATGGCGGCCGATGCGCAGGACATCTCCCGGGCCGTGATCCGACTCGCCGCGGGCGGGCTCGTGGCGTTTCCGACCGAGACGGTCTACGGGCTCGGGGCCGACGCGCGAAACCCCAGCGCCGTCGCCCGGGTGTTCGAGCTCAAGGGGCGTCCCGCGCACAACCCGCTCATCGTGCACGTGTCGGGGCCCGCGATGGCGCGCCGGCTTGTCGACCACTGGAGCGAGGACGCGCAGCGATTGGCCGAAGCGTTCTGGCCCGGACCGCTCACGCTCGTGCTCGCGCGATCGGGCGAGGTGAACGATCTCATCACCGGGGGCGGCGGCACGGTCGCGCTACGGGCGCCGGACCACCCCGTGGCGCTGGCGCTCATCGAGCGCTTCGGGTCGCCGCTCGTGGGGCCCAGCGCCAACCCATCGGGGCGCGTCTCTCCGACGACGGCGCAGCACGTCCGCGACGCGTTCTCGCCCGAGGACGTGATGGTGCTCGACGGCGGGGCGTGCCGAGCCGGCATCGAGTCGAGCGTGGTGGATTTGACCGAGGACCCGCCCCGAGTGCTCAGGCCCGGGCTCGTCTCGCCCCAGGAGATCGCGCGCGTGCTGGGCCGGCCCGTGGCGCGCGCGGGCGAGCGGGGCGCCGTAGGTGTGGCGCGCTCGCCGGGGCTGCTCGCGCAGCATTACGCGCCGGTCGCGCCGGCGACGCTCTACGAGATCGAGCAATGGCCCGAACTGGCGCGGGCCCACGCGGGCGAGCGCGTGGTGGCGCTGGCGAGGGGATCGGTCCCGCCCGCGCCCGGGCTCACCGTGATCGCGATGCCCCGGACGGCCCGTGAGTACGCGTCGCGCCTGTACGCGGCGCTGCGCGAGGCCGATGCGCTCCGCCCGAGCGTCATCGCGATCGAACGCCCGCCCGAGCGCGACGCGGAGGACCCGGACCTGTGGGCGGCGATCGAGGATCGGCTCTCGAGGGCCGCGGGCGGCGGTTGACGCGTGCGGTAAACTCCGCGACGCCGAGCACGAGGAGGCAAGCATGGGTCGACGCGGACTCTGGGCGATGGGCGCGGTGGCCGGCGGACTGCTTGCGGCATCGGCGATGGCGCAATCGCCCGGCGCCGCGGCGAGCCGGGCGCACACCAAGAGCGCCGAGGCGCCCTCCTTGGGCGTGCTTCGCGCGACGGCCAACGGTGAAAGCCCGAAAGAAGTTCTCGGCGCCGCCGAGGCCGCGTTCGATCGAGTGATCGCCGGCACCCCGGCGAGCAAGCCCGAGGCGTTTCGCGAGGCCGCGCTGGCCGCACGCCTGGCGCGTCAACTCGCGAGTGTCGAGGAGGGACCGCGCAGGGCGCTGGGGGCGTACCTCTCCGCGCACCCCGAGTTCGCCGCGCAGCTCGCCTGGCTCACGCGCGACGACGCCGAGAAACCCGCGCAGGTGTACGGCGTGCTCTCCCGCCTCCTGCCGGGTCGCGAGGCGGCGCTGGCCGAGCATCCGGCGCTGGCCGCGGCCGTGTGCGTCGTGCACGATCGCCCGTACCAGGTTCGCCTCAACGAGAACAGCGCCAAGGCCCCCGACCCGGGGGCGATCTTCGATTACTTCGTGACGCACGAGCGGGAGATGCTCCTCCCGCATCGCGCCATGCCGGCGGAACTGCTCGTGTACGTCGTGAGCGTCGCGGCGCCGATCGAGGACCTCGATTGGCTCCGCGCGGAGTACGCGGGGCAGCCCAACCTCGGGGCGAGGTACAAGGAGATCAGGTACGACTACGAGACGTTTCTGCGCGGCACGCCCAAGAAGTCCACGGCCGCGGGATACTCGCTGCGCAGCGTCAAGGAGAACGGCGGGGTGTGCATCGACCAGGCGTACTTCGCGGTCTGCTGCGGGCAGGCCCTGGGAATTCCCTCCGCGATCGTGCTTGGGACGAGCGCCACCTCGGCGCACGCGTGGGTCGGGTACTTGCGGACGACGGCGAACTCCGCGAACTGGGACTTCGATTCGGGCCGGTACGAGGACTACCAGAATGTGCGCGGCACGATCGAGGATCCTCAGACGGGCGTGCGACTGCCGGACGCGTACCTCGCGGTCCTCGAGTCGTACATGATGGCCAAGCCCCAGACGAGGCAGGAGAGCGCCGCGCTCATCGATGCCGCCGAGCGGTTGCTCAAGGTGCGGGAGGCGAAGAAGCCCTGGCCCCCGCCCGAATCGCCCAAGGGCGGCGTCCAGACCGCGAGCATCGACGGAGCGTTGATGCTCATCGAGTCCGCGCTGCGCGCCACGCCCGGGTACACCCGCGGGTGGCTGCTCGTTCGCGCCATGGCGCAGAAAGGCGAACTGAACTCGGCGCAGAAGAAGCGCTGGGCCGACGTGCTCTTCACCCTGTGCGGCACGAAGTTCCCCGATTTCACGCTCGAGGTGCTCGCGCCCATGATCCGCAGCGTGGAGGACCGCGCCGAGCGACGCGCGCTGTGGGATCGGGCCGCGGGCATCTACGCCAAGCGGCCGGATCTTCTGGTTCGCATCAGAATGGAAGAGGCGGCGATGCTCGCGGACGCCAAGGACTACGCCGGCGCGTACGACTCGCTGCACGAGGTCGGCTCCCGCTACGTCAATCAGTGCCAGGAGGCGGTGCGAGCGCTCGCGGCGTGCGCGGGCGTGCTGGACAAGGCGGGCAAGCCCGACGCGATCGCGCCGATGTTTGGCGACGTCGCGCACACCCTGCACAAGCCGCAGACGAACAATCCGGTGTTCATGCGGCAGAGCGCGTGGTTCAGCGTGAACGCGATGTACGCCGAGGCATTGGATCGCGCCGGAAAGTCGGGCGAGGCCCAGCGCGTGCGCACGATGCTCGGCATCAGCGACGAGGGCACGGGGAACAAGAAGAGCGGCCGCGGGCAGCCCTAGAGGCCGGGAACTCGCCCGAGGGTTACTTCGTCGCGATGCCCAGCCCGCGGCGGAGGTCCGTGACCTGCCCGAGGTGCCACCCGTGGTGCCAGGCGCTCTTCATCGCGGCGTCGAGCTTGGTGGACACGAACCCGCCCGTGTCCTCCTTCACCATGTCCATGAGCGACGCATCGTCGAGGGCGCGGATGGCGTTCATCAGGCGCTGCGCGGCCCGCTCGAACGCGCCCTTTACGTCCGCCAGGGGCGGATACACGTTCGGATCGCTCACGGGCTTGGAGCCCATGTTGAAGAGCGCATCCCAGGACTCGGGCGTCGTGCGCCCCTTGCCGTCGAGCAGCCCCGCGAACCATTCATCGCTGACCGCGATGTGCCCGTACGTCCACAGGCGGTGGTTCTGGGCGCACCCGCTCTGGGCGCAGGCCCGCTCGTCGGGGATGGACGCCGCCTTGCCCGCGAGGTACTCGTGCGTGAACTTCACGAGCGCCAGAACCTGGTCGCGCACCGCGGTGCCGGCCTTGGCCTTGGCGGGAGCCACGCGGGCGCCCTTCTTGGCGACCTTCTTCTTGTGGGCTCGGGCGGTGGAGCGGGCGGCGGAACGGCGTGCTTTCTTGGCCATGGTGCGCGATCCTAGCCGAATCTCGCACGCGCGTGCGGGCGGACGTTCAACCGCCTCGCTTCTATGATCGATAATTCACAAACGGACCCCTCCGGCAAGGGAAAACCCGAAGGAGCCCCCCATGACGATCGCCACAGCGCCGGGCGCGCACCCCGCCCACACCTCGCACCCGAAGTCCTTCACCATCGCCCTGGCCCCGGGCGACGGCATCGGACCCGAGATCATGAACGCGACGCTGGACCTGTTCAAGGCCGCGGGCGTCATGGACGCGGGCGTGAACTTCCGTCCCGTCACGATGGGCGCCGCCGAGTTCGCCAAGGGCAACTCGCGCGGCATGACCGAGGACGCGATCACGTGCGTCGAGGACTGCGGCATCCTGTTCAAGGGGCCCATGGAGACGCCCAAGGGCGGCGGGGGCAAGTCCATCAACGTCACGGCGCGCAAGATGTGGAACGCCTTCGCGAACCTGCGTCACTTCATGACGCTGCCCGGCGTGGAGACGCCCTTCTCCAAGTCCGGCATTCCCATCAACCTCTACATCGTCCGCGAGAACATCGAGGACACGTACGGCGGCGTGGAGCACCGCCTCTCCAACGACATGGTGCAGTGCAAGCGCCTGATCTCCGCGCCGGGGTGCGACGAGGTCTCTCGCTTCGCCTTCCAGGAGGCGCGCCGCATGGGCATCAAGACGGTGCACTGCGGGCACAAGGCGAACATCATGAAGATGACCGACGGGCTGTTCCTCGAGCGGTTCCGCCAGGCCGCCAAGGACTTCCCCGAGATCGCGACCGCCGACGTGATCGTCGATGCGCTATGCATGAACCTGGTCGTGAAGCCCCAGCAGTACCAGATGATCGTGCTGCCGAACCTGCAGGGCGACATCGTGAGCGATCTGGCCGCGGGGCTCGTGGGCGGGCTGGGCTTCGCGCCCAGCGCGAACATCGGCGCGCACGTGTGCATCTTCGAGGCGGTGCACGGCACGGCGCCGGACATCGCGGGCAAGGGCATCGCCAACCCCACGAGCCTGATCCTCTCGGGGCTCATGATGCTCCGGCACATCGGGCTGGCGCGACAGGCGGCGATCCTGCAGAACGCGCTGCTCAACGCCCTGGAGAGCGGCGTGCGCACCGGGGACTTTGGCGACAAGACCAAGCCCGTGCTCAACACGCAGCAGTTCGTCAACGCGATCAAGGACCGCCTGGGCAAGGAGCCCCAGACCGTCGCCCCGGTGCCCGTGCCCGACACGGGCGTCGTGTCGTACACGCGTCCGCCGCGCCCCGCGGGGCAGCAGGTGATCCGCACGTTCGCGAACCTCGTGCGCCACGTCGTCGGGTGCGACATCTATCTCGACACGCCGCTCTCGCCCGTGAGCGTGGCCGAGGAGATGCAGCGGATCTGCGAGGACACGCCGTTCAAGCTGACGCTGATCTCCAACCGCGGCACGCAGATCTGGCCCACGGGGAGCGTGTACACGGAGTGCGTGGACTACTACCGCGTGCGGTTCGAGCTGCGCGACACGGTGCGCCCGGGCGACATCGGGCAGAGCCGGTGCGTGGCGCTGATGGACAAGGTCGCGGAGAAGTTCGTGGTGTGCAGCTACGAGCTGCTGCGCGTGTTCGACGGGGTGAAGGGGTACTCGCTGGCGCAGGGGCAGTGAGGCTCACCGCGCCGCCACGCCGTCCTTCCACGTCTCGAGCTTGATCAGCGTCTCCTTTGCGAGCAGCTTGCCGTGCCCGTCGAGGAACGTCGCGTTGGCGCCCTTGCCGTGGATGTCCGGCCCCAGGCGATAGTCGTCGGGGCGCAGTCCCGGCGTGATGTGGCGCGGGAGCCACACGTCGTAGCACTGCCCAAGGTCGATGTCCGTGACGCCGAAGGCCTTCCAGCCCTTGATCAGCGAGCCGTCGCCGTCGGCGGCGACCTCGGCCATGTAGAGCATGCGATCGGCGAAGGGCACGAGCTCGAGCGTCATGGGCCCGCGCCGGAACGCGGCGTTGGCGTTGCCGTCGCCACGCTCATCGACCTTGCCATCGGCGAAGAACGCGAACCCGTTGTCCACGTAGTGCACGGGCTGCTCGGAGTTCGCGCGTGCGGCGCAGCGGTAGTAGGGGGCGCGGGCGAACAGGTCGTCGGGATCGGGGTCGCTCGAGACGAGCGCGTCGAGGTACGGGCGGTACGCGACGGGCCAGGGGATGCGCGAACGCCGATCGGCGGGCGTGGCGCCGGCGGTGCCCTCTCGCGCGATGTAGTCGCGGTTGTCGTTGGCGTAGGCGTTCATCGCGACGTTGGTCTGGCGCTCGTTGGAAAGGCACGCCGCGGCCCGCGCGGACTCGCGCGCCGATCGCAGGGCCGGGAGCAGGATCGCCATCAGGATCGAGATGACAAGGATGACGACGAGCAGCTCGATGATCGTGAACGAGCGGAGCGCGAGCCATCGGCGGAGCGGTCGGGTGGTCATGGGCATCCCTCCATGGAGCGTGCGGCCCGGCGGGCCACACGTGCGATCACTTGTTCTGCTGCATCTGCTTGATGAACGAGTCGGCCTCGGCGATGGAGGCCTCCATCTCCTTGATCAGCGCGCCCACATCGCTCTGGACCTGGCTCACGTTGCTCTGCAGCGCGGCGATGGCCTGCGCGTTGAGGTTGTGCTTGAGGAAGAGCACCTGGTCCTTGAACTTGGCGAGGACGGGGTCCATCTTGGCGCTGGCGTTCTTCATCGCGCCGATGAGCTGCCCGTAGCGGGCCTGCGTCTCGTTGAGCTGCTGCTCGCTGGCGCGCCGGAGGCCCGCATCCGAGTACTGGTTCAGCTCCGCGGTCCACTCCTTGAAGAGCGAGCTGGCGACGCGGTCGGTCTCGCTGATGCGATCGCGGACGGTGCCCGCCTTGCTCTCGGCCCGCTCGTACTCGCGCTTGAGCTTGTCGTACTTCGCCTGCAGGTCGCTCCCGGGCGTGCCGGTCACCGCGATGAACTCGGCGAGCGCGGACTCGAACTGCTTCTTCGCGGCCTCCTGGTCGTTCCGGGTGGTCTTGACCTTGTCCGCGAGCTGGTCGCGCTTGGCGTACCCCAGTTTCTCCTTGAGCGCGATGGACGCGGAGGAGCACGCGGGGAGCGTGACCAGAGTCGAGGCCGAGAGTGCGAGGCAAAGAGCGGCGGCGCGCGTGAGCATGGTCGGGGGTCCTTGGTGCGTGCGGGACGACGCGCCGAGCGTAGCGGGTTTGATCGGAGCGCGCACAACCGAAACGAATCCGAGCGGGCCCCGTACCGCCGCGCAAAGATGGGCAATTCAACCATCAAAATGAGGGACTTTCGCGGCACGCAAAATTATTCAAGACTTGCGCGGCTGCTAGAATCTCTCTCCCCGTGGTTGCAACGCGTGTTGCAGCGGAGCACGGGGTTCGAACCTGATGCCGGCGGCCCTCCTTAGGGCACGGCGCGTGCCCGGTCGGGCACGGGAACCGGGACACCGGGTGGTGGCGACAAGGGCGATCAAGGGGTGCCCGAGTCGAGAGGCATGTGGGCCCGCCCCGGACAAGACCCAAGGAGCAGTTATGAACGCGAATCGTGCATGGCGTATTGCAGCGCTGACGCTCGGCGTCGGTGCGGCAATTGGATTCTCCGGGTGTGCGTCGGAAACGAAATCCGGCACGACGACCTCCGGTGACAAGGATGCGTACTACGGCATCCAGAACTCGGCGACGGCCAAGCCTTCCGCCGCGGCCCCGGCGAAGCCCGCGGAGACCAAGCCCGCTCCCGCTCCGGCTCCGGCGGCGAAGCCCGCGGAGACCAAGCCCGCTCCGGCTCCGGCTCCGGCGGCCAAGCCCGCCGAGCAGCCCAAGCCCGCGGCAGCGGCCAGCGGCAACTGCAAGACGTACAAGCCCGCCGTCCCCGCGGGCTACGCGCTGAACTCGCTCGCGTTCCCCACGGGTGACGTGCAGACCAGCGCGCTGCTGGTGCAGCTCGTCGCCCCCTCCCAGGTGCGCGTCGGGCAGCAGTACGGCGAGGAGATCCACGTCACCAACGTGACGGGCGCGGACCTGCAGAGCGTCGTGGTCACCTCCAGCAGCTTTGAGAACTACAAGATCGAGTCGTCCAATCCCGCGTCCATCGGCGCGGCCGGTGGCTCGCTCGCGTGGAACCTGGGCAACCTGAAGTCCTGCGAGACGCGCGTCATCAAGCTCAACGGCTCGGCCCTGAAGACCGGGCAGGCGAGCGCGTGCTTCAGCGCGTCCTACGCCAGCGCCCTGTGCCTGACGACGTCCGTCGTTGAGCCCGCGCTGCAGATCACCAAGACGATGAAGCCCGAGGCGACGACCTGCGACTCCATCCCGGTGACGATCACGGTCAAGAACTCCGGCTCGGGCGATGCGACCAACGTGAAGGTCTCCGACACGCTGCCCGCGGGCCTGACGACCGCCGATGGCAAGAGCAACTTCGAGGCGACGATCGCCACGCTGGGCCAGGGCCAGAGCAAGGACTTCAGCTTCAGCGTGAAGCCCTCCAAGGCCGGTTCCTACACCAACGACGCCTCCGCGGTCGCGGACGGCGGCCTGACCGCCAAGTCCGCCCCGGCGACGACCGTCGTCAAGGCCCCGAGCATCGACGTGAAGCTCGAGTGCCCCGCCACGGCTCTCATCGGTCGCCCCGCGACGTACAAGGTCACGCTGACCAGCACGGGCGAGGCCCCCTGCGGCACGAGCAGCGTGACGGCGACGCTCCCCGCCGGCGGGACGTTCGTCTCGGCCGACATGGGCGGCACCTCCGCCGCGGGCAAGGTCACCTGGAACGTTCCGCTGGGCGCCAAGGAGAGCAAGACGCTCACCTACGTCGTCAAGACGGGCGGCGCGGGCGATCTGTCCTCCACGGTCACCGCCACGTGCGCGTGCGCACCCGCGGCCACGGCGAACTGCACCACCAAGGTGCAGGGCGTGCCGGACCTGGGCACGCTCATCACGGACGACGACGGCGTCGTCTCCGTGGGCGATTCGCACACCTACCGCTACGAGGTGGCGAACCAGGGCCAGGTCAACCTGACCGACGTGACGATGGTCGCGACGCTCAGCCCCGGCAGCAAGATCCTCTCCTCGACCGCGGCGAGCCAGCCCACGATCAACGGGCAGTCCGCGAGCTTCAAGATCGGCACGCTCACGCCCGGGCAGCGCATCAAGTTCAACATCGTGATCACCGCCGACCGCGCCGGCGAGCACTTCATCGAGACCGAGACGCGTTGCAACGAGCTCAAGCGTGGCAACCGCAACGACGAGCGCGTGACCTACATCGAGAAGTAGTCCACGCTCGATCGGCCGTCCACGGCCGATGCCATCCGAAGTTCCACGGGCGGGCCCACGCCGGTCCGCCCGTTTCTTTTTTTGCGTGTGCGCGAGGGGGGCACGCTCAGGGTGCGTCGCCGCCGCGTCGCTGCGTTTGCTGTTCTTCGAGCTCTTCGATGGTTCGAGGCCAGTCCTCGCGCAGCAGGCGCGAGAGCGAGCGGTCCGCCAGCACCTTGCCCCCGGTCTGGCACCGCGGGCAGTAGTTCGTCTCGTTCTCCGCGTAGGCGATGCGCTGGACCTTGGTGCCGCATACAAGGCAGGGCTTTCCAAACTTCCCGTGGACCGCGAAATCCGGGCGGAAGGCCGTGACCTCGCCCGCGCCGGGGAACGTGCCGGCGAACTCCAGGCGCAAGCGCGCGGTCCATTCCGTCAGCACGCGCCGCGCGGCTTCGTATACGCGAGCGATCTGCTCATCGTCCATGCGCGACGTGAGCAGCAGCGGGGACATCCCCGCCGCGTGCAGGATCTCGTCGGAGTACGCGGTGCCGATCCCGCTGATGAGCCGCGGGTCCGTCAGGGTGCGTTTGATGGTGTGCGACTCGCGGCGGAGCGCTTGGGCGAAGCGAGCGAGGCTTGCGCGCTCGTCGAGCAGCTCCATGCCGCCGCGATCGAGCGTGCGCAGGGAGGCCTCGCCCGACAGAACATGGATCGAGGCGCGGTGCTTCGTGCCGGCCTCGGTCAGCGCGAGCGTGCCATCGGGAAAGACGAGCGTTGCCTGCGCGATCTTGCCCAGCGGCTTGGCCCATGGCTCGAGCCATCGCAGGCGCCCGGCGATCATGAGATGGATGACGAGGAACAGATCGGATTCCAACTCCAGCACGATCCGCTTGCCCAGGCGTCGCACGGCGCGAACGCCCTTGCCCTCGCACGCGTCGATGGGCGGGTCAACAGTGCGAACAAGGAAGGGGCCGGGCACGCGGATGCGCCCGATCGAGCGCCCGACGACTCGGGGTCGCAGCGCGTGCAGGTAGAGCTCGATGTCGGGCAGCTCGGGCATGGCCTTGCGCTACTTGCCCGCCGGCTCGCGCAGGAAGAACGCCATCCACGCGTGCTCGTCGGCGGTGACGACGACGGGCACCCAGGTCGTCGTGACGCCGTCGAACGCGCCGCGCCAGTGCCCGTTGCGATCGCGCCATCCGCGCCAATCGCGGTACTCGGTGACGGGATGATCGACGATGGTCTGGCTCTTGCCAAGATAGGTGGAAGACCACACGACGGTGGTGGCGCCGATCTTCCGGGCGAACAGCAGTAGCTCATCGCGCGTGGGGCGTTCGGTGTCGTGCGCGTTGAACTCGCTCGAGCCGAGCACCTCGATGGGGCCCGAGTCGGCCGAGATCTGCAGCCCCTTGAGGAGCCGCGCCTTGGCCGACTTGCGCTTCTCGACGGGCCACTCGTCGGGATGCGTGTCGCTGGCGGCGATCTCCTTGTTGAGTTCCTCGAGAGTGTCCTGCACGCGCTCCCACGGCACCTCGCGCACGCGCACCGGCGCGTCCTTGGGGAGCGGCATCGCCACGCTCCGGGGCGAGGCGGTGAACGAGGACTCCCAACGCGAGGGCGCGCACGCGGACAGGAACGACGCCGCCCCGACGAGCACGGCGACCGCGACGCGGTTCGAGAACCCGTTCGTGTTCATGGTCCCACCTCCCTTGGTTGATGGGGGATTGTTCGCCGTCCGCGGGGTCCGGGCGGCGCGGCGTCAGCGCGGGCCGGCAATAGGGTGGACGAGGTCTTGTCGGCGTGCCAGCGCCCGAAACTCGCCGTAGGCCTTGGGGTGGCTCTTGTGCGTGCTCACGCGCTTGGTGGCGATCTCGAAGCCGGACCCCGCGAGCATCCGAGAGATCCGCGCTTCGTCGAACGGGTGCGGGTGCATCGGGTCGCGGTGTTCCGAGAGGTCGACGAGCACCCACAGGAGCCCGGCCGGCACGAGCAAACGGCGGATCTCCGCGAGAACACCCGCGGGGTCGCTCACGTGGTCGAGCGCGTTCTCGATGATGACAAGATCCGCGAAACCCGACGGCAGCGGGACGCGCTCGCCCGGCGCTTCGATGTACGTGATGTGCGCGCACGAGGGCGGCAGAAGGCCCTCCTCCGCGTACCCGCGGGCCAGCGGATCGACCGCGACCGCCCGACGCCAGGCCGGTGCGCTGGCGATCGCCGGGAAGGGACCGCCCCCGATCTCGACGACCGAACGCTCCCGGCACCAGGCGTCCACGCGCGAGTCGAGGTCGGCGAGCTGGGCCTCGGGCAGGCGGACGAAACCATCAAAGGCCGGATCGAGGGTGCCGCCCTTGGCGTCGAGGTTCAGGGCGATGCCCAGCTCGCGAAGGCGTTCCCTCTGCCACGACCCGAAGGCGGCTCCGACGGGCTGCTTGAGCGCCTGGGCCCCCGCGGGCGTGGCGATGAGCCAGCGCCAGAACGCGAGCTCCTCGCGGTGCTTCTCGCGTTCGAGCGTCCATCCGGAGAGGCGTTCGCTCGCGTCTTCCAGGACCGAGACGCGGGCGAGCAGTTCCTCGTGGCGGCGCTGGCCCGCCGCGTCGTGGGCCGCGGCCTCGGCGCGCGCGCTCGCGAGGTCCTGTCGCGTCGTGGCGAGGCGTCCGTCCAGGCGCTCGACGGCCTGCTGCACGGGCCAGACGGCGGGGCGCAGGGCTCGGGCGACGATCGACTTGAGGGTGGCTTTGAGCGTGGGCATGCTCGCGTGGTGGGTGCGTTGCGCGGGAACTGTTACAATAGGTCCGGCGCGGCGGCGCGTGATGTTCGGGTCGTCCCCGCGCAGGAGGCTCCATTGAGCACGGGCAGCATTGGCGGCGCGCGTGAGGAAGCGGGGATCCCGCCGCGCGGGGGGTTCGATCGCTCGGTGGCGCAGCTGAAGCGTCGCCTCGTGCAGGAGGGGACGGCGGCGGTGGGCATGCTCGAGGCCGCTCTGGACGCGCTGTGGCGACTGGACGTCTCCAAGGCGCGGGACGTGCGACGCTCCGACGACCAGATCGATCGCGAGGAGGTCGAGATCGAGCAGGAGTGCTTCCGCCTGCTGACGCTGCAGGCGCCCTTCGCGCGGGACTTCAGGATCATCACGTTCGCGCTCAAGGTGAACAACGACTTCGAGCGCGTCGCGGACCACGCGTCGTCCATCGCGAAGGTGGCGATGCGGTTGGACTTTCCCGAGCCGCCCCGGTGGCCCACGGCGTTGGTCGAGATGGGGCAGCGCGTCACGGTCATGTGCCACTCGCTGCTGCGGGCGGTGCTGGATGAGGACGGGACGCTCGCGGCGCAGATCGTGGGCGAGGACAAGACGATCGACGCGCTCGAGAAGCGTCTGTTCGAGGAGACGCAGGATCTGATGCGCAAGGACCCCGCGTGGGTGCGCCATGGGCTGCTCGTGTACCGCCTGGGGCGTGAGCTGGAGCGCATCGGGGACCTGATGAAGAACATCGCCGAGGACGTGATCTACCTGGCGACGGGCTCGATCGTGCGCCACGAGGCCAAGCGTGCGGCATCCCACCAATCGGGGCCCGCAACCGAGGCCCCCGGGGATCGGTAGGCTCGGGTGAGGTGCCACCGATGGGCGAGCGGAAGTCGAACAAGATCCCCGGCAAGCCCAGCAACACGCTGGGACCGATCCGCGCCCAGGGACTGGGCGACATCGAGCCAGAACTAAAGATCGACGAGAGCGCGACGTACGAGGAGGCCGGGCCCACGATCACGCGCCAGGGTCGTGACGGCATCGACAAGAGCCGCGCGGGCGGGCGGGGCAGCAAGGCGAGCAACGACATGGGGCCCGGGGCGCCCCAGGCGATCTACGACCTCGCACCGGAAATCCATGCGGACGCGAAGAAGGAGCGGCCCAAGGGCGAGACCCGTCCGTGCACGGAGTGCGGCTGGCCCGTGGAAGTGCGGGCGCACGTGTGCACGAAGTGCGGGTTCGACAAGCGCACCGGCGCCGCGCGGGCGACGCAGGTGGGCGAGGAGGACAAGCCCGAGCCCCTGCCCGACACGCGCTTCCAGACCTACATGCACGACCCGCTGCTCTCGCGGCGGGCATGGGTGAAGGCGATCGGGCTGATGGTGGGGGGGCTTGTGGTGCTTGCGTTCAGCGCGTCGGTGCTCGGCGGGGTCGCCGCGCGCGTTGCGCCGGTGGGCACGCCGGCGCCTTCTTCCATCACGATCTACGCGCAGTATCTCGGGAAGTTGTTCGTCACGCTCGCGGTGGTGAGCGGTCTCTATGTTGCATCGTGCTACATCTTCCTTGACTACCTCGGGCCTTTCGTGCTGGCGGTGTTGCGATTGGGAGCGGCGTTGGCGTGCGCGAACGCGGCGCAGAGCGTCGTCGAGCTGATCATCCTGCTGAGCCCGAATTTCTTCTTCATCGGGCTCATCCTGGGCGCGCTCGCCGGGATCATCACGTTCCTCGCCCTCTTCACGGACCTCCTCGACACGGAGTACCAGGAGGGCATTCTGTTCACGGGGCTGGTGTTCTTCGCCAAGATCGTGCTGGCGATCACCGTGTACCCGGCGATCACGCGCTGAGCGCTACAGCAGCACGTCCACGCACCCCAGCACGCCCAGCACGCACGAAACAACGCCATTGAGCGTGAAGAACGCGACGTCCAGGCCGCGGCCCGTGCGCGCGGTGTCGTTGCGGATGAGGACGGCGTGCTCGCTGATCAGCAGCCCCGCGGCGATGGCGATGCCCGCGAGGAAAGGCCACGACAAGCGGCCGTCGACCGCCCATGCCCCCAGCAGGAAAAGGATGGCCAGCGCGTGCATGGTGCGGCTGATCCAGAGTGCCCGCCGCGGACCCAGGCGCGCCGGAATGCTGCTCAGGGCGGTGCGGCGATCAAACTCGATGTCCTGCAGGGCATAAATGATGTCGAACCCCGCGACCCAGACAAGGACCATGAGCGACACCGCCCAGATCGCCGGCTGCACCGCCAGATTCGAGGGTTCGACCGCGATGCACGCTGCAAGAGGCGAGGCCCCCAGCGCTCCGCCCAAAAACACGTGGCAGAGCCACGTAAACCGTTTGGTCAGTGAGTAGAAGGCGATCCATGCCAGAGTTGGCAGGGAGAGGTACAAGGGCCAGGGGTTGGCGTAGAGAAGCAGAAAGACGGAGGTCGTCCCGACGAAGAAGGCCGCGGCGAGAACAGCGGCGATCCAGCCCGCGAGAGAGGAGACCCGCCCGGACGCGATCACGCGTCGCGTGGTGCGCGGGTTCTGCGCGTCGAAGCGCCGGTCCACGAGGCGGTTGAACAGCATCGCCCAGGTCCGTGCCGCGACCATGCACAGCACGATGAGCCCCAGCTTGCCCAGGAATCGTGGCGTGTTGCCCGGCAGCCCGAAGGACGTGTTCGCCAGGAACGCGCCCAGCACGGCGAACGGCAGCGCGAACACGGAGTGGGCGATCTTGATGTCCGAGGCCAGCAGAAGGGCGAGTCTGGCTGGGGAAGGACGCGGATCAGGGGCGGGCGCATCGGACATCGGGGCGATCTTTGGCGCGTGGAATCGCGGGCGACGTGCTCGCTCGAGTTCGCGGGGAGAAACGTGTGCCGAAACCTCGTCGTGCGCCGATGAATGAAGGCTGGTGAGGCCGGGGAGTCCGGCCCGCCGCGCCACCCCTTTCGCGATGGAGAGTTGCCGATGCTGTCCCCTGCCGCCCGCCGTCTGTCCGCCGTGCTTGCCGCCGCCTTCGTGTCGTCCGTCGCCCTCGCGGGCGAGCCGACGCTCCCGGGCATGGCTCCCAGCGAGCCCGTTCAGGTGGAGCAGAAGCCGATCGCGAGCAAGCACACGACCCAGAAGGTCGCCAAGAAGGCGAAGAAGGCGTCGCACAAGCGCCATCACAAGAAGCACGTGAAGGCCGCGGCCAAGCCCTCGACGCGCTGAGGGGCGCTCGGGCGAACGCCCGAGCAAGAACGAACAAGCCAAACCCCGGGCACGCGAGCTCCTCGCGTGCTCGGTTCGTTTTTGGGGAGGGCTATTTGCCCCCGCTGTCGCGAGCCTTGAGAGTGACCTTGAGCACCACTTCCTCGCCGTTGCGGAGGACGATGATGCTCACGACGTCGCCCGGGTTGGCTGAGCCGAGCATGGGCATCCAATCCTCGACGCGCCTGATGGGCTGCCCGTTCCACTTGATGAGGCGATCGCCGACCTTCACGCCTCCCTCGGCGGCGGGCGTGCCCTCGTAGACATCGCCGACCTCGACGCCCGGCTTGTCGTCGGCGTAGGAGCCGGGAGCGATGCCGAAGCGCACGCGCGTGCGCGTTGGGCCGGGCTTGCTCGCCTGCTCCTGCTCCTTCGTGGGCTTGACGAAGGCCAGGCGCGCCGAGCGAGTCGCGGCATCCAGGGCGATGTCGTGGATGAGCGCCGCGACCCGGGCGCCGCCCACAGGGTTGATCGTGTCGATGGTGTCCTGCGGCGTGTGGTACTCGCGGTGCAGCCCCGTGAAGAAGAACAGCACGGGGATGCTCTTGGTGTAGAACGAGTGGTGGTCGGAGTTGGTCGCGATGTTCGCGCCGTGCTTGATGTCGAGCCCGCTGGCGTCCAGGCGCGGCTTGAGCATGTCGTAGAGCCCCTGCGCGGACTCGGTGCCGTCGATCTCCAGCACGTCCTTGCGCAGACGCCCGATCATGTCCATGTTGATCATGAGGTCGATGGACTCGAGCGGGATCGGAGGGTTGTTGACAAGGTGGTGCGAGCCGTTGAGCCCCGATTCCTCGGCCGAGAACGCGACAAAGAGGATGGACCGCGCGGGGGTGTTCTTGTCCGCGTTTGCGTACGCGCGCGCGAGCGAGGACGCCAGGAGCATCAGGCCCGCGCTGCCCGAGGCGTTGTCGTCCGCGCCGGGATGGATCTTGCCCAGGTTGGCCGGCGTCACACCCACGGGCCCGACGCCGACGTGGTCGTAGTGAGCACCGATGACGATCCACTGGCTCGCGAGTTCGCCGCGCCCGGGAAGCACGCCCCAGACGTTGTCGGTCATGAGCGGCTCGCGGGAGATCGCGACCTGAAGAGTGACGGGGCGATGTGGCGCGAGATCAAGCAGCGCGCTGCGAAGGTCGGGACGGTCGGCTCGGGCGCGCAAGCTCTCGAACGACAGCGGCGCGCCCAGCTCATCGGTGGCGCCGGAAAGCAGCGGAGCCACCGCCTCGGGCGTCACCATGACCACGGGCACGCCCATGTCCTTCTTCAGGGGCAACGAGTCGCGCGTGGAGACGAGCGACTTGCCCCGCGCATCGTCCACGCCCGGCGGGTTCACGATGATCACACCCGCAGCGCCGCTCGCCACGGCGGTCTGCACCTTGTCGTCGAGGGATGCGCTGGGGCTCCAGCCATTGCCCTTGGTCCAGAGGCTCTTGCCATGCTCGTCCATGGGCTCGAATCGGAAGAGCAGGGCGATCTTTCCCGCGAGGCCCGCGTCCTTGGGGATGGACGTGTACCCGTCCGAGCCCTCGTTGATGGAGTACCCGACGAACACCAACGGCGCCTCAACTTTGCCGTTGCCCGAAAGCCCCAGCACCGTGAACTCCTCGCCGGGACGGAGATCGTGTGGCTTGCCCATCGGGCCCAGCAGGGTCACTCGCTGCTCGACGACCTTGGTGTCCTCGCCGCAACGGAAGGCCTGGCGGAATGAGGTCTTGCCCTCGCTCGCGGCCTGAGGCGCAAGCGGCATGAGACCCGAGCTCGTGAACTGCCGCTCGATGTAGTCGGCGGCGGCGCGGTTTCCCGGTGTTCCAGCGTATCGACCTTCCAGCTTCGGATCGGCAAGAAAGGCGACGTGGGCGTGGAACGAGCGGGCCTCTGGTGAAGCGTCGCGCAGCTGATCTTCGCTGAGCGGCCGGGGGTCGGCTGGGGCCTCGGGCGTTGGGGGCGGGCTCGCCGCGCCGGTGGACGCTGGCGCGGCGGTGTGCTGGGCGAGCGCGAGGGGCAGGCCCGCGACGAGCATGAGCACAACGCTCGCAGCGCGGGTGAGAGGCCGGAGATGCGTGGGTTGGGTCATGGTCGTGCTGAGCGTGCGCGGTGCGAGCGGAGCGAGAGAGTCTGATGGTCGCCAAAAAAGGATAACCCGGCGGAGGGTGCCCGCCGGGTTACCTGGAGAACCTCCAAGATGCCGCGCGGGTCAGGTAGCGCGTGGACACCCCGGGGTTGACGGTGGGTACCGGTGGGCGTGGAGCCGGTTGCATGTTCCCGGGCCAGAAATGCTTTCAAAATCGTGCGGGCGGGGGTCGTGCGTGTTCGGGACAAGGCCGGTGTGCGTTCCTACACTGCCGCGGGCTGTGCATTCCGGCATTGAACGCCGACTCAGGCCCACGCTGAACCACACTGGAACCGCCATGACGAGTAGCCCCGTCGCCCCAGGCAAAGCCGAGAAGCCTCTCCGCCCCAGCCCCTCGCAGGTGCATTCCGCGGTCGCGGCAGCGCACGCGGACATCCTCGACGCCGCCGACACCTTCGCCCCGCGCCACCTGGGCCCGAGCGAAGCGGACATCCAGACGATGCTGCGGACGGTCAGGTGCGCCTCGCTCGAGGAGCTCGTCGAGCAGACCGTCCCCGCGGGCATCCGGCTCTCACGCGGGCTGTATCTCGACGGGCTGCCCGACACGCGCGAGCGGGGCGAGTTCGAGGTTCTGCAGGACCTGCACGCGATCGCGTTGCAGAACAAGGTCTTCCGCTCGTTCATCGGGATGGGGTACCACGACACGATCACCCCGCCCGTGATCCTTCGCAACATCATCGAGAACCCCGGGTGGTACACGCAGTACACGCCGTACCAGGCCGAGATCGCGCAGGGACGGCTCGAGGCGCTGCTGAACTTCCAGACGATGATCAGCGACCTGACCGGGCTGCCGCTCGCGGGCGCCTCGCTGCTCGATGAGGGCACCGCGGCGGCCGAGGCCATGGCGATGTGCTGGAGCATCACGGGCGGTCGCGACGGCTCGCGCCACGGGTTCTTCGTCCTGAGCGATTGCCATCCGCAGACGATCGCCGTCTGCCGCACGCGAGCCGAGAACCTGGGCATGACGCTCGTGGTGGGGGACCGCAAGCAGCTTCTGCAGGAGCTGGGCGCTCGCGGGGCGACGCTCTGCGGCGTGCTGATCCAGTATCCGACGACCGATGGGCGGATCG
Organism: uncultured Phycisphaeraceae bacterium; assembly: GCA_964399625.1. GTDB lineage: Bacteria > Planctomycetota > Phycisphaerae > Phycisphaerales > UBA1924 > CAYNSB01. The sequence goes on from CAYNSB010000005.1 coordinate 43,517, forward strand.
AGAACGATCGCGGGCTCATCGAGAAGGTCCATGCCGCGGGCGCGCAAGTCGTGATGGCCGCGGACCTGCTGTCGCTGGCGCTCATCACGCCTCCGGGCGAGCTGGGGGCGGATGTCGCCGTGGGCAGCGCGCAGCGGTTCGGCGTGCCCATGGGCGCGGGCGGGCCCCACGCGGCGTACATCGCGACGCGCTCCGAGCACGCGCGCCGGATGCCGGGACGCCTCATCGGCGTTTCGAAGGACGCCCAGGGCAACCCCGCGCTCCGCATGGCGATCCAGACCCGCGAGCAGCACATCAAGCGTGAGAAGGCCACGAGCAACATCTGCACGGCGCAGGCGCTGCTCGCCATCTGCGCGAGCATGTATGCCGTCTATCACGGGCCCGCGGGCGTGCGACGGATCGCGTCGCGCGTGCACGCGCACGCCGCGGCCCTGGCCCACGCGCTCCGGCGGTCCGGGCACGACGTGCCCGAGGTGTTCTTCGACACGCTCCGCGTCAAGCCCGTCAAGCGCTCGGCGGGCGATGTGCTCGCCGCGGCGCGGGCCAAGCACATGAACCTTCGCGACTTCGGCGATGGCACGCTGGGCATCACCTTCGACGAGACGGCGACGCTCGACGATCTCGCTCGCCTGTGCGAGTGCCTGGGCGTCGCGTTCGACGCGGGCGTGGATGCCGGCGCGCGGGCGGTCGATGCGGCGGGCGCGGCGCTCGCCAAGGCCGCCGGGCGCGGCAGCGCGTACCTCACGCACCCCGTCTTCAACGCGCACCACTCCGAGACGCAGATGCTGCGGTACCTGTTCCGCCTGCAGGGTCGGGACCTCTCGCTGGCCCAGAGCATGATCCCGCTGGGCTCGTGCACGATGAAGCTCAACGCGACGAGCGAGATGATCCCCGTGACGTGGCCCGAGTTCGGTCGCATCCACCCGTTCGCGCCGCAGGACCAGCTCAAGGGGTACCACGTGATGTTCGCGCAGCTGGAGCGCTGGCTCGCGGAGATCACCGGGTTCAGCGCGATGTCGCTGCAGCCCAACGCCGGGAGCCAGGGCGAGTACGCCGGGCTCGTGGTCATCCGGGCGTACCACCTCTCGCGTGGGGACAAGCACCGCGATGTGTGCCTCATCCCCGAGAGCGCGCACGGGACGAACCCGGCCTCCGCGGTCACCGCGGGCTTCCGCGTCGTGGGCGTCGCCAACAGGGCCAACGGCGACATCGATCTCGACGACCTCAAGGCCAAGATCGCCGAGCACCGCGCCAATCTGGGCGCGCTCATGGTGACGTACCCGAGCACCTACGGCGTCTTTGAGGAGGAGATCCGCGAGATCTGCGCGCTCGTGCACGAGGCGGGCGGGCAGGTCTACATGGACGGCGCGAACATGAACGCGCAGGTCGGCCTGTGCCGCCCCGGCGATATCGGCGCGGACGTCTGCCACCTGAACCTGCACAAGACGTTCTGCATCCCGCACGGCGGGGGCGGCCCGGGCATGGGCCCGATCGGCGTCGCCAAGCACCTCGCGCCGTTCCTTCCCGGGCACCCCGTGTCCCGACCCGCGAGCGCGGGCGAGAAGGCGATCGGGCCGATCTCCGCGGCGCCGTACGGCTCGCCGAGCATCCTCACCATCTCGTGGATGTACATCGCGATGATGGGGGCCTCGGGGCTGCGGAAGGCGACGCAGGTGGCGATCCTCAACGCGAACTACATGGCCGCGCGCCTGCGCGGGCACTACGACGTGCTCTTCAAGGGGCGCAACGGGCGGTGCGCGCACGAGTTCATCATCGACGTTCGCCCCTTCGACAAGAGCGCGGGCATCAAGCCCGACGACATCGCCAAGCGCCTCATGGACTTCGGGTTCCACGCGCCGACCATGAGCTGGCCCGTGCCCGGCACCCTCATGATCGAGCCCACCGAGAGCGAGGACAAGGGCGAGCTGGACCGCTTCTGCGACGCGATGATCGCGATCCGCGAGGAGGTGCGCGCGATCGAGGAGGGGCGGATGGACCGGGCGGACAACCCCCTCAAGAACGCCCCGCACACGCAGTTCGTCTGCTCGGGCAACGACTGGAAGCACCCGTACTCGCGCGAGCAGGCGGCGTTCCCGCTGGGATGGGTGCGCGTGCGCAAGTTCTGGCCCAGCGTGGGGCGCGTGGACAACCCGTACGGCGATCGCAATCTCGTGTGCACGTGCCCGCCCATGAGCGAGTACGGCGCCTAGCACCGCCCGATGGCGCACGGGGGCGGTCGGTGCGCTGTTGGTGGCGAGGCCCGCAGCCTGTAGACTGATGGCATGAACCATCTCATCTGGTGGATCGTGCCGGTTCTGCTCGTGGTGTTCGGGTGCGCGGGCGAGCGATCGACGCGGCGCGATCCGCTCGATTCGTCGCCCATGCCGCGTCGGCCCGTCGCGACGTACTCCATCGTCGCGCGCGACAAGGCGACGGGCCAGATGGGCGTCGCGGTGCAGAGCCACTGGTTCAGCGTGGGCAGCGTCGTGCCATGGGCCGAGGCGGGCGTGGGCGCGGTCGCGACGCAGTCGCTGGTCGATGTGCGTTACGGGCCGATGGGCCTGGCCTTGATGAAAGGCGGGCGGAGCGCGCCCGAGGCGCTGCGGGCGCTGGTCTCATCGGACTCGGGCGAGGCGGTGCGCCAGGTCGCGATGGTCGATGCCCAGGGGCGGATCGCGACGCACACGGGGAGCAAGGCGATCGCCGAGGCCAACCACGTCTCGGGCACGAGCAAGGACGGCTCGGTCTACTCCTGCCAGGCCAACATGATGGGTCCCAAGGGCGTGCCCGAGGCGATGTCCGCCGCGTTCGAGGGCGCGAGCGGCCCGCTCGCCCAGCGACTGCTCGCGGCGCTCGAGGCGGCCCAGCGCACCGGCGGCGACATCCGAGGAAAGCAGTCCGCGGCGATCCTCATCGTCAAGGGCGAGTCCAGCGGCAGGCCCTGGGACGACCGCGTCGTGGAGCTGCGGATCGAGGACCACGCGGACCCGATCGCCGAGCTGCGACGTGTGCTCACGCTGCACGAGGCGTACGAGCGCATGAACGCGGGCGATGCGGCGATCGAGAAGGGCGACACGGAGGGCGCGCTGCGCGAGTACGGCGCCGCGCTCACGCTTGCGCCCCAGAGCGCGGAGATGGCGTTCTGGACCGGCGTCTCTCTCGTGAACGCGAAGAAGGTGGACGAGGCGATGCCCATGTTCGATCGGGCGTTTGCCGACCCGGGCGGGCAGTGGCGCGAGCTCGTTCGCCGCCTGCCCGCGTCGGGGCTGCTTCCGGACGACCCCGCGATCATCCAGAAGATCGTGTCGCGCGGCGCGCCCCAGGGCGGGAAGTAAGAGGAGCAACGCCCGATGTCGCTGGAGCACCGAAGCACGCCCGTGCTCTCCCGTCGGAAGTTTGCGGCGCGTCAGGCGCGGTACGCGCTCGCGTCGGGCGGGCTCGTGCTCGCCTCGGTGTTCATTGGCGCGATCGGATACCACCAGCTCGAGGGGCTGCGCTGGCTCGACTCGGTTTACGCGGCGGCGATGATCCTCACGGGGATGGGGCCCGTCGCGGAGCTCCACCACGACTCAACGAAGGTCTTTGTCACCGCGTACGCGCTGTTCTCGGGGATTATCTTCGTCAGCGCCGCCGCCCTCTTGGTGACGCCCATCGCGCACCGCGTCCTGCACGTCCTGCACTTTGAGAGCCGTGCCTGAGCGGTTCGAGGTCCACGAGGGCGATCCGACCGAGGGCCGGTCAGGCGCGACGCCGGCGCGTCGAGAGGCCCAGCGCGGCCCCGGCGATCACGAGTGTGGCGGTGCCCGGCGAGGGGATGTCCCACTTGTAGTGGAACCCATCAACGTCCACGTTGTTCACGTACGTGATGTCGCCCTTGATCGGGTCCACCAGCGCGACCACGCCCGACTTGTACTCGGGGTAGAAGCTGATGTCGACGTAGTGGGGGATCTCGCCGGCGGTCAGGTCCTCCACGAGGAACGAGAAGAACGAGATGGAGGCGCTGCCCAGCGGGCTGTTGCGGTAGCGATCGCCGTAGAGGGAGATGTCCGACTCGGGGTTGATGTCGCGAATGGCGGTGATGTTCTCGCCGACCGAATCGAGGCGCCCGTTGTCGGGGTGGTCGTTGTTGCCGCCCGGGACGAAGGAGTCACCGCCACCGCCGGTGTCGGGGAAGTTCATGAAGTCGCGGAACGGGAAGTTCATGCCGTACCAAGGGCCCTCGACGTTGCCCGTGGGGCCGGACTTGAAGCCATTGGGCAGCCCGGCGCCCCAGGCCTGAGAAGCATTCAGCTGAGCGCGGACGACGCGCGAGGCACCACCGAGCGAGTCGGTGACGACGAGCGTGCCGCGGAAGCTCACGATGCCGCCGACGATCACGGGCGCGAAGAGGCTGTCGCCGCCGTCGCCGATGCCATCGACACGCGCGTCGGTGGTGAACCCATCGCTATTGGGATTGCCCGGTGGCGTGGTGGTTGTGGTGGGGTTGGTCTTGATGACCAGCGCCTGTGCTGTTCCGGCGACGAGCGTCGCGGCGAGCAGGAAGGCGGCGGAAAAACGGTACAACGGCAAAGCGGTTCGCATGTCGCGTCTCCTCGCCTTGCCGCTCTCTTTCTCCGGCGGGCACGATACAAAGGGATTTCACTTTGTCAACGATGATCGCAAGTTTTTCTGTAAGCCATTGCGGGCACGGGCGATAAGTCGACGAGTTACCGGGCCTCGTCTCGATTCGCCGACGGAAGCTTTGCCCGCCACGCCTCCGCCTCGCTCGTTCGCCCGCTCGCCTCGTAGAACTCGATGACGCGCGACACGACGGCCCGTTGGCGGCGTGCCGAGAGCTGTGGCTTGCTGAGAACGAGGTCTCCCGCGGGCACGAGCAGCTTCTCCGCCTCGTCGAATTGGCCCAAGCCCGTGAGCGCGGCGCCGAGCACCGCCTGCGTGTACGCCGTGCGTGCGTCCTGCGCGGGCAGGAACTTGCGACGAAGGTCCAGCGCGCGTCGAGCGGCGTCGCGTGCTTCGGCGAACTGCTTCTGACGTGCGAGCGCATCGCCCAGGCCGGTGAGAGCGCGCGCGATGCCCACGGGCTCGCCGGTGTCGCCCTGCGTTTGGAGCTCTTCGCGGAAGATGCGCTCGGCCTCCGCGGGCTTGTCCAGATCCAGCGCGAGTCCGCCCAGGAGGTTGAGCGACTCGGTGATCTCCGCCTTGCTCGCGCGCAACTCGCGTCGGGTGCGCAGCGCGGCTTCGGCGAGCCTTCGAGATTCGTCCGGATTGCCAAGATCGCGGAGCAGGTCGGCGAGGATCTGCTGCGTCGCCGCCCCGTGGAGGCTTGGGGCCGCGCCACGCGACTGCGCGATCTGCAGCGCCTGTCGAAGGGCGCTCTCGGCGGCGGGCATGTCGCCCCGGGCGTGCAGCATGCGCCCCTTGGTGGTGAGGGCGATCTCCACGAGCGGGCTGCGATCGCCCATGACGCGGACGCGGGTCGCGAGCGAGCGATTGACCAGGTCCAGCGATTCGTCGGACTTGCCGGGCTGGTCCATGAGCGCGACGCCCAGCGCGTGCTGGAGCATCGCCGCGTCCAGCGAGCGCGACACGCCCGCCTCGCGGGCGATGTCCAGCGCCTCGCGAAGGGTGCGTTCCGCGTTGTCGCGCGCCCCCGTGCCGCGCTGGGCGATCGCCAGCGCGTGCAGCACCTGCAGGCGGATGGCGGGAGCCATGTCCGTGTCGCGCCGAGCCCGCTCGCCCGTCTCGGCGAGCACCTCGAGCGTGCGCGTGAACTGGCCCTGCGCGTTGAGCGACGAGGCCAGGAGCATCGACAGCGAATCGGCGCGGGCGCGGCCCGCGGCGCCGAGCTTGTTCACGAGGTCCAGCGCCTCTTCGATCTTGCGCTGGGCCTCGCGCGGCTCGCCCAGGGCGGTGTAGGTGGGCCCGAGGGTCTCGAGCACGGCGAGCTTCTGACCGGGGTCCTCGTCCAGTTCGCCCACCTCGAGGGACTGGGACATCTCGTCGAGCAGCTCGCGCACCGAGAGCGAGGAGGGCTCCAGCCAGGGATTCGCCCGTTCGACGGATTTCTGGATGAAGCGCGACGCAGACTCGGCGCGCAGACGCTCCTGGCGCTCGGCGTTCTGGGCGTCCTCGGCGGCGCGCCTCTGGCGTGACTCGTTGTCCCGGGCGACGATCGCGGCGTTGCGCTCGACGCGGGCGCGGTGCAGCCCGAAGAGCGCCAGCCCCAGCCCGGCGAACACCGCCACGGCGCAGATCGCGGCGGCGCTGACGAGCAGGCGATTGCGACGCACGAACTTGAGGGCGCGATAGGACGCGCTGGGCGGCCCGGCCGTCACGGGCTCCGTGCTCAGGTAGCGGCGCAGGTCGTCGGCCAGGTCCGCGGGCGAGCGGTACCGGCGCTCGCGGTCCTTCTCCATCGCCTTCATCACGATCCAGTCCAGGTCCCCGCGGAGCCAGCGGGCGAGCCCGTCCACGCTCGTGCCCAGGCGCGCCGCGACACCACGCGTGATGGCGTCGTCGGGCAATTCCGAGGGCGCGGCGGGACGAGCGACGGGCAGCTCCCGGCGCTTGGAGATCGTCGTCAGGCGGACGCTGGGTCGCGGGGGCTCGACCTCGCGGATGATGCGCTGGATCTCGCCGTAGCCCTGCTTGCGAAGGTCGCGCGGATCGAAGGGGAGCACGCCCGTCAGCAATTCGTAGAGGATCACGCCCAGGCTGTACACGTCCGTGCGCGTGTCGATGTCCATCGCGCCCACGCCGGTCTGCTCGGGGCTCATGTACTCGGGGGTGCCGACCATCTGCCCGGCCTCGGTGAAGATCTCCTTGTCCGTGATGGGGCGGGAGAGGGCCTTGGCGACGCCGAAGTCGATGACCTTGGGCGTCGGGGTGTCGCCCGGCTGCGAGACGAGCACGTTGGAGGGCTTGAGGTCGCGGTGCACGATGCCCTTGGTGTGGGCGTGCTGGACCGCCTCGCACACGGGGATGAGCAGTTCCAGCCGTTGGCGGAGGTCCAGGCGGTGGCGCTCGCAGAACGCGGTGATCGCCTCGCCCTGCACGAGCTCCATGACGAAGTACGGGAGCCCGCGCTCGGTCGATCCCGCGTCGAACACGCGCGCCACGTTGGGGTGGTCCATCAGGGCCAGCGCCTGGCGTTCCTGCTCGAAGCGCGCCAGCACCGCGTCGGAGCCCATGCCGGGCTTGAGGATCTTGAGGGCGACCCGCTGCGTGAACGGGTGCGTCCGCTCGGCGAGAAAGACGATGCCGAAGCCGCCCTCACCCAGGCGGTCCACGAGCGTGTAGGAGCCGATCACCGCGCCCACGCGGAGCTCGGGCTGCGGGGCGGGGGGCACGTGCGACACGGACCGCGCGGAGTACGCGACGGTGGGCTCGTCGTGCGCCGAGCGGCGCGAGGGCTCGTCGGGGCCCTGGGTCTGGAGCAGATCGGAGGGATGGTCGCTCATGCGGTCGGTTCCATCGGCACGCAAGCGTAAGTCGCCCGCGGCGTGGCGCGCGAGCCGATTTCCGCTCCGGTCGCGCTTAGGATCGCCCCCATGAGCCAGGTCAGTCCCGTTATCCAACGCGCGTTCACGCTCCTGCAGCAGGGGCAGGCGGGCGAGGCGCAGAAGGTGCTCCAGGCGGCGATCTGGGCCGACCCGGGCGACGCGAACGCCGCGAACCTCCTAGGGGTTGCGTTCGCCAGCGATTCCAAGGTGGATGAGGCGATGGTGTGGTTCCGTGAGGCGACGCGCCTGGCGCCCGAGGCGGCGGGGGCGTGGGGGAACCTGGGGAGCCTGCTCGCGTCCAAGGGCGAGTACGCCGAGGCGGTCGACTGCCTCACGCGGGCGGTGAAGCTCGACCCGGATGAGGGGCGCAACGCGTACAAGCTGATCGGGCTGCTGCACCACCTGGGGCGGATCGGCGAGGCGGGCGACCGTTTCCTCGAGGCGTTCGCGCGCCAGACGAGCTTCTCGCCCGAGACGCTCAACGCGGGGCAGCCGGGGCTGCTCGTCTCTGGTCGTGCGGGCGACCTCGTGGGCGTGCTGCGCCGGGCGCGCGAGCGTGCCGGCCCGGTGTGGCAGATCCCACGCGCGATGATGATGCCGCTGCTGTACTGGGACGAAGCGCGTCCCGACGAGGTGCTCCGCGAGGCGCGCGAGTGCGGGCGCCTGATCGAGATGTACTTCCCGCGGGACTACCGCCCCCTCGCCAACACGCGCGACCCGGAGCGCAAGCTCCGGATCGGGTACGTGTCGCAGGACTTCCGCAACCAGGCGTGCGGGCACTTCCTCGAGACGTTTTTCCAGCACCACGATCGGGAGCGGTTCGAGGCGCACGCCTACAGCGTGCAGGGGCTGGGCGATGACGAGCTGACGGCGAGGATCCGCAAGCACGCCGCGAGCTACACGGAGATCGCGCTGATGCCCGAGGCGCAGATCGTCGATCGCATCCGGGCCGACGGCATCGACATCCTGGTTGACACCGTGGTGTACTCCTCGCCGGACCGCCTGCTCGCGCTGGTGCGCAAGCCGGCGCCGATCCTTATCAACTACCTGGGATATCCGAGCACGAGCGGGATCGGCGCGTTCGACTATCGCCTGGTCGATGGGATCACGGACCCGTCGGGGTTCGAGGCGCTCTCGAGCGAGGGGCTGCTGCGGTTGGACCGGTGCTTCATGGGGTACACACCGCCGCACCACATGATCGAGCCCGTGCCGCGCGACCCTCCCGGCGCGGGGCGGCCGCCCGTGTTCGGCTCGTTCAACACGCTGATCAAGATCCAGCCCAAGGTGATCGAGGCGTGGAGCGGGTTGCTCAAGTCCATCCCCGGCTCGCGGCTCATCATCAAGAGCAAGCCGCTCGAGCACGACGACATCCGCTCGCGGTACGCGGCGCTGTTCGCGGCCCAGGGCCTGGGGCCCGATCGCGTCGAGCTGCGCTCGCACACGCCCACGCGGGAGGACCACTTGCGGACGTACGGCGAGATCGACGTGGCGCTCGATCCCTGGCCGTACAACGGCATGACCACAACTTTCGAGTCGCTGTGGATGGGCGTGCCGGTGGTCGCGTGGGAGGGGGATCAGTCCCACTCGCGCGTGAGCGCGAGCATCCTGCGCCACACGGGGCTGCCCGAGTGCGTCGCGCCCTCGATCGCGGAGTACGCGCGGGTGGCACGGGAGATCACCTCGGATGGGGCGCGGCTCGCACGCTGGCGGCGGGAGCTGCGCGGCATGATGCGGGGCACCGTCGCCGATGGTGCTGCTCACACGCGCGCCGTCGAGGCGGTGTACCGCGAGGCGTGGCGTCGGTGGTGCGCCGGTCCGGCGTGAGGACGCGCGCATGACCCGGATTCCTCCTCACATCACCCAGATCCTGGCGCGGGCGCGAGACCTGACGCACGCGGGCGATGCGTCCGCCGCCGAGCTGTTGCTCCGGCGCGCGCTCCAGAAGGAACGCGACGATCCGTACCTCCTCGAGACGCTCGCGCAGGTTCTCTTCGAGCGCGGGCAGAAGGAGCAGGCGCTGTACTTCAGCGAGCAGGCGGTGCGCCGGCTGCCCAATCACGCGATGGTGCGTCACAACTACGGGTCCCGTCTTTTCGCGAGCGGGCGCGCCGGGGACGCGATCGAGCATCTGCGCGAGGCGGCCCGCCTCCAGCCCTCCAGCCGGCAGACGTGGGCGACGCTTCTTCATGCGCTGTTCACCGAGTCCAGGCTCTCGGAGGGGATCGCGCTGGGCGAGGAGCTGGTCCGCAAGGACCCCGCTTGGTCCGAGCCGCACATGGCCATGGGCTCGTTCCTCGTGCAGGTCGGGCGGGCCCAGGAGGGGCTGGATCATTTGAGTCGAGCGATCGAGCTGGGGGCGCCCAAGGTCGAGGCGCAGTTCCTTCGCATGCTTTCGATGTGCTACAGCGACCAGATCACTCCCGACGAGCTGCTGCGCGCCCACCGCGAGATGGGCGACCTGGTGCTGCTGCGCACACTGCCCGATCCGCTGCCCCACCCGAACATCGCGGACCCGGACCGGCGTCTTCGCGTGGGATTCGTGTCGCAGGACTTCCGGAATCGTTCGGCGGCGCACTTCATCGAGCCGGTGATCACGCGCCACGACCGGGCGTCGTTCGAGGTCTTCCTTTACTCCAACACGGGCTCTCGTGGGGACGAGATGACGCTCCGTCTGCGCGACGCGAGCGACCACTGGGTGGACATCACGGACCTGGAGGACAAGGAAGCGGAGCAGAGGATCCGTGCCGACGGCATCGACGTGATGGTCGATCTCACGGGGTGGACGGGGGGCAATCGTCTGCGCGCCCTGGCCGGACGCCCCGCCCCGGTGCAATGCACCTACATGGGGTATCCCAGCACAACGGGGCTCCGGGCGATCGAGTATCGCATCGTCGATGCGCTCACGGACCCGCCGGGGCGGGGCGATGAGCTCGCGACGGAGCGATTGGTGCGGATCTCGCCGTGCTTCCTGTGCTACGCGCCGCCGCGGCACGCGCCGCCCGTATCGCCCTGCCCGAGCGACTCGGGGGCCCCGCTCACGTTCGGCTCGTTCAACACGCAGGCGAAGCTCACGCCCTCGACGCTGGACACGTGGACGAGGGTGCTCCAGCGCGTGCCGGGCTCGCGCCTTGTGCTCAAGAACAGGGTGCTGGGCGACGCGGGCATCGCCGCGTGGACGCTCGACCAGTTCACGCGTCGTGGCGTCGAGGCCTCTCGCCTGGAGTGCCTGGGAGAGACAACGTCCCTCGCGGACCATATGGGGCTGTACCGGCGTGTGGACGTGGCGCTCGACCCGTTCCCCTACAACGGCACCACGACCACGATGGAGGCGATGTGGATGGGCGTGCCGGTGGTCGTGCTCGAGGGGGCGTCGCACCATTCGCGCGTCGGCGTGAGCCTCATGAGCGCGATCGGGCATCCGGAGCTGGTGGCGCGCGATCGCGAGGGCTACATCGAGCTCGCCGCGAACCTGGCTGGCGATGCGGACCGGCGGCGCGAGCTTCGCCGCACGCTCCGCGATCGCATCGGCGCCAGCCCGCTGTGCGACGGAGACGCCTTCACCCGCAAGTTCGAGGCGGCGCTGCGGCAGATGTGGCGCACCTGGTGCGAGCAGCGCCCGAAAACCTAGGCGGAGCCGCAGCGCGCCGGGGCGAGCCACAGCGTGCACGCCGCGTTGCCGATGCGATCGCCGATGTGGAACGACACGTGCACGGGCGGGCGCATGGGTTCGTCCCGCTCGATCGCCCGCTCGCGCAGCACACCCAGATCGTGCTCGGCGGTCGCGCGATCGCGTGTGAACGCGATGAGCAGCAGCCCGCCGCGATGGATCGAAGGATCGCGCGCGATCTTGGGCAGGTCCGCGAGCGCCCGCGTGAGTTCGGACGCATAGGCCCGGTTGGGCCCGGTCCACCCGTTCGTGTACGCGAACTGCGCGACGACCTTGATCTCCAACCAGAACGCGTCCTCGGGGGCGATGCGATCTTCGTGCGGCGTGGGGGCGAGCGAACCGAAGAGGGTCCCCAACTCTTCGTCGCGATGAATCCGTTCGCGCACGGGGTCCCGCAGCGAGGCGCCGGGAAGGGGCAGGAGGACCAGGTCGCACCGCTCGCGCTCGGCGCGCCGGGCGCGGACCCTGCTCGCGAGCTCGATCTGCCCGGGATACACCGCCTCGCGGGCCACGCCCAGGCCCATGCCCACGAACGCCTGGGCGAGCAGGGGGTGGAACTCGACCTCGCTCAGGGCGTCCAATCCGCGGACGGCTTGCTCCCCGTCGAGGGCCGCAGCCCGAGCGGAGAGTTCCGCTCCCAGGGCGTCCATCAGCGCCTCGGGCGATGAGAGCAGGAGCTCGGCGGCGCGAGCGGCGTGCTCGCCGCACGAGGGAGGCTCTCCGCGGTGGTCGTGGCTCGAAGGCTCCATCCCGATTACCCTAGTCGCTCGCCCGCGAGGCGTGCCGGTCACCCTCGCGGGCGGCGCACGATCGATCGAACGCCCCTGACCCCTTTGAGGACTCCACGATGAACGGATCGACCCGACGGACTTTCTTTGCTCGCCTTGTTCTCTCGTGCGTCGCCGCGCTGGCGCTGGGTGTGCTGCCCGCGGCGTCGCGCGCGGAGGACACGCTCAAGATCGGGCACTACGGCTCGCTGACGGGGGCCGAGGCGACCTTTGGCAAGTCCACGGACAACGGCATTAAGCTCGCGGTGGAGGAGATCAACGCCAAGGGCGGCGTCACGATCGCCGGCAAGTCGTACAAGATCGAGCTCGTCTCCGACGACACCGAGGGCAAGCCCGAGAAGGCGGGGACCGTGGTGACCAAGCTCATCACGAAGGACAAGGTTGTCGCGGTGCTGGGCGAGGTCGCCTCGAGCGTGTCGCTCCAGGGCGCGCCGGTGTGCCAGAAGTACGGCATTCCCATGATCACGCCCAGCTCAACGAATCCCTCGGTCACGGCCAAGGGCGACATGATCTTCCGCGTCTGCTTCATCGACCCGTTCCAGGGCTTCGCGTGCGCCAAGTTCGCCAAGAGCGATCTGAAGCTGGGCAAGGCGGCGATCCTGTTCGATCAGGCGGCGGCGTACTCCGTGGGCCTCAAGGACGAGTTCATCAAGGCCTACAAGGACATGGGCGGGACGATCACAAGCGAGCAGGCGTACACCAAGGGCGCCGCGGACTTCAACGCCCAACTCACCCGCATCCGCGAGAGCAACCCCGACCTGATCTTCGTTCCCGGCTACTACAGCGACGTGGCGAAGGTCGCCATCCAGGCCCGCAAGCTCGGCATGAAGATGCCGCTGCTGGGCGGCGACGGATGGGACTCTGAGGAGCTGGGCAAGAACGCGGGGGATGCGATCGAGGGGTGCTTCTACTCGAACCACTACGCCCCGGACCAGCCCACGGAGGCGATCCAGACGTTCGTGAAGAAGTACGAGGCGAAGTTCGCGGGCACGCCCGACGGGCTCGCCGCGCTCGGGTACGACGCGGCGAACATCCTGTTCGACGCGATGTCCCGCGCCAAGAGCTCCGGTGGCAAGGACCTCCGCGAGGCGATCGCCGCGACCAAGGGCTTCAAGGCGGTGACGGGCACGATCACGATCAACGAGAAGCGGGACGCGGTCAAGCCCGCGGTGATCGTGGAGCGCAAGGGCGGCAAGTGGGTGTTCCGCGCGGCGGTGGATCCCAGTGCGAAGTGATCGGGCGGCGGATTTGAATCGAGAATGCCTCGACGGGGCGAGTGGCGTCCGGGGACTACCCGACGCCGCCCGCCCCGTTATGCTTTGGGCCCTCGTCGGGGTGCGCCGCGGTGCGCCCCCCCCTCGGGGAGACCCTGACTCGGGACGTGCGTGGACCAACTGCTCCAGACACTCAAGGACGCGCTCGCCATCGGGAGCCTCTACGCGCTCATCGCGCTGGGGTACACGATGGTGTACGGCATCCTGAAGTTCATCAACTTCGCGCACAGCGACGTGGTGGTGCTGGGGGCGTGGTCCTCGCTGGTCTTCGCGCGATGGGCCGAGCACAAGGCGCATTGGGAGCACGCGCCGTGGTGGTTCGGCGGCGTGGTGCTGCTGGGGGCGATGCTGTTCTGCGGGCTCGTGGGCTTCACGATCGAGCGCCTCGCGTACAAGCCCCTGCGCCGGGCGCCGCGCCTGAACGTGCTCATCACCGCGATCGGCGTCTCGCTGTTCCTCCAGAACACCGGGCAGCTTGAGAAGGTCTTCGGCACCAAGCCCTCGTCCATTCCGCCGCTCGTGAACGATCGCGTGCTCGCCTCGATCGGCAACGTGCACCTGAACCTGCTCGATGTCATCGGGTTCGCGACGGCGGTGGTCCTGATGCTGGCGCTCGACTGGCTCGTCTTCCGGACCAAGGTCGGGCGGGCGATGCGCGCGGTGAGCTTCAGCCCGCAGAACGCCGGGCTCATGGGCGTGCCCGTCGATCGCGTGATCTCCTTCACGTTTGTGCTCGGGTCGATGCTCGCGGCGACGGGCGGGTTCCTCTGGGCCCTGAAGTACCAGCAGGTGAATCAGCCGGCGGACACGGGCTGGACGCTGCTGGGGCTGAAGGCGTTCGTCGCGGCGGTCGTGGGGGGGATCGGCAACGTGCGCGGCGCGATGCTGGGCGGGCTGGCGATCGGGCTCCTCGAGCAGTTCGGCTCCGCGTACCTCAACTCCAGCCTCGCGGACGTGTATGTCTTCAGTCTGCTGATCGTCGTTCTGCTGTTCCGCCCCAGCGGCATCCTGGGCAAGGCCATCGTCGAAAAGGTCTGATTTCGTTCACCGCATGAGCACGCTCGCCGACATCGCCCGCCCGCTGCGCCCCGCGCTGCCTCTCGCGCTGGTCCGGGGCGTCGCGCCCATGCTCGTGGGCATCGCGATCGCGCTTGTGGCCCATCTTTTCGTGCGCCCGAACATCGAGGCGTATCCCGCGAAGCTGCTCCTGGACATCGGGATCAACTGCATCCTCGCCGTCTCGCTCACCATGGTGAACGGGTTCACGGGGCAGTTCTCGATGGGGCACGCGGGGTTCATGGCCGTGGGCGGGTACGCCTCGGGCATCGTCACCTACTACGTCTCGATGAAGCTCTGGAACTCGCCCATCGATGTCGGCGGCGTGCTGTCGGGGACGTTGGGCGGTGAGGGGCTGCCCTGGCTCAAGTGGGGCGATGTGCTCTTTGTGGGCGCGCTGCTCGTGGGCGGGCTGGTCTCGGCGCTGCTGGGCGTGGTCGTGGGTCTGCCGTCCTTGCGGCTCAAGGGCGACTATCTCGCGCTGGTGACGCTGGGCTTTGGCGAGATCGTGCGCGTGCTCATCCAGCAGACCAACCCCGTGCTCGATACGCCCGAGCAGCTGGCGCAGACGCCCTTGTGGAAGGTGCCGACCCAGGTTGGCGGATCGCTGGGATTCTCCGGGCTCCCCACGTACACGAGCCATTTCTGGGTTTTCCTGGCGCTGGCGCTGACGCTCATCGTCGCGTTCCGCCTCAAGACGAGCACCTTCGGGCGCGCGTTCCTCTCCATCCGCGAGGATGAGATCGCCGCGGAGGCGATGGGCGTGAACACGACGCGCTACAAGGTCTGGGCGTTCGTGCTCGCGGCGTTCTTCGCGGGGATCGCGGGCGGGCTCTTCTCGCACACGCTGGGCGTGGGGCTCTCGGCCGAGGCCGCGGGCTTCCAGAAGAGCTTCGACATCATCATCATGGTGGTGCTGGGCGGGCTGGGGAGCATCTCGGGGGCGGTCGTGGCGGCGGTGGTGGTGACGATCTTGCCCGAGTGGCTGCGGCCGATCGCCGAGTACCGCATGATCATCTACGCCCTGGCCCTCATCTTCATCATGATCTTCCGCCCCAAGGGCATCTTCGGCGTGCGCGAGGTCTGGGAGAGGGCGGCGTGGTCGTGGATCACGGGCTCGAAGAAGGGGGCACGCTCGTGAGCGCCTCAGCACCCTCTGCTTCCGATGCCGTTCTCTCCGTTCGCGCCATCAGCAAGGCCTTCGGCGGGCTCAAGGCCGTCACGGACTTCTCCCTGGACCTTCCGCCCGGGCGTTTGCACGGGCTGATCGGGCCCAACGGCGCGGGCAAGACGACGTGCTTCAACCTTCTCACCGGCGTCTACGCGCCAGATGCGGGCGATGTGCGCCTGCTGGGCAGGTCGCTCATCGGGCTGCGTCCGTACCAGCGTGCGATCGCGGGGATGGCGCGGACGTTCCAGAACATCCGCCTCTTCGCCGAGCTCTCGGTTCTCGACAACGTGAAGATCGCCTGCCACCTCCGCACGACGCACGCGATGGGCGAGGCGATCCTGCGTCTGCCGCGCCACACGGGCGAAGAGCGGGCGATCACGGCCCGTGCGCTCGAGCTGCTCGATGCCCTGGGCCTCAAGGACCGCGCGGGCGAGGACGCACGCTCCTTGCCCTACGGCGACCAGCGCCGCCTGGAGATCGCCCGCGCCCTGGCGACAAACCCACGCGTGCTGCTGCTGGATGAGCCCGCGGCGGGCATGAACCCGCAGGAGAAGGTCGAGCTGCGCGGGCTGATCCGCACGATCCGGGATCGATTCGAGCTCACGATCCTGCTCATCGAGCACGACATGGGGCTGGTCATGGACATCTGCGAGCGGATCACGGTGCTGGACTACGGCGTGACGATCGCCGAGGGGCCGCCGGCGGAGATCCAAAAGAATCCCAAGGTCATCGAGGCGTACCTCGGAGAGGCGGTGCACGCGTGAGCGTCCCCCCCCCGATGCTCGAAGTCCGCGATCTTTCGGTGCGTTACGGCGCGATCGAGGCGCTGCACGGGCTGTCGATCAACGTCGCGCAGGGGCAGATCGTCACGCTCATCGGGTGCAACGGGGCGGGCAAGAGCACGACCCTGCGCTCGATCTCGGGGCTGCTCCGTCCCAGCAAGGGCCAGGTGATGTTCGAGGGCAAGCCGATCTCGGGGATGGCGCCCCACCAGATCGTGCGTCTGGGCATCGCGCAGGCGCCCGAGGGGCGGGGGATCTTCTCGAACCTGACAGTCGAGGAGAACCTCGACATGGGCGCGTTCGCACGCAAGGACCACGACCAGATCGCCAAGGATCGCGAGCGCGCGCTCACGCTCTTCCCGCGCGTGCGGGAGCGCCTGAAGCAGAACGCGGGCACCCTCTCGGGCGGCGAGCAGCAGATGCTCGCCATCGCCCGGGCGCTCATGGCCCGTCCGCGACTGCTCCTGCTCGACGAGCCCTCGCTCGGGCTGGCGCCGCAGATCGTGCAGACGATCTTCAAGATCATCCGCGAGATCAACGAGAGCGGCACGACGATCCTGCTCGTGGAGCAGAACGCGCACATGGCCCTGGACGTCGCCCACTACGGGTACGTGATCGAGGTCGGGCGCATCGTGATGCAGGACACGGGCAAGAGCCTCGCCAAGAGCGACGAGGTCCGCAAGGCGTATCTGGGCGTGGCGTGAGCCGCCCCGACGCTCACCCGACCTGAGCGTCCAGTTCCTTCGCGATCCTGGCGATGGCCTCGTGGGCCGAGGCGAGGGTTGCCGCGCGCGAGCGCCGCCGCGCGCTCCGCCACACCCACGGGATGGGCAGGACCGTGATAGGGAGGTACCACCACCACGTCGGGATCCATCCCCATTCACCGGGGATCAGCGCGTCCATGAAGTACACGCCCGGCCACACGGTCGCGACGAGGATGATCGCGAAGATGGCGGGCAGCTTGTGGAGCGGCCTCAACTCGAAGCGGATCGCATCGTGCTCGATTGTGCCGGCGAGCAGCGCGTCGAAGGGGTTGCCGTGGGCCGCGACGCAGAAGTCCGTGCCGCTGGCGGGAGCCTCGAATCCGGGCAGGCGCCCGCGCTTGGAGGCGGTTCGAAGGCGATCGATCACGGCGTCCCGCCCCAGGGAGACCTTCACGCTGGGCAGGCGTTCTTCCGCGCTGTGGCGCAGGGCGTCCGGCGTAGAGGTTTCGGACCGTGCCCGCGCATCGCTCGCAGGTTGGGGGGGAGTTTGGATGGTCGACATGGCCCCTCGTCGAGTTATCCCAATGTATCGACCCGGGCTCCGCTGGGTTTCCGGGAATCACAGATTACACTCCATTGCCGCTCGATTCACGCGGATTGCAGCGCGGCTATCCGGACCACGGAGATCGGTGTGGGAACGCTCGCACGTGCCAGGCCCGCCCTTCGCCTCGTGGACGCCGGTGCGCCCGCGCCCAGCGCGCGCCGCGCCCGGGCTGAAGACTCGCGGGCGGTGGGGGAGGAGAACCGCTCGGCCGCGGGGCTGTCGCCCACCGATGCACGCTGGGTGCTCGCGGTGCGCACGGCGCAGCTGATCCAGGGTGGTCGGGCCGCGATCCTGACGCCCGAGTGCCGGACGCGCCTGCTCGCCCTGGGTGCACGCCTGGGCCTCCGCGCGTTCGACACAAACCTGGTGATCGCGATCGTTCAGGATGGGGCCCGACGCGGCGACGCCCTGGGCGAACCGTCCGAGGAGCGGCTTGCGCTGATCCGCCCCGCGCCGGCGATGAGCGAGCGCGCGGGCTGGTGGGCGGTGCTCGCGTCGATCATGCTGGGCGTGGCGTTCTTCGTTCTGGCGGTGCGGTGGCTCATCGCGTCGTGAACCCGTCGCCGGCGTTCGTCGTAGGATTCTCGCGTGAGCACACCTACGCCCGTCACAATCCGCACGATCCGACAGATGGTCGCCGCGGGCGAGCGATTCGCCTCCCTGACCTGCTACGACGCGACGAGCGCGCGCTGGCTGCAGCGGGCGGGTGTGCACATCCTGCTCGTGGGCGATACCGCGGCCGAGGTCATCCTGGGCTACTCGCGGACGATCGACATGCCCCTGGACGTGCTGCTCGCGCTGACGGCCGGGGTCAAGCGCGGTGCGCCGCAGACCCTGGTCATGGGCGACATGCCCTTCATGAGCTACCAGGCCGACGAGGCGAGCGCGATACGCAACGCCGGGCGGTTTCTGACCGAAGGGCTCGCGGACATCGTGAAGGTGGAGGCGGACGCGTCGTTCGCCCCGCTGATCGCGAAGATGACGCGCGCGGGCATCCCGGTGTGTGCGCACGTGGGCAGCAGGCCCCAGCAGGCGGCGCTCTCGGGCGGATATGGGTCAGCGGGGCGCACGCCCGAAGAGGCGCAGCGCATCCTTCGGGATGCCGCGGCGCTGGAGGAGGCCGGGGCCGTCATGCTGCTTGTCGAGGCGGTGCCCGATGAGGTCGCGAGCAAGCTCGTGTCCGCGTCTCGCGTGCCGGTGATTGGCATCGGGGCGGGCCTGGCGCCGCACGGGCAGGTGCTCGTTCTGCAGGATCTGCTGGGGCTGACCGAAGTTCCGCCGCGGTTCGCCGAGCCGACGGCCCAACTGGGTCCGGTGTTGCAGGAGGCCGCCGCGGAGTGGGTGCGTCGCGTGCAGAAGGGTGAGATCGGCGGGCGCGGGTACACAATGTCTGTGCCCGCGGGGCTGGGGGCGCGAAACCCCAAGGCGGGGGCAGCCGAAAGAACCTGAGCCTGCGCGGGCGGTCGCGGGGGCCCAACTGGAGAACGTCATGCGTCGCATCGTTTCGTACGGTCCAGCGCTGGTCGTGCTGCTGACGGTGGTCGCGCTGCTCGCGGGGGCGCCCGCGCTCGTGCGTCGCGTCGCGTCGGCGCAGACCTCCGCGCGCATCGTGCTGGCGCAGCAGTCGCTCGCGGACGACGACATCCTCGAGCGGATCAACACGGCGACGCGGGCGGTGGGAGAGGCGGTCCGCCCCAGCGTGGTGCACATCGAGGTTGTTCCCGCCGGCGAGCGCGGGTGGCGTGTGCGCTCGAACGGCACGGGCTGGGTGTACGACAACGGCGGGCACGTGGTGACCAACGCCCACGTCGTGCGCGGGGCCGAGTCCATCACGATCCAGTTCGCCGACGGGCGCACGCTCGAGCCCGAGTCGATCCGCGGCGCGCCGTTCCTCGCGGACCCATTCACGGACATCGCGGTGCTCAAGCTGCCCGCGGGCGATTACATCCACCCCGCGTCGCGCGCCACGGGCGTCATGCCCCAGCAGGGCGATCGGGTCTTCGCGTTCGGCTCGCCCTTCGGGTTCCGGTTCTCCATGACGCAGGGCATCGTGGGCGGCGTGGGCCGCGACCCGCAGACCGCCAGCGAGTTCGGCGGGTACACGAACTACATCCAGCACGACGCGGCGGTGAACCCGGGCAACTCGGGCGGCCCGCTCGTGGACGTGAAGGGGCGCGTGATCGGCATGAACGTCGCGATCGCGACCGGGCGCGACAGCCAGGGAACGACGGGCGAGGGGCAGTCCGCGGGCATCAGCTTCGCGATCCCCATGGGAACGATCGAGAGCGTCGTGGGGCAGCTCATCGATCGGGGCGAGGTGGCGCGAGGGTTCATGGGCGTGCGTTGGGCGGCGGCGGAGGACGGCGTCGTGTACGAGCCGAGCATCCGGCGCGTGGGCATCCGCGTGCGCGACGTGGAGGAGAACACCCCCGCGGCGCGGGCTGGCGTGAAGCCGGGCGACATTATCACCGACGTGGCGGGCACGCCCGTGACGAACTACGCGATGCTGCGCTCGATCATCACGTCCACGCGTCCGGGAACGACGATCGACGTGCGAGCCTGGCGTGAGGGATCGCCGCACGAGCTGCGCGTGCAGCTGGGCGAGCTGCCCAAGAGCGTCGCGGTCGAGCAGAGCGGCGTGTGGCGCGAGTTCCTGCGATTCGGGCTGACGATCCGCGAGGGCGTGGACGGGCCGCGCATCAGCCAGGTGCGCGAGGACTCGCCCGCGCTGGAAGCGGGATTCAAGGTCGGTCAGCTCATCCTGCGCGTGAACGAACGCCCGGTGCGGACGTTCGGCGACGTGCAGGCCGCGGCGTACGACGAGGGCTTCCTCGTGGGCCGGCGCGTCGTGCTGAGCGTCTCGGAAACGAGCGAGCAGGGCATGGGCGAGCCCAAGGACCTGGAGATCTTCCTGCGTCGGTAGGTCCGAGCGCGGCGGTCAGCGTGCGGGCTCGATGCGCAGCGTGACGGGCGTGCCCATCTTGGGCACGCGGGCCACGTCCGCGATCCACACGGGCTCGTCGAGCGCCGAATCGGGGCTGATGGTCCGCGACCATGAGATCACCTCGGACCCGAACGATGTGAGCCCGACGATCGTCCCCGCTCCGTCGGCGTCGTAGACCTCGCGGCCCTGGTGCACGACCATCCGCGAGCCGGAGAACACGAAGCCAGGCTCGCCGCCCAGCCGCTCTCCAATCTTCGTTTCGCGGTGGGCAGCGAAGGGCTCGCCGTTCTCGGCGTGCACGACCCAGTCGGTCAGCGGCTCAGGCATGGGCACGTTGAAGCCGGTGCAATCTCCCGTGCGCTCGGGCTCGCGCACCACGCTGATGCGCAGGCGATCGCCCGTCGCCGCAAGAGCGCGGACGCCGCCGGGCGCTGCGGGATCGCGCTCGAAGGAGCCCGGTGAGCCGGGCGTGAGCCCGATCGCCAGCAGCGCCGCGTGCAGATGGCTGGGAAGCGCGCGGGTCATCACGAGCGACTCGTGCTCCTTGGAATCGGGAGCGCACACGAACTGCTCGAGATACACGCGGGGCGTCTTGGGGTTGTGGCAGTCGAGCGGCACGATCCCATCGACCTCGATGATGCGCGCCTCAAGGTCCGCGCGGATGTGCGGGAAGAGGTCGCGCAAGTTGGACCGCGCGGCCATGGCGGGCGCGGAGAGCGGCGGGGCAGCCTTCTCCGCACACGCCACGAGGGCGACGCACACAGCCAGCGCGGAGAGAACCCGTGTTGGCGTGCGCGAGTTCATGGAGTGACGGTCCTTGGCCGGGTCGTTGCGATGGTGATGCTCGCGGGATCGTTACGGGCACGCGCGGCGAAGCGCTCTCCCCGCTCCTCGTAGTTCGAGAACTGGTCCCACGAGGCGCACCCGGGGCTGAGCAGGACAATGTCGCCGGGGCGTGCGCGCCGAGCGATCGTGTCCATTGCGCGATCAAGATCGCCGCACTCATGGACGCGATCGGCAGAAGGGGATGCTCCGCGGGCGAGTGCGCTCAGGCCTGCGCCCGTTGCACCGATGGTGTACAACCCAGCCAGAGACGCCGCGGCTCGCGCGATGGGCGAAAGGTCCGACTTCTTGTCGTATCCGCCCGCGATCAGATGGATGCGTGCGTGCTCGAAGGCCGCGATCGCGAGCATCGTCGCCTCGGGCGTCGTGCTCTTGGAATCGTTGTAGAACCGGACGCCGCCCCGCTCGCCCACGAACTGCAGTCGGTGGGGGAGACCCGAGAAATCCCGGGCAAGGTCGCGGGCCCGCGCCGCATTCAGGGCGGCGATGCCCAGCGATTCGATCGCGGCGATCGCCATCGCGGCGTTCACCTGGTTGTGCTCGCCGGGGATCGCAAGTTCGCCCACGCGAGCGGAGACGGGAACGAGCGTGCGCGCGACGCCGGGCCGCGTCGCCCAGTGCGCGAGTGATTCGCCCAGGATCGCGATGTCTCCCGGACGCTGGTGCGCGAGCAGGTTCTGCTTGCTCTGGGTGTAGTGCTCGATCGAGCCGTGCCAATCGAGGTGGTTCGCCGAGAGGTTTGTCGCGATGGCAACGTGGGGTGACCAGCCTCCGGGGTGCTGCGCGAGCCAATGCAACTGAAAGCTGGAGAGTTCGAGCACGATCCATGTGTCCGCGTCGATCGTGCCGTCCTCGATCGCGCCCAACAACGATCCCCCGATGTTGCCGCCCAGCACGACGCGCTCGCCCGCGCGCGTCAGGATGTGGTGGATGAGGGCCGAGGTTGTGCTCTTGCCCGCACTGCCGGTAATGCCGATTGTCCGATCGCGCCGGGGCAAGCGCGACACCGCGAGCCCGATCTCCGTCGTGATGGGAATGCGCGCGGCGGTGGCGGCCCGCAGGAAGCGGTTGTCCCACGGGGCTTTCACGGCCGGATTCGCTATGACAAGGTCGCACGTCGTGAAGTCGCTCACGTTGTGCTCGCCGAGGCGGAGCGTGACACTCCCGCCCGTGCCGCGTGCGTCGATCAGGTCCGCGAGCGCGGCGATGGACTCTTGCAGCTTCTCGCGCGGCTCCGTGTCCGTGACAAGAACATCGGCCCCCTGCGTCGGGAGCCAGCGCGTCACGCCGAGCCCGCCGCCGAAGCGGCCCAGGCCCATGACGGTGACTCGCTTGCCCGAGAGATCGTGCGGCACGTCCATGCGCCGGATTGTTATGCGGAAGCCGACTTGGGGCTTTGCGTGGCCGCCCTTCCGGCCGTGAATGTGCTGAACACCCGACTGCGACCGCATTCGGGACACTTGGCGGATGGCGACAAGCCAGCGAGGCTGTACCCGCACTCGATACAGGAAAGGTTGTTCGCCATGAGTGAAAGTTCGTGGCGTGTGATGTCCCGATGAGCTCCCCAGGACCGGGCGATCCGACGACCCGCAAAGATGAGCGGGATTGCGGAGGCGATGCCCATGTTGAGCAAGAGGGGAAAAGCGATCGCACGAACGTGCGACGTCGTGACCCACTCCACGGGCCACTCCACGACTCTGCGCGTGCGGTCCAAGGGAAAGGCACCGGGCATGAATCCTCGATCCGTCCTTCCTACGACTAGGTATCCTGGAATGATCTTCATGAAGTAGCCGGGGCGGAATGGTCGAATCTCAGCGGGGTTGCGAACGAGACTGAAGGCAAAGAACACTGCCCAAAGAAGCGGGATCGGCCATAGTCGAGCGAGAGCCCGCCGGTCGTAAAGATTGGCGCGCTTGACCAGCCGCTCATAGCGCTGAATGAACATGCGTGGTTATACGCACGCCGGCGTCGCCTGCTTCAGGTAGGGGTCCGCGAGGTCCAGGTCCCGGCAGATGGAACCGACCAGGGCCCGCAGCAGGCTCCGCGCGACGGGCCCGGGCGAGCCCTCGCCGATTACACGTCCATCCAGGTGCGTCACGCTCGTCACCATGGTCGTCGTGCCCACGAGCATGATCTCGCTCGCGCGAGCCAGTTCTTCCTCGCGCACCGCGCGCTCGATCAGGCTCGGGCACGCCTCGAGCTCCAGCGAGCGCGTGACGCCAGCAAGGATCGACGGGCGATTCAAGGGTGGCGTGACGATCTCCGTCCCGCCGTCGCGCGCGGGAAGTGCGATCACGACGTTCGCGTACGTGCCCTCCGCGACGAGCCCGTCGCGGATAAGGAGTGCATCAGCGCCGCCCTGATCGACCGACTCGAGCGCGCCCAGCACGCCGCCCATGAGGGAGATGCTCTTGATGTGCCCGCGCAGCCAGCGGAGGTCCGGGCGCGTGCCCATGCGGATGGTGGGGGGCTCCGTGAACGCCTCGATGGGCGGGACGGGCGTGCAGTACCCGAAGACCGTGGGCGTCATGGGTCCGCTGGGGATGCGCGAGCGCACGGGCTGTCCGGGGGCGGGCGTCCCGCGCGTGACCTGCCAGTAGACAAACGCGTCGGGCAGGTTGTTGGCGCGGATGAGGTCCAGCGACATCTGCGTGAGCGCGCCGGGGTCCCAGGCGATTCGGGCCTCGGTCAGCCCCGCGCGCATGCGGGCGATGTGCCGGTCCATCGCGCGCATCTTGAACGAGAAGGAGCGCAGCCCCTCGTAGATGCCATCGCCGAAGATGAAGCCGCGATCGAAGGGCGAGATGTGCGCCTGTTCGTGCGGGAGAAGTCGGCCGTTGAGGTGGACGATCACGGGCAAGAGTATCGGGCGGAGGGGTGATGCGCGATGAGCGGCGGGGCGTCACGCCAGGGCCACCGGGTCCACATCCACCGCCGTGTGCGCGTCGCTCTTGAGGAGCCCGCGATTGGCCAGCGCGGCGAGCATGCGGTGCAGGTCCGTCGCGCGGGGGGCAAGCACCTCGATACCGATCCGGAACTGCTGCGCCACGCGCGAGAGCGGCGCGGGCGCGGGCCCGAGCACCCGGCAGCCGGGCCCGGCCGCCTCCTCGAGCAGTTTCGCCAGGGCGCCCGCTCGCGACTCGGCCTTTGCGTACTCCCGATCGCGCACGACGATCCGCGCCATGCGGGTCGCCGGCGGCAACTCCGAGCGTGCACGGATCGCCAGCTCGCGATCCGCAAAGCCGCGATAGTCGTGCGCTGCCGCGTGCACGATCGCGGGATCGCGCGGGTTGATGGTCTGCACGATCACGAGCCCCGCGTGCTCGCCTCGCCCGGCCCGTCCCGCGACCTGGCTGATGAGCTGGAAGGCGCGCTCGCTGGAGCGGAAATCGGGCAGCGCGAGGCCCGTGTCCGCGTTGATCACGCCCACCAGGCGCACGTTGGGGTAGTCCAGGCCCTTGGCGATCATCTGCGTGCCCAGCAGCACGCGCAGCTCGCCCTTGGCGAAGCGCTCGAGCACGGAGAAATAGTCGCGCGCCGAGCGCATCGTGTCGCCGTCCACGCGTGCCAGGGCGCGCGCGGGGTCCACGCCCACATCGGGCCAGCCCTTGAGCACATCGATGAGCTCCTCCTCCACGCGCTGCGTACCCACGCCCAGCACGAGCACGCGCCGCTGGCACACGGGACACGTCGCGGGCACCTTCTGCTCCGCGAGGCAGTGGTGGCATCGCACGAGCTCGCGCGGCCCGGGCACGCCCGTCGAGAATCGCTTGTGCAGCACGAGCCCCGCGTCGCAATCCGAGCACGTGAGCACCCATCCGCACGCGGGCGAAGGACAGCAGAGGTGGTGGGCGAAGCCGCGCCGGTTGAGCAGGAAGATCGCCTGCCCGCCGTCGCACAGCGTGGTCAGCAGCGCGCGTCGGAGCGTGGGCCCAAGAGCCGAGAGTGAGCGCGGCGCGCGACGGGGTGAATCGCCATCGGCCTCGGGGTGGGGCGCGGGCTCGCGCTCGCTGCGCTCGTGGGCGAGGTCCACGATCTGCACGCTCGGCAGCGTGCCAGCGCCCACGCGATCGGGCAATTCCCAGAGCTTGTAGCGCCCATCGATCGCGCTCTTGTAGCTCTCGAGCGAGGGCGTCGCGGACCCAAGCACCACCGGACAGCCCTCCAGC
Organism: uncultured Phycisphaeraceae bacterium; assembly: GCA_964399625.1. Lineage (GTDB taxonomy): Bacteria > Planctomycetota > Phycisphaerae > Phycisphaerales > UBA1924 > CAYNSB01. Next base: position 69,021 of record CAYNSB010000005.1, read on the forward strand.
TGCGCACGCTTGATCGCCACGTCCCGCCCGTGGTACCGCGGCAACTGGTCCTGCTTGTAGTCCGTCGCGTGTTCCTCATCGACGACGACGAGCCCCAGGCGTGTGAGCGGGGCGAAGATCGCCGAGCGTGCTCCGACGACCACCCGGCACGAGGAACTCGCGGCGAGCGTCCACTGTCGATGGCGCTCCGCGGCGGTGAGGCCCGAGTGCAGCACCGCGACAGTGGGGGAGTCCGACGGACCGCTGCCGGGCCCGCTCCCACGCCCGAATCGATCGATGAAACGACCGGCGGTCTGGGGGGTGAGCGAGATTTCCGGCACGAGCACCAGCGCCTGCTTGCCCTGCCCGATCGCGTGCTCGATCGCGCGCAGGTACACCTCAGTCTTGCCCGAGCCGGTCACGCCCCAGAGCAGGTGAACGCCGAAGGACCCGAGCGACGAGATCAGCCCCTGGGTCACGCGCGATTGAGCCGGAGTGAGGCTCGGGGGCGGAGTGGTCGACTCCGCGCGGAATCGCTCCCACAGCGGCGTGCGCGCCCGCACCACCTCGCGGTCCACACGCACGAGCAGCCCGGCATCGACGAGGCGATTGAGCGGCCCGAGATTCGCGCAGCCGGCCCTCACCATCAGCTCGCGCGGCTCGATCGCGTCCGACAGCGACAGGGCGGCGATCGCCTCCCACGCCGCGCGCACGGAGGGCTTAAGCTCGATCTGGTTGAGCAGCGCCGACGCGGTGCCCGAATCGACGGGCGCCAGGAGCGATCGTGTGACGAGCCCCGTGCCATGCTTGACCGCCGCGGGGAGCATCGTCGCGAAGACCATCCCCAGCGGGCACACGTAGTACTCGCCCATCCAGCGGGCCAGGTCCACAAGCACGCCCGGCAGGCGCGAAGGAGCGACGCTCAGGATCGGCTTCACGCGCGACGGCGCGAGGTCGCCCAGCATCTCGCGTCCGCCCACCTCGATGACGAAGGCGTCCACGCTCGAATCGCCCCGTCCCAGCGGCACGCGCACGCGCTGCCCAACAGAGATCTCGCGCACGCCCGCGGGCACGCTGTACGTGAGCGTCTCGCCGGTGCTCCCGTGCTCGCTCGTGCGACGGGTCAGGCTCCGCTCCACGGCGACACGCACGAAGCGCGTTGCCCCGGGGTCGGGCGTGTTGGGCGGCGGGGATGAGCCGAACAGATCGTGCATGGATGGCGCGGATTGTTCATCGCGCACGCCCCGCGGGCGCGCGAGGGTGCGTGAGGGCGTCTACACTCGTCTCTCGATGCACGACTCCTCGGATCGCGTCGAATCTCCCATCGCCCGGCTCGCGCTCGCGGATGGTTCCGTCTTCGCCGGAAGCGCCTTTGGCGCGACGGGGCGGGGCATCGTGTCCGAGGCCGAGGTGGTGTTCAACACGAGCATGTGCGGGTACCAGGAAGCCCTCACCGACCCCTCGTACAACCGACAGATCCTGGTCGCGACGTTCCCGCTGATGGGGAACTACGGCACCAACGCCCAGGACGTCGAGAGCCAGAAGGTCCAGGTCTCCGGGTTCGTCGTGCGTGAGCTGGCACGCCGGTACTCCAACTACCGGGCGGACCGCGGGCTGTCGCAGTACCTCGCTTCCGAGGGCGTGCTGGGGCTGAGCGGCGTCGACACGCGGGCGATCACGCGCCGCCTGCGCACCACGGGCGTCATGTCGGGCGTGCTGACGGATCGAGCCGACCTGAGCGACGCCGACCTCGTGCGCATGGCCCGCGAAGCGCCGAGCATGGCCGGCGCGAACCTCGTGCCCAATGTCGGCTGCTCCTCCCGCCAGACATGGAGCGAGACGCTCGCGGACTGGTCGCCCACGCACGCCGATCCTGCCGCGCCGCGGACTGAGCGATTCCGCGTGCTCGCCCTGGACTGCGGCGCCAAGCGGAACATCCTGCGGAATCTCGCCGATCGCGGGTGCGACGTGAGCGTGATCCCGCACGACACGCCGGCCGCGAAAATTCTCGCGGAGTTCAAGGGCGGTTCGTTCGATGGGCTCTTCATCTCCAACGGCCCGGGCGATCCCGCCGCGGTGGAGGCGACCATCGCGACGCTCCGCACGCTCATCGCCGGCAAGCCCCAGGACACCGTGCCCACCTTCGGCATTTGCCTCGGGCACCAGCTCCTGAGCCTCGCGGCGGGCGCCAAGACGTACAAGCTGAAGTTCGGGCATCGCGGCGCCAACCAGCCCGTGCTCAACACCGTCACGGGGCGCGTGGAGATCACGAGCCAGAACCACGGCTTCGCGGTCGATCCCGAGTCGCTCAAGAGCGTGGGCGGCGAGCCCACGCACGTCAATCTCAACGACGGAACGCTCGCGGGCTTTCGCATGAAGGACCGCCCGGTGTTCGCGGTGCAGCACCACCCCGAGGCGTCACCCGGGCCGCACGACGCGGGGTACTTGTTCGATCAGTTTGTGGACTCCATGCGAGCCCGGCGGGGCGCGGCCAAGACCCGATAATTCGCTTCGCTCGCTCAATGGCAGTTTGGAGATCTTTGGAAAGTGTTCACGCGAGCGGCGCTCGCTGGCGGTCGTTCGGAAGGCGTCGCACGACGAACCGGGCGGAGTTATCCGCAATGAGCGTCCGGAATGCAGGGATGGCGCGAATCGGGCGTTCGAAGAATTATTTGAGACGTTGATGAAAAAATGCTGTCACGCTCGATCAATTGATCTTGCTGTGTTGGGTTCCGTGAGGTACAAATCACGGTCACCCGGAAGAGAGGGTTGAATTCTCGACTCGGTCCGGGCGTCGATGCGTTCATTCGATTTCAGGCTGTTCATCCCCCCAGGTCGTATTGGAAAGGAGATCCGAGGTGAATCAGACGAAGCTTTCTGTGGCTGTTCTCGCGGCTTCCGCCGGGCTTGCGTGCTCTGCGGCGTTCGCGGGCGATATCGATGGCGCCTTCAACTCGAAGGCCCCCAAGGCCCCCGTCGCGGTGCAGGGCAACCTCAAGTTCTACAAGGAGTCCGACTTCCTTGTGTCTGAGGTGACCAAGATGTACGTCAACGGTCAGCAGGTTCCCTTCGTGCAGTCCGACACGATCCAGGGCCTGACCGCCGGCACCGACACCGGTAACGGCTTCATCGCGTACGACAGCTCGCGTCCCGACACCCCGTTCACGTCGACGTCCGCCGGCTACTACACGGCGACGATCAGCGGCAACCAGATCAACGCGGCGCTCGATGACGTGACGCTCGGCGGCGGCGCCAGCGGCGCGACGAACATCGGCGGCCTGCGCGTCCGCTTCGCCACGGCGACGGACATCCCCGCGGCCGACACGTTCTACGTCGGTCTGCAGTGGTGGGACGGGTTCAGCGGCGCGGGCACTCCCGTGAACACGAACCTCGCCGGCACCCTCCTGCTCCAGAACGCGTCGTCCGGCACGGGCTGGGCGACGGGCGCGGTCTACCGCACCCGTTACGTCGCGTCGAGCTTCCTCCCCCTCGACTTCAACACCGCCGGCTCCAGCGGCGCGGTCGAGTGGCTCTCCCTCGCGGACAACGCGGGCGCCCCAGACACCGTCGTCTACCCCTTCGCTCGCTGCCTCTTCAGCAGCGCCGCGGCGCCCACGGTCGGCACGACGACCAACGGCATCTTCTTCGCGAACAACGTGCTCGACAGCCTGGGCAACGGCGCGTACAACGGCCCGGCCGTGACGTTCGTTGACTCCAGCAGCAACCCGATTCCGTCCAACATCGGGTTCTCCCTCGTCGCGTTCGCCACGGGCGCGGGGTACCAGGCGTGCTGCTTGCCGGGCGCGCCCACGGGCGGCTGCGTTGTTCTCAAGCCTGCGGTCTGTACGGCCCAGGGCGGCGTGGTGAAGGCTCAGGCTGACTGCGCCCTCACGATCGCCAATCAGTGCGCCGGCCTCGCGGCGGGCACCATCTTCAACAACGGTCCCCTCGGCACGGGCACGGCTGTGGTCAGCGGCGCGAGCGTCGCGGGCTTCAACGCCATCGCCGGCGCCGTGTGGGATGAGACCCCGCTCGACATCGGCGCGGCGACGGGCCAGAACCCCTGCGTCAACAACCTGATCGGTGGCGGCGTGGCGAGCACGGCCCAGAAGGTCGGCGACGACTTCGTCGTCCCGGCTGGTGAGACGTGGAACGTCACGGGCATCAAGCTCTACAACTACCGCACGGGCGACTCTTCGACCCGCAACCCGCTCGATACGGCCACGATCTCGATCTGGAAGGGCTTCCCCGATGCTCCCGGCTCCGTCCGCGTTGCCGGCGATGACATCACCCTCCTGACGCCGTCCGCCGCTACGGCGCTGACCATGTTCCGCACGGGCAGCACGTGGCCCGCGGTGGTGCCCGGCATCACCCGCCGCGTGTGGGAGAACACGTTCAACGTCACGGCTTCCGGCCTCACCGCTGGTCAGTACTACGTGACGTGGAACATCCAGCGCGCGGGCGCCACGCCGTTCCAGCCGCTCCTCTCCGTGATGACGGCTGCTCCGAAGATCGTGTCCACCACGCCCCCGACGTTCACGGGCGCGGGCGGCACGGTCGACTTCGGCGCGGGCAACTCGATCTTGGGCTTCTTCCAGGGCGACGGCTCGGGCACGAACCCCGGCACGTGGGGCCACGAGATCGACTCTCGCGCTGAGGTCGATGGCACGGGCGCCGGCAACTTCGATACGAGCACCTGCCTCCCGTACACCGCCGAACTGCCGTTCGCCGTTGTCGGGACCAAGGTGAGCACGGCGTGCTACGCGAACTGCACGGGCAACACGGATCTCCCGCTGCTCACGGCGTCGGACTTCACGTGCTTCCTGAACAAGTTCCGCGCTGGCGACGCCTACGCGAACTGCAACGGGAACACCGATGCTCCGCTCCTCACGGCCGCGGACTTCACGTGCTTCCTGAACAAGTTCCGCGCTGGCTGCCCGTAATGGGCTGAACCCGATCGGGACGGCTCGATCGGTTTGATGTGATCTCAGGACGGGCGCCTTCGCGGGCGCCCGTCTTCTTTTTCGTCCAATAACTTTCCGAAGAGGCCCGACCCTTGCTCCGCTCCGCCGCGCCTCTCGTAAGAGATATCGAATCGGGTTCCGAATCCGCGGCGGAGAATCGGACGGCTCTGGCAGGAAGGGGCGTTTTCGAGTATAAATGCAGTACCCGAACGCGCTCTGCGTTCACTGGGTGCGGTGTCTCGTGGCGGGACGTGAGCCGCATCCACTGTGTTGCACGATCGATCTTGAAAAGGAGACGCTGAGGTGAATCGAACGAATCTAACGGCGGTCGCGGTGTGTCTGGCGGCCGGAACGGTCCTCTCTGTGGCGCAGGCGGGCGATCAGCCCTCCATGCGCAAGATCCCGACGACGACGGCCTCGTCGGGCGCTGCGGGGCGTACATGGAAGGAGAGCGACTTCCAGGTCGTCAATCCGTCCAAGATGATCATCAATGGGCGGAGCGTGCCGTTCACCGTGAGCGAGGAGCTCGGCTCTGTCGGCTCGACGGACACGGTCCCCGTGATGCTGTACAACTCGTTCACGGATTCGGGCACCAACCTGTACTCGGGCTCCGCGACGGTCGGCACGAGCACGGTCCCGATCAACGCCGCCCTCGACGACATCCAGTTCGCGAACACCGCGACGGGGATCACGGTGGGTGGGTTCCGCATGCGTTGGGCGACGGGCGCCAACATTGGCACCGCCGACTCGTACTTCATCGCGCTGCAGTGGTGGGACGGGTTCAGTGGCGCGGGCTCGCCGGTGAACACGAACTACGGCGGGTTCATGGCCGTGCAGTGGGACGCGCCGGCCTCGGGCTGGGCGTCGGGCGCGGCGTACCGCTCTTCGTACCTCACCTCCGGGTTCACGCCGGGCGACTTCCTGACGGCCGGCACGTCCGGCGCGATGGAGTGGTCCGCGCTGGCGCTGGACATCAACGGCAATCCCGACACGGTGGTGTACCCGCACGTGTCGCCGATCTTCACGTCGAGCGCTCCTTCGACGGGCACGAGCTCGAACCCCGGGTTCTTCTTCGCGAACAACGTTCTCGACGCGAACGCGGTGGGCGCGTATCCCTCGCCCGCGCTGCAGTTCGCGGACTCCTCGAACAATCCGATCCTGTCGAACATCTCCATGACGATCACGGGCTTCGCGGCGCCGAGCGCTGCGTACGGCGCGTGCTGCTTGCCGAATGCTCCCACGGGCGGGTGCGTCCTGCTGCAGTCGTCGATCTGCACGGCTCAGGGCGGCGTGTTCAAGGGCGGGACCGACTGCGGTCTCAACAACGCGAACAAGTGCGCTGGGCTGACGGCGGGCATCGCCTTCGGCAACGGGCCCATCAGCACGGGCACGGTCAGCTACAGCGGCGTGGCCGCTGCGGCGGGCAACCTGTGGGCCGAGAGCGTGACGCAGAAGAACGCGGGCACGGGTGATTCGTGCATCGCGAACCTCGGCGGTCTCGGCTTCTGGGGCGGTTTCCGCGGCAGCGATGACTTCATCGTTCCCGCGGGCGAGACCTGGACGGTGAGCGCGATCACGGTGTACCTGTTCTCCCCCAACGCGGCGTCCACGCGGGCGCCGATCACGACGGGCACGCTCGCGCTGTGGAATGGTTTCCCCGATGCTGCGGGTTCGTCGATCGTCGCGGGCGATCGGACGACTGCGCGGACCCCCACGCAGACCATCACCAACATGTACTTCAACTTCTCCACTGCGGACAACACCAGCACGGTGCCGACGACGGCGTTCCGTAACTGGGCCGTGAGCCTCCCGCTGCCGTCGGCGGTCACGCTCAACCCCGGTCACTACTACTTCGACTTCGATTACACGGGGCAGCCTGCCGCTGGCTCGTACTCGGGCTTCGTTTCCGTCATGACAAGCGCGCCAGCGGGCGGCACGTTCGACAACGGCGGCGGTAACTCGCTGACCGGCTTCTTCAGCGGCACTCCCCCGGTCAGCTGGGGCGGCATCTACGACGATCCCTTCGGCGTGGACGCCGCGGGCAACGTCGTGGTGGACGGCACGTGCTTGCCGTACCAGTTCGACCTGCCGTTCCAGGTCGTGGGCACGCGGACCGTGACCACGCCCGCCTGCTACGCGAACTGCACGGGCAACACGGACCTGCCGCTCCTGTCCGCGGCGGACTTCACGTGCTTCCTGAACAAGTTCCGCGCTGGCGATCAGTACGCGAACTGCAACGGGAACACGGATGCGCCGACGCTGACCGCGGCGGACTTCACGTGCTTCCTGAACAAGTTCCGCGCTGGCTGCCCGTAATGGGCTGAACCCGATCGGGTCTCCCCGATCGGTCTGATTCGACCTCGGGAGCGGGCGCCCATTGGGGCGCCCGTTCTTTTTTTGGAGCAGAACCCCAGCTCAGCAGGGGTTCGTTTGGGCATTCCGCGATGACGGATGACGCCGATCGGGTTGCCGAACGCGAGCCTCGCGCTAGTATTGTGGCCCTACAAGCCCCGACCCTCGTGTCGGGATCGGAGAGCCGATGTACGCGATTATCCATGAGTCTGGCGGGCAGCGCAAGGTGATCTCCGGCGAGACCATCCTCGTCGATCTTCTCAACGAGGGCCAGGCCAAGCCCGGGCAGAAGGTGACCTTCGATCAGGTCCTGCTCGTGGGCGAGGGCGAGGGCAAGTCGAAGATCGGCACGCCGCTCGTGTCCAAGGCGAGCGTGACGGGCGAGGTCGTCGAGCCCGTCGTGATGGGCGAGAAGCTCACGGTGCAGAAGTTCCGCACCAAGAAGGCCTTCAAGAAGAAGACCGGGCACCGCCAGCGATTCACGTCCGTCAAGATCACCGCGATCAACGCCTGACCAACCATCCCGCGAGCGTGCGGGGGCCGAAGCGTGTTCCAGGGGCTCCCTTCGCGGGGGCCCCTGTTCGTTCTCGGAGACGCCAGTGCGCTGCATCACGCTCATCACCACCGGCGGCACGATCGAAAAAACGTACGACGAGCAGTCCGGGCAATTGCTCAATCGCGGGTCGATCCTTCGGCGGATGCTCCGGCGTCTGCGCCTGGAGGACACCCAGGTCCGCGTCATCGATCTGATGAGCAAGGACTCGCTCCACATGGATGACGCGGATCGCGAGCGGATCGTCGAGGCGGTGAGCGTCGCGGGGGGCGGCGTGCCCGTGGGGCAACGCGAACTCGCGACGGAGACGACGGGCGTCGTGATCCTGCACGGAACGGACACGCTCAGCGTGACCGGCGAGATGGTCCTGGCCCGCATCCCGCGTCCGCGCGTGCCCATCGTGCTCACCGGCGCGATGCGCCCGTTCGAGATGACGCGGTCCGATGCGCTGCAGAACCTCACCGAGGCGATCTTCGCCGCGGGCGTGCTTCCCCCCGGGGTGTACTGCGTGGGGCACGGGCGGACGCTCAGGTTCCCGGGTGTGAAGAAGGACCGTGATCGGGGCACGTTCGTCGGAGGATCGCCCCTCCATTGAGCGGGCGAGTGTTCCGCTACGCTGTGGGCATGGGCTCCGACCCGATGCACGACGCGACCGCCCGGGGACAGCGCCTGGCGCTGCTGGGCGTGGTGCTGAACGTCGCGCTCGCCACGGGCAAGTTGCTCGCTGGCATCCTGGGGCACTCGTACGCGTTGATCGCCGACGCCGTTGAGTCGATGGCGGATGTCCTCGGGTCCGTGGTGATCTGGAGCGGGCTCCGGATCGGCTCGCGCCCGCCAGACGAGAACCACCCATACGGGCACGGAAAGGCCGAGGCGCTCGCCGCGGCGATCGTGGGACTGATGGTGCTGGGCGCGGGCCTGGGCGTGGGCGCCAAAGCGATCGATGCGATCCTCTCGCCCCAGCGCACGCCCCAGCTCTGGACCCTGATCGTTCTGGCCGTGGTGATCGTGTGCAAGGAGGTTCTCTTCCGCGTCGTGCGCCGGGCGGCGCACCAGAGCGGGAGTTCGGCAGTCCACACCGACGCCTGGCACCACCGCTCGGACGCGATCACGTCCGTCGCCGCGGCGGCGGGGATCTCGCTGAGCGTGTTCGCCGGGCTTCCGCGTGCGGACGGCATCGCCGCGCTCGTGGGAGCGATGGTGATCCTGACCAACGGCGTGCTGCTGCTGCGCGGGCCCGTGCACGAGCTGATGGACGCCGAGCCGTCGGATGTTGTGACCGAGGCCTCAAAGGTCGCGTCGGCGATCCCGGGCGTGGTGCAGATCGAGTACACGGGGGCGCGCAAGAGCGGCACGCGGTACTGGGTGGACATGCACGTGTGGGTCGATCCCACGATGAGCGTGCGCGACGCCCACCTGATCTCGCACCAGGTCAAGGACGCGGTGATGCGGGCCATGCCACGCGTCGTGGACGTGCTCGTGCACATCGAGCCCACGGGCGGCGGCGGAGGACAACCATGAGCGGCGTTGTCGGCTTGAACAGGAGCATGGGAGCATGGGCGCTGAGCGCGTTCGCGTCGATTCTCGCCGCGGGAGTGCATTGCGCGGCTCAGACGACCTCAATTCCCAATCCCGTCGTCACCGCGGCAGCCTCGACGGACACGCCCGAGCTTCTCCGCCTATTCGCCACCGATCGCGAAGAGGTAACGCGTTTCTACGACCTTCCCTGGAGCGAGGCGCGTCTCGATCGCTTGGAGCGACTGACGCGGGATTGGCAGGAGCGCGTGGGCGCCCTCGATTGGGGACGCCTCGATCGCGCGTCGCGCGTCGATGCGCTGCTGCTTCGGGACTTTCTCCGGGGCGAGCTGCGCAGGCTCGCGCTCGAGCGACGCCGTCTGGACGAGATGGCGCCGCTGCTCCCATTCCGTTCGGCGATCCAGCAGTTGGAGCTGCGCCGCTGGGCGCTCGAGGCGCCCAAGCCCGAGGAGGCCGCCACGGCCCTGACGCCCATCAAGGAGCAGATCAAGAAGCTCCGCGAGCGGATCGAGGCGGGCCAGAAGAAGTCCGATGGCGGATCGTCAGGGCACGACGCGGGCGGCCCGGTGCCGATCGTGGTCTCGCCGGTGCTTGCTCGGCGCACGGCGTCGGCGGTGGGGGGGATTCGCGCCGCGCTCCGCTCGTGGTATGACGCGAACGCCGGGTACAAGCCCGAGTTCTCGTGGTGGGTGAAGAAGCCGTACGACGACGCGAGCGCCGCCCTGGACGACTACGCCAAGTTCCTGCGCGAGCAGGTCGCCGGCATCAAGGGCGAGCCCGACGACCCGCTCGTGGGAGATCCGATCGGACGCGAGGCGCTGCTCGCCGACATGGAGCAGGAGGTGCTCGCGTACAGCCCCGAGGAGCTCGTGGCCCTGGGCGAGCGCGAGCTTGCCTGGTGCCAGGAACGCATGAAGGAAACGGCGGGCCAGATGGGGCTGGGCGACGACTGGCGTGCGGCGCTCGATCGCGTCAAGCAGGACCACGTTCCGCCCGGCGAGCAGGACGCGCTCGTCGCGGAGTACGCGCGCGGCGCGATCGCGTTCCTCAAGGAGCGCGACCTGGTGACGATCCCTCCGCTGTGCGAGGAGACGTGGCGACTGGCGATGCTCTCGCCCGAGGCGCAACGCTCGCTTCCGTTCGCGGTCTATGGCGGGCAGGCGATGCTGATCGCGTACCCCACGGACGCGATGCGCCACGAGGACAAGCAGATGTCCATGCGCGGGAACAATCGCCACTTCACACGCATCGTCACGCCCCACGAGCTCATCCCCGGGCACCACCTGCAGGGGTTCATGGCCGCTCGTCTCCGCCCGGAGCGTCAGACGTTCTCAACGCCCTTCTTCGTCGAGGGCTGGGCGCTGTACTGGGAGATGACGCTGTGGGACGCGGGGTACCCGCGCTCGCCCGAGGATCGCCTGGGCATGCTGTTCTGGCGGGCGCACCGTGCGGCGCGCATCGTCGTCAGCCTGAAGTTTCACCTGGGGCAGATGACGCCCGCGGAGATGGTGGATTACCTCGTGGAGCGCGTGGGGCATGAGCGGTTTGGCGCCACCAGCGAGGTCCGCCGGTTCATCGGCGGTGACTACTCGCCGCTCTATCAGGCCGGGTACATGACGGGCGGGCTGCAATTGCGAGCCCTCCGCCGCGAGATCGTGAACTCCAAGCGCATGAGCGAGAAGGCATTCCATGACGCGCTGCTGACGCACGGCCCCATCCCCATCGAGTACGTTCGGGCCGCGCTGCTCGAGCAGGACTTGACGCCCGATCGCGCGGCTTCCTGGAAGTTTTTGGACTCGCGGTGACGCCCCGGCCCGCGGGCGATCAGATCACGTCGCGCAGCTCGGGGCGGAGGCGCCGCAGCACGAGGTAACCCACGGCGCCCGTGGCCGCGGTCCACGCGAGCATCCCCAACCAGATCCCCGCGGTGGGCAGCGAGCCCGAGATGAACAGATCGCGGATCGCCGTGAGGAACGGATACACCGGGTTCAGGATGAGCACGTCGCGGAGTTCCTGCGGCAGCGCCTCGGCGCTGTACACGATCGGGTAGAGCCAGAATCCGATCTGCAGCACGATGGGGACGACCTGCCCCACGTCGCGGATGAAGGCGTTGAGCGTGCCCAGCACGAGCCCAATGCCAAAGGCCATCGCGATGAGCAGAGCCGCGGGAATCGGCAGGAGCGCCCAATGCCACGTGGGCGTGTGCCCGAGGACGAGCGCCACCGCGACGAGGATGGCGAACGAGATCGCCAGATGGATGAGCGAGCCCAGCGCCGCCTGGGCGACGAACACCTGCTCGGGGATCGGCAACTTCCGCAGGTAGATCGCGTTGCTCACGAACGCCTGCGTTCCCCGGGTAATGCACTCGCCGAACGCGCCCCAGGGCAGCATCGCCGCGCACAAGTAGATCGTGTAGTGCACCGCGCGCCCGTCAGGGAGGGAGATCGAGCGCGAGCGCATGATGCTCGTGAAGACGACGGTAAAGATCAGGATCATCGCCAGCGGCTGGATGACGTTCCACAGAAAGCCCAGCCCCGCGCCGGCGTAGCGCGTCCGCACCTCGGACCATGCCGTGCGCCAGATGTACCCGCGATGTCGGTACAGATTGATGACCACGATCGATTGTAGTGGGGCATGGTCCGCATGCGGGGATCGATCTCGGATGGCAAGCGCCATCGGGCCCGTCCAGCCCGCGATAATCCCCCGTGCCCCCGATCCTGTCGATCGTCACTCCCTGCCTGAACGCGGCCCGCTTCCTGCCGCGGTGCCTGGAGAGCGTCGTCCGCGCCGCCGGGGCGCTGCCCGAGGGCTCGATCGAGCACATCATGATGGACGGCGGCAGCACCGACGGGTCCGCGGACGTGATTCGCGAGCATGCGGCGAAGCACCCGAAACTCATCGCGCATTGGCAGTCAAGCCCCGACTCCGGGCAATCCGCCGCGATCAACGCCGGATTTGCGATGGCCCGCGGGGAGTTCGGCGCCTGGCTCAACGCCGATGATTGGTACGAGGAATCGAGCCCGGCGGGTCACCCCCTCGCCAGAGTGATTCGCACTCTGGAGAGTCTCGGCGATGGTGTAGATGTGCTGCTCGCGCGCGCACGAATCGTGGACGAGCGCGGGCGGGTGGTCTGGTCGCCCAAGCCTCCCGAACGCCTCGCGCTTGCCGATCTTTTGCGCGTGCGCTCGCGGTGGTACGCGGGCCGCGGGATTCTGCAGCCCGAGGCGTTCATCCGTCTCGAAACCTTTCGTGCGGCGGGCGGGCTGAACGCCGCCAACGCGCTCTGCATGGACTATCAACTCTGGACCGCGCTCGCGGCCCGTGGAGCACGCTTCGAGTGTGTGGACGTGCTCGTTGCGTCGCAGCTCGCGCACGCCGGACAAAAGACCGCCGATCGCGTGCAGACGTTGCGCGCCGTTCTGGGCGTTGCCGAGCATGCGCTCGCAGAGTCTCGGGCGAAGCTCGGCCGGGACGCGACCGTTGTCGAGATGGAGCTCTCGGCGATTCGCGCCAAGCTCGCCATTGCCGACGCGGTGCTTCCGGTCTGGGCCCGCGGAACGACAATGGACGGGCCGCGCCCGAGCCAGTGGCGCGCCAGCGCCGAACGCGTGCTGCGTGAAGCGGTGGTTGTTTGCCCGAATCCCGGGCGTCCACGCGCCCTCGCCATCGAACTGGATTCCGCGGAGCAGGATCTCGTTCGGCACGTGTGCCCACACGCCGAACGGATCGAGCAACACGGGCGAAATGAAGCCGCATCACCCGCGGATCTCGTCATCATCGGGCGGAACGCGATCGCAGCGAGCGCCCCGTCGGCGCTGACGTCCGCGTCCCTTCGTTCGGCGGGCACGATTGTGCTGCTGCCCGTGCCCGCGTCTCGTGCTCGGCTCTCGCCATATCTCGCATGGCTGGAACGCACGCTGATCGGCAATCTTGCCGCGGACGATGGCACGCTGGTGCACCCCAGCGTCGACGCGGCCCTGGGTCAATGGGCGCACGCGATGCGCATCGAGCTGCACGAGCGGCGCGATCAGCCTTCCGCGAACCCGGCGGGCAGCGATTGGCTCGATGGGTTCAACTCATACAAGCCGCTCTCCGTGGAAACCCTCGGCGGACCCGAGGACCATCCGCTCACGCCCTTTCCGTTTGTCGGGCCCCAAAGCGTGTGCCCGGCGTGGACGTGGATCGCCGGCGCCTGGCGGACGCGCTGAGCGTGCGGCCCCCGTGGCGGCGTGCGCGTCGTCGGGTCGCCTATCGCTTCTCGATCACCGCCGCGCCGGTCACGTAGGTGTGGTGGGGGGCGGATCGACGGTGCCAATCCAGGAACGCCGGAATCTCGTCCGTGTTCCACGGGATTGTCCCTTGAGCATGCAGCGCGGGATGACGCCAGACCAGGCATTCGAACTCGTTCATCGTCAGTGCCCGTCCGTTCCACTCGGGGAACACCATTCCCCGATCGGGCTCGCAGATGTCGAACGAGAGCGCGAGGAGGCCGCCCGGGCGAAGCACGCGGATCGCATCGTCGATCGCCGCGGGCTTGTCGGATTGGTGCTCGATGACGGAGAAGCTCGTGAGCGCGTCGGCGCTCGCGCTCTCGAGGGGGATGCGATCGTCGTGAACGATGGACCACGAAACATCGACGCGCAGGTTGTCGCGCAGGCGGGTCCACGCTGGCACGAACTGCGCGTCCGACTCGATCATGCGCACGCGCGTGCCGAGCATCGCCGCGATCCATGGCATGGGCGAGAGCTCGCTTCCCAGGTCCACCAGGGTCGAGCCGCGGCCGAGCCGATCCGCCAGCCCATGGAACCAGATCCACGGGTACTCCCACACCTTCGACCAATCCGCGAAGGTGCGGAGACCCAGCGGGCCCGCGAGATCGTTGATCCAACCCATGAGCGTCCGGAAGCGCTCGGATTCCAGTTCGCTCACGCTCGCGAGCGAAGCCCGCGCCGCGCGATCGTGCGACCTCCTTGGCGCCGGGCGGGTGATCGGCTCGAGAATCTCGCGTTCCACGGGCGTGAACTCTCGTGCGCCCCGACCAACGCGGTCGCGCTCGATCGTGCTCGTCGTGCGCACGTCGGCGCTGCCCCATTCCCAGCCCGGCAGCTCGTGCGTGTGCCGAGCGAACTCGAGCATCGAGAGTTCGAAGCGCTCGCCGAGAAAGTCGCACGCCTCCCGAAGAACGTGCTCCGGATGCGAGACGAGATCCTCGTACGAGATCCGCAGGTGCGAACGCCCGTGCAGCGCCCGCGCGAGCAATCCGTCCCAGTGGCGCCAGCGCAGGGCCGCGGCGAAGGGCGTGTTGCGGACCGCCAGCGGCTGCGCGTCCGAGCCCAAGCCCTTCCCGAGCCCGAGGTTCTCCTCGTGCCAGGGCGAGATGCCGCGTCGGGCGCCGCTCACCCGCGACGTGGACAGGGCGACGTCCAGCCCGTCGCGAGCCACATGCAGGAACCTCGCAGAAGGAAACCACTCCGCAAGGGCGTCCAGATGGAGCAGGTTGTCGGGCGTCTTCTCGGCCCACCGGCGCTTGCCGCGCGCCCGCGCGTGCGCGGTGAGCAACTCATCGACCATTCGCGCCGCCGCCCGCGTCGCCACCTCGCGCGGCATGTCGAAGCTCGCGCAGTAGCCCCAGGGCTCCTCCACGAGAGCACGCCACACGGACATCAGGCTGCGGGGCTGGTGGTCCGCGAGCCAGGGCGTCTCGGGTCCGCAGGCGATCGCGGGGTGCGAGTCGAGGATCGTGCGCACGAGGGTTGTGCCCGAGCGCGGCACGCCCACGACGAAGATCGGATCGCCCTGGCGATCGTGCGTCGTCATCGGGCTGAACGCTCCACGAAGTCGAAGGCGGAGAAGTCCGGCATGGCGATGGACCCGAGCAGGCCCGCGAACTCCCCGTCCCGCCTCCACGCGTCGTTGTCCCCCGCGCGGTAGAACGTTCGCTCGCCAGGGCGCACGATCTCGTCGAAGCGTGTGAGGCGATGCACGAACTCCGGGCGGAGCTTCGGGCGCACGCGCAGCAGTTCCACGAGCGAGCGGAGCGGCTCGGGCGACTCGCGCAGGCGCTCGTATTGGATGACGAGCGTGCCCTCCGGATGCTCGCGCCGCACGCGCGCCGCGTGCGTCAGGAACTGGTGGTACCCGCCGAGCACCGACCCGATCCACGCGCCGGCATCGCCCGAGACGCGCGATCCGAAGCCGTCGCGATCGCGGGACACACGCCAGTAGCTGTACGCCGTGGCGATGGGCTCGCGCGTCAGGATCACGCACGGCGCCTCGCTCTTGACGGGCAGCCCGTGCTGTCCGTTGGGCGTCGTGTGGAACCAGACCGGCTGGAACGGCACGCCGTCCTCGCGGAGATCCAGCGCGTAGAGCACGTGGGGATCGAGCTCGCTCTGGCGCGAGATCGCCTCGCGGTCGTCCGCTGCGGCCCCGGGGATCGCGACCAGATCGAACAGCCCCTGCGTGCAGTACCGGAAGTAGTGCGATCCCGTCCGGGGATACGCGAACATGTCCACGCGGATCGCCGGCGTGCGCCCAAAGTAGTACCGAGGCTTGGGGCCAAACCCTTCGCTCATGGCGCTTCGCACTCGTACCCAAGGCGCGCCAACGCCTCGCCCGCGATCGCGCGGGTGTTGGCGGACGGGGGGCGTTCGCGGGCCGGCGGGCTGCGTCGCGCGACCTCGCGCCGAGCGAAGTCCCGCATCTCGGAAGACCTTGGCAGGCCCAGGGCATCGGTCGCGAGATCGCACACGCCCTCGGGGTCCGCGAGCAGTTGCTCATAACGCACGCGCAGCAGGCGCCCCTTGGGCCAGCGCTCCAGCTCCGGTTCCGCGGCGTCCACGCTCATCCGCCATTCCAGCAGCCCGCGATCGAAATCGCTCTCGCAGCGATCGAGCAGATCCCCGAGCCCGACGCGTCGGGCGTGCTCCTGCATCAGCGTCCACTTGCGATCGTTCTGCCCGTACCAGCGGCCCTGCGCGGCACGCTGCGCGATGGAGTGCGCGACCTCCACGCCATGGCGCACGATGTTGATCAGGCACGCCCGCGGAGCCAGCGCCCGCAGAAAGCCAAGCCGGAAGTTGTTGATCGCGAGTTTCTCGACGACGCGTTCGCGTCCGGAGCGTTCGGCCTCAAGCAGCGCGAAGAACTCCTCGCGTGCCGCGTCGCCCGCGCGCTGGGCGTCGCTCGCGTCGAGGGCGATCCGACCCTCGCTCGATTCGGGCGCACCGAACCGCTCCCGGTACGACCAGATGTCCGCGCTGGCGAAGGGCTTGAGCCACAGATCGAACCGATCGTTCAGATAGGCCACGCTCGGGTGGCGCTCGATCAGTTGCCCGAGAATCGTCGTCCCCGAGCGCCCGCACCCCGTGATGAACGACAGCGCCCCATCGCGCAGCGAAGGGAGGGCGATCGACGATCCCGCGCTCGCGTGGGCCAGGGTCATGGCTCAGGCTCCGCTCGCCCGATGACGCTGGCCCGCAGCGGGAGCCGCGCGATCCCGTAGAAGCGGCGCACGCCCTCGGCCTCGTGCACGACGATCGGCCCCAGCGCGTCCAGCCGATCGTGGTGCACACCCTGCGCACCGTTGTCGGGGTCCGGCTCGCCCGCGCCGAGCCCAAACGTGTAGGGCCCGGGCTGCACGTCCATCGTGAGGCGCAGTTCCACGACGATGCGATCCCCCGCGTTCAGCGCGGGGATCGCCACGCCCAGGTTCGCCGTCCCCGCGCCGAAGACCATGTTCCCGAGCGCGTCGAACAGGCGCACGCCGCAGCGAGGCGCCAGCACGCGCTGGCGGGCCTCGATGAGCAGTTGGACGACCAGCGACGATCCGCAGGCGCACTCGAGCGAGTCCGCGCCCGCGGCGTCCGTGACGCGGGCGCCCAGGATGCGCAGGCCCCCCGTGCCGTGGCGAGAGGACGCGCGATCGCGGATCACGTCATGGGCGATGATCGCCTGAGCGGCCCTGGTCGCGTCCGGGCTGGTGGCGGGTTTGGGCTCGATC
The DNA here is from genome assembly GCA_964399625.1 of uncultured Phycisphaeraceae bacterium. Classification (GTDB taxonomy): domain Bacteria; phylum Planctomycetota; class Phycisphaerae; order Phycisphaerales; family UBA1924; genus CAYNSB01. The sequence goes on from CAYNSB010000005.1 coordinate 86,407, forward strand.
GCGCCGCCCACGCCCGCGGACCCCGGCAGGCTCGTGCCACCCCGCCATCGCGAGCCGCGCATGGACGAAAGGTACCGCGAGACCGCCTCCTCGGGCGTGCCCTCGAACAGCACGCGCCCCTGGCCCATCACGATCGCGCGATCGCAGAGGTTCAGGATCGCGCCCTGCTCGTGGCTCACGAAGAGCATCGTCATGCCGTCGGCGAGCATCTCGCGCAGGCGGGCGATGCACTTCTGCTGGAAGAAAACATCGCCGACGGACAGAGCCTCGTCCACGATGAACAGGTCCGGCTCGAAGCATGCGAACATCGAGAACGCCAGGCGCACGCGCATGCCGCTGGAGTATGTGCCCACGGGGCGATCGAAGAACTCTCCCAGTTCCGCGAACTCCTCGATGCGTGCCATCGCGTCCCGCGCGTACCCGGGCGGAAAGCCGAGCAGCGACGCGGAGTGGATGATGTTCGCACGCCCCGAGAGCAGAGGGTTGAGCCCCGTGCCCAGCTCGATCAGGCTCAGGATGCGCCCCCGCGCCTCAACGGAGCCCTCGCTCGCGTGCAGGGCCCCGGTGATCATCTTCAGAAGGGTGCTCTTGCCCGAGCCATTGGCGCCCATGATTCCCAGGCACTGCCCGCGCGCAAGGTCAAGGCTCACGTCGCGCACGGCCCAGAAGTCCGTCGCCGGTGGGCGGCCCAGCGCCCGAGAGAGCCCGAGCCACTCCCACAGGCGATCGCCCGGGCGGGCGAACATTCGATACCTCTTCCCAAGCCCACGCACGCGGAGCACGGGGGCGTCCGGATTCGCGGGTCGGGGCCTTGTTTGCTCGTGCTCGGCGGACGGAGCGACCGGAGCGGGCGTGCCGACACGATCGGGCGTCGATGTCCGCTCGCTCGTTGTCGCGCTGCCCATTCGTCCGCTCCGTGGCGCGCCCAATCCACGCCAAAGTCCCCTCTATCGGCCCGTCCGCGAAATCATAGACGCAGCGCGGCCCGAGCCCGGCGCAGCGCACGCACCAGCGCGCCGGATCTGACGGCAGGATCGACGGCGCGCGAAGCTCGGGCGACTTCATAGTGGGCAAGGCGGCGCGCGAGGATCTCCTCGTTGCCGCACATCCGGAGCATGCGAAGCGCGGCCCCATCGCCCAGGCGTGCCAGGTCCACACGCGGCATGTCCGCGACGCGTGCCAGCGCGAGCGCGCACGACTCGGCGTCGCCGGGCTCGAAGAGCAATCCACTCACACCGTCCTCGATCATCTCCGCCATGCCCCCGGCGCGAGCCGCCAGGACGGCACGCCCCGCGCTCATTGCCTCCATGCACGTGATGGGGAAGTTGTCCATCGGCGAGGGGATGACCGCGACATCCGCTCGCTCCACGGCCTTGGCGAGCGGGCCGGGCGGCACGCGCCCCAACAGCCGAATCCGCGTGCGGTGCTTCTCGGGCACATGCTCGCGCAGGCACCACGCGCCGAAGCGCTCGCCCCGATGCTCGGGGTGGGGCATGTCCTGCCCGAAGAGGTCGATCTCCAAAAGCGCGCCGCGGTCCAGCGCGATCGCCGCGCCGCGCAGCAACGTGTCGACGCCCTTGCGCGGCTCCAAGCGCCCGGCGAAGACGATCCGCGTCGGTCCCTCGCCCCTCGCGACGGATGGTCCCGCCGGCTGGCGAACGCGCGCCCTGGCGATGTCCTCGAGCGGCCCCAGCGGATAGGGAATCACCTCAATCGTGCCTGTCGGCAATTCCCACAGGTTCTCCGCCCACGACGCGAGCGCCCGCGAGGGGCAGACCAATGCATCGGACCAGCGGGCCTGTTCCGCTTCCATCCGGGTGAGCGCTCGCTCCGGACCAGACTCAACGCTCTCCCGATTCCATTGCGCCACCCACGCGCTGGGCGAGTGCACCATCGTCACGATGGGAACATCCCGAAGCTCGCGCGCTCCGCGCCGCTTCCTATCCAATGCGAACCACCCCAGCGCGCCCGTGTCCGGGGCCTCGATCGATTCGATGCCAAACTCGCGGATGAGCGCGGTCAGCGCGTCGGCAGCGAGTTTCGCAAAGAGCGACACCGGGTGGTGCGTGCGGAAGAGGCGCTCGTGCTCGCGCGCCGCGATCGCGGGGTCCGGCTTGGACCAGTCGTTGCCACGAATGAACGGCAGGCGAACGACGACCACGCTCCCGGGACCTTCGCTCGAGAGCACCTCGCGGTGCTCCTCACCATCCGTGGAAACAGTGATCACGACGGCCCGGTGCCCGCGATTGGCCAGCGTCCATGCGTATCGCTCGGCGTAGGTGCCGATACCCCCGCCAAAGAACGGCGGGTACTCGCGGGAGATGAGGCACACGTTCATCGCCCCAATCCATAGGCCCGAGCGGGGCGTCGCCGCGTCCCGCCGCACGAGCGTGCGCCTCGCTACCATGTCGCCGCCATGCCCAAGCCCGAGTTCGTCACCGCCCAACTCCTTGTCAGCGTCGCCGTCCTGGTGATCATGGTGCACACGCTCCTGGGGTTCGTCGCGTACGCGATCTACCTCGAGCGCAAGATCTCCGCGTACATCCAGGACCGCGTGGGGCCCAACCGGGTTGGGTTCGATTTCGGGCTTCCGTTTCTTCAGAAACTGTTCAAGGGCTTCGGGTTCTGGGGGCTGGGGCAGCCGCTCGCCGACGGGCTCAAGTTCATCCTCAAGGAGGACTACACCCCGCCGCGCGCGGACAAGGTCCTCTTCACGCTCGCGCCCATGGTGATCGTGGTGCCGGCGCTGATCGGCTTCGCGGTCATTCCCTGGGGCGGCATGGTCAACGTGCCCTCGTTCACGCTTCCCTTGCTCAACTGGCACATCGAGGCACAGCGCGTGAACGTCGCCGGCGCTGCGGTGAACGTCGGCGTCGTCTACCTGCTCGCGGTCGCGGCTCTGGGCGTGTACGGCGTCACGCTCGGCGGCTGGGCCTCCAACAACAAGTATTCGTTCCTCGGCGGTCTGCGCTCCACGGCCCAGATGCTCGCCTACGAGATTCCCCTGGGCCTTGCGCTCCTCTCGGTCCTTCTGATCTACGGCACGCTCTCGCCCGAGGGCATCGTGCGCCATCAGGTAGAGCACGGATGGATGATCCTGGGGCAGCCCCTGGCCGCGGTCATCTTCTTCATCGCGATCCTCGCCGAGGCCAATCGGGCCCCGTTCGACAACGCCGAGGCCGAGCAGGAGCTCGTGGGCGGGTACCACACCGAGTACTCCTCGATGCGGTTCGCGCTCTTCTTCCTCGCCGAGTACAGCCACATGGTGACGAGCTCGGCGTTCTTCGCCCTGCTCTTCCTGGGCGGGTACCACATGCCCATGATCGTCCACGGGCACCCGCTCAGCCCCGACAACATGACCTTCCTCGCGGCGTTCCTCAAGCTCGGCTGCTACTTCACCAAGGTCGTGCTGCTGGTGTGCTTCATGATCGTCGTCCGCTGGACGCTCCCGCGCATGCGGTACGACCAGGTGATGATGATGGGATGGAACGTGCTCATCCCGTGCTCCATGGTCGTGCTGGTCGTCTCCTCCATCCTCGTCTACTTCGGCATGACGAGCACCGTCGAGCTGCTCATCGCCAACGTGCTGATGCTCGTCGGCCTGCTCATCGTCACGCCGCTGATGCCCCGCTCGCGCGTCAACCGCCCGATCGCGCTCTACGGCTCGCGGTTCCGCCCGATGCCCGGCGAGCGCGTGCGCACCGCTCCGACCGACGCGATGGCGTTGGAAGACCGTCCGCTGCAGGGTTCGCTGCCCGCGTAGGCACTCCACGTTCGCCGTAGATCCACGGGAGCGCCGTTGTCGGGCGTGCCGCGGTCTATTGCCTGGGGCCCACATCGCCCGAGCGATTCACCAGGAACGCCGAGGGCATCAGGTAGCCCTTTCCCTGGTGCTGGTACACGCTCCCGCTGACGGTGAACGTGACGCCGTCGCCCCAGCGTGTGGCCCACGCCTCCATGCGCTGGAGCGTCTGGCAAGGCATGAGCGTCAGCGGCGCATCCGTGCCCGCCTCGCCCTTGGGCCCTGAGTCGAAAGTGAACACCCAGCGACCCGCCGAGTCGCGGACCATTCGCCCGCGACGACGGTTCAGCGGTCCGCCCTCCGCGAGCGACGTGCCCGCGCCCTCGCGAGCCTCCGCGGTGCTCGAACGCTCGCTTGGATTCGCCCGGCGCTCCAGAGCGGCGGGCCGGGCTCGCTGGGCTTCGAGCGATCGAATCAGATCAGCAAGCTCCGGATCGCCCGACGCCCCGCCCGCGGATCGCTCCTGCCCATCGTCGCCCGATGGGCGCGCGGCGGGACGCTCCTGTGCGGCCTCGCCCGCGACGCTGTACGCCGTGGGAAGCATGTAGTTCAGATCGAGGTACGTGAACACCTGACCCGAGACGAGCAGCGCCGTGCGATCCCCTCGCTCGCTGACGAGTTTCTGCATTCGCTGCAGCGTCTGGCACGGAAGCAGGACCATGGGTCGCTCTCGCAGGCCGCGCTCGTCGGCATGGAAGACGAACGCCGACTCGCCGGAGGGAATCGCGACGATCGACCCACGTTGGCGGCTCAGGAACGTGCCCTCGGCGCGGATCGCCGAGACCTTCATGGTCAGGTCCGCGTCCTCCAGACCGGGTATCGCCCGCTCGCCAGGGATCGGGTTGATCGCGCGGGCCGGCGGCGGGGCCCCGTCCTTGCTCGGCTTGATGCGGCGCACCGGCTCCGGCTTCCGTGGCGGCGGTGGGGCGGGTCCATCCTTCGATTCGCCCGATCCCTCCCCGCTCGTCCGCGAGGGTGGAGCCGCAACGTGCTCAGACGCGGGCGCGGGGTCGCTCGATTTCTTATCAGGCTCCTTGGGCGGCTCTGCCATGAGGGGGCCGGCCCCCGAGCCGACCAAAGCGAGCACCAGCCATGTCCGCCGCGTCCGTGCCATCATGCAGATCGTATCGACCCGAACGCCCCGTTTGGTTCGTGGATGAATTGACCGAGGACCGCAGCGTCTCTACCGTGGTCGGAGCATGGCCGGGTGCCAGAGTGGTCTAATGGGGCGGATTGCAAATCCGTTGCGCAAGCTTCGTGGGTTCGAATCCCACCCCGGCCTTT
>CAYNSB010000006.1:0-90460 GCA_964399625.1 uncultured Phycisphaeraceae bacterium
GGAACAGGATCGACGGGTACTTCGTGCCCTCCTTCACGTGGTGGTACGGCGAGTACGCGAAGAGCGCCTTGAACTGCGCCGGGTCCTTCACCGTGCCGAACTCGGTCACGTTGAACGCCCCGTTGGGCGACAGCTCGACGCGGAGCATGTCGTAGATGCCCACGTGCGACACGACCGCCTTGAACAGCTCGGGACGCTGCGTGAACGCCGCGCCCATCAGCAGCCCGCCGTTGCTCCCGCCCTCGATCGCCAGGCGCGCGGGGCTCGTGTGCTTCGTCTTGACCATGTGCTCGGCGGCCGCGATGAAGTCATCGAAGACGTTCTGCTTGTTGAGCAGGTTGCCGGCCTTGTGCCAGGCGTCGCCGTACTCGCCGCCGCCGCGGATGTTCGCCTGGGCCCAGATCACGCCCTGCTCGATGAGCACGCGTCGCGCGGCGCTGAACGCGGGCGTCTCGTTGACGCCGTACCCGCCGTACCCCGTCACGAGGCACGGGTGCGAGCCGTCGAGCGCGATGCCCTTCTTGCGGATGATGTTGACGGGCACCTTCGTGCCGTCCTTGGACGTGGCGAACTCGCGGACGACCTCGCAATCCTTGAAGTTCACCGGCGGGGGCGTGGTGAGCCCCGCGAGCGTGGTGGTGCCGCCGCTCTTGGGATCGAACGCCTTCCACGTCGCGGGCTCGATGTACGACACGATGCTGAAGCCGATCTTTCCGCCCGCGAGCTTGGTCAGTCCGCCCACGGACGCGATGGGCATCTGCTCGGGGGCCTTCGCCGGCGTGCCGTCCAGGTTGAACGCGCGAACCTCCGAGGGCCCGCCCAGCTGGTACTCCGCGTAGACCTTCCCGTCGATGTGCTGGAGCACGTTGAAGTCGATGAAGTCCGACACCAGCGTGTCCTTGCCCTCGGGGACGATGGTCTTGGCGCTGGCGAGCGACACCGGCTTGCCGTCCACGTACGCCAGCGTCTGCAGCTTGCCGCGATCGGCGCCCTTGCGCGAGATGAGCAGCAGCGTTCCACCCTTGGCGTCGCCGGGCCCGAAGTTGGCCTGGACGATGCGATCCTCGTACGTGTCGAGCTGCTGCCACTTTCCGTCCGTGCCACGCAGGTAGTGCTGGTACTCGCCGCCGTCGCCCTTCTGCATGGAGGCGATCACGCGCCCGTGATCATCGCTGTCCAGGACGATCTCCGCGATGCGCGGGAAGTCCTTGCCGATCTCGTACTTGTCCTGCGACTCGGGCGTGCCCAGGGCGTGGTAATAGACCTGCATGTAGAAGTCGAGGTCCTCCGCGGGGCGCTCGCCCGCGCGCGGGTAGCGCGTGTAGTAGAAGCCCTTGGAGTCCGCGCTCCAGGCGAGCGAGCCGCCCGCCGTGCCCCCGTTGACGCGGGGAATCACGATGTCCGTGGGCTTGCCCGTCGCGGCGTCGTAGATGTAGACATCGCCCGACTCGCTCCCGCCCTTGGAGAGCGACACGGCGACCAGCTTGCCGTTGGGAGACGCGACGTACCAGTCCATCGAGGTGCCCGGCGTCGCGTTGGGATCGACGACGATCCGCGCCGCCTCGGGCTTCTCCAGCGACTCCATCGCGACGACGAAGGGCTGCTGCTTGGGCGGCTCGGTCTTGACGGCGAAGTAGGTCCCGCCCTTCTCGCCCGCGCGATACTCGATCGCGCCGTAGCGGACGCTCTTGGCGGACATGATCTCGCTCACGCGGGCGCGGATCGAGTCGACGCTGGGCAGCTTGTCGAGCATCGCCCGCGCGTGCGCGTTCTGTGCATCGCTCCAGGACTTCACCTTCGCGTCGTTCCAGTCCTCCAGCCAGCGGTAGTCATCGACAATCGCCTGCCCGTGCAGCGTGTCGGTCACGGGGTTCTTGGTGCTCTCTGGAGGGGCGGCCAGGACGAACGCGGTGAGGCCCGCAGCAAGGACAATCGCGACACGTTTCGGCAAGCGCATGGAGAACCTCCTGAATTCCCCGCCCAGGGACATCAAGTGTAGGTAGAAGGTGCGGATCGAGGCATGGACCCATCAGGACCCGCCACGCCCGGACGTGGTCGCTGCGGATCGTTCGAACGCGTGACAGGATCGTGACGATTGATCCGCAGGGAGCACCCGAGGCAGGCCACGCCCAGCACGACGATGAGCGCGCGCACAAACGCCTCGCCCGCCCGCGCGCGCTGCTCAGCGATCCATTGGTGATCCGTTTGTCGGCGAGAACTCATGGGCTTGGTCCGTCTCGCGGGGAGCGGTCCCCTTTCCATCGCCGGGCTCGCGATCCTTCGCCGACCGATCGCGCGTGAACTCGAGCCCACCGGTCTGCTCGCTTTCAACGATCCGTCCCACGAGCGTGCCCGACGCCGGCATCTTCACGACGAGCGGCTTGTCGGCCTTTGCCGCGCACACGCGCATCTCCATCGCCCTGCGAACGCTGTCGCCGTGCGCGTAGGTGTGGAGCACTCCATCGTGCGGAACATCAACCGCAAACAGGCGATTCGTGGCGTTGTCCGAGGTGCCCGACCGTGGCGAGGACATCAACTCAACCGTGACGGGCCGATGGGTGGCATTGACAACGCGGACCTCGTACACGGGCAGGCATCCGCCGAGCATGAGCACGCACGCCGCCGCCGCGAACGCCCAGCGACTCATGGCTTGCGCTCCATCTCGGCGTCAGTGATGAACTCGACCTTCCCGTCCGCGCCGAGCACGCAACGGAGGTAGCGACGCTCTTGGAATGGCTCGAGCGCGCCCGGCGTGGTGACCAGGCCGTGCCCCGACCAGGGGATGCGATCCGTGATGTTGATCCGAACCGCTCCGTCGCGCTTGTCAAAGTACGTGAGTTCCACGGGAGGACGCCCGCAATCTCGAAAGTCCTTGTGGAACTTGCCACCCGCGGCGAGGTCGACCCGGGTCACGGTCCGCTCATCGCCCTGTTGCTCGCGGGCTCGGATTTCCACGGCCTGCTGAACGCCGCTCGCGTTCTCAATGATCACACTACCGAATCGCTGCGCGGCGAGTTGGCACCCGCACGTCGCCGCGACCAGAACGCACAGCACCGCGGACATTGCGCCCCGGCGTCCGCTCGAGCGCGTCTGCTCGATCCATTCATGGGTATCGCGATCCACCATGCACACCCCCTCGTGCGCACCGGCCGCCGCTCTAGTGGTGCCCGCCGTCCTTCACCGCGTCGATCAGGGCCCCCACCTTCGCCGGCGAGACGTTCTCGTGCAGCGTCTCGTCGATGAGCATCGCCGGGCCCCCGCCGCAGGCCCCAAGGCACTCGAGCTCGATGAACGTGAAGCGACCGTCGTCGGTCGTCTCGCCCACGTCGATGCCCAGCTTGGCCTTGATCGCCTCGCTCAGCGCCGGCTGCCCGCAGAACTCGCACGCGATCGATCGGCACACGCTGATCAGGTGCCGACCCTTGGGCTTGAGCCAGTACTCCTCGTAGAAGCTCGCGCAGTCGAGCACCTCCGAGGGCTGCACGCCCAGGAACGACGCGATCTCCTCCATCGCCTGCGCCGGCACCCACCCGTACTCGTGCTGGATGAGGTGCAGCGCGGGCATCACCGCGCCCAGCGGCGTCTCGTACCGCGGGCGGATGGTCTCGCGCAGCGTCGAACGCATCGACTCGGTCAGGTACGCCTCGGAGCGACGCGCGATCCGCATGCCCCCGGAGTTCTTGGTGATCCACGCCATAGTCCGACAGGATACGCGGGCGGGCCCGCCGGCGTGCTCCCCACGCCCCCGCCGCTACGACGCGCCGCCCAGCAGCCCGAACGCAAAGAACACCACGCCCACGAGCCCCGCGCCGATGGAGAGCGCCCACAGCAGGTTCTTCTTCGTCAGCAGCGCCACCGCCGAGAGCGCGATCCCGATCTGCAGCGCCGTGGAGGCGTTGGAGAGCTGCTTCTGCCGCCGGAGGTGGTCGTTCGCAGCGGCCTCGTGGGTTCGCGCGATGCCCTCGATCGTCTTCTGCTCCTGCTGGTACCGCTCCACCTTCGCCGCGTCCTCGGGCGAGGCGCTCTTGCCCATCGCGGGGAGCATCTCGATCTTGCTCTCGGCGATCGCGAGCTTCAGGCTTTTGGCCTGGAAGTAGTTCCACTGGTCGCTGCCCTTGATCTGCTCGAACATCGCGGCGCTGAGGTGGTTGCCCGCGAACATCGTCGCCAGCGATGCGAGCGTCGCCAGCACCGCCGTCGTCACCGCGACGCGCGACATCCAGCGCTTCTCGCGATCGCTGGCGCCGGGCTCGGCCTTGGTGATGTCCGGGATGTCCGTCCCGGGAATCTTGTGCTCGGTGATCGGCTTGGCGGCGGTTGGTTCGGGCATATCGCGCATTCTAATCGGGCTTGCTCGAGCAGGACTCACCGTCGTGCGCTCGCGCGCAGCGCCTGAAGCAACCCCGCGCTACGCCCGCGCATCCCAATCCCGGAGCAATCGTTCCATCCGCTCGCCGATCTCCCGCGTAAACGCCGGGATGTCCTGCGCCGACCGCGGATAGCACAACCGGCACACCGCCTCGTAGTCCGCCCTCGGCAGATCGTCCCTCAAGTAGCGGAAGCCGAAGTCGTGCCGATCCGGACAGTGCCGGACGCGCAGCATGTCCACGAGCGGACGGAGCGCGAGCGCCTGGTAGAAGTACGCGGCATCGGCGGGCAGCCCCCGGTCCGCGAGCTTCGCGCCCAGGTGCCGGAAGAGCGCGAACTTCTGGCGGAGGTCCGCGACGCGCTTCTCGATGGTCCTGGCAATCGCGGCGCGATCAACGTGCACCGGCTTCAGGAGCCCATCCTTGTCGAACAGGACGCGATGCGTGCCGTGGCGCTCCACCTCCAGCCACGGGTGGGGCGTGCCGACCTCGATGATCACCCAGTCGATCATCAGATGCTCGGGCGCGTTGGCGAGCTGGTAGAACGCCTGGTGGAACCCGTGCCACGTGGGCATGGGCAGGCGATACGCGATGCGGATGGGCGAGAGCGAGCGGAGCGTGTCCTCGACCGCGCCTGCGGCCCGCTCGATCGACCCGTCGCCCGGCGCGACGAGCAGGAAGAGATCGACATCCGAGAGCTCATCGGCCCGACCCGTGGCATCGGACCCGCCCAGCGACGCCGCGCGGATGAACTCGTGTTCCGTCAGGTTTGCGAGCGCGGCGATGATGACGGGGCGGGTGAGCATGCCCCACTGGATGCGCGATGTCGGCGCACCAAGCACGCCCGCCGCGACTGCGTCACGGCCCGATCAGATCGAAGAGATTGCCGTAGAGATCCTGGAACACTGCGACCATGCCGTAGGGCTGTTGCTCGGGCTCGCGCTGGAACACAGCGCCGCGGGCCTTGAGCGCGTGGTACTCGCGCCAGAAATCGTCGGTGTGCAGGAACGCGCCGACGCGCCCGCCGGTCTGGTTGCCGACGCTCGCGGCCTGGCGTTCGTTCGCCGCCCGGGCCAGAAGGATGCCCGCGTCCCGCGGATCGCTCCCCGGCGGGCGGACACGCACCCATCGCTTGGGCTGGCCCGACCCGTCCAGCCCGCGTGGCGTGTCCTCCACGAGCTCGAACCCGAGCACGCGCGTGTAGTAGGCGATGGCCTCGTCGTAGTCGCGGACCGTGATGGTGAACTGCGTCAGGCGCATCAAGACCCCGCGCTCCTCAACCCACGCTCCGCTCCGGATCCCAAGGCCGAGCGGAGATCGAGTCTACCCCACGCGTGCAGAATGGAGCCGACCAGTCCCCGCGTCGTTCCACACCACCCAACGTTGCTGCGCAATGCCCGGCGATGGGTTTGTGACGGCCGCTACGAGGACTGAAAGAATCGTGCCGGCCGAGTGCGCCGCTGCCATTTCAAGGTCACCCCGATGCGCTTCGCGTATGTCCCGTCCCAGTCGACCCCAAGTCCGTGCTTGGTCAGCGCATCGCACACGCGACGGGCGATGCCAAGGCACTGCTCCTCACAGGCTGCCTCGTTCGGCGCCCCCTCCGTCGAGCCATAAGCGAGACCGAGGCCGTAACCCCGGACTGCGGCCTCGGTGTCTTGACTGTGATAGAACGTGTATCCGACGATCGGCCTTCCCTCGAAGGACCCGCCGAGCCGATCGACTTCCGCGGGCATCGCCGCCGCGCCGCAGTTGCCGCAGCACCACCAGTTGTGGCGAGCCATGATGCCCTGGGCATTCAACTCCTCGAAGGCCGCGTCGAGACGATCGCAGTCGGTGATTGCCGGCCAGCTCGCCATCTCGATGTGACGCGCGGCGAGCGCCGCGCTCAACACCTGACGCACGACGCGATCAACCTCCTGCCGGTCAATCTCTTCTTCGCTCGCGTTGATCGCCTGAGCGAGCACGTGCTCTTGAGTTCGGAACGCTGCGGCGAGTCCTTCGCTGACGATACGTTGGATCTGCTGGAGTGTGTTCGCGTCCATCGAAAGCCTCGCGTCGGGATCTTAGCGACGACCCAGACGTGCTCTCCGCCAGCACCTATCTAGAGTGCCACGAGTGATTCCGCCGCGAGACGTCGACATCAAAGCCGGTCGAGGAACTCCACGCCACCGATCCTTCCATCTTTGAGCACGTCGAGCACGAGTGGACCTTGCTCAACATCAAACACATGCTCGTTGGTCTTGAACTGCCACTCGGAGCCTGGTTTGTTGGGGTTCGTCGGATCAACGAAGTACCACGACGCCACCGAGTACTTCGCGCATTGCTCAATCCCGCTCAGTGCAAAGGCGATTTCCGGCTTGTCGGGCAATTGCTCGCGCGCCAGCGCCACGAGCCACGCGGGATCGAATGGCTCCCATATGAGAGGAGGCGTCATACCACCCGATCCCCCTTCCCGATCCCCAGCGCCGGGCGGACATCGAGCTGCACGACGACCTCGGGCGCGACGCCGTGCTCGCGCTGGAGCTTCTTCGCCTCGTCGGGGTCGACGTAGTCGGAGTGGCAGTTCGCCTTCGCCTTCTCGGCGCCCACGGCCTTCTTCGTCTTGTTCGCCAGCTTGTGGATCTCCTCGGGCGAGAGCACGCCGCGCTTGGCGAGGATCTCCTGCTGCTCGGGCGTGAGCGCGCCCGACTTCTTGGCCGCGCCGGGCGTGGCGCCGTCCTTGCCGCCCATGCGCTCGAAGCCTTCGGCCTTGCCGCTCGCGAACTCCTGGATCTCCTTGCTGATCCGCACGGAGCACCAGTCGTGCCCGCACATGGCGCAGAAGTCGGTGTCGACGTCGAGGTCCTCGTCGTGATAGGCGCGGGCGGTATCGGGGTCGAAGGAGAGCTCGAAGTGCTTCTCCCAGTTCAGGGCCGCGCGGGCCTTGGTGAGCTCATCGTCGCGATCGCGCGTGCCGGGGATTCCCAGGGCGACGTCCGCGGCGTGCGCCGCGATCTTGTACGCGATGCACCCCTGCTTCACGTCGTCCTTCTTAGGAAGGCCGAGGTGCTCCTTGGGCGTGACGTAGCAGAGCATCGCCGCGCCGTGGTACGCCATCGCGGTGGCACCGATGCACGAGGTGATGTGGTCGTACCCCGGGAACATGTCGGTGACGAGCGGGCCCAGCACGTAGAAAGGTGCGCCGTGGCAGAGCGTGCGCTGGATCTTCGCGTTCCACTCGATCTGGTCGAAGGGCACGTGCCCGGGCCCCTCGATCATCACCTGCACGCCGTGGCGCCACGCGCGCTCGGTCAGCTCGCCCAGCGTCTCGAGCTCGGCGATCTGCGCGGCGTCCGTCGCGTCCGCCAGCCCGCCCGGGCGCAGACCATCGCCAATGGAGAACGTCACGTCGTACTGGCGCAGGATCTTGCAGATGTCGTCCCAGCGCTCGTACATGATGTTCTCGCGCGCGGGCAGGCCCTGGGCCGTGGGCACGAGCATCCACTTCGCGAGCAGCGAACCCCCGCGCGAGACGATCCCGATCAACCGGTTCTTGACGAACTTGAGGTGCCCCTTGCGCACCCCGGCGTGGATGGTGAAGTAGTCCACGCCCTGCCTCGCCTGGCGATGCAGCGACTCCTCGATCACCTCCCACGTCAGGTCCTCGATCTTGCGACCGATGATCATGGAGTAGATGGGGACCGTGCCGATCGGGACCGTGGCGTTCTTGATGATCGCCTCGCGGCACTCATCGAGGTTGCCGCCGGTGGAGAGGTCCATCACCGTGTCCGCGCCCCAGCGCTCGGCCCACTTGAGCTTCTCGACCTCCTCGTCCGTCCCGCTGGAGATGGGCGAGGCGCCCATGTTCGCGTTGACCTTCGTCTTGCTCGCACGCCCGATCGCCATGGGATCGAGCTTGTGCCGGAGGTGGTTGATGTTCGCGGGAATGACCAGGCGCCCCGCGGCGACCTCGTCGCGCACCGCGCTCGCGGCGCGCGACCCATCGTGCGAGGGGAACAACGCCTCGAAGTGCGACTCGCGCTGGGCGACGCGGCGCATCTGCGGCGTGACAATGCCCAGGCGCGCGTGCTCGAGCTGCGTGATGGGCGTGAAGCCCGCCGGGGGCGTGACGCGACGCGTGATGCCACGCGCATCGGTGAAGGTGTGCGATTCGCACGCCATGCAGGGAGAGGAGGCGACGGGGCGGAATTGATCCTCGCGTGCGTTTGCTTGCGTCGAGAGCACCTCGACGAGCCACCCCTCGGGCATGAAGTCCCACGCCGTCTTTTCCGAGGGCGCGGGCATGCCCGGCGTGTCGGGGCTGCTGAACATGAGCGGGCCGCCGACGTCGGGCGCATTGGCGAAGGAGCCGGGCGTCGTCACGCTGGGCGTGGAGCCGGGGTTCTTGGCGCCGCGGAGGGGAACGCCGTGGACTGGCGCGTGAGGTCGGGATAGGACGGATTGATCGATGGACATGGGTCGCGTTCCCTCCGCCGGTGCGAACCGGGTCAGGTTCAACGGGTGCATCTCAGCGGCGAGGAACAGTTCCACGCCGCGCCCCGAGCGAACAACAGGCCATCATAGCGTTCGTACGAAGAGGTCCGTCATCGCCGAGTCCAGGCCCGCGAAGGCGAAGTCGAAGCCCTCCTCGCTCAGACGCTTGGACACTACGTATCGACCGTAGAGCGCGAGCTCCGGATCGGTTCGCATGAGCAGTGGCGCACCCAGGCGCACGAGGCACGCAGGGGCGGGAAGCCCGACTCCAGGCCACGCCCCACGTCGGGAGCCCAGCCCGCCAGCAACTCGGCGCAACGCGCGCATGAACTCGCGATTGCTCACGGGGTTGGGGGCACTGATGACGTACGCACCGTGCATGCGGTCGTTGGCGATCGCGCGCTCGACGAGTCGGGCAAAGTCCTGCTCGTGGATCCAACTGATCCCCTGCCGCCCATGCCCGATCGTCCCGCCCAAACCGGCCCGGCACAGGCGCGCAAGACGCGGGAGCGCACCACCCATCAGGCCCAGCACGAAGCTGGTGCGCAGGATCACGCTCCGCGTGTCCTGCAGCAGCGATCGCGCATGAGCTTCTTCCCACGCGCCAGCGACGGCCGGGGCGAGGCCCACGCCAAAGGGCGAATCCTCGTCGCAGATCGCCTCGGGCGGATCGCCGTACGCGTGAGCGGTGCTCATCTGCACCCAGACGGGCGGTGGATGGTCGATCGCTCGTATCGCCTTTCCCAGCACAAGCGTCGCCTCCACGCGCGAGCGCAGGATCTCATCACAATGGTCGGGCGTCTTGACGCAATCCACGCTCCGCCCGGCAAGATTGACGAGCGCTGACGCTCCGTCGAGGGCGCGTGCCCACGGCCCGAGCGTGCGTGCATCCCATCGCTCGTGGCGCCCGGGCGTGCCCGCGGGCGGCAGTGTCCGCGAGAGCAGCACGACATCCGCGCCGCGCGCGCTGAAGAACCTGGCCAGGAAGCACCCGAGATACCCGCTCCCGCCCGCGATGACGAGGCGCGACTGCTTCGCGCCCGCGGTGTTATCCCCGGGTTCACGCATGCTCATACGCCACCTCGCGCCGGATTCGCCTCCCCACCTCGCTCGCGTACCGCCGCCCCAATGTCTCGCGATGTTCGCGTGCCCAGTTGCTCAGTCGCACGGCCCCGGCACCGGCGACATCTTCCGGCGCTGGCGAGTCGAGCAGGCCGCGCATCAGTCCCGCGATCTCCTGGCGCGTCAGCACCACATCGCCCACGATCGGCCCCAGGGCGCTCGCCGCGAGCAGCCCCACGCTGGGCGAAACGCGAACCAGCGCTCGCCTCACGCCCAGCGCCCCCGCGAGCATCTCCACCAGCCCGCGGTACGTATGCCGCTCAGGCCCCGCGGCATCGACGCGCGTGTTCCCTTCTCGATGGACCTGCGCGATCATCAAGCGTGCCATGTCGTCCACGTGCAGCGGACGCAGGGCGTACGTCCCATCGCCGAAGATGCCGAACACGGGCAGGCGCCGCAGCGCCCAGGCGATGTTGTTGATGAGGATGTCCCCGCGCCCAAAGAGCACTCCCGGGCGCACGATCGCGTGCGCCATGCCGCTGGCACGCAGCGCATCCTCGAGCTCGTGCTTGCCCTTGTAGTACCCGAGGTCGTCGGCCTCTTCCGCGTGAAGGATGCTCACGTGCACGATCCGCTCGACCCCGGCACGGCGCGCGGCATCGAACAGCGCCAGCGTGTTCCGCACCGCCCCCTCAAACGTGAAGAGGCGATGGTTGAACCGCACCCAGTACGTGTTGTAGAGCACTCGACAGCCCTCGAGCGATCGAGCGAGCGCTTCGCGATCATCAAACGCGAGCGGACGGACCTGCAGAGCTTCGCCGAACGGATTGGGGCGACGGGGCGAGTTCGTCAGCGTGCGGACACGATGGCCCAGGGCCAGCAACTGCTCGGTGAGCGATCGCCCGGTGTACCCCAGAGCGCCCGTCACCGCGTGGAGGTCGCCGGCCATGCCTAAATCATCGGCGATCAACGCAATGTTTTCAATATATTCTGAAAATATGTTCTGTGTACCTTGCGGTGGCCATCAATGTGTATTATTCTCGGACTATGCTTCCCGTTGTCTCGCTCCCCTTGCCAGGCGCGTCCAGGGCCTGAGCACCGTGTGCACGGGCACGGCCGTTGGATTCGCGCGCGTCGTGCTCACGAGTTGTCGCCGTTGCAGGTGCGTCAATGCCGACTGAACAGCGCTGCGAGACAGCCCGCTCAGGTCCGCGATCGCCTGGTGGCTCATGCGGACGCTCCACGTTGCGCGCGACGCCCGCCGGTACAGCAGCAGGTACACCACCAGCGCCCCGGGGCGGCGGTCGTGCCCGATCAAATCCGGCATCAGCCCATCCACCACGAACGCATCGAGCGTGATCGACTCCATGGGCCCATGCTAGGACGCTATATCGTTTACTGGTATAGTGCCGTCCGACGCGATGTGCGCGCGTCCACGGCTCTGTCGCTCGACATCTGAGCGTGCGCCGGTAAGGTGAACCTGAAGGAGCACCCATGATCCGCAAGGTCAAGTTCCTGGGCATCTGCGTTCGCGATCAGGACCGCGCGCTGGATTTCTACATGAACACGCTGGGCTTCACGCTGGTCACCGACCAGCCCATGGGCCCGGGCAAGCGCTGGATCGAGGTAAGGCCGCCCAAGGGCGAGACGGGCATCGCGCTCTTCACCCCCGACGGGCAGGAAGACCGCATCGGCACCTTCGCGAACACCTCGTGGGAGTGCGACGATGTGGAGCGCACCTACCAGGAGCTCCGGGGCAAGGGCGTGGAGTTCGTCAAGGCGCCCGAGCGCCAGCCCTGGGGCATGTTCTGCATCATGAAGGACTCGGAAGGAAACCAGATCGTGCTGTCCAGCGCGCGATAATGGCTTTCTCGCCAGCGCCAACGAGCTAGAGCGCCGCGACCAGCGGCGCGAGCGTGCGACCCGGCGTGCCCAGCCTGTACAGCGCCGCCGGTGGCGAGCCGTCGTGCACCGTGCGATCGATGACCGCCGCGCCCGTCAATTCCCGCAGCGTGAGCGAGAGCGCACGATCGGTGATGTCCACGAGCCCACGCGCGATCTGCCCGAATCGCGCCGGCGATTCCTCCCCCACCACACGCACGATGGGGAGCGACCACCGGCGCAGCCCCACGTCGCGCAGGCCCAGGCGGACCAGCGTCGAGTCCACGGCCGCGCACGCCGGGCCCAGGCGATCGCCCGAACGCGTCAGGATGTACTCGGGTCGGAGCGGGTGCCCGTGCCCCGGGTTCCGACGCACCAGCCCCGTCTCGAGGAGATGGTCCAGCGACTGACGCACCGCCGTCGGCGATGCGTCCAGCGCGTGCGTGAGCGTGACGAACTTCGCCCCCTCGCGTCGATGCAGCTCGGCGAGAATGGGCAGGGCCCAGCGTCGGAGCATCAGGATGGGCAATCGATCGGTCATGGCCTGACCAGCACCTTGCGCCACGCGTCGCGGGCGCCGCGCGAGCGCTCCAACTCCGCATTGACACACATTGTATAGCAAGTATACTCAGCGTCAAGCGGAGCGCGCCGCGGGCGACCCGATCGTGCCGCGCGCCAGTGCAGGAGAATCCCATGGGCAGCGATCTCGGGTTCGACGGCGGGCTCACCCTCTCGTTCAAGTGCAAGGACCGGAAGAAGTCGGCGGCGTGGTACGAGAAAGTCCTCGGGTTCAAACTGCTGTACGACGTCGCGGAGATCGGGTGGTGCGAGCTCGCGACCGCCGTCAAGGGCGTGAACATCGGGCTCTCGCAGGTGGAGAGCGTGAAGGGTGGCGACGGGCCGGTGCCCACCTTCGGCGTGAAGGACATCGACGCCGCACGCAGGAAGATCGAGGCCCACGATGTGCGCTTCGACGGCAAGACGCAGGAGATCCCCGGGATGGTGCGCCTGGCCACGTTCTTCGATCCCGACGGCAACGCGCTCATGCTGTACCAGGACCTGCAGAAGAAGTAGCGCGAACGCTCACGAGCCGACTCCGCTGGCCCCGCCCGCACGCCGGGGATGTTCTCCGGCACGGGCGGGGTCTTGTGCGCGCCGCGCCGGTCGCCGCTCCCGTCCCGGGCTGTGTACGCTCTTCTCTAACGTCCGTCGTTCCCGGGAGGACCGCATGAACCGCACGTTCGTTCGGCGCGTGTGCACGATCTCCGCCTTGCTCGCGAGCGTGAGCTCCGCGCTCGCCCAGGCGACCACCAACCCCACTGCCCCCGCGGCGCCCGCCGCCGGCGACGCGCTCGCGTGGCGCTCGATGGGCAAGAGCGATCTGCAGTGGCAGAAGGCCGGATGGTGGAACGACGCGGTCATCTACCACATGTTCATCCGCTCGTTCAAGGACTCGAGCTCGGGCCCGCTCGCGGGCGACGGCACGGGCGACATCCGCGGGATCATCGAGAAGCTCGACTATCTCAACGACGCGCGCCCGAGCGAGGGCAAGGCGACCTCCGCCAACTCGCTGGGCGTGACGGGGCTCTGGCTCATGCCCATCCACCCCTCGCCGGGGTACCACGGGTACGAGGTGGATGACTACTACGGCGTGAACCCGCAGTACGGCACGATGGATGACTTTCGCACGCTCGTGAAGGAGTGCCACGCCCGCGGCATCCGCGTCATCCTCGATCTCGTGCTCAACCACATCTCGTGGAAGCATCCCTGGTTCGTCGAGGCGTCCAAGGACCCGCACAGCCCCAAGCGCGACTGGTTCATCTGGACCGACAAGGTGCCCGACTGGAAGGGCCCGTGGCAGCAGCCCGTCTGGTGGAACGTGGGCGCGCTGCCCGGCGACCGGAAGACCGCCCCAGCGCCCGGGCAGACCGAGGGCGGCCCCTTCTACTACGCGATCTTCTATCTCACCATGCCCGACGTGAACTACCGCAACCCCGATGCCTCCAACGCGATGCTCGACATCGTCAAGTACTGGCTCCAGAAGGAGAACGTGGACGGCTACCGCCTCGACGCCATCCGCCATCTCGTCGAGGATGGTCCGATCCAGGAGAACACGCCGGGCACACACGAGTGGCTGCGCCTGTTCCACAAGACGTACAAGGCCGCCCGCCCCGATGCCTTCACCGTGGGCGAGGTGTGGGCCCCCAGCGAGCAGATCGCGCCCTACATCGGCGATCAGCTCGATACCTGCTTCGAGTTCAATCTGCAGGAAGCGATGGTCAAGGGCGCCCAGCGCGGCGACGCGACGGAGGTCATCGCCCTTCAGAAGCGCGTGCTCGAGCTCGAGCCTCCGGGGCAGTACGGGCGCTTCCTGTCCAACCACGATCAGACCCGCGTCATGACCCAGCTCAAGGGCGACGTGGGCGCGATGCGCGCCGCGGCCGCGATGCTCCTCACCGGCCCGGGCGTTCCCTACGTCTACTACGGCGAGGAGATCGGCATGACGGGCGACAAGCCCGACGAGTTCATCCGCACCCCCATGCAATGGACCGGCGGAGCGAACGCGGGGTTCACCTCGGGCAAGCCCTGGCAGCCGATCACCAAGGGCCACGAACGCACGAACGTCGAGGCCGAGCGGGCCGATCCGACCTCGCTCCTCTCGCTCTACAAGAAGCTCATCCACACCCGGTCGGAGCACGCCTCGCTCCGCTGGGGCGCGACAACGCTGGGCAAGGCGAGCTCGCCCGAGGTGCTCGTGATGCTCCGCACCGCGGACGATCGCAGCGCCGGCGGCACGACGAGCGAGCGAGCCCTGGTCGTCATCAACCTCGCGCCCTATTCGATCGGCGCGTGCGCCGTCTCTCTCCCCGCCGGAGCCGTGCCCGCGGGCGCGGCGTTAACGGGCGATGAGCTGCTCAACGCATCGCTCGTTCGTGACGGCAAGGCCGAGGCGGACGGGTCGGTCAAGGCCTGGACACCGATCCCCCACCTCGCGCCGCGCACTGGGTACGTCGTCATCCTGAAGTAGCACCAAACGTGCGCAAGATCGGCGCGATTTCGCGACCCGCCCACGGGCCGAGCCGATAGGTAGGTTCGTACCTCCCGGACCGCGCCGCGCATGACTGATCCCCTCACCTCCCCACCGACGCAACCTCCCACTCTGCCGACGGCGGCCGCGCGCCCATCCAGGATCGTGCTCGCGCTCATGGTGCTGCTGATGGCGGCGGGCGCGGGCCTGTTCGCGTGGCGCGGACCGGCGTTCGTGGCACGCGAGTCGCCCATGTGGGGCAACCGCGACTTCTGCCTCATCTACGCCTCGGTGCGGGCCTGGATCGAGGGAAAGAACCCCTACGAGGAGCGCGACGTCCGCGCCGCGTTCCTGAATGCCGGCACGCCCCAGCGCGACCCGATGAGCGATCGCGTCTCCGCGGTGCTCGTCTACCCGCCCGGCGCCTACGGGCTCATCGGGGCCCTTTGCCTGTTGCCGTGGGCGCTCGCCTCGACCTGCTGGTGGATCCTGAACACGGGGTGCTACATCGTCGCGATCCGCGCGGTGCAGTCCCTGGCGCGATTGCGCGGGAGCGCGGCGCTGGCGCTGTGGGCCTGGGCCTTCTTCCTCGCCCCCGCCCACACCGCCGTGGCGCACGGGCAGACCTCGATGATCGTGCTCGCGTGCGTGGCGCTGGGAGCGCTCGTGCGCGCGCGGGCGATCGATCGGACCGGCGGCGTGCGCAAGGGCGCGGCCGCGCTGCACGGACTGCTGCTGGGCGCGGCCCTGGCGCTCAAACCCCAGCTGGCGATCCTCTTCTTCGTGTACGAGGTCGGGCGCGGACGCTGGCGCACCGCGGCCTGGACGCTCCTGGCGCTCGCGGCGTTCTCGGGCATCGGCATCGCGCGCCTCGAGATGGCCCACGTTGACTGGATCGCGAGCTGGACCCGAAACCTGCACGACTTCACCACGATCGACGACGCGAACCCGACCGCGACCAACCCGATCCGCTACCAGGTCATCAATCTCCAGTACCCGCTCCACACGTTCCTGGAGAGCCGCACACTGGTCAGCGCGCTGGTGCTGGGCGTGCTGGGAATGCTCAGCCTGGCGTATCTCGCGTTCGATCAGGGGCGTGGCGGCGCGGGGCCCAGCGGCGAGCGACGCGCCGGCGCCCACGGCGAGGTGCTCTCGCTCGCGATGACCTCGCTCGTCACGCTCTCCATCGCCTACCACCGCCACTACGACGCCGTTGTGCTGCTCTTCCCGATCGCGGCCGTGCTCGCGCTGCCCCGCTCGTGCGGCTGGATGTGGCGGGGCGTTCTGGCGGTCGTGCTCGCGAGCTTCGTCGCGCCCTGGGGCGTGCTGATGGTGTGGGTCGAGCAGAAGGGCTGGGCGCCGTCCGTGCTTCTAAAATCCCCACTCTGGGCGGATCTGATCGTGCCCGCGCAGGCGTGGGCCCTGCCGGTGGCGATCCTCGCGGTCGCCGTGCTGCGCCGGGCGCTCGCCCGATCGCTGCTCAGCGCACCGGCGGGCTCGTCATCCCCGCGAACACCGAGCCCATCTTGAGCGCACGCCGCGTGTCCGACACCTGCCCGGTGTGGAACCCGTTGTGGAACATCATGCGCAGCCCGAGCATGAACAGCGGCACGCTCGTCATGCCCCACTGCACCTGCTCGTTCAGTTTCGCGTCGCTCGCGCTTCTCACCGCCCCGGCGACGCGATCGCACGCCGCCTCGTAGATCGCCGTGGCGCGCGCCAGGCCCGGGTAGCCCCCAGACTCGCCCGCGGGCTGGCTGCCAAACGCCACGCTCTCGATGGCGAACGCGCCCACGTTGCCCCTGGCCCCCGCGACGAAGTCGCTCGCGGGCGGAGCCTTGCCATCGATCTTCTCCGCCGCCCGGTGCATCGTCAGCGCCAGGTGCCCAAGGTTCCAGATGAGGTGGTTGGGCAGCCCCGCGGGCTGGGCGAGCGCGCTCCGCTCGTCGAACCCCTGCGTGTACCGCGACAGGAGCTGCTTGGTGGAGAGGATGCCCTCGGCGATGACGTGCTGCGCGGTGAATGTGCTCATGGGAGCAATTGTTGGCGCTTGAGGTGGTCGAGCATCTCGTCCCAGATATTGATGATCTCGGGCGTCTGGAAGATCGTGCCGTGATCGCGCCCGGGCACGATCTTCACGTACCCGTTCTTCCCCTCGGGCAGCTCGATGAAGTTGTACTTGCCCAGCTCCTCCTTGAGACGCTCGACCGCCAGGTTGAGATAGAAGTTGTCCCCGCCGCCCACGATGATGCGCACCCGCTGCTGCAGGAGCGGCCCGTACACGCCGGGCTCGGCGCGAAGCCCCTGCGTGATGTCGTACGCCGAGTACTGCATCGCCACGTCGTGGTCCACCTTGCCCGTCGCGGCGTCGTAGAGCGCGGCCGGATGCCCCCGCCCGTTCCTTGGGCCGAACACCGCCTGCCAGGAGTCCCACTGCTGCCCGGAGGTGTTGTCCGGCCCCAGCACCTCCTCCATCAGGTTCTCCTGGCGCACCGTCATCTTGACCAATCCCTGCTCGTCCCGGTACGACGGCGTGTCGCCCGTCACCTCCGCGTACATGTTCGCACCGGACGCGTAGATGTCCGTGCGCTGGAACGCCCGGAAGTCCACGGGATCGGGCGAGCTCGCCCACGCCGCGCCGAAGGTCTTGGGATACCGCGTCGCGAGCCAGACGACCGACCATCCGCCCGAGCTGTGCCCGCGCAGCAGGCGCGCCTCGGGCTTGCTCTCGAGCCTGTACTTCTGCTCGATCGCGGGGATCAGCTCCTCCACCAGCGCCCGCCCGCACGGGCCGTTGTTGGCCGAGTCCGCAAAGAGCGTGTGCCCGTTGGGCGACTCGGGGTCGAGCACGATCCAGAAGGCGTTGCGCGCCAGGCGCCCGCCGGGCGTCTTGGCGTCGAACCGAGATCGATCGCGCGCCACGCCGCGCGCGCCCTGGTGATCGCCCCCGAAGCCCGGAACCTCGTACACCGCCGGGTACCGCCGATCGCCCTCGCCCGAGTACCCGACCGGAAGCACGACGCCCGCGCGGAGCTTCACCTCGCGCCCGTGGAACTCCGACAACAGCTTCGAGCGAACCTCGACGAACTCCACGCCCGCCTGGCGCGCCTCTTCGGGCGCGCCGCTCCGCTCGCTCAGCGAAAGGCTCACCTTCGCGGCTTTGGGCAGCGCGGGATCCGCCGCCTCGGGGTTCCCACCCTTGATCTCGAACCGCACGCGCGCTGTCGTCAGGTGCCCCGCTTCCTGCTGCCACCCGCTGCGGCGGCGATCGATCAGCAGCGCCGCCTGCGCCGTGTACGCGCCGGGCGGCAGCTCGCTGGGCTTGAACAGGAACGACGAAGCGCGATCATCGATGGTGATGCTCGCTCCCGGCGCGGCGTCCTTCACGTCCACCCCGAACATGGGCGAGGGGCTCTCGAAGAACGGGCCATCGATGGGGCGTCTCCCCCGCAGAAGCGGGTTGTCGTCGCGAACAAGAAACAGCACCAGCCTCCCGCTCACGGGCTGCTTGACGATCGCGGGATCGACCGTGACGGTGAACGTCGCCTGTGCTCGCGCCTCGGGCGCAAGGCACGCCCCAAGCGTCACGAGCGGGACCACGCAGGACATCCAGACGCGAGAGAGAGTCGTCATGCCCAAGGGTAGTGCGCCGTCCCGCGCGGACGTCCGAACCCCATGCGAAGGTTCGCGCGCCCTTGACCATCCGCGCGCGTGCCCCCGTACGCTCGCCCCGTGCCAAACCACGGCGACGGCTTCTACGACGACCCGCTCATCTACGACGTGCTCCACGCCCCCGATGCGCCCTCGGATGTGCGACTGCTCAAGCGTCTAGCCCGAAGGTTCAACGCCCTGCCCCGCCACGCCGTCTGGCTCGAGCCCGCGTGCGGCCCCGCCCGCCAGCTGATGCTCGCGGCACGCCACGGCGTCAGCGTCATCGGCGTCGATCTCTCGGCCCCGATGATCGCGTACGCCAGGGACGCCTTCGCACGCGACGCCAGCGCACGCCCCGCGGACCTCCGCGGGCGCTTCCTGCACGCGGACATGACGGACCTGCGCGGACGCGTGCGCACGGGCAGCGTCGATCTGGCCTTCTGCCTCATCAACTCCATCCGCCACCTGGAGAGCGACGACGCCATGCTCGCCCACCTGCGCGAGATCGGGCGCGTGCTCAGGCCGGACGGCGTCTACCTCGTGGGCCTGAGCGTCTCGATGTATGGGATGGAGACGACCAGCGAGGACGTGTGGGAGGGGCGGGCCCGTGGGCTGCGCGTGAAGCAGATCGTGACGTTCGATCCGCCCGCGCGCCCCGGCGATCGCTTCGAGCGCGTGCACTCGCACCTGGTCATCACGCGCGGAGGGCGCGGCTCGCGCGAGGAGGAGCACCGCGACAGCAACTATCGTCTCTTCTGCTGGAGCCGGGCCCAATGGGAAGGCGTGATCGCACGGGCCGGCATGGTGATCGCGGGAATCTTCGATCTCGACGGAGAGCCGATCCCGCCGCGGGAGCTGGGCTATGGGGTGTACGTGTTGCGACGCGCGCCCGACCGATCGGACTCGCGGAACTTTCCGCGTCCGTGAGCGTTAGACTTCCGTATGAACACCTCCCACTCGCTCCGCCTGGGCGTGCTGCTGTCGATGCCTCTGGCCCTCGTCGCCTGCCGCTCGGGCTACGACGTCTCCGTCCGCAACCTCACGGACCAGCCCATCGGCATGGCCCTCACCGCTCCCTTCGGCGACGGCGCGGACAAGGTCCTGCGCTCGGGGCGCCTCGGGCCCGGCGACCGCGGCAGCATGTTCGTCCAGCAGGACGCAAACGTGCCCGTCCGCCTGAGGGTCGATTTCGCGGGCAACGAGGGGTACCCCGCGGTCATGGACCTG
Source organism: uncultured Phycisphaeraceae bacterium (assembly GCA_964399625.1). Classification (GTDB taxonomy): domain Bacteria; phylum Planctomycetota; class Phycisphaerae; order Phycisphaerales; family UBA1924; genus CAYNSB01. The sequence goes on from CAYNSB010000006.1 coordinate 19,693, forward strand.
GCCCGAGGCGAGACGGTCGTCAACATCAAGCGCGTCGAGGGCGACCCCGCTCCTACCAAGGGCCGACTCCGCATCGAGGAAGTCCAGCGCCCCTGAGCGCCCGTCGCCCCGGCAACGCGAACAATGAAGGCAACCGGAGGTTCGCATGATCGTCGCGCTGATCGTGTCGCTCGCGCTCGCCCAGCCCGCGAGCAAGCCCGCCAAGCCGCAGATTAAGCCCGAGGCAACGGCCAAGGCCGCGCCCCAAGCAGACGCCCCCGGCGCTCCGCTCGTCGCCTTCCCCCACCCGCTGATCACCGAGGTCTACTACGCCGTCGTGACTGGCCCTGGCGGGGACGCCAACGGCGACGGCTCGCGCGACGCCAACGGCGACGAGTTCATCGAGCTCGTCAATCCACACGACCGCCCGATCAACCTCAAGGGCTACACGCTCAGCGACAAGGGCCCCCACGCCATCGCGCCCGGCGAGTCGCACGCGCCGGACTCGAAGCCCAGCGACTCTTCCAAGAGCGCGAACAAGCCGTCGGGCAGCAAGTCCAAGCAGCCCGCGACCGCCAAGCCCAAGACCGACTACCACCAGGCCACCTTCACCTTCCCCGACTGCGAGCTCGCGCCGGGCCAGGTCGTCGTCGTGTTCAACGGGCACGAGCAGAAGTGGGAAGGGCCCGTGGGCGACAAATCGCGCGCGCCGCAGAAGGGGCACGACAAGTTCCACGGCGCCCTCGTCTTCACGATGGGGATCTCCATCGACAAGGTCGGGCTGGCCAACAAGGGCGACTACGTGCTGCTCACCGCGCCCGACCACACACCCGTGGAGTGCGTCAAGTGGGGCGATGTGACCGAGCCCGCCGAGCACGGACTGCTCGATGAAGTCCCGCTCGTGAACGGGCAGAGCGTGCAGCGGCGCTCCATCATCGGCGCGTTCGAGGCCCACCCGGAGGTGAACGGCAGCAAGTTCAGCCCCGGCGTCGCGCCCGATGGGGCCGATTCCAAGCCGAGCCCCACCAAGGGCGCCCCGACCAAGCCCGCCGAGGCAAAGCCCTCGGGCAAGAACTAACCGCCCCAGACGACCGCGCTCACGCCGCATCGCGCGAGGAGGGGTCCGCCGGCTTCTCGGGCGAGGCCATCTTCAGCGGGCGCACGTCCTGCGCCGCGCCCCCGCCGGGCCCGCCCGCGCGAAGGAACGGGTGCGCCACGCTCGTGGGCTCGCCGCCGGCCTTGGAGGGCTCCGTCGGCTTGGTGCGCGTGGGCGCGGCACGCTGTGGCTCTGGCTTCAGCGCGGCGGGCGCTGTGACGCCCGCACGCTCGGCCCGAGCCTCGGCCACCGCCATGTGCGCGGGCATGCGCTCGTCCTGGGCCTTCTCCGGCCGGGGCGCGACGGATTCGAGCAGCGGCTGCGCGGGCGCCTTTACGCGCGCCGAGCGCGTCGCCGATCGGTACGCCGCGCCCGTCGCGAGGAAGATCCACAGCGCGTCGTACAGCCCAAGGCTCTTGACGAACGCGAACACGGCCATCGGCCCGCCGGCACGCACCATCTGGCTTGCCGCCTGCTGACCCACCTCGCGCTTCACCGCGAGGCGCTCGTACGGGTCCATGTGGTTCCAGCGGTCCCGCGCCGCCGCGGCGACCTGCTCCATCATCTCGGGCGAGGCCTTGGCCTGCGCGACCTGCTCCTCGCTGAGCTTCGCCTCGGCGGTGAACTCCGTGAACATTTTCTCCTGGAGCCCCGCGATCGCACGCCCGTCGTCGATGTTGCCCGCGCGAACGCCCGCCAGCGCCTTGTGGTACATGAGGTCCGTGCTCAGCGCCTTGCCCACGAGGACGGCCACGAGCGCCACCAGCGCGCTCACCACGCCCAGCGACGGCGTGCGTCGCGAGCCCGCGGCGATCGCGCCGCCCACGCCCGCCGCCACGCCAACGCCGATCGCGACGTATCCCGCCTCGATCTCCGCGAAGTACGACACCGCGGCCCAGACCAGCGCGCCCAGCACGCCGCCGGCCACCGCGCCCGCGAAACCCTTCACGCTCAGCATCAGTCCCTCCCCGTCCGAGGCCCGCCAGCGCCCCTCTCTCGTGGGCGCGCCGACAGATTCCTTCGTGCGGATCGGGCCACGTCTTGGATCGCCCCGGCGATCGCCCGCCTCACCCGAGAGGATGTGCCGGTTGTGCGGGCGCAGGCGTCAGATCTCGATCGGCGTGAAGTTCGCGAACATCTCCCCCGACTCGGCCAGATCGCCGAGCTTCACATAGTCGCACGCGTCCGCGAACCGCGCCCACAGCTCCTTCACGCTCGGGTTGCGATGGGCCGCGTCGATCGCGTCCTGCGACTTCCACTCGAACACCTCGACGATCGTGCCGTCCGCGGCACGCATCGCCATCGGCTTGCGATCGCTCACCAGCCCCTGCATCCGCAGAATCGGCACGTGGCGCTTCACGATCTCCGCCAGCGTGCCGGCCTTGCCTTCCTTCGCCCTGTAGCACGCGATCGAGATGATGCCCATGGGCCAACCTCCAATCCGCTCGCGAATCGTACCGTGCCCCAAACGAACGCGGCCCGCTCCAGAGGGCGGGCCGCGCGAGTCTCATCGATCGATCCGGACCGGGCTCAGTGCCCCTTGTCCTTCTTGTCGTCCTTCGCGTCCTTCTTGTCCTCCTTCATCTCCTTCTTGTCGCCCTTGCCCGCGCGGGTGAAAGTGATCTCCATCATCTTCATCTCGCCCTTGCCCATATCGCCGTAGAACTCCATCTTGTGGGTGTTCTTGTCGACGATCGTCGTCACCTCGCGCTGCTTCATCTTGCCGCCCATCGGGTTCGGGCACTCGCCGCTGAGCGTGAGCACCTTGCCCGCCGCGTCGGCGCTGCCGGTCATGAGCGAGATGTTCGAGGACATGCTGTCGGCCCACGTGCTCTCGAAGCGCTTGTCAACGTTGTTGTACCCCATCATCCCCGCGCCATAGAAGAACTTGTTGTTCATCCGCCCCTTGAAGGAGTTCTTCAGGAAGCGCCCGCCGAAGATGATCTCGCTCTCCATCGTCCCCTTGGACTCGGTCTTCGTGCCGTCCATGCCGTACTCGGTCACCGCGGCCTCCCAGTCACCCTCGAGCTGCTTCATCCACTCGTGGTACTTGCCGGGCTCGCCGGCCTTGGCCCATGCCTCCTCCATCGCCTTCATCGCATCGGCGCCCTTGTCGTCCTTCTTGTCCGACATCTTCTCGGCGGGCTTTGCCGCGGGCTTCTCTGCCGGCTTGGGTTGTGCGGCCTTGTCGGCGGGCTTGGCGGGCGCCGCCGTCGCCTGGGCGAGCGCGCCCGAGGTCATGCCCAGACAGCAGATCATCGAGAGAGCGAGCAAACGTTTCATGGCTGGTCTTCCTGTGCGTTCGGCGTCAGCGTCGGGGCAGCCCGTCCGCGTCGCGACAACGCTGTCGCGCGGGCACACCGTGCCCGACACACGCCGAGGCATAAGGGTACCAGACGCCGCGATGACGCACGGGTTCCCGCTCCCCGGTCTCGATGAGGCTCCGGCGACGCCTCTCAGGCGGCCTCTTTGGAGATGTCCGCCGCTTCGCTGGCGCTGTTCATCGCGATGTTCGTGATCGCACGCCGGGCGACGGCATCGATTTCCACGAACTCAACGCCGATCTCGCTGGACAGGAACCCCGTCCGCTTCACCCACGCGATCCGCGCCTTGAGCGTAATCGGCCCGTCGATCGTGTCGATCGCCAGCTCGATCGCCGAGCCCTCGGGCGGAACGGTGCGGCCCGCCCGCAGACGAGCCCCGCCCGCGGACACATCCAGAACCTTGCCCAGGCTGGTGCCAATCCCATGCACCCGGATCCGTCCCTGTCGACGACGGTTGTCGGCGATGGACTTCCCGATCGACATCAAGGACGTCAGGGGTCTCATGCATCCTATTTCGACGACCGGGCCCATCGACCTGACCTGAAGTGGCGCCACGCCCGCCGTCCCAAGTGGTACAAACCATCCCGGCGGCTGAGGATCGCTCCCTTCAACCTGCCAAAGCGTTGGACCGGCGAAAGAAATGACGCCCCCAGAGCCGCGCGCATCCATCATGGTCGCACAAGGCCCACGCGGCGCTCGAGGAATGTGCTGTACCGCCTTGTGGATCCGACCCACAGCGAGTACTCTGTCCGAGAACAACGGACCTCCGAACCGGGTCCATCAGGAGAGACAAGATGAAGTCGCGACCCGGTTTGCGTGCGGCGCTCTGCGCCGCGGTCCCTTCCATGCTCACGAGCATCGCCGACGCGCAGGTCGTTGCGCTGGGCAACCTGCTCACGACCAACTCGGGCATCCAGTCCACGAACATCACGGGTCTGACCGGCGGTCCGTACAACCGGGTCACCTTCACGACCAACTGGTCCTACAACGCCGGAACGCCCACTTCGCTGGGCGCCGCGATCAACTTCAACGCCGGCGCGTTCACGAACATCATCGCGGGCCTGTCCTCCATCTCTGGGTTTGCGAACAACGCCAATCCCACCACGCTCACCGCCGTATGCAATCTGACCATGGGCGTCAGCTCCGCGACCGCGCTGAGCATGATCCGCGGGCAGAACGCGCTCACGCTCGGCTACACCGCCGCGAACTGGGACAACGTCACGCTCAACTTCTCCTACGTCCAACGCCCACACCCGATCCCATCGGGCGTCATCGCGCTGGGCGTCCGCGGGAACACCACGTCCGCGTTCTCCATCGTCCCGGGCGGAGGAACGGTCGGCGGCTTCAACCCGAGCGTCGGCCTCTACTCCGATGACGGTTACCTCATCGCCTCGAACATCGGGGCCGCGGCGAGCACCGCCGGCGCCCCGCCCACGGGCGTGATCATCGGTGATCCTTCCGGCGATCCCGGGCTCACCAACCTCACCATGCCCGAGGGCAACTACTACATCTTCGTCGGCGGCAACGGGACCACCTTCACCCCCGATGACCTCTCCGCGAATGTCCCCGGCGGCGCGCTCGGAGGCACCCTCCTGGGCGGTGTGGGCGACGGGGGATGGCTCGACCCGACCATCGGCAACGGCCAGGGACACTGGTACTCGTTCACGATCGTCCCTGCTCCCGGTTCGGGCGCGGTGCTCATCGCCGCGGGCGTGCTGAGCGCGCGGCGTCAGCGACGCTCGAAGCGACGCTGACACGCCTCAATCGAAAGTGGTCTCGATCCCGGCCGTTCAGTGCAGCGGCTGGAACGTGAACTGCTGCCCGCCCAGCGACGCCTCGTACATCAGCCCGCCCTTGGTCTGCGTGAACACCATGACGCCGTCGGCGTAGTTCGCGGCGGCCGCAGCGCCCGCTTTGACCGCGACCGCCGAGGCGTTGGCGGAGAAGGCAAACTTGTTGCTCTTGAAGCGGTCGATCGCGGCCTGCTCACTGAACAGAATGAGCTGGCTGTAGGTCTGCCCGCCAAGCTGGAGCCCGATGGTCCCTTGCGTGAGATCGCAATATCCGACCTTTGCGCCCTTCTCGTACAGCTCGCCCTTGCCGTACGCGCCGCCAGCGATGAGACCGCCCTTGCCGATGTCCGGGAAGATCGCGTAGCCCAGGGCCTTGTCAAGGCGGCCCTGCAGCGAGGCATCGTCCCGCTTGAATCGCGCCATCGCGCTCGAAACATCCTCAGACAGCGAGGCGCGGTCCGCCTCGGTCTTGGGAGCGGTGGAGCACGCGGGCACGAACGCGAACGAAACACCCGCCAGCGCGACGATGGCAAACGCCTTGAGCATGGGATCACTCCTTGGTATGCAGCCCCCCGGGGCGCACATCGCAAGTGTATCCGGATCGCGTGGGTGTGATGCCTATCGCGCCAGCAGCGCGTCCACCTGGAGCGGCGTGAACGTGGGCGCGGGAATCCCCGTCACCACGGACCAGAACGGCTCGCCCAGCCCGTCGGAGTACCAACTCTGGAATTGTCCCGACGGGTCTTCCAGATAGAGCGACAGCGCTGAGCCCCCCACCGCCACGAGCCGGTGGATGAGCAGCACATCGTCCGACACGTACTCGGACTCGGCGCCCACGCCGGCGATCGCGTCCACGAGCCGCCCGAAGAGCGCCCGGTCCGCGTGCAGCAGAACGTCCGCGTCGTGCCACACATAGAAGCGGTACTTGGCGCACGTGCGACCTCGATAGATCTCGCGCGTCCGCAGCAGGTTCGTGACGCCGCGCGGCCCGTCGATGCGACGATCGAGCGGCAGCCCGGGCAGCGCCCGCTCGAGCTGGTAGCAGAACGAATCCAGGTCGGTGATGAAGTGCCCGTAGAGCGTGCACACGTCCGCATCGCGAAGGCCCTGGAGGAACGACCCGATCGAGCCCGCAAAGTGCGATCGCACGCCGGGGTTGTCGCACGTCGCGACCAGGTGCGACTCATCGAGCAGCTGGGCCACGTCGGCCTGCCAGCCGGGTCGAGCGAAGGGGTTGTCGTTCTTTCGAGTAAGCGCAGTCATGACAACACCGGACCCGAATGGGGACCTTCAACAGCTTCCTTGCCGCACACCAACTCCATACCAGACACGAAAGGGGGAACCTTCTCTCGAACCCACGTCTCCAGCCCGAGTGTGCATCACACTTTGAATACTGACCAGCCGGAACAGGACACAAACATGGAAAAGATTACCCAAATTACCGCACTTGCCTGTTTGGAACCAGCCAAGGCCGTATGAAAGTCTCATATTCAATTGTTGTTAGGGATTTCACCCTGCGCCCGAACGGGCAGGGGACTATCGATGCGATGCGATCCCGTGCTTCGCCTCGACGATTGCGGATTCTTTAATCCCAATTCGCTTTTCGCCCGATCCCGCGACGCTCGGGCGTGAGTGGTCCGCTCCGCGCAGCCCATCCTCGGTGACGTCGTACGTGATGCCGATCGTCGTCTCGGGCGTGCCCAGCAGCAGGCGATCCACCAGCTCCACTCCTTGCATGAGCGAGTGGTCCGTGTTGGCGACCTCGTACTTCCACATTCCGAACCGTCCACGCGAATGGATGTTCCGTGACGCGAGCCACGGGATGATCTCGGACAGGATCGCGTCGCGATCCACGCTCGGCACGGGGTACGAGTAATCGGCCTCGTAATGCCAGGTGCTCACGATCGAGTCGCGATCACGCTCCTCGAGCAGCCCGGAGTTGATGAGGCCGCGGATCGTGTCCTCCACGATCGTGCGCCCGTCCACGGGCTTGTGCGCGCTGGCGCTCGTCTCGCACAGCAGCGAGAAGTACCGGTCCTTGTCCGGCGTCATGTGCGGCGAGTAGTTCGAGAGGTACGTGACGCGATAGAACGGGCAGTTGTCGTCGGGGAAGTACATCCAGCTCTTGGTCGAGGGCGTGCCCCCGTCGCGGCGAAGCCCGATGCCCACCATGTGCCCCGACGAGTGGAGCAGGCGCGACGACGCGTCGCGCACGCGATCGGGGACGTGCCCCGTCAGCATGTCGCGGCAGAGCACGTCCAGGGGCATGGTCGACACCAGATCGTCGTAGGTCTCGAGCGAGCCATCGGAGAATCGCACGCGCTTGGCGTCCACGTCGATCGACACGGCGCGACGGTTCAACTGAACGCGATCGCCGAGCACGGGGCCGAATCGACCGTAGAACTCGCCCGTGCCGCCCCTGAGCGGGAACTTGAACTGGTTGTTGGGTCCCCACCCGAAGTCGTCCAGCCCGAGCATCACGTTCTTGAGCGCGCGCTCGACGTCGATCACGGCGACGCGCTCGCCGATCCACGTCTTGTTCATCATCTCAAGCGGGTGCGCCCAGACCTTGAAGTTGTACGGCGTCATGAACCGGGCGCAGATCCCCTCGCCGAACACCGCGTGGCAGAACTCAGAGAAGTTCGTGGCCTTTGCGATGGCTCGCTGCACGCCTTCCTTGCCGCCGGCTTGCGCCCGGATGAGCCCCCGCATGCACTCGTACGCCTGATCGGGGGGGAGGTAGCGGATGTTGTTCTGGAACGGATAGGGCACCCATCGGCCCGAGACCCGCACCCAAGACTCACGATTGTTAAGAGTGAAATCCGGACCCATCAATCGATCGAATACGCGATCGTAATACTCGTAATGTGAGAACATCACGTGCCCGCCGATGTCCCACGTAAATCCTTGGGAATCCAAAAACGAATGGGCCAGCCCGCCCAAATAGGGGTGCCGATCGACGAGCACGAAGTTCGGGTGCTGGAGTTCGTTCAGCCGGTACGCGGCGCCCAGGCCGGTCGGGCCTCCGCCGAGAATGCAGATTCGACGCTGGTCGGGCATAGTGCGGACTGTAGGGCGGGTTCGGGCCACGCTTGGGCGGCCCGATCGCAGTGCTTTGTGTCGATCGGTCGGTCCGTGTCAACGCGCGATCGTGCCGCTTCGGGTACTCACCCCAATCCAACTGTTTGTGCGATTGTCTGGGAAGAATCGTGGTCCGACCTGCACGAAATCTGGTACGACAACGCACTGAGAATATCAGCGGAGAATTGAATCAGGAGGACGAGCCGAGGTTGAGGAGGAACTCGTGGAACCGATCGAATCGTTGCCGTTCGGCGATGCGCTGGAGCGCTTTGCGCGTAGTCTCCTGCGCATCCAGGGTCTGCCGGGGGTCCTCTCGGTAGACTGGACCGACCGGGCGGCGTTGGCGCTCGCCGAACTCTGCCGAGAGGCGATTGGTATCGTTTGGATCATCTCGACGGACGCGCGCGGGGTGGCGACGTGCGCGAGCGTCGGCGTGGGCGCGGCGGTATCGGGCGCTGCGATCGACTGCGAGTCGCTCCGAGGGCGGGCCCACAACCTGGGCGCGTTCCCGTTCGTCGACACGCTCTCTCCAACGATCTTTACGCAATGCGGAAAGATGAGCGATCTGGACCCGTCCTGGCGGGCGGGCCCGATCGGTCGGGTCTGGGGCGACCTTGCCCGGGGCGAGATCGCCGTGGGCATGGGCTCGCTGGGCGAAGGGACGCGAGAGTTTCTGCACGTGCAGATCGCGCCTCGCTGGACGTGTGGGACGCCCACGCCCTGCATCGACATGCTCCGGATCGCGCTGCCGCTGGTGGTCATGCACGCCCAGCACGCGCTTGGGCGCGTGGCGTTAGCTTCGTTGGATTGGGTCTCGCCGCGCGAGCAGCAGGTGCTGGACCTGCTGACACGCGGCTGCTCGACGAAGGAGACCGCCGAGCGTCTGGAACTGAGCCCGCACACGGTGCACGACCACGTGAAGTCGCTGCACCGGAAGCTGGGCGTCTCGTCGCGCGGGGAGTTGATCGCACGTGGGCTTGGCGTGTCGCCCGTGCACTCGGGCGCTCAGATCGAGGCCAAGACGATGGCCGAAGAGCTGGGCAAGTTGCTCGCCAGGCGGCGCCGGACCGACCCCGAGTCAAAGTGAGCCGGCCTCAGCGCGTTACGGCGAGCGCGTCGCGCACGCGCGCGGCCAGAGCCCGGGCCCAGCCATCGTCCTGCGAGAACGGGACCTCGTAGCGGGGCCACAGCCCTCGCTCGCTGATGGCCCGGCTTTGTGTGCGCCCCGAGTAGCGGATCGCCGTGGCGTCCAGCTCCCAGCCCGGCGCACGCACGCGATCGATCGAGACCTCAACGCGAGCGGTGAGCGGCCCCTCGAGCGTGCGCAAGTCGGCGGTCGATCCATCGCCCGGCATCGAACCAGCGGTCGGCTCGAACGTGACTCGCACGCGCCGCTGCTGCTGGTTCAGCAGGTCCTCGGTCTTCTGCGCGAGCGAGACGGACTCGGCGTCCCAGGGCGTGGCGAGCCCGGCGGTGGTCTTGGGCTTGGTCGTGATCACGCCCGAGCGAGCGTCGACGCGATCGAGCTCGAAACGCGCCCGCACGAGCTGATCGCGGGCGGCGTCGAAGGCTCGCTCGTACTGCCCAGGCGGGACATCGATCGACGCGGGCGGGTGGGACGCGCACGACGCCAGGACCGCCGTCGAAGCGGCGGCGAAGAGCTTGATCAGGGGCGCGAGCGCGAATCGCATGGACGAGGGTAGTCAGGCTTGCGCGGCGAGCGTGACGTCGGCCTCGCGCCGGATCGCGTCCCACGCGGCATGCACGTGGCGCTCCTGCGTTGTGCCCGAGCCCACGCACACGCGGATCGTGAGGCGCGGCACGCCGTGCGCGTCGGGGAGCATCGTGTGGATGAGGTGCATCTGCCCCGAGGCGTTGAGGCGATCGAGCAACGACCGCGAGAGGCGATTGCCCGCATCGGCGTCGGTGGATCCCGGGCGGCGCAGGCGGAAGCAGACGAGGTTCAGGGTGCGGGGGGCGACGATCTCGAAGCGCGGATCCGCGGCGAGCTGGGCCTCGAGCCACGCCGCGAGGCGCACGTGCTCGCGGATGTACGCGCGCAGCGCCTCGAGCCCGTAGCAGCGGAGGACGAGCCAGAGCTTGAGCGCGCGGAAGCGGCGGCCCAGGGGCACGTGCCAGTCGCGGTAATCGATGACCTCGCCCGAGGCGCTCGCGGCGTTGCGCAGGTACTCGGGCGAGATCGACATGGACCCGATGAGCGAGGCGCGATCGCGCGTGTAGAAGCAGTCGCAGTCGAAGTTCGTGAGCAGCCACTTGTGCGGGTTCATGCAGAACGAGTCGGCGTGCTCGAGCCCGGGGACGCGGAACTCGGGGCAGATGAACGCGCTGCCCGCGTGGGCCGCGTCCACGTGCAGCCAGGGCCGTCCCAGGGGCGCTGGGGCTTGTGCGCACGACGTGGCGATGGCGTCGTGGATCGCGGGGAGCGGGTCGAAGGCGGTGGAGCTCGTGGTGCCCAGGGTCGCGCAGACATAGAACGGAACCCGCCCAGCGGCGAGGTCGTCGCGGATCGCGCGCGCCAGAGCCTCGGGGCGCATCGCGTGGGCGCGATCGCACTCGATGAGACGCAGATGGGTGCGGTCCTCGGGCGAATCGGCGAGGCCGGCGATCATCGCGGCCTTGATGACGGACGAGTGGGCCTGCGCGGAGGTGTAGAGGGTGAGGTGCGGCCTCACCGGCGGGGTGCCGCGCGACAGACGCTTCTTGCAACGATGGCGCGCGGCGACGATGGACGCGAGCGTCGCCTCGCTCGCGGTGCCGTTGATGACGCCGCCGCCGTTCTGCGAGGTGGAGAGGAACGCCTCGGGCAGGTCCATCGCGCGGGCGAGCCAGTCCAGGACGTGGGACTCAAGCTCGGTGATGGCGGGGCTGGTGGCCCAGAGCATCCCGTTCACGCCGAGTCCCGCGCTGAGGAGTTCGCCAAGGACCGCGGGCGTGCTGATGTTCGCGGGGAAGTACGCGAAGAAGGATGGATGCTGCCAGTGCGTGAGCGCGGGGAGGATGAGCGAATCGAGGTCCGCGAGGATGCGGTCCCACTCGCCCGCGCCGCCCGGGGACTCGGGGGCCTGGGGCGGGAGCGCACGCCGGACGTCGCCCGGGCTCACGCGATCGGGCGAGCCGGGCGGACGCGCGTGAAGAGCGACGGCGCGCGACTCGAGCGAGGACCAGTACGACGCGATCGCCTCGAGGATTCGGGGGCCCTGCGTGCGCAGCAGGTCGGCGTCGAGGGCTTCGAGCGGTCCATGGGAGTCGGGCATCCCCGATCATTGGGAGCGGGCCCGCCCCGCGGCGTCACTCCGGGAGTTTCTCGAGCTCGCGCTCCACGCGCTCCGTCAATCGAGCGACGGCGTCGTACCCGAAGTCGAACTTCAATCCCGTCGCGGCGAAGAGCTCGGGCAGCGGCTTGGAGCCGCCCAGGCTCAGACCCTTGGTGTACCAGTCGATCGCCGCCTTCTCGCCCTGCTCGAGCGAGATGAACCAGAGCTGGAGCGAGCCGAGCTCGGCGATGCCGTACTCGATGTAGTAGAAGGGATGCCCGAACAGGTGGAGCTGGCGCTGCCAGACGGCCTGGCGGATGGTCTCGAGCCCACTCCAGGAGATCGCGTGCCCGAAGCGATCGTCCAGCGCGAGCCAGGCGCGGGTGCGCTCCTCGCGCGTGTGCGTCGGGTTGGCGTAGAGCCAGTGCTGGAACGCGTCGATCTGGGCGATCCACGGAAGGACGAAGACGGAGCGTTCGAGCTGCCACCGCTTGGCCCGCGCGACGTCGTCGGGCGAGGGGTAGAACGGGTCCGCGGAGGTGCGTGCCGCGCCCTTGGGCGCGGAGGGCGACGGGCCCAGGTACGGGAGCGTGAGCAGCTCCATCGACATGCTCGCGACCTCGCAGATCTCCTCGGTCGCGGTGCGATACCGGCGCAGGGGCTCGTGCTCGCTGAGCATGGAGTGGAACGCGTGCCCCGCCTCGTGGGCCATGGTGACAACGTCCGAGTGCAGCCCCGCGGCGTTCATGAAGATGAAGGGCTTGCGCGAGAGGGGGCGCATGTACTGGTATCCGCCGGGGGCCTTGCCCTTGCGGGAGTCGAGGTCGAGCATCGCGCCGTGCGCGGCGCCCTGCGTGTTCGAGCCGTCGCCCAGGCGTGCGAGCATCTCGCCCAGTCGCGGGTCCAGCGCGCGGAACATCGCGATGCTCTTGCCCATGAGCTGGCGCCCGCCCTCGAAGGGGCGCAGCGGGGGGCGGCCCTTGGGGTCCACCGCGAGGTCCCACGGGCGCAGCGTGTCCACGCCCAGGCTCTTGCGCCGGCGCTCGTCGGCGCGGCGCATGAAGGGCACCACGGCGCGCTCGACGGCGTCGTGGAACGCGGCGCACTCCCGCGGCCCGTAATCGAACCGCAGGCGGCTCTTGTACGCGTACCCGACGTAGTCCTTGAACCCGGCGTTGCGGCCCATGAGATCGCGCTTGGCGATCATCGCGTCGAAGATCTCGTCGATCGCGTCGCGATCGCGCAGGCGGCGATCGGCGACGACGCGGAACGCCGCCTCCCGCACGGCGCGATCGGTCGATTCCTGGTACTTGCCCATCTGCGGAAGGGTCTGCTCGCGGCCCTCGAACTGGACCGTCATCGCGCCCGTGACCCGCTGGTACTCCTGGCTGAGCTTCTCCAGCTCGGTCTGGATCGGGACGTTCTCGGGGCGGAAGAGGTCGACCGCGGCGCGGGTGTCGCGCTCGAGCACGAGGTAGCGCGCGGGGTCCAGGGGGAACTTCTGGTGCAGCGCCGCCTGGCGCGTGTCGAGCTCGAAGACGATCGGCTTGAGGCGCGGGGAAACCTCCTCGACGAAGCGCGTGTAGGCCTGCCCCTTCTCCGCGCTCTCGGTGTCGCACGTCATGGAGATGTAGAGGTTCGCCTCGGCCTCGTCGACCGCGGCCTCGAGCTCGCCCCGATCGACGAGCCACTGCTCGAACGCCCTGGCGGAGGCGATCGGGCGATCACGCAGGGCGATGAGCAGCGGCTCGAGCTGGGACCAGTCCGTGGCGTTGAGCGAGGCGGGAACGAACGTGGTGGCGGTCATGGGGTTCTCCGCGCCGGTTGTCGTGGGCTCGCGGGCAGCGCCGGGCCGGACGCGAGGATAGGGATGGACGGGCGTCGCCCCTCCGTCGCGTGCGGCGCGCGGGGTCGAAAAAGAACGACGCCCCGCGCGGGCGGGGCGTCGGCGGCTTCCAAGAGGGACGGACCTCACGGGGCGTTGGCGATCTTGCGGATGGTCTCTTCCTGATCGTCGAGCCACTCGGTCCACTTCGAGGGGTCGATGTTCATGGTGAACTCGATCATGTTGGGGTTGTTCTTGCCCATGCGCTTGATGCGATCGAGGTTCTCCTTGGCGCGGTTGATGAACTTGCCACGGTCGGCCTTGGGCGTGCTGCGCGCCGCGGCCAGGGCATTCTGGTAGATGTTCCAGTACTCGCGGAGGCGCTTCTCGTCCTCGGCGGTCTGGTTGCGGAAGTCGCGCTGGAGGCGCTCGGCCTTGCACACGGGGTAGGGCACGCCGGGGATGGACTCGCCGACCCAGATGATCTCGGTGTATCCCATGGCCTTGGCGAGCTCGTCGATGTCGTTGGCGATGCCCTTGGCGAACTTGTACTTCACCGCGTCCTGCGCGTTGAAGCTGAGGATGCGTCCCTCGGGGTTCACGATGAACTGGCCCTCGAGGTTCTGGTACCAGGTCACCTGCCCGTTCTCGTCGATGGTGCAGGAGAGCGGCTCCATGATCTGCATGGAGCGCATGATCTCCTTGGGGCGATTGCCGCGGGCGGAGATCTTCTCCATCTCGTAGAGCATGTTCTCCAGCTCGCGTCCCTTCACGGCGATGCCGCCGCCCTGACCGTCGGGGCGGAAGCCGGTGCAGGCGCCGTAGTTCCCGTTGGGCATGAAGTACACGTTCTCGATCGTGTGGGCGGTCATCGCGGCGGCGCTGATCGCCGTCTCGATCCAGCCGACGACGGTGAACCTGGGCTTGTACTCGTTGTGGATGACGTCCGAGAGGCGCTGGACCTCGAGCCCGATGCCGCCGCCGGAGTTGATGCGGAAGACCACGATCTCGACCTTCTCCTCCTCGAGCAGGGGGATGGCGCGGCGGAGGGTCTCGGCGGTCATGTACACGCCGACCATGTCCTTGTGGCCCGTTCCCTCACCGAGGGTGATGACGGCGGCGCGGGGCGCCTTGCTCAGCGTCTTGGGCGCGTCGGCGGGCTTGGACGCCGATTCCTTGGGCGCGGGTAGGGCCTTCGGGTCGGCCTTGGGCGCGTCCGTGGGTGTCTCGCGTTCGACCTTGGTGATATCCGCGGGCGTGAGCATCCGCTCGTTGGCGATGCCGCCGACGGTGGTCTTGAGCCAGACGTACCCACCCTCCTCGCGGACGATCGAGCCCTCAAGAACGGTGCCGTCCTTGAGCGTGACGCGATCGCTCGCGTGGGCGCTGACGGCGCCCAGAGCAAGGACCAAGCCCATCGCGAGCGCGCGAGCGCCCCTCACCAACGAGCCCAATGGCATGAAACGCATATCGATGACTCCGTGCTGATGACCCTTTTCGTTCCGAGCGAGGACGGGGATCAACCGCCGCCGCCGCCGCGTCCGCCGCCCCCTCCGCCTCCGCCACCGCCGCCACCCTCCCCGCCGGAGGGCTTGTCGTTGAGCCCCTCGAGCTGGATCTGCTTGATGCGCAGCTGGAGGTCCGCGATCGAGGGCCACCCGTAGCTCTGGGGCACGAGCGCCTCCTCGAACTTCTTGAGGATCGTCATCACGTCGTTGAGCTTGGCGATGCGTCGCCCGCGTGCGGCGGCGCGCTGCTCGAAGCCACCCGGCGCGGCGACCTGCACCTCGGAGAACTCGCGCAGGAGCTTGGGGATGGTCCGCTTGGCCTTGGCGAGCTCCTCCCGCCAGTCGCTCATAAATCGATCGCCGCCCTTGTCGATCTCGGTGTAGGCGCGCCCGATGCCCATCTTGATCATGAGCTCCTCGAACGTGTCCACGGTGCCCTTGGAGATGCCCAGCTTGAACGCGGTGTCGGGCGTGAGCGTGAGCACGTCGTTGCCCTCGCCCCGCGCCAGCTGCTTGATGTCGTCCCGGCGGTCCTCCTTGCCGTCGTCGGTCAGGAGCACCTCATCGGGAGACTCGGGCATGCGCTCGAGCAGGACGGCCTTGCCGCCCTCGATCTTGTACGAGAGCACGTACTCGGTGCGGGTCATCGCGCGCAGGATGCGCGGGTCGTACCCGCCACGCACCGCGATGCCCTCGACCTTGCCCATGCGTGCGGCGATCAGCTTCTCCTTCACCACCAGGTCGCCCGTGGAGATCGTCGCCTCGACCCGCCCGATGCCGCCGATCTTGGCGTTGCCCGCCATGTAGATCGTCGGGCAGGCGAAGGGAATGAACGCCGCCCCGCCCATCGCGTTCTTCACCCAGCACACGACCTGCGGACGGTGCGTCCACTCGCGCTCGATCTCCTCGGTGATCACGGGCGCCATGTCGATCGCGCGCCGGAAGCCCTCGAACTCGTTGGAGCGGTCGTGCCCCTGACCGTCGTCCTCGGGGTGCTCGTCGGGGTCCCACTTGTTCTCGAGCTCGAGCACGATGATGTCCGCCTCCTTCTTGCGCGCGTCCTGAACGGCGCGGCGGATCGGAGACTGCGAGATGTCCTCGCCGAAGTCGCCCTTGAGCGGAATGCGGTACACCTTCTTCGCGCTCGGGTCGACCGACGCGCTCTTGGCGTCCGGCGTCGGCTTGGCCTTCGTCTCGGGCTCGGCCTTGGGCGCGTCCGCCGCGACCACGCCGCGCTCGATCGTGAGCACGTCGGACTTCTCGTAGGGGACCTCGGCCTCGATACCCGCCATCTTCACCTTGAGGCGGACGCTCGTCGCGGTCTCTTCGAGGATGTATCCCTCGAGCACCTGACCCGAGCGCAGCGTCACGCGGTCCTTGGCGCCGGGCGCGGCCGCCTTGCTCTCGGCTTTGGCGGCGGGCTTGGCGTCGCCCTGCTGCGCCATCGTCGGCGATGCGAGCACCGACATCGCCATCGCAAGACCCCACACGAGACGACCCTTGAACGTGAGCATGGACTACTCCCAGCGGAGCGCGCGCTCCGGCGTGCGGATGCCTCTGATCCCATCGGCTGCGGCGCGGCAGGACCTCTGAATGACTGTACTCGCTCTGGATTCTGTACGGAAGGGATCACCTCCCGGTTGATCGCGACCCAATACCCTGTCAGATTCCGAGCGAGCGGACAAGTTCCAAGGCCAGTGCGAGGCCCTGTTCTCGCGACTGGATGCGGTCTTCCAGTTGGGCGTCGTACACCTGTTCCAGGATGCCCTTGAACGCGCGGCCCGGGGCGAGCCCCGCCGCGATCAGGTCGTCGCCGGTGACCAGGGGCTCTGGTCGTATTTTGGACGGTGTCGCTTCAAGCTCTTGGACCCTGGCGTCGATGCGGGCGGCGCGGGACGGATCAACCGCACGAAGCAGGCGCAGGCCCTCGTGGAAGGATCCGGCGTGGGCGGTCGCCGCCGCACGCTTCTGGAAGGCGACACCGCCCGAGAGCCAGCCCGTGCGCAGCAGCGCATAGGACTCCAAGCACCCCCGCAGTTCGTCGCTCTCGTCGTTGGAGAGACAGAGCGCGCGGCGCAGGCGCGCGCACGCCGGAGCGGAGTCTGCGGGCTGAAGCCCGCGATCGAGGAGCCACGCCGCGAGCAGCGTCGGGAATGGAGCCCCGGCGCCGGCGCGGGCGAGCGCGTCGAGGATGGGGCAGGGCGAATCGCGGTGCGCGTCGTCCAGCGCGGGGGCGTCCAGGTGCAGCGATTGGAGCAGCTCCGCCGCGCGATGGAACGAGGCGTGCGCGAAGATGCGCCGGAGCTCCTCGCCGACGCGCTCGCGCGAGACGCCGGTGAGATCGCGCGCGTGCGCTCGGATCGCGTCCGCGGTGGCGGGCTCGATGTCGAAGGCGAATCGCGCGGCGAAACGCACCGCCCGCAGCGCGCGAAGATGGTCCTCCGCCAGGCGCTGCGCCGGCTCGCCGACGGCGCGCAGCACCTTGGCGCGCAGGTCCGCCTGACCGCCGACGAAGTCGATGACGGGCGGCTGGCCCGCGGCGGGATCCGGATCGAGAAAGAGCGCGTTGATCGTGAAGTCGCGCCGGAGCGCGTCGCTCCTGGGATCGGAGAACGTGACCGAGTCCGGGCGGCGCCGATCGGAGTACGGGCCGTCGGATCGGAACGTCGCGACCTCGATGGTGGGCGAGGGCGAACCCTTGGGCGCGCCCGGCTCCGCACCCGGCTTGACGAGGACGACGCCGAACGACGCGCCGACCTCGGCGGTGCGCGCGAAGAGCGCGCGGATGCGATCGGGCGTGGCGTCGGTGGCGATGTCGTAGTCCGTGGGGCTGAGCCCGAGCAGCTCGTCGCGCACGCACCCGCCCGCGAAGTACGCGAGGTGACCGTGCTCGCGCAGGCGCTTCACGACCGCGAGCGCGGCGGCGCGGGCGGGGATGGGATCGGTCGCGCGGGCCATGGCGATCGAAGGATACTGGGGCTTGGGCCGATGTGGCGGGGCGACTCAGCGGTGCTCGGCGTGCGGCGCGCGCAGCCGCCCCATCAGCATCGCGCCCTCAAGGAACGTCCACGCCGCCAGCAGCGGCAGGACCCAGAACGCGCGGGGATCGAGTTCCTGCGCGATGCGCGCGGCGAGCTGCTCGACATTGCCCTTGTACAACCCCTTGGCGAGCCCCAGCAGCGGGTGCGGACGGACCGCCGCGCGTCCCGCGGTGCGGAGCCACGCGGCGCCGGCGGGACCCTTGCGTGCGGCCTTGAGAATCGCTTCCTCTCCCGCGCCGGCGGCCCGCGCACCGGCCTTGAGGTCGCTCGCGAGCCCGGCCTTCGCCCCCGCCTTCAGCTCCGACTTGGCGCCGCTCTTGACCAATTGCGCCCCCTCCTCGCCCAGCACATGCAGCGCGAAAGCGCCCGAGGGCTGGCGCTCGACGAAGCGAACGAGCGTGCCCAGCTCCGCGGCTGAGTCCGCGTGCCGGAGCACGCGCGCGGCGCCCGCGGGCGAGGCACGCCGCGAGAGGCTCGCGACGTCCTTCATCATGGATTGGAGCCCTTCCTCCGCGGCCTTGCCCCCGCGCTTGAGCGAGGAAAGCAGCTCCTCGCCCATCTTGCGCGTCATCGCGCCGCTCTTGCGCGCGACCTTGAGCACCGAGGGCACCCAGTCCACCTCCGGCGCGAGCGTCGTCGCCAGGCCCACGCCCGAGAGCGTGACGATGAGCGGGTCGGCCTCGCCATCGACGACAAAGCGTGAGCCCTGCAGGAGCAGATCGCGCACATCCCCCACGATGAGCATGTCCGCCGCGATCGCGCCCAGGAGCGACTCGAGCGAATCCCCCTTGCCCGAGAGCGCACCCAGGCCCACGGACTTGGCCTTGCGGAGCCAGCTCGACTGCTCCGCCACGACGGCGTCACGCTGATGCTGGAGCGCCTCTCGCGAAGGTCCCGACGCGTCGCGGAGCCCCTCGTCGGCGACCATGATCGCCTCGCCATAGCGCCCCGCGGCGCGGAGGTACTCGACCTCCTTGGCGTAGTCGAAGTCCGGCAGGCGCGAGAGCGCCGATCGCGCCAGGCGGGAGGGCGTGTCGATCGCGACGCACCAGAGCAGGAACGCCGCGACGAGCAGTCGCAGCACGTTCCATCGGGCGCGGAGGAGTCGCGAGAGGACGCTCACGGCGCGCTCCCGTTGGCCACGGGGCCCTTGGCACCGGCGCCATCGGAGGGATCGTTCTGGAACAGGATCGTGACGGGCACATCGCCCACGATCTTTTTGATGAGCGTTGTGAGCTGCTCGCGCGTGAGCTCCACGACGCGGGCCGCCTGCTCGGGCGGGAGCGACAGCTCGCGCGCCCGACGATGGAGCCCCTGGCGCGCCTGCCCCAGGTAGAACTCGCCCGAGGTCGCGCGGAAGCGCAGCCAGCCCAGCGACAGGTCCGACGTCTCGCGCTCGCCGAACACTTCCGTCGCGATGCGCTGCGGCGGCGGAACGCGAAGCACGAGCCCGCCCGAGAGCGGGCTGACCGCGACATGTTCGAGGGTGAGGTCCGAGAGATCGACGCCGTAGAGAAGCTTGACCGGCGCCTCCACTCGCGCGGCGACGTCGCCCCGCCATGAGAGGTCCGTCGCGGTCGTCGCGACCCGCGAGTCCACTTCCACCGTGACGAGCTTGAGCGCACGGACCTGGCTGATCACCTCCGCGGCGGGGCGTGGCTCGCCGGTGGGCAGAAGCTGCTCGCGCACGAGCCGGTCGGTGCGGTCGTCGAGCGATCGCAGGTACGTTGTGAGCCCGACGAAGATCACCCCGGCGAGCGCGATCACGCCCACGCGCGAGAGCCACGACGCACGCGGGGCGCTGGGCGGGGTTGTCGAGCGTGGTTGCATCGGACGTGTGTTGGGGCGAGGCCGGGGCGCGTTGCGTGCCGCCTCGCCGAGACAAGGCATCGGCCCGAACGATCGACGTGCTGGAACCGACGCAAGTTCGGGCCCGTAGGGGTTCTGGGAGGTATCCGCCTCGGTGCGGTTGCTGCCATGGCGGGCAGCGTGTACCTTCCGGCCCCCTTGCCCCCGACGGACCGTCGGCGGGATCGGGATTGGAACCGGGCTTAGACTTCACTCCACCCCATGCCGGGGCGTCTCGCTGGTGGGCGGGATGGACGAACCTTGGGAGCGCACGCGATGGCAAAGCTTTTCTACACGCTGGAAGAGGCGGCCGGCAAGCTCAAGAAGAGCCCCGAAGAGGTGCAGCAGCTCGTGGAGAACGGGCAACTGCAGGAGTTCCGCGATCGCGACAAGGTGATGCTCAAGGTCGATCAGGTGGACCTGCTCGCCGGGGGCGGCGGCGATGACGACGTGATCCCGCTTGCTGAAAGCGGCGAGCTGGGCTCCATCAGCCTCGCGAGCGACTCGGGCTCGGGGATGAACCTGGAGAGCCCGAAGGAGCAGACGGGCATCAGCATCTTCGATGCGGACCAGACGGAGGAGGCCGATCCTTCCGCGGTGACGCAGATCACCGAGCGTGCGCCCAGCGAGCTGTCGCTGGAGACGGTGGGTTCGGGCTCGGGCCTGATGGACCTGACGCGCGAGGCCGACGACACCAGCCTCGGGCAGGACCTGCTCGCGGACGTCGAGACCCCCAAGGAGGACGGCAGCACGGCGTCGGAGACCGTGGCCGAGTCCGGCGGCGACGGGGGCGCGCTGTTCGAGTCCGCGCCCAGCGAGGAACTCGCGGGCGTGGGCGGCGCGGCGGCGGGTGGCGTGGCGATGGTCGCCGCGGAGCCCTACGACGGGCTGTGGTCCGGGCTCACGGGCGGCGCGGCGCTGGGCATGGTGCTCGTCGCGGCGTTCGCGGTGGCGCTGATCATCTTCGGCATGACGCAGGGCCCCGGGAATCCGCTGATCTCTCAGATCGCGGGCAACCTCTGGATGTACGTGGGGATCGCGGCGGGCGTGATCGCCCTGCCGGCGATCGTGGGCATGCTGGTCGCGAAGAAGGGCTAATCCCCGCACTCAAGCTCGTACCGCCCTCCACCGAGCCCCAGGCTCGCGAGGACGCTCGTGCGCGCGTAGAGCGTGCGTTGGCGGATGAACGGGCCGGCCGATCCGCCGTGCGATTGCTCGCTCCACGTGGCGCTCAGCACGCCGGGAATGTCGATGTGGAAGAGTCCCGCCTCGTCCCGCACGATCCGCGGGGCCGACGCGTGTTCGATCGGAACGGGCGTGGAATCGCCGGCCCGGACCAGGCGCGCCTCGATCGGGCGATCCTCGTGCACGTCGATCTCAAGAAGCAGCGACGCTTCGTCGTGGGCGTGTGCCAGGCCCGCGTTCCGCGCGGCCAGCGGGGAGATGCTCCAGCGGAGTTTCAGACGCGGCGCCGGGCGGACGCTGGGCACCTCGATCGGCGCGCTCATCTTGAGCGGCGAGGAGGCGAGCGAGTGGGAGTGGCGTGCGGCTGACGACATGGAGTGTGGTGCGGTGTGTGGCAGGGGCGCGCGGGGAGAAGAGCTCGATCACACGATCTTGCTGAGCATGTTCGCGGCGATCTGCAGGCCCTTGCCCGCGGGCGAGACGAACCGCTGCCCGACCTTGTCCACGGTGGTGAAGAAATCGATCATGGAGTCCACGCGCTGAAGGTGATCGAGCAGGGCCTGGCGCTGCTCGGACGAGACCTCGCGCGATTTGGGGTCGAGCCCCTGGTGCGGGCCGGTGAGGTCGCGGATCTCGTGCAGGGAGGCCAGGAGCGGATCGACCTCACGCTTCATGCGCTCGCGGACGATGGCGCGGAACATGGTCCAGACGTCGGCCTCGGACTGGAAGTACTCCTTGCGATCGCCGCGCTTGTGCGTGCGCGTGACGATGCCCCAGTCGAGCAGCGATCGGAGCGACATGCTCGCGTTGCCGCGCGAGATCTGAAGGCGCTCCATGATGTCGTCGGTGTTCAGGGGCGTCGCGGTGATGTACAGCAGGGCATGGACCTCGGCCATGGTGCGCGAGATGCCCCACGCCGCGCCCATCTGCCCCCAGGTCGCGATGAAGCGGTCCTGGGCCTGGGTGATGAGCGAGTCCACGACCGGCGGAGACGGACGGTCTGAGGGCGGGTTCGTGCTCATAGCCGAAGTATCGCCCAGCGTGTGATTGAAATCCATGATGATTTCAGAAATCACTGAAACAATTGTGCGAGTTATGGGGCACGAAGGCGACGGAATGCGTGTTCGGGAATCGGGAGGTATCATGCCCGCGCATGGATGCTCTGCACTGGGTGCTGGCCGTCGGGGTTGTGGGCGCGGGCGGGCTCGCCGCGTGGCTCATCGCCGCGCGCCAAAGGCTGATCGCGAGCGAGGCGGCGGCCCGGGCGATGCTGGCCCAGCTCCAGCAGGAGCTGGAGCGCGAGCGGGCGCACGGGACCCGCGCGCTGGCGGAGGAGCGGGCTCGCTATGACGAGCTGGGCTCGACGCTCCAAGGCGTGCGGGAGCAGGCGAGCAAGCTGCACGTGCAGATCGCGGAATTGGCGACCCAGCGCGATGCCGATGGCGAGCGCCTCCGCGACGAGCTGCGCCAGAAGGACGAGCTTCTTGAGGTCGAGCGTGCGGGGCTTCGCAAGCAGGAGCAGCAGCTCCGCGAGGAGGTGCAGAAGCGCCTGTCGGAGCTGAACCAGAAGTTCGCGTCGGAGTTCGACGCGCTCGCGGCGCGGGCGCTCAAGACGGCGAACGAGGAGTTCCTCAAGCGTGCCGAGGAACGCCTGGGCGCGCAGCAGAAGCAGGCGAGCGGGGAGATCGAGCTGAAGCGGAAGTCGATCGAGGACCTCGTCAGGCCGATCGCCGAAACGCTGACCAAGACGGAGACGAAGCTCGCGGCGATCGACAAGGACCGGATCGACACGGCCGCGGCGATCCGCCAGCAGCTCGAGTCGATGTCGCTCTCGAGCGCGTCGCTGCGGGAGGAGACGGGCAGATTGGTCAAGGCGCTGCGCGAGCCGCAGGTGCGTGGTCGGTACGGCGAGATCCAGCTCCGGCGCGTCGCGGAGCTGGCGGGCATGCGCGCGTACTGCGACTTCGTCGAGCAGGACAGCACGCGCGACAGCGAGGGCAACCTGCTGCGCCCGGACATGATCGTGCGTCTGCCCAACGGGCGCGAGCTGGCGGTGGACGCGAAGGCGAACCTCAAGCCGTACCTCGACGCGATCGAGTCGAGCGACCCCGCGGACGCGGAGGAGCACCTGCGCGCGTTCGCCGACGGCGTCGCGGAGCAGGCCGGCAAGCTCTCGAAGAAGGGGTACTGGACGCAGTACGCGGGCTCGCCCGAGTTCGTGGTGATGTTCGTGCCGGGCGATCAGTTCGTGGACGCGGCGCTCTCGCGCCGCGAGGATCTGCTGGAGCTTGCGGCCGATCGCGGCGTGCTGCTGGCGAGCCCGAGCACGCTGATCGGATTGCTGCGGGCCGTCGCGGTGGGCTATCGCGAGCAGCGCCTGGCGCGCAACGCCGAGGAGCTGCGGGCGCTGGGCGTGGAGTTCCACGAGCGTGCGGCGGTGGCGATGGCGCACGTGGGCCGCCTGGGCGCGGCGCTCAACAGCGCCGTCGAGCGGTACAACGACTTCGTGGGCAGCTACGAGAAGCGCCTTGAGCCGACGCTGCGGAAGTTCGCCGAGAGCGGCGCCGCCGGGAGCAAGCAGCTGCCCGAGGTGGAGGCGGTCGTGGTCCGGGCGCGTGTGACGGGCGATCCGCAGCGCCTGCTGAGCGAGGCGGGCGAGGGCGCGTAGGGAGGGCAAGGCATGCAGCGCGAGGACATGGCGGAATGGTGGCGCGAGGCGTGGAACGCGGGGCTGTGGGCCGCGCCCTGGGGCAGGGCGCTCGAGGGCCTCACGCCCGAGCAGGCGGCGTGGCGGCCCGCACCGGGCCGGCACTCGATCTGGCAGCACGTCGCGCACATGTGCTTCTGGCGGGAGGACGCCCTGGCGCGATTGGACGGCAAGCCCAAGCCGACGACGGAAGAACTTGCCACGGGCAACTTCCCGCGGCAGGGGACGATCGACGCCGCGGCGTGGCAGGCGATGCGGGATCGCTTCCGCGCGTCGCAGGAGCGGATCGCGGCGGCCCTGGCGGACGGGCGCGACCACTCGCGCCTGCAATGGATGATCCCGCACGACTGCTACCACATGGGGCAGATCTCGCTCCTGCGGGCGCTGCAAGGGTTGGCGCCGATCGAGTAGCGACGCTCAGAGGTGGCCGCGCGCGATGGCACGCCGGCGGGCGCGAACGGCGATCGCTCCGATCACTCCCAGCAACAGGATCCACGGCAGGCCCGCGATGGCGATGCCCAGCAGACCCGCGAGCGTGTCGGCAAGCGTCTGCACGCCCCACAGGAGGCTCCGCTCGAACCCGTGACCGAGCCGCGCGAGGAACGACTCGGAATGCACGACGATCGGCGCGTCGGGCGAGCGGATGACCACGAGCACCGTCGCCAGGTCCACGAGGCGGGATAGACGCTCGCGCTGCGCGGCGAACTGCTCGATGCGCAGGCGAACATCGCCCAGGGCCTGACGGACCTCAAAGATCTCCTTGAGCGGCGCGTCGTGGCGCTTCTCGAGGAGCTGGAGGAGTTCGCTCTCGACGCGCTGCTCGTTGCGAAGGCGCGCCTCGACATCGACCATCTGCGTCGTGACATCCTCGCCCGAGCACTGCTCGGCGCTCACGCGTCCGAGCTCGCGCAGCCGGTTAAGCACCGCGCTCAGGCGTGACGAGGCGACGCGGAGCGTCAGCTGGGCCCGTGACGCGGGCCCGGACGACCCGGCATTGATCGAAGAATCCTGCACGTACTCGCCCTGGGCTTCGGAGAGGAGGAGCGAGGCCTTGGCAAAGGTCGTCGTGACATCCTCGGCGACGAGTTCGAGCGTGGCCTTGCGAATGACAGCGCGAGCAGCAGCGACGGTCGCAACCTTACTCGCCTCAGTGACAGGGGCTGAGGAATCGTCGATCAGCGTGCCACGGAAGTTGGGGTCCCACTGGGCTTGAGAAGGTGCGGACTCCCTTCCAACTCGTGCACTTCCTTCCATATCGGAGACCTTCATCGCGGCCGCGGAAGACTCAGGCGCTGAGACCGCCATCCCTCTCGCGCTCGCACGGGCCTTGCCCAGGGAGGGGATCATGACACCGACGATCGCGATGAGGGCGGCGATCGCGCCGAGAATCGTCAAAAGCTTCGGACCGCCCACACGCGCGCGCACCAGTCGCTTCAACGGATATCGAGCAGCAATCGCGGCACTTTCGCCCGGCTGCTCGGCCTCCAGCGCCCGCTCCCACAGGCGCGCCGGCTCGCGAGCCTCGGTCAGGGCACTCAGTGCACGCTCGATCGGATCATTCAAGGCCTCGGTCATGGCGTGCTCTCCCGAGATCGGGCGCGCGACACGCTCGCACGCTCTTGCTCGCTCACACGGGAACGAAGCTCGCGCAGGGCCGTGTTCAATCGCGACTTGAGCGTGCCCACGGGGATGTCCAGAACGTCCGCAGCCTGCTCGTGCGTGAGCCCGGAGTGGTAACTCAGGAGCAGGATCATGCGTCGCTCCACGGGCAGGTGGGCGAGGGCCGCACGCACACGTTCGAGCGTCTCGGCGTCGCTTGCCGGCGAAGGAGGCGAGGCGCCCGCGTGCCCGTTGGAAGTCCCCGCGCCCTCCAACGCATCGAGCGGGCCGGCGTGACTGCGGACGCGCCGATCGTTCGCGAGCGCGTCGCGGCAGCGATTGATCGCGATGCGGTAGAGCCATGTCTTGACGGAACTCGTTCCACGGAAGGACCTCGCGTGCCGGATCACTCGCACCCAGACCTCCTGGATCGCGTCGCGAGCGCGATCGCCACCGCCAGGGCCGGCGAGCAGGGCGCTCGCAAGCCCCAGCAGCGCCG
Organism: uncultured Phycisphaeraceae bacterium; assembly: GCA_964399625.1. Taxonomy (GTDB): domain Bacteria; phylum Planctomycetota; class Phycisphaerae; order Phycisphaerales; family UBA1924; genus CAYNSB01. Next base: position 45,453 of record CAYNSB010000006.1, read on the forward strand.
CCTCGTGCCGCTCGGCGAGACGGCCGAGGGCCCCGCGATCCCCGCGCGCAAAGGCGGCCAAGAGCGATTCGTCGCTCTCCGGGGAAGACGCTCCGGCGATGGTCGGGTCGGCGGTCATGTCGGCACGGATTGGACCGGCCTGGAGGCGGAGCGGTTCGAGATTCGAGCGAAGAAATCTTGATTCCCGCTCGTTGATTCGCACCGCGTCTGAGCCCGGTGCCGCGAATCACTTGAATGGCCGAATCTAGTGCCGATCCACGCCCGTTTTCTCGCTGGGGGGGCTGAAGAGATCGAGGATGAGCGTGTCCTCCAGGGCGTGGGCCGAGTGGGGCACGTTGGGCGGGATCTCCAGCACCTCGCCCGCGCCCAGCGTGAGCTCACGCCGGTCCTTGGAACCCTCGGCGCCGATGCCAAAGCGTGCCCGCCCCGCGAGCACGACGACGAACTGCTCGTTCTCGTGCTGGTGCGCGGGCACGACGAAGCCCTTGGTGAGCGCGACGCGCGAGATCATCATGTTCCGCCCGATGATCCGGCGGCGCTCGATGAGCGGCATGGGGTGGTCGGCGGGCAGGTCGTCCCAGCGGTGCGCGCGAGCGGTCATGGCGTGCTCCTCATGGTCGCAGGGAGCAGTGTACCACGATCCGGCCGATACTACGAATCGGTCTACGCGGGCGTGGGCATCGCGCCCGGGGGCAGCTCCGGCGAGGGCGCCGGGGCCGCGGGCGGGGCCTCGGGCTTCTTCTTTGCCTCGGCGCTGAGCAGCTCCGAGAGCGTGGGCTTGTCCAGCATCTCGCCCCGCATGAGGCGATGGACCTCGTCGGCGCTGAGCGTCTCGTAGCGCAGCAGGGCCTGCGCGACGCGCTCGACCTTGTCCCAGTTCTCGAAGAGCAGGCGCTCGGCGTCGCGGTACGCCTCGTCCACGATGCGGCGCGTCTCCTGATCGATCAGCGTCGCGGTGTCATCCGAGAACTCCTTCTCGGACATGAAGAACTCGCGCGTGTCGCTGCCCGCGTAGCGGACGAACCCGAGCTTCGCGGACATCCCCCACTCCTCGATCATGGTGCGCGCGATGCGCGTGACCTGGGCGATGTCGCCCGAGGCGCCCGAGGAGACATCGTTCATGGCGCGCTGCTCGGCGATGCGCCCGCCGCACGCGACTCGCAGGCTCGCGTTGAGCCACTTGAGCCCGTAGCCCATGCGGTCCTTCTCCGGTAGGGAGAACGTCGCGCCGCCGGTCGCGCCGCGCGGGATGATGGTGACCTTGTGCAGCGGGTCGGCGTCGGGCAGGAGGGCCTGGAGCACCGCGTGCCCCGCCTCGTGGTACGCGACGAGCTTGTTCTCGTCCTTCTCGCGGACGCGGCTCTTCTTGGCCCGCCCGAACTTGATCTTGTCCCGCGCTTCCTCGAGGTCGTCCTGCTCGACGAAGTCCTTGTTCTGCATCGTCGCGGCGATCGCCGCCTCGTTGATGATCGCGGCCAGGTCCGCGCCGCTGAACATGGGCGTGCCCCGCGCGATCCGCTCCAGGTCCACCTTGGGCCCGAGCTTCACCTTCTTGGCGTGCACGCGCAGGATCTCCAGGCGGCCCTTGAGGTCCGGGAGCGGCACGGTGATCTGGCGGTCGAAGCGGCCCGGACGGATGAGCGCGGGATCGAGCACGTCGTTGCGGTTGGTCGCGGCGATGACGATCACGCCGTCGCCCGTGGCGAACCCGTCCATCTCCACGAGGATCGCGTTGAGCGTCTGCTCGCGTTCGTCGTGCCCGCCGGTGGTGAAGCCCCCGCCGCGGCGACGCCCGACGGCGTCGATCTCATCGAGGAAGATGATGCACGGCGCGGACTCCTTGGCCTGCTTGAAGAGGTCGCGCACGCGCGAGGCGCCCACGCCCACGAACATCTCGACGAAGTCCGAGCCGGAGATGGAGAAGAAGGGGACGTCGGCCTCGCCCGCGATCGCCTTGGCGAGCAGCGTCTTGCCGCACCCGGGCTCGCCGATGAGCAGCACGCCGCGGGGGATGCGTCCGCCGAGCTTGGTGAACTTCTTGGGGTTCTTGAGGAACTCGATGATCTCGGTGACTTCCTCCTTCGCCTCGTCGATGCCCGCGACATCGGCGAAGGTGACGCCGGTCATCTCCTTGTTCATCATGCGGTGCTTGGACTTGCCGAAGTTGCCCAGCATGCCCCCGCCCATGCCCGCGCTGCGCAGCCCGCGCGAGAGGAACCAGAACACGGCGAGCAGCAGCAGCGCCGGCGCGACGACGTAGTAGAAGAACGGGATCCAGGTGGGCTGGGCCTCGGAGCGGTAGTTGCCGTTGGTGATCTTCTGCACCTCCTCGATGATCGTCTTGCTCGTGGAGGGATTGAGCTCGAGGACGACGGGCGTCTCGGTCTTGGAGTCCGGGCCCTTCCGACGGACGGCGATGACCGCGTTGTCGCGGATGCGCACCGAGTCGGGGGCGATGTCGCCGTTGAGGTACAGCGTCTTGAAGTCCTGGAGCGAGACGGTGTCGGACTTGGTGATCGTGCTGAAGAGCATGAAGAGCAGCACGCCCATCAGCGCCAGCGACGCGAGGGTCATCATCGCACGCCCGCCGCCAGGGCCGGCGCCGCCCGGCTTCTTGTCGGGGTCGCCGCCGCCGGAGGAGCCCGAGTCGCGCTCGCCGCGCGACGAGGCGCCCCAGCGTGTGGGGATGATCCGGCGACGCTCGTTGTTCTCAGGCCCCTTGGGCATCGGCTCTTCCTTCGCGTGTGCGGGCACCGTCGGTTCTTCGGCCCAGCGGGCGTGAGGATTCAGGGCACGCCGCCGCTTGATTCATCGAAGCAACACGCGTGCCGCTCACACCAATACGGAGGCTAGGCCCCTCGCGTTCCCGATGGGGGTCTTTCAGGGGTAGACACCCGATCGGGGCCCGACCCGCGCCCCGTCTGCCAGGTCGGCAGCGGGATCGCACTACCACTCGCTGCGCATCTGATGGACGATCTTGCGCGCGAGTTCCTGGGCCACCTGCTGCTGGGCGGTCTCGAGTCGCTCACCCACGCCGCGCTGCACGACAAAGGACTCGATCGCGCGCAGATCCTTGATCGAGGCGAGGCTCTGACCGGTGCGGGCGTCGCGCCACTCGAAGTCGAGGACGACCTCCTGGGCCATCTCCTGCGTGAGCGCGGTGCGTGAGGAGGTCGTGAGCGCGCGGAGGTCGGCCGAGCGGATCACGCCCGTGAGCGTCGTTTGCGCCGCCGAAGCGTCCTGCACCACGACCATGGGCGTGGTGCGCTGGACCTCCTTGATCAGGGCGTCGGTCAGATCGAACTCGATGCCCTTGAAGAAGGTCTGGTTGTCAAAGACAGGCACGCTCACGGTGCGCACCTGACGCGGGAACGTGGACCGGAACGAGTACCCGCGCGCCGGGTCCGACGAGCACGCGCCGATCGCACCGGCGAGCACGACGAACGCGAGCGAGATCGCGCGGCGCGTCACGGCTTGCGCTCCACGGGGGTCCGCTCATTCGTGGGGCGGTCCGTTGTCGGGTGCTCCGTGGAACTCGGTGCATCCGGCGGGGCCCCGCCGGCGCCGTCCGACGTGGACCAGCCGCGCTCCTTCATGAGCCGCAACGCGTCGCGGGCGCTGAGCGTCGTGGGAAACCGCTCGACCACCCGGCGCAGGCACGCGCGGGCCGAGACCGGGTCGGAACGCTTGAGGTACCACGCCGAGCGCTCCATGAGCTGCGCGGCCTGGGACTCGTCGATCTTGGCGAGCAGCGCGTCGGTGAGCCCCGCGGAGCGCGCGCCCTCGGGGTCCCGGTTGGCGTAGTCCTCGATGAGCACGCGCGCGTCCACCAGCCCCGCGGTGTCGTAGTTGGGGCCCTTGTAGCGCCCGATGCTGGCGTAGATCCGGCGCAGACGGGCGTTGTCGATGTGCGGGCCCTTGGGGAAGTTCGTCGTGTAGATCTCGTAGGCGTCCGAGGCGGCCATCAGGTCGCGCTGGCGGTAGTAGTAGTCCGCGAGCTCGATGCAGGCGCGCTCGGCGAGCGCGGTGCCGGGCATTCGCTCCTGGACGCGCACGAGCAGCTCCTCGCCGATGTCGTACGCGGGCACAATGCGGAGCCCGAGCCAGCGCTTGTGGAGCCCGTTGAGGTAGCGGAGGGCGATGTCGAGCTCGCGGGCGATGGCCCGCGAGAACTCCTCGGTGCCCGCGTAGTTGAGCGCGAGCTCCTCGTAGTCGTACAGGGCGTTGTACTCGTCGCCCCGCGCGGTGCGCGCGTCGCCCCGGATCAGGTACGCCTGGGGCAGGAGCGGGCTCTGGGTCGATTGGTTCTTCTCGATCCAGTCGTCGAGGATCGAGGCGGCGAGCGAGGGCTTGTCGTCGGCGAGCGCCTGGCGCGCCCGGGCGATCGTCTCCTCGTCGGGCGAGCGGGGCGCGGCAGCGGCCGCGGGCTGCCACTGCCCCTTGTCGTCCAGTCGGTACTCCTGTTGGGCGAGCGCCGCGCTGGACAGCGCAATCGCCACGATGGGAACGAGCCGCTTCATCAGCGCACAGGATACCGCTCTGGCCCCACGCTCGCCCGCGTCACTTCTTGGAGGCCTTGAACTTCGCGAGCAGATCGGCCTCGCGCTCGGGGGACATCGTGGTCTTGGAGACGGCCTTGGCGACGTCGGGCGGAAGCGTCTTGTACCACTCGAGCGTTTCCTTCACCGTCTCGTGCACGGAACGGAACGTGAGGCCCTTGGCGAGCGCGCGGGCGATGCTCACGCGATGGAAGCCGGCGGTCTCGCCCGTGGGCGGCACCAGCAACGGGAACTCGCCCTCCTGCACGCCCTGGGAGTTCAGCCACTCGTGCGACGCGAACGTGTACGTGGGCGAGGTGCCCGCGCCCTTCGCGCATCCCTCGAGCATCGACAGGACGTTCATCTCCTTGTCGGGGCCCGTCGCGTTGAACACGCCCGTGGTGTTGTCCTCGACGCACTTCACGCACCAGCGCGCCAGGTCGCGCACGTCGATGATCTGCACGGGATCGACCGGGGCGCCGGGCACGAGCACCTCGCCCGCGCGCTGCGCCCGCAGGGCCCAGTACATGAACCGCGCCGAGCTGTCGCGGATGCCCACGATGAACCCCGGGCGAACGATCGTCGCACGCCCGGGCATCGCCTTCTCCACCGCGGCCTCGCACGCGGCCTTGCCCGCCCCGTAGTTGGCGAGCCCGGGCCCGAAGTCCTCCGACGCGGGGTCGCTCAGCGCCGCCAGCTCGCTCGACTCGTCCATCGGCTTGCTGTTGTCCTTGTACACCGAGATCGTCGAGATGAAGAGGTACTGGCGGACGTTGGGCGCGAGCAGCTCGGCCGAGGCCTTGGCCATCCGCGGGAAGTACGCGGACGTGTCGATCACCGCGTCCCACTTCTTGCCCTGGAGCTGCGATAGGCCCTTGGGCGAGTTGGGGTCCTTCTCGTCGTGGCGGTTCGGGTCCGCCTTCTTCAGGTCGTCCTTCCAGTCGTCGGCGGTCTTCTCCGGGTCGCGATTGCCGTACAGGACCTCAACGCCGTCCTGCACGACGCTGGGTCGGCCCTTCTCTTTGCGCATCGTCTCGCGGAAGCCGCGATTGAACAGCGTGACCTTGTGCCCCGCGGCGATCGCCGCCTCCATGCACGCCGGCCCGAGGAAGCCGGTGCCGCCCAGGATCAGGATCCGCTGCGGCGTGGAACGCCGAGGCACTCGCCGGGCCTGGGCGCGAGAGCCCAGCGCCAGCGAGGCGCCGGCGGCGAGCGAGGTGGCAAGGAACACGCGACGGGAGGGGTGGTTCATGGCAGATTCCTGAGCGCCGAGGGTGCGCGGTGCGTCGTGGACCGAGCAGACAGGATGCGCCGGGGCCGGCGCTCCGTCCGAGTCCTTGCTGATCGAATCGTACTATGCGGGCACGACCCCCGCCGGGCTCATGGGCACCCGGCGCGGAACTTCGAAAGGAAGCACGTGAAATCCGACGCCGTCAGGGCGGGGCTGCCCGTGCTCCCGTCGCAGTTCGCGTAGGCATCGCCGGCGCGGAACTTGGCGAGGAAGCACGTGAAGTCGCTGGCGGTCAGGAGCGGGGTCGCGGTGCTCCCGTCGCAGTTGGCCGCGCACGGGGCGACGATCACCGCCGAGAGCGCGTCCATCTCGGAGCACGTGACGTGCAGGGGCATGGGCCCGGACCCGACGACGCGCACGCCCGTCGCGAGCATCGGCTCGCCCAGAACAAGGTCCACGATCTCGTAGGGCATGGCGCGCGAGATTCCCCCGGGAACCGTGAACCCGCTGGGAGGATCGATCCACACGCCATCGACGAGCACCTGCGGACGCACGGTGTCGAACCCCGTGGGGAGCTCGTTGACGAGCGGCCCCTTGATGAAGCGAACCGCCGCGACGTTCTGCGGCGAGGGCCACGTGACGCCCAGCCACAGCTCGCCAGAACCGACGACGATCTCGGCGTTGCCGTGGGAGCCGTACCACGGCTCGGCCCCGTACATGTCGGGCACGTCGCCGTTGTTCAGGTGGAGGATGCGCCAGCTCTCGCCCAGCACGACCCCGTTGGTGATGGGCGTGACGCCGATCCCCATGTGCTGCAGTTTCTGCGAGACGCTCAGCGCCCGCTGGGCCTCCATCGGGTTCTGCGAGAGGGGCGTGCCCGAGGGCGGCGTGGGCAGGGTCCACGCCGTCGCCCCGACGGTGCCGCCCGCCTCCTGCACGGCGCGATCGATGATGGGCAGCATGCGCTGGGCCATCATGTCAAAGGTGTCCTCGGCCTGCGGGTCGTCCGGCAGGAAGTCGGGCATGGTTGGGCGGGTGCGCCGGATCCAGAACCGGCGCGAGAGCGTGACGCCGGGGAACTGCGCCGCGATGCCGTCATCCCCGAGCATGAGCCCGTAGAGCCCGCCCATGGTCGCGGTGGGGTTGTCGCTGTCCCATCCGCCGAGCGTGCCGATCTGCAGGGCGCGCTTGAAGTCGCCCTCGCTGTAGAGCAGGAGCATGACGCCGTTGGCGAAGTTGACGGAGGACTCGAACCACGCGCGGAAGATGAACCCGTTGTTGAAGGCGTTGGTCTGGTAGCGATCGGCGATCGCATCGCGCGTGTACGCCCAATTGCCCGGGTTCGGGTTCGTGAGGTAGCTGTTGCGGACGAAGTCGACGATCCCCGCGGTCTTGGACGAGTCGGGGATGTACGCGCGGGCGTGGTCGATGAGCCACAGCGCCCGATCGCGCGGGCTCAGCCCCGCGGGCACCTGCGTCGCGAGGCTGTAGAGCACCGCGAAGAACTGCGCCGCGTGCGCCGCCTGTCCGTCGGCGGTGGTGTGGATCGGCAGGTCCGCCATCGCCAGCGCCTTGTGCGGCATGCCCGGGGCGAGCGCGCCAAAGAACTCCGTCGTGAGCTGCGCATCGATCATCGACGAGCCGACGTTGGCGTGCCCCATCCCCGTGATCGGCGGGCAAAGCCCGTACGTGCCCATGATGCGCCGGGCCTCGGCGTTGGACACCCAGATGAACGTGTTCACGTGGTCGATCCACCCGTCGCGGATCTGCACGGGCGTGAGCGTCGTCGTCTGGTGCTGCGTCATCAGGTGCAGGTACACGTACTCGATGTCCGTGTCGTCGTCCGCGAACCACGGGTCCTGCAGCACGAAGTGGTACCCGCCCGTGCCCAGCGGCGGCTCCCAGTCCGCGTCCGTGAAGAACGGCGGCGCCGGACGCACGCCCTCGGTCTGCAGCCCCGTCCAGTTGGCGATGCACTCGCCCAGCCACATGCCCCGCAGACGACGCTCATAGTCGGCGCGGTCGATCGTGACCTGGGCGGAGGTCCCCGCGACGAGGGCGAGCGCGCCGGCGGCGGCGATGGAACGGATCAAGGCTCGGGATCGTGTGGTGTTGTTCATAATGAAGGCCCAGTGTATCGGTGCGTGGGTGCGGTCCGCTCAGGGGCACCCCGCCCGGAACTTCTGCAGGAAACAGGTGAAATCGCCCGCGGTGAGCGTGGGGGAGCCCGTGCTCGCGTCGCAGTTGGCGTACGCGTCGCCCGCGCGGAAGCGGTTGAGGAAGCAGATGAAATCGGAGGCGCTGAGCACGGGGGAACTCGTGTTCGCGTCGCAGTTCGCGTAGCAACCCACGGCGACCGCGATCGTCACGCTCGCGCCGTCCACGTGCCCGTCGTTGGGCGTGATCGTGCACGCCACGACATCGTGCGTGCCCGCCGCCGTGCCCGCGGGGATCGCGTCGGCCATGCCCGCGGAAACCACGTCTCGGAACGTGATGCCGTTCTTCTTCCACACGTAGCGATAGCGGACGAGGTCCCAATCGAGATCGCGGATGCCGGGGTCGGACGTGACGCGCGCGAACATCGCGTCGGACGCCACGGGCGCGGGCGGGTCGAACGCGACGCTGATCGGAAGCGGCGAGCGGTTGAAGCCCGGCGTGCGCGTGGGCACGACCTCGACGGGCGCGTCCACGAGCTGCACGCCGTTGATGTCGAGCTGGATCCGCCATGTGCCGGACTTGATGCGCATCTCCGGAATGTTGCGCGAGAACCACCACAGAGCCCACCCGTAGTTCGTGCTGTTGTTGAAGTTGAACGGCCCCAGCGTGAGGTAGAGCGAGCCGTCGGGGCGGATGTACCGCTCGCTCCACGTGGAGTTCGCGGGGAAGTTGGGCGTGTTGATCCAGAAGTACACCAGCGGATCGGTGTACGCCATCTGGGCGTCCACGGGCGGGCGCGCCGGAGACGGCGGCGCGGCGCCGATGTCCTGCGCCGTCACGCCGAAATCCTTCAGGTACGCGCCCGTCGCGGGCGGGTCGATCTGGTTCGCCCAGCCCGAGGGCCCCGCCCGGCACGCGCCGGCGAAGGGCTCGAACACGTTGCCCGAGTCCATCACCTGGAAGTGCAGGTGCGGCCCGAACGAGCATCCCGAGGAGGCGACCAGCCCGATCTGCTGCCCCGCCTTCACCTGCTGGTTCACGTTCACCGCCACCGAGCTGGTCTTCATGTGAAGGTACCAGCAGATGCGCCCGTTGCCGTGGTCGATGATCACGTAGTTGGGCGGCTCGACGCAGGCAGTGTTGCGATCCGGCTCGCCGTCGTGCGCGTCGATCACCGTGCCATCGGCCGCGGCGTAGATCGGCATGCCGATGTCCACCTGCGACCACCAGGGCGATCCGCAGTCGATCCCGTTGTGCCCGTCGTAGGTCTCCTGATCGCAGAGGTACGACAGCACGCCGGGCGTGGGGTCGAGGTCCACGAAGTTGCCCATGTTCAGGTCGCGGTAGAGCGTGCCGCCCAGGGGCCAGAACCGCAACGGAGGCGCGACGTCGGCGATCGACTGCGAGAGCGGCCCGTGCAAGGCGACGAACATCGCGATGTTCATCTGCACGCGCGCCGCCATCGCCGGCGTGACGCAGCCCGCGTCATGCGTCGCGGCATCGGTCTGGAAGCCGCCCAGACGCCCGTTGGGCATCGCTTCTTCCGGGGTCGGCACCTGCGCGAAGGCGCGCGGCACCATCGCGCCGCCCGCCAGAGCGGCCACGCACAGCGCGCACGATCGCGCCGAATCCAGGAAGCGAGTCGACAAGGGCGACCTCCTCGGCGTGGACGAGCCCATTCCAGCAGCACCGCCCGCGAGCGTCAAGACATTCCTTACTATTTCGCATGGGAGCACAAGCCCCCCATCCTCTCGCGATCGGTCCGGTACGCCTCGCGACGCCCCTGCTGCTCGCACCGATCGCGGGGTATTGCGACCTTGCCTTTCGGACCGTGTGCCGAGAACTGGGCGGCGTCGGGCTCGCCTGCACGGACCTGCTCTCCCCGCAGGGGCTCCTGCGGGGCACGGCGACATCGCTCGACCTTGCCAAGACCAACGACTTTGACAAGCCGGTGGGCATGCAGCTCTACGGCAGCGACCCGGAGATCATGGCCCAGGGCGCGCGCTGGGCCGTGGAGCACGGCGCCACGGTCGTGGACATCAACATGGGTTGCCCCGTCGATAAGGTCACGAAGAAGGACGGCGGGAGCAAGCTGCTCACGGACCTCTCGCGGGCCGTCGCGATCGCGCGACGGGTCGTGAAGGAACTCGAGGCGTGCGCACTCACGAGAGAGGAGTGGGAACGACGCCTGGGCGATGCGAGTCTCGTCCCCTCCCCTCCCCTCCAAGGGAGGGTGCCTGTCCCCCTCACCTGCAAGATGCGCCTGTGCTGGTCCAACGAGGACTACCACGCCGGGCGCGCGTGCTCGCCGCACCTGGCGTGCGCGCTGGCGGATGTGGGCGTCGCGGGCGTCACGGTCCACGGGCGGACGACGGAGATGAAGTTCAGCGGAGAGGCGATCCGCCCGGGCATCGCCGCGGTGGTCGAGGCCGTGGCCCGTCACGCGGGCACGAGCGCGCCGATCCCGGTCATCGGCAACGGCGACGTGCGCACGCCCGAGGACGCCGTGGCGATGATGCGCGACACGGGCTGCGCGGGCGTGATGATCGGGCGCGGGGCGCTCACGGCGCCGTGGCTGTTCCGCCGGGCGTGGTCGCTCATGCGCACGGGCGAGGCGGGCCCGGAGCCGAGCGAGAAGGAGAAGATCGCGATCATCACGCGGTTCTTCACCCTGATGCGCGCGCACAACGACGATCGCTACGCGATGTTCCAGATCCGCCGGCGCATCAGCTGGTTCGCCAAGACGCTCGTCTCGCGCGACGAGCGCAACCGCCCCGTGGGGTGCAAGCCGCTCAAGGAGGCGATCCGCACGGCCGCGGGCCCGGACGACGTGCTCGCGGCGTTGGCGGCCTTCGCCGCCGGGGGTCTTCGCAGCCTGCCGGGGCAGGAGAGCCCCGAGGAGATCGAGGTCTAAGGGGCGACGACGGAGTGCGGGGCCACTTTTCTCATTGTCGTGCATCTGTCCTTGCGGTGTGCCTGCTTTCGCCGATAATGCAATGGTTGCGCAAGGGGAGGCACATGAAGCGCCAAAGAGGTCTGACGCTGATCGACACGTTGGTGGCGCTTGTGTTACTCGCGCTTGTTGTGGGCGTGCTCCCGCCGCTCATGCGCGGCGTGCGAAGCCCGGCGGGTATGTACGTCTCGCTCAACAACGTGCGTCAGATCGTTCGGGCGATGCACCAGTATCGCGCGGACACGGGCGGGCAGATGCCGATGCGTGGCACGAAGTACTCGGTTGGAAAGCTCAGCGGGTGGGACTCATGGCATTATGCTGGGAAAAACTGCGACTCTTACGGCTCAGGCATCATCACTTGGGCCGGAAGCGAATACGACGAGAGCGCATACGCACGCCCGCTCAACCAATATCTGACTGGCGCGACGATTCCGATTCCGTCGGGCTACCGGAACACGGGGTCCGGTCCAACGTGGACGTTCTCGCATGGCAATCCGACGTATGCCGAGCGAAATGCGCTGCAGGTTCCGATTTGCCAGTCCCCCGGTGACACCGTCTCATACATGGGAAGCAAGACCGGGCGATACAGTTTTCCCGATCGGAATGGCTTCACGTGCTATGACTCTCTTGGAACAAGCTACCAACTGAACATGGCATGGTGGGATGGAGTGCCACAGAGCAACGATTTCACGCTTCAGTTCGACACCGGAGTGCAGGCGTTCCGTTCGGCCCTTGACGGCGCGCCGATTCGATTTACACGCCCGCCCGGAAAGCCGTTCGTCACTCCGAATCTCGCAAAGATCGCATGGATCTACGATCAGCATGGGGACTTGATCATCAACCGATGGGCCGTGAGCAATACGCAACTCCCGAGTCCTCTGCCCGGAGAATTCGGAGGGGACAACCGCACCGTATCAGGCTTTCTTGATGGCCACGTTGCGTATATTGAGTTTCAAAACAACACACCCAACACGGGCACGTACCACCTCTTCCCTTGGCTGCCGTGAAACGATATCTCGCGAAGCGACTCGACATCGCTTGATTGACGCAACTTCGAGTCGCGCGTTGCTCACATGCACCCGTGCGCGAACTTGTTCGTGAAGCACACGAAGTCGTTCACGCTCAGCATCGGGCCCGTCGTCGAGCCGTCGCAGTTGGCGCTCGCATCGCCCGAGGCGAAGCTCTTGTGGAAGCACGCAAAGTCGTTCACGTTCAGCGTCGGCTCGCGCGGGTCGGCGTCGGCCCGAGCGTAGATCACACGCCCGTCCAGGTCCTTCCCGCCCGCGCCCGCCTGCACCCACTGCACGCTGGGCACCTTGGCGCACCCGCAGCCCACGCCCCCGCCAGGACCCGCCGTGCTGCGCACCACCACGAGCACCTGCGCCAGCTCGGCCATCGGGCGCTCCGCGTCGGACACGACGTCGGACACGAGCGGCTTCTCAAAGTCGGTCGAGGCGACGCGATTCTCCACGGCCCGCCCACGCGCTGCGCCGCCAGCGAGCGGAGCGCCATCGGACTCGCTCGTCGATTTGGCCGCCAACGCCGCGGCGCCTGTCCCGGTCTCATGCTTGTCGTTCGCCGGGACGCTCGCGATCGGACCCGTGTTGTTCGCCGACGGCGTCGCGATGGGCGCCGCGGGCCAGATCACCACCGCGATCCCCGCCGCCGCCGCAAGACCCGCCACCAGCCCCACCCCGCGCAGCACGCGCGTGGTGCGGCTGGGCCCGATCCGCGCCAGCACGGGCTCGACGCCGTGCGCGGCTCCATCGCGCTCCAGCCCCTCGGCCTCCAAAGCCATCCGGATCAACGTTTGCAATTGCCGATCGTTCATGGAGCACCCCCGCCCCTGCGGTCCCCGAATCGTCCGCGCCCCTGCGCGTCCGTTCCCCCGGCTATTCGCTCCCGCCGCCCCGCTGTTCGCCCGAATCGCCGCGGTGCCCGCGCACCGCGAGGAACCGGCGGATCTTCGCGAACGCCGCCTGTTTGCGGACGTTCAGCGTGGACGGGGCGATTCCCAGTCGGCGTGCCAATTCGCGGTCGGGCACGCCCGACGCCGCCAGCGTGACGATGTGCCGCTCGTCCTCGTTCAGGCTCCCCGCCCCACCGCCCCGCAGGCAATCTCGCAGGCACTGCAGGGCGTCGGCAAGGTCGGACGCCACCTCCGGCTCGGGCCCGGACGAGGACCCCATTCCATCGAGCACCTCGGCGTCCACGCTCGCCTCGCTGGTCCGTCCGGACTGGCGCAGGTGCTGGAGCCACATCTTGAAGCCCACGGCGTAGATGAACGTGGAAATCGCGGACTTTTCGCGGTGGTACTTGCCCTCGCGGATCGCCTTCCACACCGCGGTCCAGGTGCGCTGCGAGAGATCGTCCGCCAGGTCCTCTCGCCCGCCGGACCGCTGCAGGAACAGGCGACGCAGGCTCGATCCGAGGCGGGCGTGGATCTGGTCGAAGGCTCCCTGGTTGCCGCCGATCGCGTCGCGCGTGAGGGCGTCGAGCGACTCGGCCAGCGCCCCGCGGGAGGGGGTTGGGCTGTGCGGAGTTGGCTCGGGCCTTGGGTCGGGCATGATTCGGGCTTTGGACGGAGCGACGCTCATGGGAGGGGGGAGGATGACAGATTGTCGGCCGGAGCGTGGTCCCGGCGTTCCGTAATTGTTCGAGCGCCGGGGGCTGTTCGTCGAAGAACGCTCGGAACCCGCCGGGTCCACGCGCGTGGGCGCGTCCGCGAACCCAAGGGCAACGAGGACCGCGAAAGGAACGATCCATGAAGACGGGCACGATGCTGGTGGTGATGGCGGCGGGTCTGGCGATGGCGGGCTCGGCCCTGGCTCAGCAGGAGGGCGTCCTGACGGGCCGCATGCCCGACGGCATGGCGAGCCCCGCGCAAGCGGCCGACGCGAACGCCCCGAAGATCGTCTTCGACAAGATGTCGCACGAGTTCGGGAAGATCTCCGACGAGAAGTCCGTCGAGACCGTCTTCAAGTTCACGAACACGGGCAAGAGCAAGCTCGTCTTTACCTCGCCGCCCAAGGGGAGCTGCGGGTGCACCGTCCCGTCGCTGGCCAAGATGGAGTACGAGCCGGGCGAGAGCGGCGAGATGAAGATCATCTTCAACCCCGCCGGCAAGCACGGCGAGCAGAACACCCGCGTGTCGTTCTCGACGAACGACCCGACGCAGAAGGACATCTCGCTGGCGATCCACTCCGTGGTCCGCCAGACGGTGTGGTTCGAGCCGCCGCTGGTCAGCTTCGGCGAGGTGGAGCTGGGCAAGACTCCCTCGCAGATCGTGAAGGTGAACGGGCCCGCGGGCGACTTCAAGGTCACCTATGCCAGCAGCACCAAGGGGCGCATCTTCGACATCAAGGTCCTGGACACTAAGGAGGTCGAGCTCGACGGCGAGAAGGTGAACCAGTCCACGATCGAGGTCACGTTCAACGGGAAGGCCCCGCGCGGCCCGGTGCAGGCGATGGCGACGGCCCGCACCACGCTCGCGACGCACCAGCTCGCCGACTTCCAGATCATGGCCGAGGTCGTCGGGGATGTGCAGGTCCTGCCGGTCCGCGTGTCGCTGGGCATGCTCGAGGCCGACAGCACCTGGGCCCGCGAGGTGAAGGTCAAGTCCCGCGGCGGGCACCCGTTCAAGATCACCAAGGTCGAGCAGCAGTCGAATCTCACCGACGGGTTCGCGTCGGAGTTCAAGTCCGACGAGGGCTCCAACGACACGGCGTACACGATCAAGCTCACGGGCAAGCACCCGAGCAACCCGCTGACGATCAACGGCAAGCTCTTGATCACAACGAACATCGAGGCCGACCCCGTCATCGAGGTGCCGCTTTCGGGCATGGTCCGCCCCAAGGGCGCGGTGCCCGCTCAGGGCGATCGCGGCGACAAGCCCGCCACCACTCCCGCGGGGCAGCCGATGATCCCCGCGGCGCACCCGGCCCCCGCGCCGGCCCCCGCAACGACGCCCGCCCAGCCCCAGAACCCCACCGCGCCCAAGTAGTCCCGGCGAGGTTCGTCAACGGAGCGATTCCATGCGCAGCATCCTCACGCAGGCGGCGGTGATCATCGTGGTCGCGGGCGCTGTGGGCGGGTATTTCGCCTTCACACGCCCGCCGACGCTGGGCACGCCCGCCAGCCCGGGCGATCGCCCCGCGGCCGCGCCGGGCACGTCGCCGGCAGCTCCAAAATCGGACGCGTCAACGTCGGGAACTTCCCCACAGGGTGGCACGACGAAGCCGGAATCCGGCACGACTGAGGACCCTTCGAAGAAGCCTTCGGACGGCAAGCAGACGCCCCCGCCGCAACCGAAGGTCGATCCAAAGCCGCCTCAGGCGAAGGCATCGCCGGCTGCGACACCCGCCAAGCCCGAGCGCATGATCTCGCTCGAGCGCGCCAAGAAGCTCTTTGACGATCAGTCGCTCGATGGCAAGTCCGTGGTCTTCGTCGATGCCCGCGAGTACTGGCACTACACCGACGAGCACGTGCTGGGGGCGATGCACGTGGACAAGCGGTACTTCGACGGCGCGGCCCCCAAGAAGGTCCTCAATTACCTCCCGGGCAACGTCGTCGTCGTGTACTGCATGGGCGCGGATTGCACGGACAGCGAGGCCGTCGCCCAGCGGCTCGAGGCGCTCAACCTCAACATCGGGCCCATCTTCGTGATGAAGGACGGGCTGCCCGCGTGGATCAACGCGAAGTATCCGACGGCCAAGGGAGGGGAGGTCGGGTTCAGTGACTGACGCGAAGGGCGCTGCGGCGCAGGTCGGCCCGATCGCCGCGTGGTGGTCCCTCGCGGCGTTCGCGCTGCGCTACGCGCTCGCGTTCGTGTTCCTCATCGCCGCGTGGACGAAACTGCAGGCGATGCTCGTGCCCGGCACGATCGCCGAGGTGGGCGTGGCGGGCCCGGTGAACTTCCGCGAGGCGATCCACGCCTACCAGATGAACCTTCCGACGTGGGTCGAGCACTGGGCGACGTACGCCATCCCGCTCGCGGAGGTGCTCGTTGCCACCTGCCTTGTGCTTGGGCTGTGGGTCCGCGGGGCGTCGCTCGTGTTCATCGCGCTCATCGGCGTGTTCCTCTACGGCATCCTCTCCGTGCTCAATCGCGGGCTGGACATCCACTGCGGATGCTTCGGACGCCTGGCGTTCTTCTGCGATCCAGACAAGCCCATCACGTGGTGCAAGGTGCGCGAGAACATCGCGTTCGCGTCCGCGGCGGGGCTGCTGCTGATTTTCGGCGGCGGACGGGCCTCGCTCGATGCCGTTGTGCGGAAGGCGTAAGGGACGCCGATCCGCTGGAATCGCGCCTAAACTTGGCTTTCCCACACCGTCGCCCGGACGCGTAGTCGCCCGGGCCGAAAGTCCATGACGGAGCACCGATGAGCAAGTTCAATCGTTTCAGCGCGACGCCCACGACCAAGACCAAGATCACCAAGACCGCCGGCTCGGGCAAGGTCTATGTGGACTGGAAGGACGTGGACAATCTCCGTCGCCTCATGACTCCCAACGGCAAGATCTACGGGCGCAAGCGCGCCGGCGCGACCGCCGCGGAGCAGCGCCTGCTCGCCCAGGCGATCAAGCGGGCCCGCTTCATGGCCCTGCTGCCGTACACCTCCGCGACGCTCTGATCACGCGGGCAACGTCGGCGCCTCGCATCCACGGGTTGCCGCATGCGCGTTGGGCATGGAGGATGGGTGTGCTCAAGACCTCGGCGTTCTCACAGGCACCTGAGCGGAATTACCCGGGCATCGTCGCGCGCACGCGACTTGTCCCCGGTGCCGATCGCCAGACGATGATGCAAATCGCCGTGGACGCGCTCTGGGAGGCGCTGGGCACGCGCGGCGTCTCGTGGATCGGGTTCTACCTCAAGACACCCGACCGCGACGAGATGCTCCTGGGCCCGCGGCGCGACAAGCCCGCGTGCTCGCCCATCGGGATGCACGGCATGTGCGGGCGCTGCTGGCAGGAGAAACGACCCGTGCTCGTGCGCGATGTGCGCACGCTGGGCACGGGCTACATCGCCTGCGACCCGAAGGACCTGAGCGAGGCCGTGGTGCCGTGCTTCGAGCCCGATGGCTCGTGCTGGGGCGTGCTGGACGCGGACAGTTACGACGTCGGGGCGTTTGGCGATGCGGACATCGCGGGGCTGACACGCGTGATCGAGCACCTGGGGCTGAGCACGCCGGTGCGCCCGGCGCCTCCGATCCTGCGCCTGTGACGGGATCGCTCCGTCGGTCGGCGCGCCGAACAATGCGCCCATGACCATCCGCATCGAGCGTGTTCGCCCCGAGTGGGTCCCCGAGCTTGGGCGCATCTGCTTCGAGGCCTTCAGCGCTCTGCAGGATGAGCACGGCGTGGAGCGCGACTTCGACTCGCCCGACAGCGGCGCGATGATCGTCGGCATGTTCGCCTCGCGCGAGGATTTCGCGGGCTTCGCCGCGCTCGACGGCGACACGCTGCTGGGCTCGAACTTCCTGGGCTTCTCCGACGATGTCGCCGGCGTGGGCCCGATCACGGTGCGCCCGGACGTGCAATCGCGCGGCGTGGGGCGAATGCTCATGAACGCGGTGCTGGAGGAGGCGCGCCGACGCGGCATCGCGCGCGTGCGCCTGCTGCAGGAGGCGATCAACACCGCGTCCATCTCGCTGTACACGAGCCTGGGCTTTGACTGGCGCGAGGCGTGCGCGCTGATGCGCCCCGCCATCGCCGCCGAGCCCGCGCCAGGCGTGCGCCCCGTCGAGGAGCGAGACCTGCCTGCGATCGAGGCGATCTCACTTCGGCACTACCACCACTCGCGCCGCAACGAGGTCGCGGCGTTCCTGCGGATGGGGCTTCCGGGCGTGCTGCTCGAGCGCGACCGACGCGCCATCGGCTACTACTTCCCGGGCATGCTGGGGCACGGCTTCGCGGAGCTCGAGGCCGACCTGGCGATGCTCGTCACGCAGGCGATGCGCGAGGCCCCGCCCATGTTCCACCGGTGCATCGTGCCCCTTGGCGAGCACGGGCTGCACCGGGCGCTGCTGGGCGCCGGCTGCCGCACCATCAAGTTGCTGAACTACATGAGCCTGGGCGAGTACACGCGCCCGCGCAGCGCCTGGATGCCGTGCATCGGGTTCTGATCGATTCCGGACCCGATCCATGCCTATTCAAACCGCGTTCGCACGCTCCAGAGCGGGGCAAACCGTTGGGCATCGCGCTCCGTAACCATCCATGCCCCGCCGACGTCGAATACACCAGTGGGCAAGGATCAGCGTGAGTGGGCGCACGACGCCCGCGCCCGGCACGTTTGCGCCCCGCCCGCGCCCGGAGATTCCATGAAAGCCACGACTCTCGCCATCCTCTTTCTTGCGGCCGTGCTCGTCGCCGCGGGCCTGACGCACGCGATGCGTTCGCGTCTGCTCGGCCCGGATGATGCCCCGCCGCCCTCGAACTCCCCCACTTCCAAGGACGCTCAATCAGTCATGAAAGCCACAGCCGAGAAGAAGGGCCCCGTGTACTCCCGCTCCGCGTACAACGTCACCCCCTACGAGCAGAGCAAGATCGACGAGCTCGCCAAGAAGCTCACGCCCGAGCAGGCCAAGGTGATCCTCAAGAAGGGCACCGAGCCCGCGTTCTGCGGCGACCTCACCGACAACCACAAGGACGGCACGTACATCTGCCGCTTGTGCGGGCTGCCGCTCTTCAAGAGCGACGCGAAGTTCAACTCCGGCACCGGTTGGCCGAGCTTCTTCCAGCCGTTCGACAAGGCCCACATCCACTACGAGAAGGACACGGCCTACGGCATGATCCGCATCGAGACGACGTGCGCCCGCTGCGGCTCGCACCTCGGGCACGTGTTCGAGGATGGGCCCGAGCCCACGGGCCTTCGCTACTGCATGAACTCCGTCTCGCTCGATTTCGTCGAGAAGGGCACGGAGCTGCCCCCGGCGAGCCAGCCCGTGAAGACCGCGACGGCGTACTTCGCCGGCGGGTGCTTCTGGGGCACGGAGGACCTCCTGCAGGGCGTGCCCGGCGTGATCAACGTCATCAGCGGGTACCAGGGCGGCACCACGAAGAACCCCACGTACAAGCAGGTCTGCACGGGCGAGACGGGGCACGCCGAGACGGTCCGCGTGGACTACGACCCCAACGCCGTGTCGTACGAGACGCTGCTGAAGCAGTTCTTCCGGTTCCACGATCCCACGACGCTCAACCGCCAGGGCCCGGACCACGGGACGCAGTACCGCTCGGCGATCTTCGCCGACGGCGATGAGCAGTACGAGGCCGCGAAGAAGTTCATCGCGGAACAGCAGGGCAAGAAGCGCTTCGCGGGCAAGAAGATCGTGACCGAGGTGCGGAAGGTTTCCGAGGCCGGGCCGTTCTACCCCGCCGAGGAGTACCACCAGGACTACCACGAGCGCCACGGCGGGCACTGCACGATCCCTGCCGATGACGACGAGTGATCGTCACGAGGCTTTCGATGAGGCTCGATATACTGCCCGCGCGGGCGCTCGGCGGAGCGCCCGCGCGGGAGTCTTTCATATGTTGATCCGTGCGTGGCTCGCGTTGTCGATCGGGACGAGCGTGCTTGGAAGCGTCGCGCTCGCGCAGCAA
Source organism: uncultured Phycisphaeraceae bacterium (assembly GCA_964399625.1). Classification (GTDB taxonomy): domain Bacteria; phylum Planctomycetota; class Phycisphaerae; order Phycisphaerales; family UBA1924; genus CAYNSB01. The sequence continues at coordinate 64,927 of CAYNSB010000006.1, forward strand.
CCCACCGCCACCGCGCCCCAGGCGACGAAGGACCAGTCGAGCAACGACCAGGCGAACAAGGCTCCGGCCCCAAAGTCCGATGCTCCCAAGCCCGACCTTTCCAAGGCCAAGTACGCCTGGGAGAAGCTCACCACCGAGCCCTATCCCGGCAAGCAGGACGACATCTTCTTCGTGAACCCGGACCTCGGCTGGTACGTGAACGGAGCCGGGTACATCTACACAACGCCCGACGGCGGCGCGACGTGGACCCAGCAGCTCCATCAGAAGGGCACGTTCTTCCGCTGCGTCGCTTTCGCGGACGCCAAGCGCGGATGGGCGGGAAACGTCGGCCCGGACTATTACCCGGGCGTCACCGACAGCACGCCGCTCTACGAGACGAGCGACGGCGGCACGACGTGGACCGCGGTCGCCGGCGTGACGGGCGACAAGGTCAAGGGGTTGTGCGCCCTGGAGGTGGTTCGCGGCGCGGGCGGCGCGACGCGGGTCGTGGGCGCCGGGCGCGTCGGCGGTCCGCCCTCGCTCATCATGTCCGACGATCTGGGCAAGACCTGGAAGCAGATCGATGTCTCCGCTCAGTGCGGGGCGATCTTCGATGTCCACTTCACGGACATGACGCACGGCTTCCTCGCCGCCGCCACGGACGCGGACACGGAGAAATCGCACGCGCTCGTGCTCGCGACGCGCGACGGCGGCGCGACGTGGACCAGGGTCTACGAGTCGAAGCGCCCGTGGGAGATCACCTGGAAGCTCTCGTTCCCCACGCCCGCCACCGGCTACGTCACGATCCAGTCGTACAACCCGGACAAGGCGATCGCCCAGCGCTTCGTCGCCAAGACGACCGACGCGGGCAAGACGTGGACGGAGCTGCCGCTCACGGACAACTTCAAGGTCCGCGAGTTTGGTGTTGCGTTCCTCGATGAGAAGGTCGGGTGGGTCGGCGCCACGCCCTTCAGTTTCGAGACGCTCGACGGCGGCGCGACGTGGACGCCCTGCACGATGGGCAACGCGGTGAACAAGGTCCGCGTGCTCAAGACGTCGACGGGCTTTGTCGCGTACGCGATCGGCGTTGAGGTGCGCAAGCTCGCGGGTGCTGCGCAATGAAGGACCCCACGCGCATCGACTTGCACTTGCGCATTCGAGTCAGGATGGGGATGCGCGAGGAGTTCTTGTCATTCCTGCGCGACGCGGTGCCGATCTACGAGTCACCGGGCGGCATCGAGGTCCGCCTGCTCCAGCACGCGAGCGACGACCACCGCTTCATCGAGCTGGTGCTCTACCAGGACGAGGCGACGTACCAGCGCGACCAGCATCGCATGGAGCACGACCCGACGATGCGCGACCTGCTTCAGCGCTGGCGGGCGCTGCTCGAAGGGCCGCCGGTTGTTGAGGTGTATCGCCTCCGCGCGATATGAACGCGATGGAGGCGTTTCGCGCCGACGCTCTGGCCCGAAAACGAAACCGCCCCGAGTCTTTCGACCCGGGGCGTTGTGTTTCAGAACGGATTGATCAGCGGAGCGGATTACCAGCCGCCGCGGCCACCGCCGCCGCCGCCACCCCCACGACCGCCACCGAACCCACCGCGGCCGCCGCCGCCGCCACCGAACCCACCACGGCCGCCACCGCCGCCGCCGAACCCGCCGGCGCGGGGCTCGCGGGGCTTGGCCTCGTTGACTGTGAGGTCACGGCCATCGAGACCCTTGCCGTTCATTCCCTGGATCGCGGCCTGAGCCTCCGCGTCGTTGGGCATCTCGACGAACCCGAAGCCGCGGGAGCGGCCCGTGTCACGATCCGTCACCACCTGGGCGGAGGCGACAGCGCCGAACTGCTCGAAGGCAGCGCGCAGACCGGCATCATTGGTGCTGAACGACAGATTACCGACATAGAGCTTCATACTGGACCCTGAACTTTTCGCCCGAGGAACTTGGAAACCGGTGCTCAGAACTCGGGCGAGATCAGGGCGTCGGTCGCGAACAGGCCCGCCGGCAATCCGGCGACACGGCCTTCGTACAAGACAAATGCTAGCACGGGTATCCACCCCGGGCGCTCCGGGCCGTGCCGAAACCTCACTCCGTGTGCACAACTGGCACGCAAACACTGCTCTGACAAAGTCTTGCGGTGTTCGGCTTTGGTGTGGATCGCCTGTGGATGGCGCGTGCTCAGCGCCCGCAACGGGGGGGAGGTCCGCAGTGTCCGCCGCGCTCCACGACGATGCACCCGGACAACCCCAGCGCGCACGACACCAGGCCCAGCACGAGGGCGATTCGAACCCGACTCATGTGATTCCCCTTTCCCTTTTTTGCCGCTCCGCGGCGGCGTCGGGGAAGTCCGATGCGCCCCCCGCCTGGCGGTTCCACGCGCGGACGCTCCTACTTCCTACCCCACATCCCCACCACCACCGCCAGCAGGATGAGCGCGAACGCCGCGAGGTCGTTGGGTCGGAGCTTCTCCTTGAGGACGACAATCGAGAAGACGCCAAAGACGCAGAGCGTGATCGCTTCCTGCATGATCTTGAGCTGGGGGGCGGTGAGCGTGCCGCCGTGCTCGATGTGCCCCAGGCGATTGGCCGGCACCTGCAGGCAGTACTCGAAGAACGCGATGCCCCACGAGGCGAGGATGGCGAGGAGCAGCGGCCAGGGCTTCTTGAGGTGGTAGTACCACGCGTAGGTCATGAAGGTGTTGGAGGCGATGAGCAGGAGGACGGTGGCGAGAGAGCGGGGCATGGAAATCAACATAGTGCGCGCGCACCCGGGACGCCGAGCCTGAGAAGGCTTTGCGACGAAGGCTCGGATTGATGGGACGTGCCCACGGGCCATCGACCCGAGGATTCGCATCCCGAGCGACGCTCATCCTCGGCGTCATCACCCAGGTCGGACCATAACGCTCGAGCGTCTCAACCAGACTTGGAGCGTCGAGGAAACAATTCCAAGGTCCGTGCCCGAATTGAATGTGGAACGCCAACCGGCGCTCAATCCTCGGGGATGTGGTCGCTCGTCACGATCTCGCGGAACTTGGTCCGCAGCTTCTTCGTGATCGGGCCCTCGCCCTGCGAGATCCGGTGCTCGCCCACGCTGTGCACCGCGATGATCTCCGCGGCCGTGCCGGTGAGGAACACCTCATCGGCCGAGAGCACCTCGTCCAGGCGCATGAGCCTCTCGGAGCACTTGACGCCGCACGCCTTGGAGAGCTCCTTCATCACGAACGCGCGCGTCACGCCCTCGAGCAGGCCGGACTGCCCGCACACCGCGGGCGGCGTGAACAGCTCGCCCTTCTTCACGATGAAGATGTTGTCGCCGGTGCACTCGGTGACGTACCCATCCTGCGAGAGCATGATCGCCTCGTCGCAGCCCGCGTCGATCGCCTCGACCTTCGCGAGGATGTTGTTGAGGTAGTTCAGGCTCTTCACGCGCGGGTCCAGGCACGCGACGGGCATCTTGGGACGCTTGGCGATGACGACCTTCATCCCCTCGCGGTAGGACTCCTCGGAGTACAGGCGGATCTGGTCCGCGATGCAGATGACGCCCGGCACGGGGCAGCGACGCGGGTCGAGCCCCAGCGTGCCGTACCCGCGCGAGACGACCAGTCGGATGTACCCATCGACCAGCCCGTTGGCGGCGATGGTGTCGCGCTGGATCTGGACCATGTCCGATCGGGAGACGGGGATCTTCAGCCCGATCTGCCCGGCGCAGCGGTACAGGCGCTCCATGTGCGCCTCGCACTTGAAGATCTTGGATCGGTAGACGCGAATGCCCTCGAACACGCCGTCGCCGTAGAGCAGCCCGTGGTCGTACACGGAGACCATCGCCTGGCTCTTGGGAAGGAGCTGCCCGTTGACGAACACGATGGGCTTGTCGCCCACGGCATGGGCGGAGTTGTCCGCCCAGACCTTGGCGAAGGCGGAGGAGGACTTGAGGCTGGCGATCGGCGCGGGCGCGTCGGCTTGCGTCGCGTTGCCGCCGCCCGCCGCCTTGGTTCCACCCTTCATCGTCGCCGTGCTCGTGCCCATGGGCTCCCTCCGGAGGTAAGTCGTCCGCCGATCAACCGTGCATGGTAAACGGGAATACGCCGTGGGACCATACATGTGCGAGCAAACGCGCACCGCCCTGCAAAAAAGCGGCGTTGTCGCGGTGCCGCGGCGGGCGGCTCGAATAGTTATTCGCGCCAGCGCTGGGCGATGGGCATCCGGCGTCCGGACCCGAAGGCGACGGAGGTCACCTTCAGCCCGGTCGCGGCCTGCTTGCGCTTGTACTCGGCGAGGTCGATCATCCGCGCCACACGCCGCACGAGAGCCGGGTCGTATCCCAGCTCGCGCGCCGCGAGCGCGGGGCTTTGGCGGCGCTCCACGAGGCGCTCGATGATCGCGTCGAGCACGTCGTAGGGCGGGAGCGAGTCCTGATCCGTCTGGTTCGGGCGCAGCTCGGCGCTGGGCGCCTTGGTGATCGACGCCTCGGGGATCGGCGGGCGCGCGAAGCCCGCGCCGGCGGGGTGCTCGTTCATCCAGCGCGCCAGGCGGTACACCCACTGCTTGGAGACATCCGAGAGCACCGCGAGCCCGCCGTTCATGTCGCCGTAGAGCGTGCAATAGCCCACGGCCAGCTCGCTCTTGTTGCCCGTGGTGAGCACGATCGCGCCCGAGCGGTTGGACCAGCCCATGAGCAGCGTGCCGCGGACGCGGGACTGCAGGTTCTCCTCCGTGAGATCGGGCAGGGACGCGCCGAGCGTCGCGAGCGATTGGCCCTTGAACGCCGGATCGAGCGCGGCGCGGAAGCCCGCGACGGGCGGCTCGATGGGGATCGTGATGTCGCGCACCCCTAGGCGTCGGGCGAGGTCCTGAGCGTCCGAGATCGAGCCGGCGCTCGAGTACGTCGAGGGCATCAGCAGCCCCGTGACCTGCCCGGGGCCGATCGCGGCGGCGGCGATGGCGCACGTGACGGCCGAGTCGATTCCCCCGGAGAGCCCCAGCACCGCGGTCTTGAAGCCGGTCTTGCGCAGGTAGTCCCGCGTGCCCAGCACGAGCGCGCGATAGAGCAGCTCCTCCGGCGGCGCGCTGGAGAGTGGATCGTCGGTGCGCGCGCCGGGCGACGATTCGCCCTCTGGAATGTCCACGAGGACCATCTCCTCGCTGAATCCGCGCGAGGCGCACAGAAGCGTGCCCTGCGGGTCGTAGGCGACGGCGTGGCCGTCAAACACCAGGTCGTCGTTCCCACCCGACTGGTTGACGGAGACGACGTGCATGGCGTGCCGGCGTGCGTGCGCGATGAGGATGTCCCTGTGGCGCTGCCCCTTGCCCAGCACGAAGGGGCTGGCCGAGGGGCTCAGCAGCAGTCGGCACCCCTGGGCGGCAAGATCGGCGACGGGATCGGGCGCGCTCGCGTATCGGCTCGCGAACCCAGCGTCCTCGCCCTTCCACAGGTCCTCACAGATCGCGAGGCCCACGCGCATCGCGCCGCCGCTGGATGGGGCTGGCTCGAGCATCGCCGCGTGCTCGCCCGGCGTGAAGTAGCGGTCCTCATCGAACACGTCATAGGTTGGGAGGAGCCGCTTGTGGTACGTCGCGAGCAATCGCCCGTCGCGGTACGCAAGCAGCGAGTTGTGCACGCCCGTGCGCGCGCCGCGCGCCGAGGCGACGAGGGGGCACCCGAAGATCGCGGTGATGGAGCCGGTCGTCGTCTCACCGAGGCGCGACGCCTCGCGGGCGCACGCGTCGAGGAAGGCGGGGTGGTGCAGCAGGTCCTTGGGCGGGTAGCCGCACAGCGCGAGCTCGGGGAAGACGACAAACTCAGCGCGGGCCTCGCGGGCCTTGGCGATCCACGACGCGATGGACGCGGCGTTGCCCGCGACATCGCCGACGGTGGGGTTGAGGGGCACCAGCGCCAGACGCATCAGGAGAGGGTAGAAGAGGGCGGATCGGTGGGAGCGGGGGCGGGCGCGTTGCGGAGCTTCAGGAGTCGATCCGGGCGCAGCCAGAGCAGCCCTAGCGCCCCGCCGATGAGGAAGACAAGCGCCTCGGTCGCGGAGACGAGCAGCGCGACCGCGGCGTAGGTGCCGATGGAAGCCTCCGCCGGCGTGCCCTTGAGCAGGATCCCCGCGAGCCCGGTCACGGCCCCCTCACGCAGGCCCGCCATGCCCGCGGGGCTCGCCGCCCCGATGAAGAAGAAGGCGATCGCGAGCTGGAACGACACGGACAGCGACGGCGCGAGGCCGAAGACCATCGCGACGGCGACGAAGCGCCACGTCAGGATCGCCGCGTGCGCCACACGCAGGATCAGCGCCCCCACGACCGTGGATGGCGAGGCGAACACGTCGAAGCCCGAGTGCAGGTTCTTCCACACGCGCGTGCGCAGCAGCGGCTCGGCACGCCCCAGGCGCAGCGAGCGCAGGAACTTCACCAGGCGATCCACGCCCGCATCGCCGCGGAACCATCGCCCGACCATCAGCAGCCCGACTCCGAGCACCAGCAGGAGCGCGCCGATCACCGCGCCCCATCGCCCGTCGATCGCGCCCATCGCCCCGACGAGCAGCACCGCGGGGATGAACGTGGCCATCATGACGAGCGCGAAGGCCCCGAACCACGCCATGATGGTGGGCACGGGCACGCCGTCGCGCCGGTTGTGGATGACGAAGCGTGTGATCGCGCTGAGCTTGAACGGGAGGTACGCGAGGAACGTGCAGAGGTTGTTCGTGGCGATGACGTCGATCGCGCGCAAACGCTTGATCGGGCGGAGCAGCACCCAGAACGAGAGCCCCTCGACGAGCAGGGCCGCGGCCGAGAGGGCGAAGATCAGCGCCAAGTGCCCCGACGAGACATCCGACAGCTTGGCCCACTGCTGCTTGTTGCTCGGGTCGAACGCCTTGGAGAACGCGTACGCGAGCGAGGCGATGCCCGCGAGGATGCCCACGATCTGGATGACCAGATTGCGCCGGCGCTTGGAGCGCACGCGGGCGCTCTCGGGAGATTCGGCGGATGGCGCGGGCGGCGGGGAAATCGGCTGCGGATCGCTCACGGGGCGGAGGATAGCGTCACTTCAGCTCCACGAGCACGGCCCCGAGCGAGGGCCAGGTGCGGAGCGGGCGCGAATGGGCCTCCAGGAACGCGTGCAGGAGCGCGGGGTCCAGCGCGGGATCGCGGAACCCGGACCGGGTCAGCCGATCGAGTTCCGCGAAATCGGCGAGCACGAAGCGGACGCCGCGCGCCCTCAGGGCCGCGGCCCAGGCGCGCCCCGACTCGCCCGCCGCGTCGCCGGGCGATGCCGCCGGGCTCGCTCGCATCGCGCGGGCGATGGGTGAGTCGTCCCACGTCGTGCTGTAGACCACGGGCCGCGTGAAATAGAACGGCGTGGCCGAACCCACGAGCAGCAGGTTCGCCCGTGCATCGCCCGTCTCGCGGGGGAGCACCAGATTCGCGTACGCCTCGGGATGGAGCTCGGCGATGAGGCGCTCGCGATCGACGCCGGAGAGTCGGTCCAGCCCCGCACGATCGATCTCGCCCGTGCGGTACATCGTGCCCGCCGCGAGAAGGGCGTTGGGGCTGGGCGGCGTCTTCGCTTCGGCGATCGAGGGCTCGGCGGTGGATGGCCACGAGGGACGCCGGGGCTCGTGCGCGAAGATCCAGACCGAGTGTGCCGCGAGCGCCAGCGGCACGAACGCGGCGAGGGGCACGCGCGCCAGTCGCGGCATGCGCTCCATCGCCAGCGCGATCAATGCGAGCCCCGGCACCGCAAGCGGCAGCAGGAATCGCGACTGAAGATGGGTGGTGGAGAGCCAGGCAAGAACTTGAACCGCAAGCATCCCGAACCAGAGAAAGGCAATGGCCCGCGAGCGCGCAGCGCTCCGGGGCTCGTGGCTGTGGCTCGACCGCATAGGCACGAGCGCCGCGACCGCCGCGACGAGGACGAGCGGGAAGAAGATGGACCATTGCGGGTGCAGCATGCCCCGGTGCACGGGTCCGGCGGGGTCGGCGGGATCGACCAGGGCCAGCTGCTTCACACGGTCGAGGATCGATCCCGCAAAGTGGTGCGCGTGCGCGTAGCGGGCGACCTGCTCGGCGCTCCAGTGCCCGCGCCCGAAGAGGCCCACGGCGAATGGGAACACGGGATTGCCGCAGGCGAGCGCGTTGCGAACCAGCCAGGGCGCGATCATCGCGAGCCCCGTGACAGAGCCGGTCGCGACGAGGCGTCCCCAATCGCCCCGTCGCGATTGGGCCAGCAGCAGCAGGCCCACGGGCGCGCCGACGAACAGCAATGCCGTGGGCTTGCAGGAGCACGCCGCCCCCACCAGCAGTCCCGTGATAGCGCCGCGCTGCGCCGGCGACAGCGACGCATCCATGGCCGCGGCGCACGCGCCGGCAAAGAACAGCAGCACCGCGACGTCGTTGTACGAGAGCGAGGCCGTCACCACGACCCAGGGGAGGGCCAGCAGCGCCACGCCCAAGAGCCCCGCGATCGCTCTGGGCACCGCCAGGGCGCGATGGAGCATGTGCGCGAGAGTCCACGAGGCGAGCAGAGCCATCGCGCACGAGAAGAACTGCGCGGAGAAGGCCCCGCGACCCTCGTCCGCGAGCAGGCCCCACGGCTCACCGCCCGCGCCGGGGCGGCCCGCGCCCGCAAGAAGAGCCTCGTGCGCGAAAGCACCCTCGATGTACCCGGGCAGGTACGAGTAGACGTTGTGCTCCGAGGGCCACAGGCGCCCGCTCGTGAGCCACTCCTGCGGCAGCTGCAGGTGGTAACTCAGCGAGTCGTACCCGCGCCCCTCCGATGCCCACAGCCAGCCCGGCGGCGAGCACGCCGCGACGATGATGAGCATCGCCACGATCAGCCCCAGGCACCACGCGAGCGCGCGCGGAGCGATCGCACGGACGGGTGCAGCTCCCTCCGCGGCGGCCCCCCCGCCCGCCTCGCGCACGATCGCGCGCACAAGCAGCACCACCCCCGGCAGGAGCACGCCCCACGCGACGAGCGGGCCCACGCCGTGCCCCCATCCGCCCAGGACGCCGAGGAGGTGCGTCGCCCACAGCGTGCAGGCGAGCCCGATGGCAACATCGATCGGATCGGGCAGACCTTGCGCACGCGGACGCAGCACGCCCCGCAGCGCGATGCCGACCCCCGCCGCGCTCGCCAGGTACAGCGCCACGGGCCAGCCCGCGCGAAGGACTCGTTCGACGACGACATAGATCGCGGCCTCGAAGGGCGGCGCGCCATCGCCCAGCCCGCCGAAGAGGCCCGCGAGCGCAAGCGGCCCGAGCACGAGCCCCGCCAGCCCGAGCCAGACGCGCGGGGGAGCCGATCGCCGTGTTTGCGCGAGCGCGGGAGGCATTCGCGAGAGTCTAGCGGCGGGCGCACGACGTCCGCGCACTAGGATTCGCCATGGCGCTCACGCCCTTGCCCCCGCGCGCCGACGCGGCGCCCGACATCATGGAGCCGCTCTGCGCCGTCTTTCGGCGGGCGCTCAAGCGGCGCGGGCTGAAGTACACGCCCGAGCGGGCCAAGGTGCTCGACGTGATCGTTCGGGGTCCGTGGGAGTCGCGCGCGGGGCTGTTCCACGCCGACGAGCTGCTGGAGATCCTCCGCGCCGAGTCGCGCGTCCACGAGGGCTCCCCGCGCGTGAGCAAGGCAACGGTGTACCGCACCCTGCGGCACATGCTCGACGCGGGCATCGTGCAGCGGGTGAGCCTCGGCGAGGGCTTCGCGGGCGAGGCGGGAAGCGGCGCACGCGACGGCGCGCACTACCAGCTCGTGTACGGCCGGCGTTCCAACGACCTCATCGTGCGCACGGACACATCCCGCGTCGAACTCATCGCTCCCGACGAGGCCCCCGAACTGGTCGCGCTCCGCGAGCGGCTGTGCAAGGAGCGCGGGCTCGTGGCGCTAGGGCACCGCTTCCACATTTTCGCGCGGGAATGAGACGCGGGGTCAGGGGGCCGGCGTGATGATCGCGGCCATGCGCCCCGTGATCCCCCGCTCGCGCCGGTGCGAAAAGAACAAGTCCGCGCGGGCGTGGGTGCACAGGTCCACATCGTCGATCGCGCCCACCCCCTCGCGGGTGAGCTGCTCGCGGAGCGCTGCACGCAGGTCGATGAACGAGCGATCGCCCGCGCCGGGGCGCACGATGCGATCGAGCGCGGGCGAGCCCGCGAACGTGGTGCGGTACACCTGCGCGACCTCGGGGCCGACCTCGAGTGCGCCGGGCCCGATGCACGGGCCGATGCACGCCACGTCCGCCTCGCGCCCGATCGCACGCATCGCCCGCACCGCCGCGGGCGCGACGCCCGCGATCACGCCCTTCCACCCCGCGTGCACCGCCGCCACGCAGCGCCCATCGCCCGAGGCGAGCAGCACCGGCGCGCAATCCGCGACACGCACGGCGATCGCCCGCGCCGGGTCGTCCGTCACGATCGCGTCGGCCCTGGTGCTCGAGCCCTGGGGCGTGCGCGCGTGCGCGGGCGCGCCGGCGCGCACCGTGAGCACATCGCCCGCGTGCACCTGGTGCACCTCCACCAGCTCGCGCCCCGTCGCCCCCAGGGCCCCAAGCACCAGGCCCCAGTGGCGCGCGATGCGCTCCCGCGGGTCGCGGCGGTCGGCGGGCAGGTCGCTCGGATTGCCGAAGTTCAGCGAGTCGAACGGCGGCGGCGAGGACCCGCCCAGGCGCGTGGTGAAGGCGTGCGGCACGCCGCGCGCGAACAACTCGGGCGAGTACAGCAGGCCCGGCGGACGATCGGGGTCCGTCACGGGGTTCCCCCATCGGGGCGTGCGGCGCCGCTGGGCGCGGGCATGTCGCGGGCCCAGGCCGAGAGAATCTCATCGAGCCGACCCGAGACGCCGACCATCGCGGTGCTGGGGGTGAGCGCGAGCGGATCATCGATGAGCGCGACGCGTCCGCGCCGGATGGCGGGCAGGTCCAGGGTGCCGACGCGCCCCAGGGCTTTGACGAGTTCCTCGCCCGTGGGATTCGCCGCGGGCGTGCCGTACGCGCGCGGGCGGAGAACGACGATCGCGTCGGGCGCGATCTTGAGCACGTCCTCGGCGTCGCGGTTCTGCCAGGGCCCGCCCTCGGTGAGCGCCGGCGTCGCGCCCAGGCGCATGAGGATCTGATGATGGAACGAGCCCGGCCCGAGCAGCCCGGGCGGATCGACGCTCGCCAGCAGCATCACGCGTCCCACGCGCGACAGGTCCGACTCGGACTTGGCCCCCGCCTGCGCGATGCTCATCGCCAGGTCCGTGCTCTCCCAGGGGCGGGGATCGCCCCGGTCCGTGCGCAGTTCCTTGTACAACTCGCGGGCGCACGCCTCCACCGCGTCGATCGTGAGCAGGTCGTAGGTGCGGATCGTCCAGTCGTGGGCCGCGGCGAGCTCGCGCAGGCGCGGGGGCAGCTCCTTTTTGCCCCACTCGATGTACACGTGCGTGGGCTGCGCCTCGAGCAGGCGCTCGTAGTCGATGCCCGTCTGGTCGCCGCACACGGGCAGGCTCTTGTCGAGCACGAAGTCGTACCCGTGCCGTCCGACGATGCGATCGGCGAGCCCCAGATCGCGCAGCGTGATCGCGATCGCGGGGCTCAGCGCCACGATGCGCAAGGGGCGGGCGGCGGCGCTGGCTTTGCTCGCGTTCGTCGGCGCACCCGCGGGCGCGGGCGAGCGATCGCACGCCGCGAGCAGAACGATCGGGAGCAGCGCCCAGGCCAGCGCCGACAGGACCCTCCGGCGTTGGCGATCCGTCGCGGCATGGCTTTTCATGGTGCGCCTGGCTCCAGCGGCTCCGCGTGCGAGCCCAACGGTACGGGCCTCAGGCGTCGAACGCCGCGTCGATCTGGCCCCGCAGCGCCAGCAGCATCGGGCGTGGGTAGAGCGCGAAGGGCCAGGTGCGATCCGCGAGGATCGGTGCGTCGGTGGCGCGGGCCCGGGCCCGGGCCGCGGCCTCGGCGATCGCGCGCAGGTCCGCCCCGTGCTGTTCCCGGTACCGCGCCAGCAGGGCGTGGAGCGACTGATAGAGCTCGCGCTTGTGCGCACGATCGGCGCGCGGCGAGCCCGCGATGAGCGCGACAAGCTCGCGCCGGCGCACGTCGGCGACGCTGTCGCCCAGCATCCGTGGGCTGTGGCGGGCGTGGTGGGCCCGCCAGCATGCGCGCGCGACCTCCGCGGGCGAGGGGATCGGGTCGTGCTCGAGCGGGAGCAGGCGGGTCGCGGTCGCGAGCGTCGCCGGGGCCAGGGTGTTCGCCGCCGCATCGCCCAGCCACGCCGCGAGCCACTGCTCCATGACGCGGTCGTAGCCCTCGTGCGCGTCGTCGCTCGTCGGCTCGCTCGACAGGCCCGTGCCCCCGCCGGTGCCGTGGATGAAAAGATCGCACAGGTGCGTGCGCACGAGCGCGGTCATCAGCAACGCCTTGGGGGCGAGCTGGTCGCGGGGGATCGTCGGCAGGTCCTCGGCGTACACGTGGCGGCGCACCGGTTCCTGCCCTCGCGCTGCGGGCATCAGCCGCCAGAGGGGCAGCTCGAAGCGATCCTGAACGACGTCCGCGATCAGTGGGCGGACCCCCGCGCCGGGATGGGCCTGGACAGAAGCGTTGTACGCGACGACGCAGCGCTCGGGATCCGCGAGCATGCGATCGACGAGCGATCCGAACGCCGGGATTCGGTGCAACTCCGTCGCCATCACGAGGATCGGGGGCTCGTGCAGCAGTGACCCCGCGAGGTCCATGGTCGCCCGTGCGATCGCCCGGGCGGGTGACGGCTCGCTCGCATGCCGCGCGAGAGCGTCGAGGGCCTCCCGCAGCGCCCCGGTGATGAGCGGGTGCGGTTCCTGCGGGTTGGTCGGTGCCGGCCAGCGCAGCTCGCCGGCGCGCAGGCGTCCGTCGTCGGACCGCTGCGGGTAGCGGATGGACAGCGATTGAGCGCGGTCCTGATCGACGACCAGCCACGCGAGGCGCGCGCCGGTGCGCCGGGCCAGAGCGTCGCCCGCGATCAGTTTGGCCAGGATGCCCGGGTGCCAGAGCGTCGCCTGGTGCCCGCTCATGACGATGGGCCGATCGGTGGGCAGGCCCAGCACCGCGCGCGAGTCGAGCGATCCTCCGCTGAGCGGGCGGGATCCGCGGCGCAGGAGCGAGGCCCAGCGTCGCGCCTCGGGCGCCAAGGTCAGGGATTCGCTCGCCGGAGTCATGCGGGATTGAAGGCCGACGATCGATGCGCTGGGGTTTGGTGCCTTGCGGGGGCGCTCAGTCGCACCCGCGGACGAGCGCCTCGCGCGTCGCGAGGGCGGGGAGGCGATCGGCGCAGCGGCGCAGCTCGCGATGCAGCACGCAGCGGTAGTGGTTCAGACGGACGGTGGGGTCGTCGAGCGGGCCGCCGAAGGACCGCTTGAGATCGTTGTAGATCAGCTCCACCGGGATCTCGCGGATGCGCAGGCCCGCGGCGACGGCCTGCACCCAGAACTGCATGGGGAAGGCGTACCCGTCCACGTCGAGCCTGAGCCGCTTGATCGCCTCGACGCGATAGGCCTTGAACCCGCAGAACGCATCGGTGAGGCGCAGGCCCAGTCGCGCGTTGATCTCCGCGGTCATCTCCCCGTTGATCGCGCGCCGATCGGGCGGCGGGCTGTCCTTGGGCGCATCGGCCGACGGCATGTACCGCGAGCCGGAGATAACGTCCGCGTCGTTCTCGTGGGCCGCGGCGACGAAGCGCGGGATCGCGGCCGGCTCGTGCTGCTCGTCGCAGTCCATGGTGATGACCCAGTCGAACCCATCGACCGCGGCCCAGCGGAAGGCGTCCTGCATCGAGCGCCCGTACCCGCGGTTCCGCGCGTGGCGGATCACCTCCACGGGGTAGTGGGCGAGCAGCGCCGGCGTCGTGTCCCGCGATCCATCATCGATGACGAGGATGGTGCCGGGATCGGGCGTGTGCTCGAGCACGCGGTCCAGGACCGCCTGCACGTGCTTCTGCTCGTTGTAGACCGGGATCGCGATGAGCACGCGCAGCGGTTTGGGAGTGGCGTTCCGCACTGGTCTGCCTCCGATCGCCGGGGTCCGGCGCCTCGCGTGGGCCTCGGTTCAACCATACGTCCGCGCCGGCGGGCGTGGCTGGCGTATTGATGATGTTCGATACGATTGGTTGCCCGGATGCGGGGCGGCAGGGGGCTGTTCGCGTCCGAAATCGTGTCGGATCGTTGGGCCGCTACTCCGAGGGGTTCATCGGCGCCTCGGCGGGGAGGGGCGAGCCGTCCATGCCGCGGGCCATGGACGTGAACGCCGCGAACCCGAAGGGCGTGTCGTCGGGCTCGTTCCGTGCGCGCCGGCGCGATCGGGATCGCTGCAGGCGCTCCATGAACTCGGGCGAGACGGCGTGGAACGCACGCATCTCGTGCAGCGGGAGCGTGAACACGTGCCCATCGGGGGTGCGGACCTGGAACACGGTGCACTCCACCGCGAGCGACAGCCCGCGCTGCGAGGGCTGCGACGGGCCCGCGGCGAACAGGGGCGAGACGTGCGCGATGGGGATCCGCTGCCCGCTCTTCATCAGCACCGCCATGCGCCCGTCGAACATCGACGGGTCGATCGTGGACGCGTCGGCGTTCTTGGCGGGCGTCCCGTTGTCCTGCGCCTCCGGCGCCGGCTCTTCCTCGCTCGTTGGGGGGCCGCTCGCGGCGGGCAGTTGCGGCAATTGGGCGCAGATGGTCGAGAGCTCCGTGAGGATCTCGCGGACGACGTTCTGCCAGAAGAGCTCGCGGTAAGCCTCGGTCTGCTCGGGGCTCATGGTGAGCATGACGTTGGGCGGCGCGGCGGCGTGCGCACGCGAGCTGGTGCGGGATCGCTTCGCCGCTCGGCGGGGCTTGGATGCGCGACGCTTGGGCATGGGCCGATCTCCGCGAGGTCACGTCCATCGGAACGCCGTGCGGCGGGCGCGCTCAGTGGGCCGCGATCGTCAGGTTCCGCCCGAACTCTCCGGGCTCGAAGACGTGCAGCGCTTCGAGCGCCAGCCCGAGCGTGGCGCGGGTGCCGGCCTTGACGGCGGCGTTGGGGCTCAGGCGCGCCTTGAGCTCGGTTCCCGAGGGCGTCGTCGCGATCACGTCCAGCGCATCGCCGAGCGGCTCAACCACGCCCACCGTCACGTCCACGGGGCTCGCGCCGGTGCCGGGCAGGTCGCGCATCGCCTGGGGGCGGAAGCCGAGGACGACGTCCTTGCCCGTGGACGACTGAAGCTCGCGCGCGATCGCGCCCGTGAGCGGGACGCGCATCGGCGCCCCGTCCTTGCCGGTCTTCTCGGCGAAGGCGAGCCCATCGCTGCTCGAGATGATGGTGCCGGTCACGAAGTTCATCGGGGGCGACCCGATGAAGCCGGCGACAAAGCGATTGACGGGTCGGCGGTAGACCTCCAGCGGCGGGCCGACCTGCTGCACCAGCCCTTCGGCCATGACGACGATGCGATCGCCGAGCGTCATCGCCTCTTCCTGGTCGTGGGTGACATAGATGGTGGTCGTCCGCAGGCGCTGGTGCAGAGCCTTGAGCTCGCCCCGCGTGGAGACGCGCAGCTTCGCGTCGAGGTTGGAGAGCGGCTCATCGAAAAGGAAGGCCTTGGGTTCTCGGACGATCGCCCGCCCCACCGCCACGCGCTGGCGCTGCCCTCCCGAGAGTTGCTTGGGCTTGCGATCGAGGAGCTGGGAGATGCCCAGGATCTTCGCGGCCTGATCGACGCGTCGCTTGATCTCGTCGCGGGACACGCCGCGCATCTTCAGCGCGAACCCCATGTTCCGCTCCACGCTCATGTGGGGGTAGAGCGCGTAGTTCTGGAAGACCATGGCGATATCGCGCTGGGCTGGGGCGACGTCGTTGACGATGGCGCCCGAGATGGAGATGCGTCCGTGCGAGACTTCCTCCAGGCCCGCGACCATCCGCAGGATCGTGGATTTGCCGCACCCGGACGGGCCCACGAGCACGACGAACTCGCCGTCGGCGATGGTGAGATCGACGCCCTTTACGGCCTCGAATCCGCCCGGATACACCTTCTTCACACGATCGAGAACGACTGGTGCCATGCGCGGTCCTCAGCAAGAACGCGACGCGGACGTGTTCGAGCGTCGCGGGGACAAGTGTACGGGGTGGAGGGCGGTCCAGAGCGGGCAACCGGCACAGTCGTCACCCCTTGTGGGTCCGTCGGGAAGGTACACCCGCCCCGCGCCAAGTCCGGCCCACGCTGGCCCGATCACATGGGCGACCGCACGGAGGCCACCCGCGATGAGCACCTCGGAGCGCACGTTCAACCAGGTCAAGGCGATTCTCAACAAGCTGGACCGCGCCGTGGACGATGCGCGGAACAAGCGGACGATGCCCGGGACCCCCGCGCCGTCGCCCGCGACCCTGCCCGTTCCCAGCGCGCCCGTGGCCACGGCCCCCGCGCCCGTCGCCCAGCCCAAGACCACCTCTCAGTACGGACGGGCCCAGCCAATCCGCCCCGCCCAGACGCCGCCGGCGAGCATGCGCTGGAACCCCCCGGCCCGCTGAGCACGCTTGCGTCCCCCGAGCCCGCACTAACCCACGAGGTCGAGCATGTTCGGCAAGTTCCGCGACAGCAGCCAGCCCAAGAAGACCGAGGCGCCGTCCAAGTTCCGGGTGCGCTCCATCGCCGATTTCGGGTTCGAGCCCGACGCGAGCGTGCCCGTCTCGGACAAGCCCGCCGCGACCTACGACCGCCTGGGCGTGACGCTGGTGGGCACGCCCACGAGCGCCTCGCTCTCGGGCGCCGACGCCGCCAAGCTCGCCAGCGAGCTGTGCCAGAAGATCCACGAGGCGCACCACGATCCCGCCAGCCGCGGCGGCATCAAGCACGTCGTGCTCGATCTGCAGAACGTGCAGTACATGGACAGCATGTGCGTGGGCGTGCTCGTCGAGCTGCTCACGGCCCTGAAGGAGGCCGGCGGGCGGATCGCGCTGGTCAACGCGAGCGCGAACGTCGAGTACCTCTTCAAGCTGACGCGCCTGGACCGCGTCTTCCCCATCTGCCGCGACGTGATGAAGGCGATCGAGGTCGTCGAGCGTCCCGCGGCCTGAGTCGCGCCCCGAGCCCGGTTCGCGCGTTCAATGGGGCATGAGCACCGCCCCATTCGAGCACGAGCTGATCGCGTCCTGGGTCCGGATCTTCGAGAGCCAGAAGCGACTCGCCGACGGCGCGATCGCGCAGCTCTCCGATGCGCAGCTGAACCAGCGCCCCGCCCCCAACCTCAACTCCGTCGCCATCGTCATGCGACACCTCGCGGGCAACATGCGCTCGCGCTGGACGGACTGGCTCACCAGCGACGGCGAGAAGCCGGGGCGCGATCGCGATCGCGAGTTCCTCGATGTCGTTGAGCCGCGCGACGAGCTGCTGGGCGCCTGGGAGAGCGCGTGGAGCCTGGCGATCGGGAGCGTGCGGGCCCTGACGCCGGCGGACCTGTCGCGCACGATCACGATCCGTGGGGAGCGGCACTCCATCCCCGACGCGGTGAACCGGCAGATCTCGCACTACGGGTACCACACGGGGCAGATCCACCTAATCGCTCGCGGGCTCGTGGGCAACGAGCGCTGGCGGTGGCAGACGGTCGCGCCGGGCGGAACGCGGGCCTTCAACGAGCGCATGGCCGAGCGCTTCGGCCCGTGGAGCGGGGAGGCGAGCGCGTCGTGACGCTCAGTTTCGCGAATCCATCAACCCGACCTGCGTGATGCCCGCGGCGCTGGCCGCGTCGTGGGCCTTGATCACGTCGCCGTAGGGCACGTCGGGCTCCGAGCGGATCACCAGGACCAGGTCCTTCTCGTCCGTGCCCTCGGCCAGTTGCTTGAGGCGTGCCGGCAGGTCCGCGAGCGACACCCCCTCGAACCCGCGCCCGCGCACCACGGTCCGCCCGTTCTCGCCGGGGGTGAGCGTGATCTCGTAGCGCGCGGCGCCGAGGTCGAAGGGGTCCTTGCTCGGGTCCGTCGCCGTGGGGCTCGCCCCGGCGCTGGGCTTGGGCAGCGCGGTGCGCAGGAACCACTCGCTGCCGACGAAGCTCGCGGCGGACATGTAAAAGATGAGGATGACCATCACGACGTCGACCATGGGCGTCATGTTGGGCCCGTAGTGCATCGAGTGCTGGTGCATCGCGTCGCGCCGACGGAAGCCCGCGGAATGGCTCATGGGCGGCTCCTCATGAGGGGCGCTCCGTCGCCAGGCGCACGCTCTCGATGCCGGCGCTCTTGCAGGCGCGGATGATCGCGGCGATCTGCCCGTAGGAGAGCTCGCGCGAGGCCCGCAGCTCCACCACCACGCCGGGCTTGGCGGCGAGTCGCTCGCGGATCGCGTTCTCGAGTTCCCCGGTGACCACCTCGTGCGTGTCGATCACGACTCGGGCGATGCCGCCGGCGCCGGGCACGACGTTGATCACCAGCGGGTCGGGCGTCTTCTCGACGCTGCCGGTGCGCGACTCGGGCAGGGGGATGTTGCTGCGCTGGTCCTGCGCCAGCTTGCCGACGATGAGGTAGAAGACGATGAGGCACATCACCACGTCGATCATCGGCGTGACGTTCACATGCCCGATCTCGGGCCCGCGGGCATGGAGGATGCGCCGTCTCATCGCGCCGGGGCATTCTCCCGCGGGGCGTCCTCCAGCGGGATCGACTCGACCAATTCCGAGCACACGACCATAGCGCGGTTGCAGTGGCGATCGACGATCGTGCGGTAGTACCCGAAGACGACCAGGCACGGGATCGCGAGCATCAGCCCCAGCAGCGTGTGGAAGAGCGCCTTGCTGATGCCGCTCGCCAGCTCGCCCGCGTACGCCTGACCGCCCGCCTGCCCCAGCGTGCTGAAGGCAATGACCATGCCCCACACGGTGCCCGCCAGCCCCACCAGCGGGCCCAGGTTGCCGATCACGTTGAGCGGCTCGATCTTGCGGAACCAGTGGGCGATCTGCTCGCTGGCGGCGAGTTCCGCGGCGTCGCGCATCGCGCCGCGATCCTTGGGCGCGCGCAGCGCCGCGCGCACGACCGAGCCCGGGAACGAGCGATCGCGCTCGACGAACCCCCGGAGCTCACCGACGCGCCCCGAGCGGACGAGCTCGCGCATCGCCTCCACCCGGCGCATCGGGCACACGGCCCCGCCGCGGATCTCGATCAGGCAGCGGAAGATGTACGCCCCGGCCGCGACCGAGCCCGTCAGCAGCAGGATCGTGAAGAAGTCGAACGACTTCATGAACAGGGGCCAGACGCCCTCGGCGGGCGTGCCCGTGAGCAGCGAGGGCGCGCCTGTGGGCGCGCTCGCCTGAGCGGGGCCGGCGGGTGTCGACTGAGCGAGGGCGGCCGCGCCGGCGAGCACCACGCCCGTCATGAAAATGGCGCCCCATCGCGCCCGCGAGAGATTGATCATGGGGCGATGATAGTGGGTCCTGCGCCCCGGCGCGCGTGCCTATCGGATGCCCTCGTCGTCGTAGTCCTGCTCGTTGGCGGGGCGCGTGATCTGGTAGGCGCCGCTGAACCAGCGGTGCAGGTCCGCGAGGCGCGCCCGCTCGCTGGAGAAGGGATAGGTCGGGCAATCGGGCGCGACCGGCTGGCCCGTGATCGGGCACGTCGTCGCCTCGCGTCGCGAGAGCGCCTCGAACCCGGACCGCTCGCGCCACGCCTCGGGAAGCTCGAAGCGCAGCTCGCGCTCGTGCTCGCCCGCGTGCTCCAGGATCGCCCGCGCCGCGAGCCCTCGCTCCGTCGCCAGCCCGCCCGCGTCGGGCCCCAGCCGCTCGGCCCATTCCACGATCGCCGCGGCCTGCCCGGAGTTCACGCGCTCCAGCACGCGGTCCCAGCCGATCGTTTCGAGCTCCTCGGAGCCGCGCAGGCGATACGCGTCGACGTGGATCAGGCCCGGCCCGCTCGCGGGAGCATCGGCGCCGCGCTCGTACTCATGGACCATCACGAACGTCGGGCTCGCGACGCCCGATGTCGAGAGGCCCATCCCTTCCACGATCGCGCGCGTCAGCGTCGTCTTGCCCGCGCCCAGCGCTCCATCGAGCAGCAGCACATCCCCGCCGCGCAGCAGACGCCCCAGCGCGAGCCCGATCAGTCGGGTCTCGGATTCGGAGGTGGATCGGCGTTCCAGGTCGATCGCCATGCCCGATCCTACGAGGCGTGCTCCCACCCCATCGCCGAGGCGTCGATCGTGCGCCCGTCCCGGGTCCGCACGACGCACCCGCTCCCGTCGAGAACCCGGCCGACCCGCGTGAAGGCGACACCCGTCTCGATGCACTTGGGAGGAACGCGCGACCCGGCGGCCACGCACACGAGCAGTTCATGGTCCTCGCCATCGCCCATCCCGCGGCGCAGACGCTCATCGCCCGCGAGCCCGGCGATCTCCCGCGCGATCGGCAGCGCCGCCTCCTCGAACTCGATCCGCATGCCCGAGGCCCGCGCCAGACGCCCGCCATCGCGCCCCACGCCGTCGGACACATCCATCATCGCGTGCAGCGCGGGGCCGAGCGCCTCGCAGAGCGCGCGCGCCTCGTGGAGCCTTGGCTCGAACGTGAGATGCCGCCCGAGGCCGGTGCCCGCGTCAAAGCTGCCTCCCAGCGTGCCGCTCACGTACACCTCGTCGCCCGCGCGGGCGCCATCCCGCGGCACGTGCCCGCGCGAGGGGTGCGGCAGCCCCATCACGCTGACACTCAGCACGAGCGGCCCGGGCTGACCCCGGGGGAGCATCGCGATGTCCCCGCCCACGAGGGGACAGCCCCACCGGCGCGCCCAGCGAGACATCGCGTCGAAGAGCTCGTTGGCGTACGCGCATCCCGCGGGGAGCGTGGCCGCAGCCAGGGCCGCGACGGGCGTGCCGCCACTCGCCGCGATGTCCGACACGGGGCGCGCGATCGCCTTGCGCGCGACGAGGTCGATCGGCGTCGCGGGAATCGCGCGGAAGTGCCGCCCCTCAACGAGTTGATCAACCTTGAGCAGCACGGGCGCGCCGATCGAGCCGGGCGCGAGGTTGGGGCTGGCGTCCACGGCTGCGCAGTCGTGCCCCGGACCGGCGATCACGCGCGGAAAGAGCGCCCGCAAGTCACGCGAGCGCTCCGTGATGTGAGCAAGCAGTTCGTCCTCGCGCGGGGGCTGGCCCATGGGCCATTGTTCGCGATAGAGAGGGCGGACACCGCTAGGGCTGGTACGTCCCTGCGCCGGGCACCTCCAGGCGAACCCGGTAGAGGCCAGAGCGAGCGGTCAGGTAAAGGGTGCGTCGGTCCTCGTCGCCCCAGGCGAAGTTTGCGGGCAACTCCGGGAAGCCCAGCACGCCTAGCGTCGCGCCCTTCTCCGAGAATACCCACACCCCGCCCGGGCCGGACACGTAGACGTTGCCCTTGCGATCGACCTTGAGTCCGTCCAGGGCGATCTCGCCCTTCTCGCTCGTGAGATCGGCAAAGACGCTGGCGTTCGAGAGCGTGCCGTCGCTCGCGACGTCGTACCGCATGACGACCTTCTTCTGCTCGTCCCAGTTGTCCACGTACAGGTGCTTCTCGTCGGGCGAGAAGGCGAGCCCGTTGGGTCCCTTCAGGTCCGTGCCCACGAGCTTCAGTTCGCCGTTGATGAGGCAGTACACGCCGGAGAACGGCGTCTCCTTGCGAGGATCGTCGTAGACCTTGGGCAGCCCGAACGGAGGATCCGTGAAGTACAGCGCACCGTCGGATCGGTAGACGAGGTCGTTGGGGCTGTTGAGGCGCTTGCCCTGGAAGCGATCCGCGAGCACCGTGATCGAGCCGTTGGGCTCCGCACGCGTGACGCGACGGTTGCCGTGCTCGCAGATCGTGAGGCGCCCCTGCGGGTCGATCGCGAGCCCGTTGCTGCCCGGCTGGTGGTACTCGCCGATCTCGGCGCCCCACCCCTCGCGCGCGCCGCGCCCGCTGTACCCGCTGTGCGATCGATAGATCGACACATCGCCCGAACCGGGGTCCCATCGGTGGATGACGTTCTTGTTCGGGTCGGAGAAGAGGAGATAGCCGCCCGCGCCCCCGCCGCCGAGGCGCGCGTCCCTCACCTGCGGGACCCACACCGGCCCTTCGGTGAACGAGAAGCCTTGCGCCAATCGCTCGACCTTCGTGCCCGGGGCGATGATCCGATCGAGCGCCGCGTCCTTGCGGGCGATGGTCACTTCGAACGGCGTGGCGCCCGCGGCCTGCCCCGGCGCGTAGAAGTCCAGCGCTGCCCCTCGCACCCAGACGTAGTTGCTGGGCGGAGCCGAGATCGGCCCGTTCACGCCGAGGATCGCGATGTCGAAATCCTCGCCCGGCACAGCGTTGTTCGTCAGCGTCACGCGCGAGGGCGTGTTCCACCCATGCACCAGCGAGCCTCCAGCGCCCTGCGTCTGCCCGAGCACCTGCGGCGTTCGCCCGTTCACCCACACCTCGGCGTAATCGTCCACGGTGAGGTCCAGCACGATCGTGCTCCCCTTGGCCTCGAACGCGCCGAGGCGCTCGGGCACACGAACGTGCAGGCGATACCACCCCATCGCCAGCTTTCCGGGCGTGCGGCGCGCCTCGAGTTGGTCGGGCGCGACGTCCTGCCACGACGCCGATTCGAACTCGGGCGTCCCGATCCGCGGAACAAGATCGTGCGTGGGCACGGGCTCGCCCGCGGGCTTCAGATCGGGTCCGGGGAGGAGGTTCGTGCTGGGCACGATGCTCGCGTCGGTGTAGCGCCAATGGGCCGTGACCAACGCAGCCGAGGCGGGGTCGCGCAGGTCGAGCGCGGCCGCGGGCAAGGGCGGACTCTGGTCGGGGCGCGCGTGAGCGAGGCTGGCGAGCGCGCCGCAGCACAGGGTCAGAAGGGTGGTTCGAGATGGAGTGCGCATCGGTGTCCTCTGTGGATCGTGGGGTGAACGGCGAGATTGCTTTGCGTTCGTGTCAGCCGCCCGTAGCGCAGCGGGTCTTCACGAGCCCGGGCCAGTTCGCGTCGGCCTTGACAAGGTTGTTCTTCGCGTCCTTGTGCCACAGGTCCCACGCCTTCTGGTTGTGCTGCAGGATCAGTCGTCCGTCCACGATCTCCCAGTACTTCACGTCGACGGGCGAGATTCGGTTGATGGACGCGGCGTAGGCGCAGAAGCCGCCGAATTGCGGTTCGTACTTGGCGGGGTTCGCGTCGAAAGTGCCCTTGTCCTCCTTCGAGGCGAACCAGTACGTCGCGCCCTTGTAGGTGGACGCGATCGCGGGATCGCCCTTGACGGGCTTGCCCTGGGTGAAGAACGCCACGGGGTCATGGCCATCGAGCGCCACGCCCTTCTCGTTCAGGTTCACGATGGACTGCCCGCTCACCGGCGAGTCCTCGCAGTGCGCGGGCGTTTGCGAGGCGCACCCGCCGAGCCCGACGGCGATTCCCGCGCCCGCGAGGGCGATCGAGGGGACCAGGGCGAGCTTCCAGTTGATCGACTTCATGTGTGTTCCTTTCGATGTCGTGCGGCGCGGGCGGCACGTGCCGCCCATGCGCCTTGAGTTGTTGCGTGCGTGCGGGGGTGTGATGCCCGCGACGCGGGCGGGTCACGCGCGACGCTCGCGATCAGTTCATCGACGCTGCGCGAACGCGGAGGAGGCGGAGGTCGCGATCTCCTCGTCCTGCTGCGCGCTGGCGGCGCCGCTGAGGCCCACGGCCCCAACGACGTGCCCGTCTACCTCCAGCAGCACACCGCCCTGGAGCGGCGTGAAGTCCTGCATCGCGGTCATGGCGTACCGCCCCTTGTTGATCGAATCCTCGAAGGCGCGCGTGTTCTTGCGGAAGAGCGCCGCGGTCCTCGCCTTGCCGATCGCGACGTGCGACGCCGCGGGAAACGTGCCCTCAATGCGCTCGAACGCGACGAGCGTGCCCGCCTCGTCCACCACCGCCACGGCGCCCGAGGAGTTGAGCTCCTTGATGCGCGCGAGCGCGGCGTCGAGCGCCGCCCGCGCGCCGCTCTGCGTGAGGACGGGGCGCGTTCTCACGATCGAGGCGTCGCCGACTTCGGCCTTCATTGGAGCGCTCGCAGCGCCCTGCTGCGCCCACACGACCACCGAGCCCGCGCCCAGCGCGGCCAGAACCATCGCGATCTTCATGTGATTTCCTTGGAGAGGGTGAGAGGATGAACGGACAGGACGGCCGGGCTCCGTGGAGCGTGGAAGCCCGGCCGCCCGGTCCGATCGCCGCGTGTGCGGGATCGAAGCCAGGCAAGGGAAGGAGGAGGACGTGGGGTGCTGTGGCTGCCCGCGTGCCGCGGGCCCGTCGTGATCTTGGATGCTCGCGCGGGCGGGCCGTTTCGTGGCCCGACGAGATTCGCTAGCGAGCGCCCGCGAGGCGAGCGTGGGCGTGCTCGTGGGCGGCGTCGGACAGTGGCGCATCGTGCAGCATCTGCAGCACCAGCGCCGTCCACCCCGTCTGGTGGCTCGCGCCCAGCCCGCGCCCCGTGTCGCCGTGGAAGTGCTCGTAGAAGTACACGAGGTCCTTCCAGTTCGGATCGTTGGAGAATCGGGCCTCGCCGCCGTGGCACGGGCGACGACCGCTCGCGTCGGGCATGAACAGCATCGAGAGGCGCCGGCGGATCTCGCTCGCGGCCTGCGCCAGGTTCACCATGTGCCCGGACCCGTGCGGGAGCTCGACCTCGAGGTCATCTCCGTAGAAGTGGTAGTACCGCTCCAGGGCCTCGATGAGCAGGAAGTTGAGCGGGAACCAGATGGGCCCGCGCCAGTTGGAGTTGCCCCCGAAGAGCGCGGTGTTCGATTCTCCGGGCACGTAGCTCACGCCGTAGGACTGGTGGTCCCAGTGGAAGGTGTAGGGCTCGCGCTCGTGGAACTTGGAGAGCGAACGCACGCCGTAGGGCGAGAGGAACTCGGACTCGTCCAGGAGGTAGCGGAGCACGCGTGTGAGGCGCTCGCGCGTGGGGATGGCGAGCAGGCGGTGCCCGCCCATGTCGCCCTCGCCGCCGTGCGCGCACGAGCAGGTCGCCTGCCACGGCAGGTCCTTGCGATGGTCGAGGAACCACTGCATCCGCTTCTTGAACCCGGGGAGGCGGTCGATCGTGTCGCTCTCGAGGATCTCGACCGCGAGCAGCGGGACCATGCCCACGAGCGAGCGGACGCGGAGCGGGATGGTTCGACCGCCGTCGTCGGTCAGCTTGATCTGGTCGTAGTAGAACCCGTCCTGCTCGTCCCAGAGGCCCGTGCCGCCCAGCGTGTTCATCGCGTCGGTGATCGCGACGAAGTGCTCGAAGAACTTGCTGGCCACGTCCTCGTACGCCGGGTCGTGCTGCGCCAGTTCCAGCGCCATGCTCAGCATCGTCCCGCAATAGAACGCCATCCACGCGGTCCCGTCCGCCTGCTCCAGGTGCCCGCCCGTGGGCAGAGGCCTGGACCGGTCAAAGACCCCGATGTTGTCGAGCCCCAGGAAGCCCCCGGCGAAGAGGTTCTTGCCCGACGGGTCCTTCCGGTTCACCCACCACGTGAAGTTCAGCATCAACTTCTGGAACGTCCGCGCCAGGAACAGCCGGTCCCGCTTCCCGCGCGGGCCCGTCATCTTGTACACCCGCCAGCACGCCCACGCGTGCACCGGGGGATTCACGTCCCCC